>NZ_DCYD01000019.1:0-789270 GCF_002331005.1 Achromobacter sp. UBA2119 | reverse complement strand
GCTGACCATCTCATTACGGCCCCGGGCGATTGCACGGGGCCGTTGTTCAGGCCGCGAGGCCTGTCAGGGGAGTCGGGATCAGACCTCGATCACGTCCGCCACGTCCTTGTAGTCGGCGATCTTGTCGAAGTTCAGGTACTGGTAGATCTGGTCGCCGCTCTTATTGATAACGCCCATGTCGGCCATGTATTCGTCCTTGGTCGGGATGCGGCCAAGCTTCGAGCAGATGGCGGCCAGTTCGGCCGAACCCAGGTACACGTTCGTGTTCTTGCCCAGGCGGTTCGGGAAGTTGCGGGTGCTGGTCGACATGACCGTCGCGCCTTCGCGGACCTGCGCCTGGTTGCCCATGCACAGCGAGCAGCCCGGCATTTCGGTGCGTGCGCCGGCGGTGCCGAACACGCCGTAGTGGCCTTCCTCGGTCAGTTGCGTGGCGTCCATCTTGGTCGGGGGAGCGACCCACAGCTTGACCGGGATGTCGCGCTTGCCTTCGAGCAGCTTGGACGCAGCGCGGAAGTGGCCGATGTTGGTCATGCAGCTGCCGATGAACACTTCGTCGATCTTGGCGCCGGCGACTTCCGACAGCGTCTTGACGTCGTCGGGGTCGTTCGGGCAGGCAACGATGGGCTCATGCACGTCGGCCAGGTCGATCTCGATGACCGCGGCGTACTCGGCGTCGGCGTCCGGCTCCAGCAGCTTGGGGTCGGCCAGCCAGGCTTCCATCGCCTTGATGCGGCGGCCCAGCGTGCGCTCGTCTTCGTAGCCGTTGGCGATCATCCACTTGAGCATCACGATGTTGCTGTTGATGTACTCGATGATCGGTTCCTTGTTCAGGAACACCGAGCAACCGGCGGCCGAGCGTTCGGCCGAGGCGTCCGACAGTTCAAAGGCTTGTTCGACCTTCAGGTCGGGCAGGCCTTCGATTTCCAGGATGCGGCCAGAGAAGATGTTCTTCTTGCCTTGCTTGGCAACCGTCAGCAGGCCTTGCTTGATGGCGTACAGCGGGATGGCGTTGACCAGATCGCGGAGCGTGACGCCAGGTTGCAGCTTGCCCTTGAAACGGACCAGCACCGATTCCGGCATGTCCAGCGGCATGACGCCGGTGGCGGCGGCAAAGGCCACCAGGCCCGAGCCGGCGGGGAACGAGATGCCGATGGGGAAGCGGGTGTGCGAGTCGCCGCCGGTGCCGACGGTGTCGGGCAGCAGCATGCGGTTCAGCCACGAGTGGATCACGCCGTCGCCGGGACGCAGCGACACGCCGCCACGCGTGCTGATGAACTCAGGCAGCGTGTGGTGCGTCTTGACGTCGACGGGCTTGGGGTAGGCGGCGGTGTGGCAGAACGACTGCATCACCAGGTCGGACGAGAAGCCCAGGCAGGCCAGGTCCTTCAGTTCGTCGCGGGTCATCGGGCCGGTGGTGTCCTGGCTGCCGACCGAGGTCATCTTCGGTTCGCAGTAGGTGCCCGGGCGGATACCCTTGCCTTCCGGCAGGCCGCAGGCACGGCCGACCATCTTCTGGGCCAGCGTGTAGCCGCGGCCGGAGTCGACCGGATCCTTGGGCAGGCGGAACAGCGTCGAGGGCGCCAGACCCAGCGCTTCGCGGGCCTTGGCGGTCAGGCCGCGGCCGATGATCAGCGGAATGCGGCCGCCGGCGCGCACTTCGTCGAACAGCACGTCGGACTTGACCTCGAATTCGGCGATGACTTCACCGTTCTTGATGGCCTTGCCGTCGTAGGGGCGCAGTTCGACCACGTCGCCCATTTCCATCTTGGAAACGTCGAGTTCGATCGGCAGGGCGCCGGCGTCTTCCATCGTGTTGTAGAAGATCGGGGCGATCTTGTTGCCCAGGCACACGCCGCCAAAGCGCTTGTTCGGCACGAAGGGGATGTCTTCGCCCGTGAACCACAGCACCGAGTTGGTGGCCGACTTGCGCGACGAACCCGTGCCGACCACGTCGCCCACGTACGCGACCAGGTGGCCCTTTTCCTTCAGGGATTCGATGAACTTGACCGGGCCGCGCTTGCCGTCTTCTTCCGGTTCGAACGCAGCGCCGTCGCGCTTGTTCTTGAGCATCGCCAGGGCGTGCATCGGGATGTCGGGACGCGTGGTGGCGTCGGGGGCGGGCGACAGGTCGTCGGTGTTGGTTTCGCCAGGAACCTTGAAGACCGTGATGGTCAAGCTTTCCGGCAGTTCCGGACGGCTGGTGAACCATTCGGCGTCGGCCCAGCTTTGCAGCACGGACTTGGCGTTGGCGTTGCCCTTGTCGGCCTTTTCCTTCACGTCGTGGAAGGCGTCAAACATCAACAGGGTCTTCTTGAGCGCATCGGCGGCGATGGTGCCGATTTCCGCATCGTCCAGCAGGTCGACCAGCGGGCCAATGTTGTAGCCGCCGAGCATCGTGCCCAGCAGTTGCGTCGCCTTGGCACGGCTGATCAGCGCACAAGCTTCCTTGCCCAGCGCCACGGCGGCCAGGTAGGAGGCCTTGACCTTGGCGGCATCGTCCACGCCGGCCGGCACGCGATGCGTCAGCAGCTCGACCAGGTTCTGCTCCTCGCCAGCGGGCGGGTTCTTCAGCAGTTCGATCAGTTCAGCGGTTTGTTTGGCCGTAAGGGGCAGCGGGGGAATCCCCAGAGCCGCGCGTTCGGCGACGTGTTGGCGGTAAGTATCCAGCATGTGAGGCCTGCTCAAAGTCGGGTTGGAAGAAGGGTTGTCGGCCGGAATTGTAGAAGCAAGTGGGGGCCGGTAGCAAATGTCTTATATCTTATATAAGACTTGAGCCGATAGCTGTTGTTCGGTGGCGACGCCTTGGCGGGGCGACGGGCGACGGGCGTCCGGCGTCGGGCGTCCGGCGTTCGTCGCCGGCTGCGAGCCTCGGGCGGCAGGAGTCGGGCGGCACGCGGCAGCGGGGGCGCCTGGACGACAAGGGCCCAGGCGCCCCGCAAAGAAAAAGCGGCCCCGAGGGCCGCTTCGGTATAAAAGCCCACCGCCAGCCGGTCAGGGCGCCGTGGCGTCGTACACCACGCCGACGCGGGCGAAGTTGCCGCCGTATTGTTTGACGTCCACCTGGAACGGCGCACTGTCGCCCGGCGGCAGACGCGGCACCCGCAGTTCCTGGAACGTAGCGCCCGTGAGCTGATCCTGCGCGTCATACAGGCTGACCCACACGCGCACCTTTTCGACCTCGCTGCTGCTGTCGTTGCGCACCCGGCCGTGCACCGTCACGTACTTGTAACGGAAGCGGTAGGTAAAGTTCAGCGTGCCGGTGCCGATGGCGGCTTCGGTGTTTTCCACCGTCACGGCCAACTGGGGACGCGGGCCGGGCAGGGCAGCGCGTTTGGCGGGCAGCCAGTTGGTTTTCACTTCCGTAAAGCGTTCGACGCGCCCGGTCAGCGCCACGGGCACGCGCTCGCCAGGGTACAGATGCGTCGGCAGGCTCCAGGCCTGGCGCAGCTCGAGCGGACGCGACCCGTCGAACACCGCGATTTCCGCCCGGGGCGACAGCGCTACGAACTGGTCGCTGGTGTTGACCAGTTCGGCATACAGCACCGGGCGTTCGATTTCGTCCAGCAGCCGGCGAGGTGCGGACAGCTTTAACGCCCCGCCATCAAACAGGGCGAAATCCGGGTCCAGCAATTCCTCGGTGGTCAGACGGACATGGTCGATGACCCGCGTGTTGGCCGGGGTGACGCGCACGATGCGGCTGACGGGCGGCTTGGCCTCGGGCGCGGCGGGTTTGGCCACGGCCTGCGCCGGAGGAGGGCTGGCGGATCCCAGCGCGGTGTATTTCCACGCGGCATACCCGCCCGCGCCAAACAGGATCAGCGCCAGCCCTGCCAGGGCCGGCCGCGACAGGCGCCGGGAGGAGGAGGGGTCAGCTTTCACTTTGCACCATGTAATCGTAGGAGGCGACCTCGCCATCGCGCAGCATTTCGCAGCGCACGTCGAAGGACGTCAGCGCGTCGGGGGCCAGCGGGCTGGCGGTGGCGTAGCCGTTGCCCGTTCCGATCAGGCCGCCGTCCGCGCCGTACAGCATGACGGTGATCTGCGTGCTGCTGGCAGGGTTGGTGCCCTGGTTGCGGATCAGACCGACCAGACGGTAATTGCCGTCATTGCGCACAAGCTGAACGCGGCTGGCAGCTACGTCGTTGTTCTTGCCGCGCGCGGGCGACGGCGTGCCGACCTGCAAGTCGTAGCGGCTATACGCCTTGGACGGCAACGATATCTTCAGCGGGGTGTACTCCCCCGGTTCCAGCGAGCGCGCGGGCGCCGAGCCCGACACGGTGGACAGCGACAGATCCCCCTGGAAGAACGATGCCGTCACGCGCGGCACGTCGATCTTCCGGCCGGTCTCGTTGCGCACGATCATGACCAGCTCGTTGCGCCCGCGCGTCTTGACCTCCTGCACGTCCGTCAACTTGACCAGCGAGGCGTCGATGGGCGGTTCGACAATGCGGGCGGGCAGGGGCGACGGGCGCGAACCCAGCGATGAGACGACCAGCGGGATGATGACGGCGGCAAGGATCGCCGCCGAGATCGCCACGATGGCGGCGGGCTTGATGGGCGCAGTTTTGGGCTGCTGGATATTGCGGAGGATCTTTTCCAGCCGCTGCGCGACGTTGTCTTCGACCAGCGTCACCGCATGGCAGTGGCTGCACTGGTATTCGTTGGTGTCCAGCTTGGTGAAACTGGCGCTGCCGCACGTGGAGCAGGTCAGCGTCACGGTGTTGATAGTGGTCTGTTTGGGCGTCATTCTCGCTGGGCGTCTTTTGCGCTACGCAGGCGGTCCGGCCGCGCGCCGCGATCCGGGACGGCGCGGCGGGATCGGCGTGAAGGGCTTACCGGGCGGCAAGGATAGCGGCCGTCGGCCGCACCCGGGGTGCATGAGCGCATCAGTTTGTGACCATATGTGTGGAATCGGCGATATCGGGGCCGGAATGCGTGCCGCACCCGGTGCTATCATCCCCGGCGAAAAATCGTTGTCACATCAACTATTACGCTGCCGTTTCCCGTCGATCCGCTCTCCTGCCGCCCCAATTGGCGCGCAGCCGGGCAGAGCCGAGGTCTGGCTCTCCTGTATGAGCATCTATCAACATCTGCTTTTTCTGGCCTGCGTGGCGCTTGCCACCTATGCCCAGACGATGACGGGCTTTGCGTTCGGCCTGGTGCTGCTGGGCCTGTCGGGCGTGTTCCAGCTTGCCTCGGTGTCCGAGGTGGCCAACGTGGTCAGCGTGCTGTCCCTGGTCAATGCGGGCGTCACCTTGCTGCGCGCCAAGCCGCAGGTGAACTGGTCGCTGCTGACCCCTGCCGCGGTCAGCAGCCTGGCCGGCGTCGGGGTGGGCGTGGCCGCGCTGACGTGGATCAGCGGATCCATGGCGGTGTTGCTGCAATTGCTGCTGGGCGTCACCATCCTGGCGTGCGCCATTTTGCTCGTGACGCGGACCCAGCCGCTGGCGCAGTTGTCGTCCCGCACTTCCAGCGTATTTTTCGGTGGCGTTTCGGGCGTGCTGGGCGGCCTGTTTTCCAGCGCCGGTCCGCCCATGGTCTATCACCTGTACCGCCAGCCGCTGCCGTTGGCCACCATCCGCAACAGCCTGCTGATCCTGTTTTCGCTGAACGCCACGGTGCGCCTGGCGCTCGTGACCGGGCAGGGCGCGTTCATGGTGTCGTCGTTCTGGTTGAGCGTGCAAGCGCTGCCGGTCGTGATCGGCGTGACGTGGTTTGCGCGCCGCTACAGCACCGAGAATTCGATGAAGAAGGTCAAGCGGATGGTGTTCTTGCTGCTGCTGGCCGCCGGCCTGGGGCTCATCGTCCCGGCGACGAGGATATTGGCGGCCGGCTAGGTACGGCCGGTTAGGCGCGGCCGGCTAGGCGCGGCCGGTTAGGCGCGGTGGGCTAGGTACGGCCGGTTAGGCGCGGCCGGCTACGCGCGGCCGGCTACGCGCTGCCGACCAAGCGAGGCCCATCGGGCGCAGCCGGCGAGATACCGCCGGCCTCACTCTCCCGTCAACCACGCTCCCCCGTGATGTAGCGCTCGAGTTCATGAATGATGAATTTCTGCTCGCTCATCACGTCCTTGACCAGGTCGCCGATGGACAGCAATCCGATCAGCTTGTCGTTGTCGATGACCGGCAGGTGGCGGAAATGCCGTTCGGTCATCATGGCCATACAGTGTTCCCGCGTGTCGGTGGGGCCGACGTAATACACCGAGTCCGTCATGATGTCGCGCACCTTGGTCGTGCGCGACGACCGGTCCTGCAGCACGATCTTGCGCGCGTAGTCGCGTTCGGTCAGCATGCCCAGCACCACGTCGCCTTCCACCACCACCACCGCCCCGATGCTGCGGTCGGCCATCGTCTTGATCGCGTCGAAGACCGACGAATCCGGCGAAACCGTTACGACGGCGTGATTGGCCTTTTCCCTGAGAAGCTCAGCAACTGTCTTCACGATGTGCTCCCGAATCGGTGGTGAGGATCGAAGCACCATCCTAAGCCTGCCTGCGGCATTGCCGCAAGCAGGGCGCGTTACATCGTGTTTTTGACGCGAATCGCTGTCGCGGATCGGCGCTCATGCCGTTTCCTTGCCGTACAACGCCGTACGCAGATAGGTCAGCGCGTCGCTGCGACTGCTGAGGGCGTCAGCCCCGATGCGGTCATGCCAATACGATTCCGATCCCGCCGCGAGCCGCCATTCGCGCAGCCTGCGCGTATACAACTGCAGGTCGTACTCCTCGGTGACGCCGATGGCGCCGTGCACCGCGTGCGCGATGTCGGCCACGCGCGGCACGGCCAGGCTGGCGCGGGCCTTGCCCAGCGCGGCGAGCAGCGGACGGGGCAGCCCGTCATTGCCCTGAAAAGCCAGTTGTGCGGCCATGCGGGCGGCCCACACCTGTTCGGCCATCTCGCTGATCTGCTGCTGCACGGCTTGAAAGCGCCCGATGGGCTTGCCGAACTGCGCGCGCTGGTTCGCATAGTCCAGCGTCATCGCCAGCACGCGATCCATGGCGCCGGCTATCAACCCCGCGTAGGCGGTGGCCGCCATCGTATCCAGCGGCGCCGAACTGTCGAGGCGTTCGGCGTCGGACAGCGCGCAGGAAACGCCGCCGTCCAGGCTGCCGTGCACCCCGTTGGATTCGACGCGCACCGCCTGCATGGGCAGCAGCCAGGTCTGGCCATCGATGCCGGCCAGCACGTAGTCAGCGCTGCGCGCCCACGCTACGCTGACGCCCGCGATGCGCCCGCCGTCGATGGCAAGGCCGTGTGGTGCCAGCGCGATGGCCCCCGCCGCCTGCGGCCGCTGCACGCGGCTCAGCCACGCGCGCGCCAGCAGCGTGTGGGCAATGGGATAGGGGCACAGATGGCGCCCCGCCGCCAGCACGACGGGCAGCGCATCGGCCAGGCCCAGGCCCGCGCCGCCATGTTCTTCCCGCACCAGCGCATCCGCCAATCCCGCATCCTCGCAGGCCTGCCACGCGTCACCGGACGGCTGGCCCCGCTCCACGCGCCGGATGACATCCGGGGTGCAGGTCTGGGCAAAAAGGCGTTCGGCGGCGTCGCCAAAAATGTTGTCCATGACGGTCGTCCTTATCGAAGGCCAAGGCCGCGGGCAATGATGCCGCGCAGGATTTCGCGGGTGCCGCCGCGCAGCGAAAACGTCGGCGCGACCTGTTCCAGATAGGCCAGCGTGCGCAGCAGTGGCAGCGGCACGGGGCGGTCGGGGTGCCTGCCCAGCGTATCGCCAATCAGGCGCGGAATCGCCTGTTCAAGCTCGGTGCCCAGATCCTTGACCAGCGATGCCTCCGTGGCGGGGCTCAGGCCCGCCGCCAGCTTGCCGGCCACGGCCAGCGACATCGCGCGCAGCACCGCCATCTGCGACAGGATGCTGCCCAGCGCTGTCCGGCTGGCGGCATCGGCATCGCCACCGCCATCGCGGCAATGCGCCAGCCAGCACTCCAGCAGAGCGATGCTGGAGTACAGGCGCTCGGGGCCGCTGCGCTCGAAGGCCAGTTCCGCATTCACTTGCGCCCAGCCGCCGCCTTCCTCGCCGATCAGCGCCTCGTCGGGCAATTCGACGTTGTCGAAGAAGACTTCCGAAAAGTGCGCATCGCCCGCCAGGTCTTCGATCGGGCGCACCGACACGCCGGGCAACGACAGGTCCACGATCACCTGCGACAGCCCCTGATGCCGGTCGTCCGTGGTGCCGGACGTGCGAACCAGCGCAATCATGTAGTGCGAACGGTGCGCGTTCGTCGTCCAGATCTTGCTGCCGTTCAAGCGCCAGCCGCCAGCCACGGCTTCCGCTCGGGTGCGGATGCTGGCCAGGTCCGAGCCGGAACCCGGCTCGCTCATGCCGATGCAAAAGAATGCCTGCGCGGCGCAGATGCGCGGCAGATAAAAATCCTTTTGCGCTGGCGTGCCGTATTTCAGGATGAGCGGCGCGCTCTGGCGGTCGGCAATCCAGTGCGCCGACACCGGCGCGCCCGCGCCCAGCAATTCTTCGGACAACACGAATCGCGCAAAGTGGCCGCGCGCCGCGCCGCCGTATTCGCGCGGCAGCGTCAGGCCCAGCCAGCCGCGTTCGGCAAGCTGGCGGCTGAAGCCCGCGTCAAAACCCATCCATGAACGGGCGCGCTCATCCGGCTCCAGGCCGTCCAGCGCATCGGCCAGGAAGGCGCGCACCTCGGTGCGCAAGGCTTCATCCTCGGGAGGGATGGCAGTGAGTTCCAGCGTGTCGATCATCAGTCGCTCCGGGTAAGGCAAGGGCGCCGCGACAGGCGCCGACGGCCACTATCCGGGAATGCGCTGATAGCTGTCCAATATTATTTTGCGGGTTTGCGATATGGGTTTTGTATCGAGTGGCGGGCAGTATGATGGAACGCACTTCATGGACCGCATCGCGCGACCCACAACGCACGAACCACAACGCACCACAAGGAGGAAACACCATGAATGAAGTCATCGTCGCTTCGGCCGTCCGCACCGCCATTGGAGATTTCGGCGGCGCACTCAAGGATGTGCCCCCCTGCGATCTGGGCGCCACCGTCATCCGGGCCGCGCTGGAACGCGCAGGCGTCTCGGGCGACGAAGTCGGCCATGTCGCCGTTGGACACGTGATCAACACCGAGCCGCGCGACATGTACCTGTCGCGCGTGGCCGCCATGAATGCCGGCATCTCCAAGGAAACGCCCGCGTTCAACGTCAACCGCCTGTGCGGTTCGGGCCTGCAGGCCATCGTGTCCGCTGCGCAAACCATCATGCTGGGCGATGCCGACATTGCCGTGGGCGCCGGCGCCGAAAGCATGAGCCGCGCGCCGTACATCGCCCCGGCCCAGCGCTGGGGCGCGCGCATGGGCGACAGCGTCATGCTGGACATGATGACCGGCGCGCTGTCCGACCCCTTCGGCAAGATGCACATGGGCGTCACGGCGGAAAACGTGGCCGCCAAGTTCGGCATCAACCGGCAGGACCAGGACGCCACGGCGGCGGAATCGCACCGCCGCGCGGCCGCCGCGATCGATGCGGGCTACTTCCGCGACCAGATCGTGCCCGTGAAGATCAAGTCGCGCAAAGGCGAGATTGTGTTCGACACCGATGAGCACGTGCGCCGCGACGTCACGGCCGACAGCCTGGCGACGCTCAAGCCGGTGTTCCAGAAGGAAAACGGCACCGTCACGGCGGGCAATGCGTCCGGGCTGAACGACGGCGCGGGCGCGCTGGTGCTGATGAACGCGTCTGTCGCGGCCAAGCGCGGCGTCAAGCCGCTGGCGCGTCTGGTGGCCTACGCGCATGCGGGCGTGGACCCCGACATCATGGGCATCGGTCCGGTGCCGGCCACGCAGGCGGCGCTCAAGCGCGCGGGCCTGACGGTCGACCAGCTGGACGTCATCGAGGCCAACGAGGCGTTTGCCGCGCAGGCATGCGCGGTGTCGCGCGAACTGAAGCTGGACGCCGCCAAGGTGAACCCCAACGGCAGCGGGATCGGCCTGGGCCACCCGATCGGCGCGACCGGCGCCATCATCACCACCAAGGCCCTGCATGAACTGCAGCGCGTGGGCGGCCGCTATGCGCTCGTCACCATGTGCATCGGCGGCGGGCAGGGCATCGCCGCGATCTTCGAACGGATCTGATTCGTTCGGCTCGGCAAGCCCGCGAGGTTCCGGCTACGCCGGATCCTCGCGGGTTTTTTCATGGGGCCTCCTGGCCCAGATAATCCTTTGCCCACGCCTGGCATTCGGCATGCAGCATTGCGCCCATCTGCGCCCGCCGCGGCGCGTCGAGCCGGCTGCTGATCGCCCCAAAACTGAAGGCCACCCAGGTCAGCTCCGACACCGGAAACGCCACGCCCACACCCGACACGCCGGGCGTGATGGTGTCCACGATCTCGGAATATCCCGCATTGCGCGTCTGCCTGACCGCCTTCATCAGCGCCGTGCTGGAAACGCGGATCTGCGCGTAGCTGGCCGCATGCCTTGCGTACAGCGCGGCGATCTCGTCGTCCGGCAGCGCCGCCATCAGCGCCAGGCCGCCCGCGCCCACGCCCAAGAGCCGCCGTTCCCCCTGGTCGATAGTGAACACCTTGACCGGAAATGAGCCGGCCTCGCGCAGCAAACATAGCGCGTAGTCGCCCTGGCGGATCACCAGGAACACGGTGTCGCCAGACAGGCGTGCCAGCTTCTGCGCGAACGGGCGCAGGGCGTCCAGCAAAGGCGTGCGCCGCAACGCGGCAAACCCCAGTTGCATCGAATCCACCCCCAGCCGATAACGGCGGGTGGCGCGGTCGCGTTCGGCGAACTGTTCTTCCAGCAGGCAACTGAGGAGGCGGTGCGCCGTGGAACGCTCCAGGCCGGTGGCGGCCATGACGCCCTGCAGGTCGATGCCGTCTTCCTGGTGCTGCGCCAGCACGCGCAACAGGCCGAGCGCGCGACGCATGCTCTGCGTGCCGCCGGTGGATCCTGGGTTGTTCATATTGTGGGAAAAATGGTCCGAATATTTTGTATTTTAGGATTTGCAGTGCGTTAATTCAAGGCATGGAGATCGCGCTGCATCCGACGGCGCGGCATGACAAGGACGAGGAGACCATGGAATACGCCACCCTGGCCGTCGAACGGCACGACGCGGTATGCCGAATCAGTCTGGCCCGCGAATCCGCGCGCAATGCCCAGAGCCAGCAGATGCTGGACGAACTGGATGACGCCCTCTCGCGCGCGGAGCAGGACGATGCGGTGCGGGTGGTCATCCTGGCCGGCCGCGGCGCGCATTTCTCGGCCGGGCATGACCTGAAGGAAGCCCAGGCCAAGCGCGCCGACTTCACGGTCGAGGAACGCTGGGATTACGAGTCCCGCCGCTACTACGGGTATTGCCTGCGCATCTGGGACTTTCCCAAGCCCACCGTGGCGCAGGTGCAGGGCGCGTGCGTGGCGGGCGGATTCATGATCGCCAACATGTGCGACCTGGTGGTGTGTTCGGACACGGCGTACTTCTCGGACCCGGTCGGGCACACCCTGGCCGCGGCCGCCACCGAGGTGCTGATTCATCCCTGGGTCATGGGGCTGCGCAAGGCCAAGGAAATGCTCTACACCGGCGAGAAGGTCGATGCGCAGGAGGCATTGCGCATCGGCATGGTGAACCGGGTGGTGCCCGAAGCCGAACTGGATGCCGCCACGCTGGCGCTGGCCCAGCGCATCGCGCAGGCGCCGCCGTTCGGACTGCGCCTGATCAAGCGGTCGCTGAACCGCACGGCGGACGCGCAGGGCTTTCGCACGGCGCTGTCGGCGCACTTCGACACGCATCAGTTGTCGCACCTGAGCGAGGAATTCCAGGCGGTGCGCGAGCGCGGCCTGGCGCAGGCCATCCAGCGCAACAAGAAAGGCGAAGCCGCATGACCTCACGCCTTGAACCTCTGCTGAATCCGCGCTCGATTGCCATGATCGGCGCCAGCGCAAACCCGGGCCGCATTGGCGGCATGCCGCTGGAACTGCTGACGCGCTTTGGCTTTTCGGGCGGCATCTATCCCGTCAACCCGAAATACCAGGAGGTCTTCGGCCTGCGGTGCTGGCCCGACATCGAAGCCGTGCCCGAGCCGGTGGACCTGGCGGTGCTGGCCATCGCCGCGGCCGACGTCACGCCCATGCTGCGGCGCTGCCATGCCAGGGGCATCCCCGCGGCCATCGTGTATGCGGCGGGCTTTGCCGAGGCGGGCGGCGAGGGCGCGCGTTTGCAGGACGAACTGGAGGCCTTCGTGTCGGAAAGCGGCATGGCGGTCGCGGGCCCGAATTGCATGGGCTTCGCAAACCTGAACACGCAGGCGCATACCGCCTTCGCGTCGGTCTTCAAGACCGCGCCGGCGCAGGAGGGACCGGGCTCGGTCAGCCTGCTGACCCAAAGCGGCAACGTGTGCGCGGCGGTCTACGCGATCGCGCGCCGGCTGGGGCTGCCGTTCTCGCACTTCATCAACACCGGCAACGAGGCCTGCCTGGATTTTTCGCAGTACCTGGAATATCTGGCGGCGGACCCGCAGACGGAAATCGTGCTCGGCTACATCGAACAGTTGCGCGATGGCGGCCGCTTCGTGCGCGCGTGCCGCGAGCTGGAACGCCAGGGCAAGCTGCTGATCGCCCTGAAGGCAGGCGCCACCGACAAGGGCGCGCAGGCCGTGCAGTCGCACACGTCGGCGCTGGCCGGCGATCGCCGCGTGTATGCGGCTGCCTTTCGCCAGTTGAACGTCATCGAGGCCACGGACTTCGCGCAGATGGCGCATCTGGCCAGTCTGGCGACGCTGCGCCACCGCACGGCCGGCAAGCGCGTGGCGGTGCTGACGATGTCGGGTGCGCTGGGGGCCATCCTGGCCGACAAGTTCATCGGTGCGGGGCTGGAGCTGCCAGACCTGCCGCCGGATCTGCAGGAGGTGCTGCGAGGCGGCATTCCGGATTACGGCATGGTGGGCAATCCGGTGGACGTGACCGGCAACGTGGTCAACGATCCCGCCTTTGTGCGCACCGTGCTGCAAGCGCTGGGCACGTCGGACGCCATTGATGCCGTGGTCGTGTATGCGCCCGGCTACATGCTGGACCGCATGGCCGACGCGTTGGCCGAAGCGTCCCGGGAGCACCCGCGGTTGTTCGTCGCCATCGATACGGGCCTCGCGCAAAGCCGTGCCGCGCTGCGCGAGGTGGAAGTCGCGGTGTTCGAGGATCTGGGTCTGGCCGTCGCGGCGCTGGCGCCATATTTGCTGTGGTGTGACGCGCGCACGGCCCGGCGGCAGGCGGCGGCGCCCACATTGGATATGGCCAGCGCGCCGGCTCTGCCATGCAACGAAGCGGATGCTCGCGCCTTCGTGGCCGCGTTCGGTCTGCCCCAGGCTGCCACCGCGGTGGCGCGCAATGCGGACGAGGCCGTGCGCGATGCGCGCATTGCAGGCTATCCCGTCGCCCTGAAGATCCTGAGCCCCGACATCGCGCACAAGACCGAAACGGGTGGCGTCGCGCTGAACCTTGCGGACGACGAGGCGGTGCGCGTGGCCCATGCCACCGTGACGCAAGCGGTGACGCGCGCGCAGCCCAATGCGCGTATCGACGGCGTCATGGTCCAGAAGATGGAGCGCGGTGTGGCGGAGATCATCGTTGGCGCCACGCGCGATCCGGTCTTCGGCCCCGTGCTGACGGTGGGCCTGGGCGGGGTGCTGACCGAGATCTACCAGGACACCAGCCACCGGCTCCTGCCGGTGGACGAGGACATCGCCTTGCAGATGTTGCAGGAGCTCAAGGCGTTTGCGCTGCTGGACGGTTTCCGGGGCAAGCCCCGGGGCGATCTGGCGGCGGCGTGCAGGAGCATCGTGGCCGTGGGCAACGCCTTGCTTGCCGCTCCCGCGCATGTGGCGCAAATAGAAGTGAATCCCTTGCTGATCAAAGAGGCGGGACAGGGCGTTGCGGTGCTGGACGCGCTGATCCTGCCCGCAACCCCGTAGCGCGTCTGCGCATTCCTCAGGAGGAGACAAGCATGATCAAGACAATATTGGCCGGCGTCGCACTGGCCTGCATCGGCGCCACGAGCGTCGCGCAAGCCCAGGACAACTACCCCGCGCGCCCCGTGCGTATCGTGGTGCCGTTCTCACCCGGCGGCGCGACCGACATCATGAGCCGTCTGCTGGCCGAGAAGTTGAGCGGAAAACTAGGCCAGCCGGTGATCGTGGAAAACAAGCCGGGCGGCGGCACCATGATCGCGTCCGATTACGTGTCCCGCGCCGAGCCCGACGGCTACACGCTGCTGATGGCCGCGTCGTCGCTGGGCATCGCGCCCAGCATCTACACCAAGGTCAACTACGACCCGGTCAAGGACTTCGCCCCGATCACGCAAGTCGCGTCGGTGGTTCACGTGCTGGGTGTCCACCCGTCGGTGCCGGCCAAGAATGTCGGCGAGCTGATTGCCTACCTGAAGGCCAATCCGGGCAAGGTGAGCTACGGTTCCGTCGGCACGGGCAGTTCAACCCACCTGGAGGCCGAACTCTTCAACAGCATGGCCGGCGTGCAGATGGCGCACATTCCCTACAAGGGCAGCGCGCCCGCGCTCAACGACCTGGTTGCGGGGCGTCTGCAGGTGATGTTCGATGCGTGGGCCTCGTCGGGCCCCTTCGTCAAGGACGGCAAGCTGCGCGCGCTGGCGGTCACGACGGCCAAGCCTTCGGCGTCATTGCCCGAGTTGCCCACGGTGGATGCGTCCGGCCTGCCGGGCTATTCGGCCATGCCGTGGCTGGGGCTGGTCGCGCCCGCGCGCACGCCGCAGCCCGTGATCGACAAGCTCTACCAGAACCTGGCGCAGATCCTGCAGCAGCCCGACGTGAAGAAGCAGTTCGAGGGGCTGGGGCTGGACATCATCGGCAGTGATCCCAAAGCCTTCGGCGCGTTCATCCAGAAAGACGTGGCGACCTGGGCCAAGGTGGCGCGCGACTCGAACATCCGGCTGGAGTGAGGCATGACGATGCAGCAAACCGCCGTGCCCGACAGCGCGGCGCTGGACGACGAGGCGTTCCGGCAGACGCTTCGGGGCTGGCTCGACACGGCCTACGCAGCGTTTGCACGGTCCTGGCCCGGCGGGGCCGACCCGCGCAATCTGGACTACCGGCGCGCCTGGGAAGACACGCTGTGCGCAAACGGCTGGTCCGGGCTGGGCTGGCCGGCGACATACGGCGGCAAGGCGCTGCCGCTGTCGCGCCAGGCGGTCTTCCATGAAGAGCACGCGCGTTGCGGCGCGCCGCTGGGCGTGAACCTGATCGGCCACGGCATCCTGGCGCCCACCCTGCTGCATTTCGGGTCCGAGGCGCAAAAGCAGCGCTTCCTGCCCGGCATCCTGTCGAACCGCGAGGTGTGGTGCCAGGGGTATTCCGAACCGGGCGCCGGTTCAGACCTGGCCTCGGTGCGCACGCGGGCGGAACCGGCGCCGGGCGGCTTCCGCGTGAACGGCCACAAGATCTGGACATCGTTTGCGGACCGGGCGCAGTGGTGCTTCGTGCTGGCGCGCACCGATCCGGACGCGTCCAGGCACAAAGGCCTGAGCTTTCTGCTCGTGGATATGCGCAGTCCCGGCGTGCGGGTCGAACCCATCCGCCAGCTCACGGGCGAAGCTGAGTTCTGCGAGGTCTTTTTCGAGGACGTGTTCGTGCCGCAGGGCGCGCTGCTAGGCGGGTTGAACCAGGGCTGGCGCATCGCGATGGCGGCCGCAAGCTTCGAGCGCGGCACGTATTTCATCCCGCGACTCGTGCGTTTTTCGCAGGAGCTGCGTCAGGTGCGCGCGCTGGCGCTGCAGGCGGACAAGCAGGGCCGCGTGCCGGCGTCGTCGGCATCGGTGCGCCACCGCTGGGCGCGGCTGGCGGCCGACAGCCACGTGCTGGCGCTGAAATCGCAGCGCGCGCTGGCCGGCGCGACGCGGGGCGATCCGCCCGGACCGGAAGGATCGTCCACCAAGATCCACTGGAGCGAGGCGCACCAGCGCCTGCTCGAACTGTCCATGCAATTGCTGGGCGAGGACGCCTGCCTCGGCGTGGACGCAGCCGACACCCGCGCGGCGTCGCTGACGCACGCCTATTTATGGTCGCGGGCCGAAACCATCCTGGCCGGCACGTCCGAGATCCAGCGCAACATCATCGCCGAGCAGGTGCTCGGCCTGCCCAAGGGCTGACCGTAAATGAATCTGCATCTGAGTGAAGACCAGCGCATGCTGCGCGACGCCGCGCACCGTTTCCTGTCGCAGCGCCATCCGGTGGCCGTGGCGCGCGGCGCTTGTCATCAAGGTGCGCCGGCCCGCCTGGCGCTGTGGCGCGATCTGGCCGAACAGGGCTGGCCCGCCTTGCTGGCGCCCGAGGCACAAGGCGGACTCGGCTTGGGCATGCGCGAGGCCTGGATCGTCGCCGAGGAAGCGGGGCGCCATCTGCTGAGCCTGCCGCTCGTATCCAACATGGTGATGCTGCCGACGTTGTGCGAGGCGGGTGGGGCTATCGCGCAATGGGCCGGCGACATGATGGCCGGCGATACCTGGTACGCCGATGCGGCACTGCGCCCCGACGGGTCGGCCTTCATCGAAGGCGCCGGCGAGGGCGTGCGCGCGCTTGCCGTGCGCGAGGCTGGTCCGGCGTCCGTGCGTCTGGATCTGCTGTCGCCTGTGGCGGGTGTGGGGGGATTGGATCCGACCATGCCGGTCGGGGTCGCGGCGGATCCCGCGGTCCTGGAAAGCGCCGATGTCCAGGTCAAGCCGGGCACGTGGCATCTGCTGCGCACGCGTCTGCGCTTGCTGCGGTCGGCGGAAATGCTGGGGGCGGCCTCGGCGGCGCTGGACATGGCAGCTGGGTACGCCCGCGAGCGCCAGCAGTTCGGCCGCCCCATCGGCGCCAATCAGGCGATCAAGCATCGGCTGGCCGAGGACTGGATGGCGATGGACGATGCGCGGCTGGCGGGCTGGGCGGCGGCATCGGCGCTGGATGACCGCGCGGCGTCGGCGGCAACCGATTGCCTGTTCGCGCCGCTGCTGGCCGTCGAAGCCAGCCGCCGCGCCACCCAGAACGCGATCCAGACGCATGGTGCGCTGGGCGTGACCTGGGAGTGCGATGCGCATCTGTACCTGAAGCGCGTCCTGCGGCTGTCGGCCAGCCTGGAGGCTGAAGTGTCCGGCCCGGACCTGCTCGAGCGCATCTGGGAAGCAGCGGCGTAATCGGCGGCCGGGGACGGGGCGGCCGGCCTACAATCGCGCCCATGTACAAATCCAACTTCCCCTCCGAACTCGACCAGCCGACGCTTTCCGAAGCCGACGGCGTCCGCTATCTGCACTTCAACACCGAATGGGTGCAGGGCGCGATGAACATCAAGAGCCCCGCCGATCTGGTGCTGGAATACACCGCGCAGATGATGGCTTGGCTGCTGTTCCTGGAGCCGCCGAAGGAAGAGGCCATCGGCATGCTGGGCCTGGGCGCCGGGTCGCTGGCGCGCTTCTGCGCCAAGCACACGCGCGGCCCGCTGCTGGCCGTGGAATGGAATCCGCGCGTCACCGCCGCCTGCCACATGTTCTTCCGCCTGCCCGGGGCGAACCGCTTGCAGGTCGAGCACGCCGACGCCGGCGCGTGGGTGGCCGATCCGCTGAACGCCGGACGCTGCCCGGTGCTGATGGTGGACCTGTACGACGCCGCCGCCGAGGGCCCGGTACGCGACAGCGTGAAGTTCTACCGCGACTGCCGCCGCGTGCTGGGCGACGTCGGCATCCTGGCCGTGAACCTGTTCGGCCGGCACGAAAGCTTCGGCAAGAACATCGACAACCTGTCCAAGGCCTTCGACGACCGCATCGTGCTGCTGCCAGAAGTCGAGGCCGGCAACCAGATCGTTCTGGCCTTTTCCGGCCCCAGCCTGGCGATCACCCCGGCTGAATTGCTGGCGCGCGCCGAGATCGTGGAAGGGAAGTACGGGCTGCCTGCTCGCCGCTGGGCGCGCTCGTTGACGCGGCATGCAGTAGACGGGGTACTGCATTTTTGAAGCGATTCAGAAGCGCAGCGTCCTGAGCGGCCGGCGGGCGAGTTTGATCTTGAAGTCCTGCCGGCTATCGCAGATGAGGTGGATATATACCTTGTCTGCAACAACTTCATAAATGACCCGATTTTTGACCGCGACTATTTGCATGAAGTGGGTGGCAGGCAGCTCCGGGAGGGGGTGCCCCGCGTACGGGAATTGTTCGAGATTCAGAATGGCTTTGTTGATCCGGGCGTATGAATCGAGCCAGACCTGCTGCGAGAAGTTCGTTCTGATGTAGCGGCGTATCTCCTGGAGATCATCTGCGGCTGTCTGCAAAAAGACCACCGTTCGACTCATTCGGAATCGTCCCGATCCATCGCTTCAATCTGCGCGAATACATCCGCCGCCGGAATGACGCGTCCTTCTTCGATGTCTTTGCGGCCGCCCGCAAGCAGTTGAAGCAGGGCCATGGCTTGCTCCTGCTCCTCGAAGCTTCGTACGTCCATGACGACGAGTTTGGCCTCTCCGTTCTGGGTGATCAGCATGGGTTCGCGGGTTTCGGTCAGCGTGGTCACGATCTCGGCGGCGTGACTCTTAAGGTATGAGATCGGCTTCACTTGAGTGGAGTATTTCATGGGTAGGACTCCCAAATCATAGGCTTGATCGGACTAAGTTTAGTCGTAATTCAGTCCTGTTTCCGACCAGCTTTCGGGATCGTGGTCCGTGTCCATAACTATGCCGTCCGACGTCGCAGCCCCTTCTTATTAGGGAAGCTCCCAACCCGCCCCGGCTTTACCTTTCGCCAAACCCGGGTCTATCATCGGCTTATTCATAATTATGAATTACGGCATTTCCCCGCCGTCTGCCCATGACCCTACCCATCGTCCGGCAAGCCCTGTATCTGGAAGTCGCGGACCGCCTGCGCGGCATGATCCATGCGCGGTCGCTGCGTAACGGCGAATGGATCGATGAACTCCGCCTAGCTGGCGAAATGGGCATTTCGCGCACGCCGCTGCGCGAAGCGTTGAAAGTGCTGGCCACCGAAGGGTTGGTCCGGCTGGAACCCCGCCGCGGCTGCTTCGTCAACGAACTGTCCGCCCAGGATCTGGAAGACATCTTCCCGCTGATGGCGATGCTGGAAGGGCGCTGCGCCTTCGAGGCCGCGCGCAAGGCCACCGACGCGCAGCTGGCCGAACTGGAACCGCTGCACGCCGCGCTGGCCGGCCATGCGAAGGCGGGCCGCATCGACGCCTACTACAAGACCAATTACCTCATTCACGAAGCCGTCCAGGCGCTGGCCGGCAACCAATGGCTGTCCGACATGGTGGGCAATCTGCGCAAGGTGCTGAGCCTGTCGCGCCATCGCAGCCTGTCCCGGCCCGGCCGCATCGACCAGTCCTGCGCCGAACACCTTGCCATCTTCGAGGCCCTGAAGGCCCACGATTCCGACGCCGCGCAGGCGCTGGCGCACACCCACCTGATGCGCCAGCTTGAAGCGCTGCGCGTCCTTAGCAACGAAGACGCCGCCGACGCGGCGCCGTCCGATCCCATCGTCATCGAGGAGCCCGCCCATGTCCGCACCCGCCAATCTCGCGCCCGCGCGCGGCGCACGCACGCCTGAGCCCGAGGCCGATCTGGTCGATGCCGCCGCCGCGGCCGAAAGCGCCAGCCTGATCACGCGGCTGGGCCGCCTGTGGGAGCGCGGGCGCCTGCCCAGCGAATCCGAAGTCCGCCGCCTGTTCGAGGCGCGCCTGGCCGACGTGGCCGCCAACAAGCTGGCGCGCCGCTGGTGCGAGCAATACGCCGCGGCCGACGGCAAGGACCGCCGTCTGATGCTGGCCGCGCTGGCGCAGATCCGCGCCACGTATGCGGGCGATGGCGGCGAGGGGGTGCGCCTCTTCAAGCGGTTCAACGCCCAGCCGCAAGGCCTGCGCTTTCTGGTGGACCTGCGCGCGGACATGCTGCGCTGGCGCAAGCAGGTGTCGGGCATCCAGTCGCTGGACAAGGAATTGGAGGGCCTGTTGTCGGCGTGGTTCGACGTGGGCCTGCTGGAACTGCGTCCGCTGACCTGGGATTCGCCCGCGTCGCTGCTGGAAAAGCTGATCCTTTACGAGGCCGTCCACGAGATCAAGTCCTGGGACGACCTGCGCCACCGCGTAGCGCCCGACCGCCGCTGCTATGCGTACTTCCATCCGCAGATGCCGGGCGTGCCGCTGATCTTCGTGGAAGTGGCCTTTGCCAGCCAGATGGCCGACAACGTGCAGGTGCTGCTGGACAGCACGCTGCCGCCGCAGGATCTGGACAAGGCGCGCTGGGCGATCTTCTACTCCATCTCGAACACGCAACCGGGCCTCAAGGGCATCAGCTTCGGCAATTTCCTGCTCAAGCGCGTGGTCGAGCAGCTGCTGGAAGAACTGCCCAAGCTGAAGGCCTTTGCCACCTTGTCGCCGATTCCGGGCTTTACCGAATGGCTGGGCAAGCAGGACGCGCAGGCCGTCGAGGCGATCGTGCGCGAAGACAAGACGCGTGCCAAGGACCGCCAGCGTGAAGGCGTGCCGGACGGGCAGCGCTGGGTCGCGCGTCTGGCCAAGGCCGCGCAGGGCAAGGCGCCAGACGTGGTCAAGCGCGCCGGCTTCCGGCTGGCGGCCTGCTATCTGCAGTCGATGAAGAACGGTCTGCCGGTCGATCCCGTGGCGCGTTTCCATCTGGGCAACGGCGCGCGCATCGAACGCCTGAACTGGGCGGCCGACACCTCGCCCAAGGGGCTCAAGCAGTCGTGCGCCATGATGGTCAATTACCTGTATGACCTGGACGAACTGGACACCAACCTTCAGCGCCTGAACGAGGGCAAGCCGCAGATCAGCCGCGGCGTGGGGCGCGTGGCCTGACCGCCGGAAACACGGCGGCGGGTTCCTGACAATCACAACAAGGGCAGGGGACATGACGGAGAACGTGGCAGGCCAGAGCCAAGGCCAAGGCAGTGTGCGGCTCGATCGCGACGGGCATCTGGCCTGGGTGACGCTGTCGCACCCGGGACGCCTGAATGCGATCACGGTGGGCATGTGGCGCGAACTGCGCGATGTCTTCACGCGCATCGCGCAGGATGACGCCGTGCGCTGCGTGATCGTGCGTGGCGAGGGCGGCAACTTCGCCGCCGGCGCCGACATCCGCGAGTTCCCCGCCGAACGCGCCGATCTTGCCGGCGTGCAGCGTTATCACCGCGAAATCCTGGCGCCCGCCTTGCGCGCCGTGGCCGAATGCCCGCAACCGGTCATCGCGCAGGTCGAGGGCGTGTGCGTCGGGGGCGGGCTGGAAATCGCCTGTCAGTGCGACCTGCGCATCGCCGGCGCGTCGGCCCGCTTCGGCGTGCCCATCAATCGCCTGGGTTTTCCGATGGCCCCGGACGAAATGCGCGGCCTGCTGGCGCTGGCGGGCAGGGCCGCCACGCTGGCCATTCTGCTGGAAGGCCGGGTGTTCGGCGCCGCCGAAGCCAAAGACCTGGGTCTCTTGACCCGCATCGTCGACGACGGCGACGTGGCCACGTCCGCCCGCCGCAGCGCCGACCGCATCGCCCAGGGCGCGCCGCTGGCCGCCCGCATCAACAAACGCTTGTCCGCCAGGCTCGCCACCGGCGCCGCCTTGACCGAGGACGAGTATCGCGATTATTTCTCCTATGCCGAAAGCCGGGACCACAGAGAGGGCGTGCGCGCCTTCCTGGCCGGCGAAGACCCTTCCTTTACCGGAGACTAGACAGGTGAGCAACGCCAACCTATACGCTGTCCTGCAAGGCGGCTTTCCCAAAGACCGCAGCAAAGTCGCGCTGGAAACGCCCGACCTCGAATACACCTGGGACGACATCGACCGCGCGACCGCGTGCCTGGCGAACCTGCTGCAATCGCTGAACCTGCCCGACGGCGCGCGCGTCGCCGTGCAGGTCGAAAAGTCGCCCGAGGCGCTGCTGCTGTACCTGGCCACGCTGCGCGCCGGCCTCGTGTACCTGCCGCTGAACACCGCGTACCGCGAATCCGAAATCGAATACTTCCTGGGCAACGCCGAGCCGTCCGTCGTGGTCTGCGCCAGCAAGAACCTGGACTGGGTCAAGCGCGCCGCCGACAAGGCCAATTGCCCGCACGTCTACACGCTGGACGAAGACCGCACCGGCACGCTGCTGGACGCGGCCGGCGGCCTGTCGCAGACGTTCAAGACCGTTGAAAGCAAGCCGGACGACCTGGCCGCCATCCTGTACACGTCGGGCACCACGGGCCGCAGCAAGGGCGCGATGCTCTCGCACGGCAATCTGGCGGCCAACGCGCGCACCCTGCATGAATACTGGGGCTGGCGCGAGGACGACGTGCTGCTGCACATGCTGCCGATCTTCCACGTGCACGGCCTGTTCGTCGCGTCGCACGGCGCGCTGCTGGCGGGCGCCCGGATGATCTGGCTGCCCAAGCTGGACGCCGACCAGGCGCTGCACTATCTGCCGCAAAGCACCGTGATGATGGGCGTGCCGACTTACTACGTGCGTCTGCTGGCCGATCCGCGCTTCAATCGGGACGTCTGCGCCAACATGCGCCTGTTCATCTCGGGCTCCGCGCCGCTGCTGGCCGAAACGTTCTCCGACTTCAAGGAACGCAGCGGCCATCCCATTCTTGAGCGCTACGGCATGAGCGAAACCGTCATGCTGACCTCCAACCCGTACGACGCCGCGCTGGGCGAGCGCCTGGCGGGCACCGTCGGCCGTGCCTTGCCGGGTGTGGATGTCCGGGTGGTCGACGACGCCGGCAAGCCGCTCGCACCCGGCGAGATCGGCAACGTGCAGGTGCGCGGTCCCAACGTGTTCTCGGGCTACTGGCGCATGCCGGAAAAGACGCGCGAAGAATTCACCGACGACGGCTGGTTCAAGACCGGCGACGTGGGCCGCTGGGGCGGCGAGTCCGCCGGCCGCACGGCGCCGGACGACTATCTGTCCATCGTCGGTCGCAGCAAGGACCTGATCATCTCCGGCGGCTACAACGTGTACCCCAAGGAGATCGAGACGCTCATCGACGACATGCCGGGCGTGTCGGAGTCGGCGGTGATCGGCGTGCCGCATCCGGACTTCGGCGAGGCCGTGGTGGCCGTCGTGGTGCCCAAGGACGGCGCGACGCTGGACGCCTCCGCCATGCAAGCCGAGTTGAAGAGCCGCATCGCCAACTTCAAGGTGCCCAAGCGCGTGCATATCATCGACCAACTGCCGCGCAACACGATGGGCAAGGTTCAGAAGAACGTGCTGCGCGACACCTACAAGGCGCTGTAGTCCATACCGAAGCCGGTCCCCGCGGGGCCGGCTTTTTTATCACCGAATTCTTTCACCGCGTTCATTTACCGCAGCCAAGGAGAAGCATCCCCATCCAATGCCCCGATAAGACCTGCCCGCCGCATTCAGAAGAAAAAAATATCTCAGCGACGAGACGCCAGAAAACAGGCGCCGTCCCCCGATGCAGCAAGAGGAGACAAAATGACTTATCGCACCACCGCCGCGGCCGTGTTCGCCGTGGCAGCCCTGGGTTTCGGCGGCGTTGCCGCCGCGCAATGGCCCGAACGCCCCATCACGCTGATCGTTCCGTTTCCCGCCGGCGGCGGCACGGACACGTTCGCCCGTCCGCTGGCCGCGCAGCTCACCACGCAGCTTGGCCAGACGGTGGTCATCGACAACAAGGGCGGCGCGGGCGGCACCGTGGGCGCCGGCGTGGCGGCCAAGGCCAAGCCCGACGGCTACACGTTCTTCATGGGCGGCGCACACCATGCGCTGGCGCCTTCCCTGTACAAGAGCCTGAGCTACAACATCCAGAAGGATTTCGTGCCGGTCGCCCTGGTGGCGCAGCCGCCGCAGGTCGTCGTCATCAACGCAAGCAAGCTGCCGGTCAAGACCTTGCAGGAGTTCATCGATTACGCAAAGAAACGCCCCGGCGAAATCAACTTCGGCACGGCAGGCAAGGGCAGCACGCACCACCTGGCCGGCGAGCTGTTCGCGATGCAGACGGGGGTCAAGCTGGTGGACGTGCCGTATCAGGGCGCGGGTCCCATGCTGTCGGCGCTGATTGGCGGTCAGGTGGATCTGGCGTTTGACGGCCTGGGCTCGTCGGCTGGCCACATCCGCGCCGGCGCGATCAAGCCGCTGGCGGTGGCCGCCACGGAGCGTTCGCAATCCCTGCCCGACGTGCCCACGGCTGCCGAAGCCGGCGTGCCGAACTACGTGGTGTCGACCTGGTATGCGATCTGGGCGCCCGCGGGCACGCCGAAGGAAGCCACGGAAAGAATGGCCGCCGAGATCACGAAAGCGCTGAACACGCCCAAGCTGAAGGAGACCTGGGCGGGCAATGGCACCGGCGTGCCCACGCTGACCGGCGCCGAGTTCGGCAAGTTCGTCGACAGCGAAGTCCAGCGCTGGGCCAAGGTCGTCAAGGACTCCGGCGTGACGTTGGACTAAGCGGCTGAACTAAGCGGCTGAACTAAGCAACCTCAGCGCCAATCGCTGGCCTGGCTCAGCCGGGCCAGCTGGTCACGCGTCAGCGTCAGGCTGGCGGCCTTGACCAGTTCGTCCAGCTGGGCGAGCGACGTGGCGCTGACGATGGGCGACGTAATGCCCGGCTGCGCGATCTGCCAGGCCAACGCAGCCTGCGCGGGCGTGCAGCCGGCGTCCTCGGCCACCTCGTCCAGCGCCTTCAGGATGCGGTAGCCACGATCATTCAGATACGTATCCACGATCTTCTTGCCGCGCGCGCTCTTGCCTGCATCTTCGGGACCGCGGTACTTGCCGCTGAGAAACCCGCTTGCCAGCGCGAAGTAATTGATCGTGCCCATCTGCTGGGTCTTCACCAGGCTTTGCAGACCGGATTCGAAGGGTTCGCGGGTATACAGGTTGTACTCGGGCTGGATGCTTTCGTAGCGCGGCAGGCTGTGCCGCTCGCTGGCGATCAGGGCTTCCGACAGCCGCACCGCCGTGTAGTTGGACGCGCCGATCGCGCGCACCTTGCCGGCTTCGATGTGCTTGGCGTATTCGGCCAGCGTGTCGGTCAGCGGCGTGTCCGGGTCGTCCTGGTGCGATTGGTACAGGTCCACGTAGTCCGTCTGCAGGCGCGCCAGCGATGCGTCCAAGGAGCGCCGGATGTAGGCGGGCGACAGGCCTTTCTGGCCCGGACCCATCTCCATACCGACCTTGGTGGCGATCAGCACCTGGTCGCGCTTGCCCGATCGCTTGAGCCACTTGCCGATCAGGGTTTCGGATTCGCCACCCTGGTTGCCGGGGACCCAGCGCGAGTACATGTCGGCCGTGTCGATGAAATTCAGGCCGGCGTCCACCAGCGCATCCAGCAAAGAAAAGGTGCCGGCCTCGTCGACGGTCCAGCCGAAGACGTTGCCGCCGAAAGTGAGCGGGGGAACCTGCAGGCCGGATCGGCCCAGTGCGCGTTTGATCATGGTGGCCTCGGGATGCCGTCGGCGGGCACGCGGAACGGGATGAACGGCGTTTGCCCGGCGGTTGTCAGTATATTCACGCCGCTGCCCCGGGACGGGGCGCGCCTGTATGGATGCACCATTACAGGGATTCCCCCCAAGTCCATTTGGTGGACGGCACGTTAGACTATACGGCTTTGTGGCAGGACAAACGGATCAAAAACCCGCGCCCGCCATGAAGAAACCGGCAAATTCAACAAGCAACACCCAGGGTTCAAGGAGCAAACATATGCTGATCGGAAAAAAACATTTTCTGACGGTTGGCGCGATGGCGCTGGCGATGGCTATCGCCGCACCGGTCGCCGCGCAGCAAAAGTCCGTCGCGGTGACCGCCATCGTCGAGCATCCGGCGCTGGACGCCGTGCGTGACGGGGTGCAAGACGCCCTCAAGCAAGCCGGCTACGAGCCGGGCAAGAACCTGAAGTGGCAGTATCAAAGCGCGCAAGGCAACAACGGCACGGCCGCGCAGATCGCCCGCAAGTTCGTCGGCGACCGCCCGGACGCCATCGTCGCGATCGCCACGCCGTCGGCGCAGGCCGTCGTGGCCGCCACCAAGGACGTGCCGGTGGTGTATTCCGCCGTGACCGATCCGGTTGCCGCGCAACTCGTGTCCAGCATGGACGCCTCGGGCACCAACGTGACCGGCGTGTCTGACCTGCTGGCGCTGGACAAGCAGGTTGAACTCATCAAGAAGATCCTGCCCAACGCCAAGCGCGTCGGCATCGTCTACAACCCGGGCGAGGCCAACTCGGTCGTCGTCGTCAAGAAGCTCCAGGAAATCCTGCCCAAGTCGGGCATGAGCCTGGTCGAAGCCGCCGCCCCGCGCTCGGTGGACGTGGCGTCCGCCGCCCGCAGCCTGATCGGCAAGGTCGACGTCATCTACACCAACACCGACAACAACGTCGTGTCGGCGTATGAGTCGCTGGTCAAGGTGGGTAACGACGCCAAGATCCCGCTGATCGCGTCGGATACCGACAGCGTCAAGCGCGGCGGCATTGCCGCCCTGGGCATCAACTACCGCGATCTGGGCGTGCAGACCGGCAAGGTCGTCGTGCGCATCCTGAAGGGCGAGAAGCCCGGCGCGATTCCGTCTGAAACCAGCTCCAAGCTCGAGCTGTACGTGAATCCGGGCGCGGCCGCCAAGCAGGGCGTGACCCTGCCCGAGGCGCTGATCAAGTCCGCCGCGGTGGTCGTGAAATAATACGGCGCGAAATCGGCCCCGCCATGCCTATCCGGCGTGCGCGGGGTTTTTCTTGCGTTTTTCGTGGTGTGCTTACCCGATGTTCCACAGGGCGGCAGCGTTCACAAGATGCTCGCGGCCCGGCGTTGTTGCTTCCTTGACAGGTCTCGTGCTTTCGCTGGCTGCGCCGGCGCGTAGGCACGCGGGCGGGAAACGAGAGAAAATCCATGCCGGGAAACGTTCATTGCGAAAGCTCGGGTAAAACTGACCCGCGAACGCAAGAAATCGTACGTTTCACTTCTTTAATATGCTCGTTTCTTATCTTGATTGGATCTGACCCATGTCATTGTTCTCGTTGTTAGGCGCGCTGGAGATCGGCTTGATCTTCAGTCTGGTGGCCTTGGGCGTGTTCATCTCCTTTCGCCTGCTGCGCTTTCCGGACCTGACCGTGGACGGCAGCTTTCCGCTTGGCGGCGCAGTCTGTGCGACGCTGATCGCCTCGGGCACCGATCCGTTTTCCGCCACCATCATCGCCACCATCGCCGGCGCGGCCGCCGGGCTGGTCACGGGCTGGCTGAACGTCAAGCTCAAGATCATGGATCTGCTCGCCAGCATCCTGATGATGATCGCGCTGTATTCCATCAACCTGCGCATCATGGGCAAGCCCAACGTGCCGCTGATCACTGAACCCACCGTGTTCACGATCCTGCAGCCTGCGTGGATTTCCGACTATGTCGCCCGCCCGCTGCTGCTGATCGTCATCGTCATTCTCTGCAAGCTGGCGCTGGACTGGTTCTTTGCCACGCAAACCGGCCTGGCCGTGCGCGCCACCGGTTCCAACGGCCGCATGGCCCGCGCGCAAGGCGTGAACACCGGCCGCATGATCCTGGGCGGCATGGCGCTGTCGAACGCGCTGGTCGCGCTGGCCGGCGCGCTGTTCGCGCAGACGCAGGGCGGTTCGGACATCTCGATGGGCATCGGCACCATCGTGATCGGCCTGGCCGCGGTGATCGTCGGCGAAAGCATCCTGCCGTCGCGCAAGCTGGTGCTGGCCACGCTGGCCGTCATCATCGGCGCCATCGTCTACCGCTTCTTCATCGCCCTGGCGCTCAACAGCGATTTCATCGGCCTGAAGGCGCAGGACCTGAACCTCGTCACCGCGGTGCTCGTCACGATCGCCCTGGTCATCCCCATGCTCAAGCGCCGCCTGGTCGGCAAGAAGGGGCGCTGATATGTTGTCCGCAAAAGACCTGAAAATCACCTTCAACGCGGGTACTCCCATCGAGACCCGCGCCCTGCGCGGCCTCACGCTGGAAATCCCGTCGGGCCAGTTCGTCACCGTGATCGGTTCCAACGGCGCGGGCAAGTCCACGTTCCTGAATGCCGTGTCGGGCGACCTGCCCATCGATTCGGGACGCATCGACATCAATGGTGTGGACGTGACGCGCAAGCCCGTGTGGGCGCGCGCGGGCAGCGTGGCCCGCGTGTTCCAGGACCCGATGGCGGGCACCTGCGAAGACCTGACCATCGAGGAAAACATGGCGCTGGCGCAGATGCGCGGCGCCTCGCGCGGCTACAGCCGCGCCGTAAAGGCCTCGATGAAAGCGGGCTTTCGCGAGCGCCTTGCCACGCTGGGTCTGGGCCTGGAAAACCGCCTGACCGACCGCATCGGCCTGTTGTCCGGCGGCCAGCGCCAGGCGGTCAGCCTGTTGATGGCGGCGCTGCAACCCTCGCGCATCCTGCTGCTGGATGAGCACACCGCCGCGCTCGACCCCCGCACCGCGGACTTCGTGCTGCAACTGACGGCGCGCATCGTGGCGGAAAACCAGCTCACCACCATGATGGTCACGCACAGCATGCGCCAGGCGCTGGATGTCGGCGACCGCACCGTCATGCTGCACCAGGGCCAGGTCGTGCTGGACGTGTCCGGCGACGAGCGCCGCGGCATGGACGTGCCGGACCTGCTGGCCATGTTCGAGCGGGTGCGGGGCGAGAAGCTGTCGGACGATGCGCTTTTGCTGGGCTGAAGACGAAAAGGCGCGGTAAATAGCGGGGTCAACAACGCGGTCCTTCAAGGACCGCGTTTGCCTAGATGAACCGGCCGGGCCGGAAGGCCACGTGTCGAGATGCGGCGGCGCCTTCCAGCATCAGTTCCGCCAGCACCTTTGCCGTGCCCGGCGCGGTGCTGAAGCCGATGTGCTGGTGCCCCAGCGCCAGCCACAGGCCGGGATGGCGCGGCGCTTCGCCGATCATCGGGCGGCTGTCGGGCAGGGTGGGGCGGCGGCCCAGCCAGGCGGCGGCGTCCAGCCGGTCGCCCAGCGGTAAGGCCTCGCGGGCGCGCTGTTCCGCCAGATCCAGCTGCTCGGGACGCGCGGGCGCCTCGCAAGCGTTCAGCTCGACGCCCGTCGACAGGCGCAGCCCGCGTGCCATGGGCGACAGCACGTAGCCGCCGCCGGTGTCGTAAACCGGCCGCGTGACGCGCGCGCCGTCGCGGCCGCTGTAGTGCATGTGATACCCGCGTTCGAACGCCATGGGCAGGTCGATGCCGGTGGTCTTGAGCAACGCCTTGGACCACGGTCCCAGCGCGACGACCAGCCGGTCGGCCGACACCGATTCCGATGCGCTTGTCCCTTGCACCGTCCAGCCATTGGCGTCGCGGCGGATGGCGGCGGCGTCCATCCGTTTGAAGGTGCCGCCCTCGCGCTGGAACAGGCGGGCGTACGCGGCGACGACCTCGTGCGGATCATCCACCGAATACGAACCCTGAATCCACAATGCGCGGTGAAAGATCGGCGACAGGGCGGGTTCGACCTCGGCAAGTTCCGCAGGGTTCAGCTCGCGGGTCGGCACGTCGTACTGCGCGAAGGTGCGGCGCGCCAATGCGCCCGCGTTCCAGGCCGCCGCCGTGCGGTACAGGAAGATCCAGCCGGTGTCGCGCAGCCGGTGGCGCGCGCCGCTTTCATCCAGCAGCTTCAGGTGTTCGGGCGCGGACAGCCGGATCAGGCCGTCCAACGCGTTTGCAGTCTCCTGGAAGACGGACGGCCGCGCGCTCATGAGGAATCGCGCTGCCCAGCCCAGGTTCGAGGCCAGGTAGGGCCACCGGTATCGGAACTGGACGGTGTCGTTCTTCAAGAGACGCGGAAGTTGTCCCCAGAGGCCAGGGTGATTGAACGGCATCAGTGAACTGCGGGCCAGCACGCCCGCGTTGCCCATCGACGTTTCCATCCCGGGCGCCTGCCGATCCACCAGCGTGACCGACATGCCGCGCCGCTGCAGTTCCAGCGCGCAGCAGACGCCGACGATACCGGCGCCCAGCACGATGACGTGATTACCCATGTCTTGTCTCATCCTTGTCGATGGCCGCCCAGAATACGCGCTGCTGCCGTGACGCCCCACCATGAGGCTTCTTCAAAAACCGAATATCCCGACAGGTCGGCGTGCGCGAACAGCACCGGACCGTCCACGGCACGCAGGGCAGCCAGGCCCGTATTGGACAGGTAGCCGCGCACCGGCGTAGCCATGGCGTGGCCGCGCACCGTGATCTCCAACTGGCGCGCATTGCGCCAGAACTCCTTGCCATACGCCGCCACCAGATCCACCGCAGCCACGTCGCGCAGGTCTTGCGGGCTGGCGCGTGTCAGCCATTCGCGCGCGGCCTGCGGCGTCTGGCCGCTCAGCGCGTGATACGCGGTGAACACGCTGCGCGGCGTGCGCGCCACGCGCAGCAATTGATGGGTGGACACGACGTAGCCCAGCGCCTGGCCTTCGTAGACGACGTTGTCCCACGACAGCGGCTCGCCCGGCGCTTCCAGCGGATAGCCGTCCATGACGAAGTTCGACACCATCCAGGCCGCGTGCGGCGCGGCATGCGTGGCCGGGTCGTAGCCGTACGCGCGGATGTCCGGCAGCAGGCGCTGCGCGACAAAGAGCGGCATGGCGCAGACGGTGCGGCGGGTTTGCAGGGCATAGGCGCGGGCGGCGCCATCGGCCGACTCCTCGATGCACAGGACGCGCGGGCCGATGGCCAGTTCTTCGATACGCACCGCCGTGCCCGGCAGCAGCCAGTCTGCGTGGCCGAGCTTCTGCGTGATGGCCGCGCGCATCCGTTCGGCCAGCGTCGCCAGCCCGCCCGGCCAGGTCAGCACGGCGCCTTCGCCAGCATTGGCGGCATGGCCGTCGCGGCTGGCAAAGTAATGCAGCCCCGCCCACGCGGAGACGACCTCGATTCCCGCGCCGTAGTCGTCCCGGCAGCAGTAGTTCAGATACCAATGCAGCGCGGGCGAGGTATAGCCTTCACGCGCCAGCCAGTCCTTGAACGTCAGCGCGTCCAGCGCGCGCCACGCCGGATCGCGCGAGGACAGATCGAGCGGAATGCAGAACACCTTGCGGCCGTCGCTGCCGACCTGTGTGCGCAACTGATCGACCAGCGCCAGAAAGCGCTGGTGCTGGGCGGCGTCGGCATCCGGCACGTCCGTCATCGGCAGCAGGTGTTCTTCCCAGCGCCCGTTGCGCAGCAGTCTTTCCTGCGGAGAATGCACCAGCACGGCTTCGTCGTAGTAGGGACGCGCGTCGCCCGCGCCGCGCTCGATGATGCCGAAGTCGGCCAGCATTTCACGCACGTGGGCGGACGCGAGCGAGGGCAAGGGCAGGTAGTGCGCGCCCAGCGGATAGTCCAGCCCATCGCGCACGCCAGCCGCGGCGTTGCCCGCGAATTCGGGGCCCTGCACTACGACAAAATCGGTGAACCCTTCGCGGGCCAGTTTCCACGCGCAGGAAAGACCCGCCACGCCGGCGCCCAGGATTGCGACTTCTTGCTGCCGCGTGGCCGACGGCTGCGGCAGGGCGGCCTTGTCGCGCAGCGCGTGGCCGGCTTGCATGCCGGGATAGTGCACGTCGGGCGTCGTCTCGACGACGCGCGCGCGCCAATAGCCGACCGAGCCCGCCGCGGCGGCCGTGGCAGCGCCCAACAGGAAGCTGCGGCGCCGCATCAGCGGATGACCTTGCGCCAGTCCTCGTCGAAGTAGCGCACGAGCGATTGTTCGTTCAGGCGGTTCGGCGGCATGGCCAGCGCCGGCATGTCGGCGGGAAAGTGAAAGAGCTCGCGCACGGTGACGGCGTCCAGATAGCGCGTGGGCACGGTGATTTTTTCGGGCGGTGCGTAGTCGCGCCGCTTGCTGGCCAGGATGAAACCCCAGTCGCCGAACGACGGCACGTAGGTGTGATACGGCCAGGTGTTCAGGCCCGCTTCCTTCAGGGTGGCGTCCACGCTCCAGAACGAACGCGGCGCGAAGTAGGGCGAGGTGGACTGCACGACCATATAGCCGTTTTCCGCCAGATGCCGCGCCATCAGGTGATAGACCGGCACGGAATATAGCCGCCCCAGGCCGAAGTTGGACGGATCGGGAAAGTCCACCACGATGAAGTCGTAGACCTCGGCGTGCGTCTCCAGCCACCGCCCCGCGTCGTCATTGATGACGGTGACGCGCGGGTCTTTGAGCGCGCCCGCGTTCAGCGCGACCAGCGGGTCCGAACGCGAAAACAGATTCGTCATGGCCGGATCCAGATCCACCAGCGTGACATGCTCGACGTTCTTGTATTTCAGGATCTCGCGCACGGCCAGGCCGTCGCCGCCGCCCAGCACCAGCACGTTGCGCGCCCACGGCAGCACCTGCAGGCCGGGATGCACCAGCGATTCGTGATACCGGTGCTCGTCGCGCGACGAGAACTGCAGGTTGCCGTTGATGTACAGGCGCAGGTCGTCGTGCCAGCGCGTCACGGCCAGGCGCTGATACTGCGTGGTCTCGGCGTGGATGATGTCGTCGCCATACAGGCCTTTTTCGGCCCAGGCGGTCATGCTGCCAGAATAGACGAATCCCAGGCCCAGAATCCCCAGCACCACGCCGGCGCGCACGGCTTTTTCGCCGGGGCGGGTGACTTCGGCGCGGAACAGCCACGTGGTCCACAGCGCGACGCTGGCGTTCAGGATGCCGAACAGGAAGCTGGTGCGCAGCAGCCCCAGCTTGGGCGCCAGCAGCAATGGGAACACCAGCGACACGGCCAGCGCGCCCAGGTAGTCGAAGGTCAGCACGCGGCTGACGATTTCGCGGAATTCGGCCTTGCGCTGGTTGAAGACGCGCATCACCAGCGGGATCTCCATGCCGACCATCAGTCCGATGATGAAGACGCCGACATACAGCGCCGCGCGAAAGGGCGCGGACAGCCACGCGAACACCAGGAACAGGACTGCGGCCGACACGCCGCCCAACAACGCCACCAGCAGCTCGACGTCGATGAAGCGATTCAGAACGTCTTCGTCTCTTACATATTTTGACAACCACGAACCGATGCCCATCGCGAAGAGATAGCACCCGATCACGGAAGAGAACTGAAGGATCGAATCCCCAAGCAAATAGCTGGCGAGCGCGCTGCTGATGAGCTCGTAGCCCAACCCGCAGGACGCAACGATCAATACCGAGAGAATGAGAACGCGGTCGCGCATGGGAGTGTCCGAGCCAAAAAATGCGTTCGCAGTATATCGAACGCGACGTATATACTGCGCGCAATTGGGAGGCTGGCAATGGGAGAAGCAATGCATCCGGCGGTGACCTATCTGATCTATATCGTCTCGGCGCTTGTCATGCTGGGCGTTTTTACCGCGGTCTACACGGCCATCACGCACTACAAGGAATTCGACCTCATCCGCGAGGGCAACATTGCCGCCGCCCTGTCCTATGGCGGCGCGCTGGTCGGCTTCAGCCTGACCCTGTGTTCCAGCATCGCGGTCCACGCCAGCTTCGTCATGTTCGTGGTCTGGGGCGTGGCGGCGATGATCGTGCAGATCGTCGTCTACGCGGTGGTGTCCAAGGCCATACGCGGCATGACCGACGCCATCGCCGAAAACAACATCGCCATGGGCGGCCTGATCGGCGCGATTTCGCTGTCGGCCGGCATCGTCAACGCCGCCTGCCTGACCTGAGCGGCGCGCACTCTCCGATCTGACACAGGAGGACTTTCCATGAGTCTCGGTTCATTCATTCGCAAGCAGTTCATCGACATCCTGCAATGGAACGAGGATCGCGACGGCGTGCTTGCCTGGCGCCATCCGATGCAGGATTTCGAAATCCAGTACGGCGCCAGCCTGACCGTGCGGGAATCGCAGATGGCGGTGTTCGTCAACGAAGGCAAGGTGGCCGACGTGTTCGGCCCCGGCATGTACAAGCTGACGACGCAGACGCTGCCGATCCTGACCTACCTGAAGAACTGGGACAAGCTGTTCGAGTCGCCCTTCAAGTCGGACGTCATCTTCTTCAGCACCCGCCTGCAGTTGGGCCGGCGCTGGGGCACGGCGCAGCCGGTGACGTTGCGCGACAGCGAATTCGGCATGGTGCGTCTGCGTGCGTTTGGCGTGTATTCGTACCAGATCTCCGATCCCGGCAAGTTCTACCGCGAAATCAGCGGCACGCGCGACGTGTACACGGTGGACGACCTTGAAGCGCAACTGCGCAATATGGTCGTGGCTGCCATGACGACCGCCCTGGGCAGTTCCAAGGTGCCGTTCCTGGACATCGCCGGCAACCAGGGCCTGATGTCGCAAAGCATCGCCGAACAGCTCGCGCCCGTGTTCGACCGCTACGGCGTCAAGCTGGACAACTTCACGGTCGAGAACGTGTCGTTGCCTGAAGAGCTGCAGAAGGCGCTGGACACCCGGATCTCGATGGGCATGGCCGGCGACCTGGGCAAGTTCACACAGTATCAGACGGCGACGTCGATTCCGCTGGCCGCGCAGAACGAAGGCGGAATTGCCGGCATCGGGGCGGGCCTGGCGGCCGGGGCGGCGCTGGGCCAGACGATGGCGCAGGGGCTGGGCGTATCTCAGGGCCAGCCGCAGCAGCCGGCCCAACAGCAGCCGGCCCAACAGCAGCCGCAGCAGCAGCCGCAACAACCCGCCGCTCAGCCCGCGCAGGCCGATCCGGTGCAGCGCCTGCAGCAATTGAAAGACCTGCTGGACAAGGGCCTCATCACGGCGGCGGACTACGACTCGGCCAAGGCCGAGGTGCTGAAGAAACTCACCAGCTAAGGTCCCATGCAGCAGGTTCTGTGTCCGCAGTGCGGCGCCCCAGTCAAGTTCACGTCCGCGGCCTCCGTCATGGCGGTCTGCGGCGCCTGCCGCAGCACCTTGCTCAAGGATGCCGAGTCGGTCAGGCGCATCGGCGAGGCGGCCGACGTCCTTGAGGACTATTCGCCGCTGTGCCTGGGCGCGACGGGCACCTATGACGGCAAGCGCTTTGACGTCATCGGCCGCATCCAGATGCGCTTTGACGAGGGTTTCTGGAACGAGTGGTACGTGTGGTTCGATGACGCGTCCGACGGCTGGCTGTCGGACGCCTCGGGCCAGTATGCCGTCACGCGGCGGCGCAAGGTCAAGTCCGTGCAGGAGATGCCGGCGTTCGACAGCATCTCGCCCGGCGACGAACTGAAGCTCGACGGCCAGCGTTTCGTGGCGGCGGACGTGCGCACCAGCCAGGCCGGCGGCGCGCAGGGCGAGCTGCCCTTCGTGCCGGGCGACGGCTGGCAGGCCAAGGTGGCCGACTACCGCAGCCTGGACGCGTTCCTGACGCTGGATTTCTCGGACGGTCCGCAGCCCGAACTCTATATCGGCAAGGCGTTCGACCTGTCCGCCATGCAGGCGGGCTCGTTGCGCACCAAAGAACAGGTCGAGGAAACCGCGGGACGCTTCCGCGGCCAGATCAAGGCGCTGGACTGCCCGAACTGCGGCGCGCCGATCTCCTTCGTGGCCGCCATGGCCACGAATGTCGTTTGCCCGTCGTGCGCCGCCGCCGTCGACTGCTCGGGCCCGACGGCCGAGGTCATCGAGAAGGCGCGCAAGGTGCAGAAGATCCGCGCCACGCTGCCGCTGGGCTCGGTCGCCAAGATGGAAGGCGCCGACTTCACGCTGATCGGACTGATGAAGTGCGCCGATCCCGATCCCGAAGAACCTTCAAGCTGGATGGAATACCTGCTGTTCAGCCCGGCCAAGGGGTTCGTCTGGCTGGTGGAGTCCGACGAGGGTTGGGAACGCGTGCAGGTCTGCGACACCTGGCCCAGCCACAACAACGCCACCAGCGTGCGCTGGCGCAACCGGGTGTACCAGAAGCTGTACGACTACACCTCGCGCGTTGAAATGGCGCTGGGCGCGTTCAACTGGCGCGTCAAGGTCGGCGACAGCACGCAGATCACGGATTACCAGGTCGGCACGTTGAAGCTGACCCGCGAACTGGCCGACAAGGAACTGGGCTGGTCGGCGTCGGCGCCGGTGTCGCCGGCGCAACTGGCGCAGTGGTTCGACCGCCCGGAGCTCAATCGCCAGAAGGCGATGCGGATGGCGTCGGCCAAGGGCGGGGGCGGCTATCGCAAATGGGCCAAGGGCGCGCTGATCGCGATGGTGTTCCTGAACTTCAACAATATTTTTGCCGGCCGCTTCATTCCGGTTCTGATCGGGATGGTGTTTCTCTGGCTACCGGCCATGCTGGCGGACATGCTGACAGGCGAGGACGAATAGATGAAGGGCAAGTTGTTGTATGCCATGTACGCGATGGTGGTCGTACTGGCCACCACCAGCGCCAGTGCGCCGGGCACGCGCCTCTCCGGCGGCAGCAGTAGCAGCAGTTGGGGCAGCAGCTATTCCGGCGGCTCGGGATGGTCATCGGGCGGATCCCACAAGTGACCGTGTACGGGACACCCGGCCGGCACGTGCTGGCGGACTTCCGCGGCGTGGCGCCAGGCCTCCTGACCGACGCGCAGGCGCTGGAACGGCACATGACCGCGGCGGCGCGCGCGGCCGGGGCGCAGGTGCTGAGCACCCATTTCCATCATTTCGGGGAAGGGGCGGGGGTAACCGGCGTGATCCTGCTCAGCGAATCCCATATCAGCATCCATTCGTGGCCGGAGCACTGCTTCGCGGCCCTGGACATCTTCATGTGCGGCGCGGCCCGGCCCGAAACCGCGTTGGACTTTCTGCGCGTCGCGCTGGCGCCCGAGTCCGTGCATGTCACCACTGTCGACCGCGGCTGATTCCGCCGCCCGGCGTCTCCCTTGATATTTCATAAACCCCTGTGGCGAGCGAAATTGACGACCGTTATATACCTGGATATATTTCGATTCTGACCCGCCGCCATCCACAGGAGAAATACATGTTGCACAAACGCCCGCTCGTGGCGCTGACCGTGGCGTTCGCCGCCGCCTGGAGCGCCAATGCCAGCGCCGGAGAAATCGTGGTGTCGGCCGCCGCCAGCCTGACCAATGCCTTCAAGGAAGTGGCGCAGGGCTTTGAAAAGGAACATGCCGGCACCAAGGTGGTCCTGAACTTCGGCGCCTCCGACGTGCTCTTGCAGCAGATCGTGAAGGGTGCCCCCGCGGATGTATTCGCGTCCGCCGACCAGAAGGCGATGGACAAGGCGGTCGAGGAAAAGGCCGTCAAGCCTGCCACCCGCGTGGACTTCGCGGCCAACCAGATCGTGCTGATCGTTCCGACTGACAGCAAGGCGGGCATCAAATCGCTCAAGGACCTGGAGCGCGACGAGGTCAAGCGCATTGCTTACGGCAATCCGGCCTCGGTGCCCGTCGGCCGGTATACGCAGGCCGCGCTGCAGGCCGAGGGGCTGTGGGACGCCGTGCAGGCCAAGAGCGTGCTGGCGCAGAACGTGCGCCAAAGCCTGGACTACGTGGCGCGCGGCGAGGTCGATGCGGGCTTCGTGTTCGCGACCGACGCGGCCATCATGCCGGGCAAGGTCAATGTCGCAGTGCGTGTGCCGTCGACCACGCCCGTGACCTATCCCATTGCGTTGACCACGCGTGAGGCCGCGGCCAAGGAGGCCGAAAGCTTCGTGGCCTACGTCATGTCGCCCGCCGGGCAGGCGATACTGTCGCGTTACGGCTTTCAGAAGCCCTGAGTCTTTGTTGAATCGTAGGTATTGATGAGTGATCCGGTCTGGGTGCCGCTGCTGCTTTCCCTGAAAGTGGCAGGTTGGGCCACGCTATTGGCGACCGTGGCCGGCGCGGCTGCGGCGTACGGCCTGTCGCGCTGGCGCTGGCCCGGCCGCGACCTGCTGGACGCCATCCTCACGCTGCCGCTGGTGCTGCCGCCGACCGTGCTGGGTTACTACCTGCTGGTGCTGCTGGGCCGGCGCGGCATCATCGGCGAGACGCTGGCGCGCTGGAATATCGAGCTGGTCTTCACGTGGCAGGGCGCCGTGATCGCGGCGTCGGTGGTGGCTTTTCCGCTGGTGTTCAAGTCGGCGCGTGCCGCGTTTGAAAACGTGGATGGCCAGCTTGAAAACGCGGCGCGCGTGCTGGGCGTGGGCGAGGCGGGCGTGTTCTTTCGTGTCACCTTGCCGCTGGCTGCCCGCGGCATCGCGGCCGGTGTGCTGCTGGCGTTTGCGCGGGCGCTGGGCGAATTCGGCGCCACGCTGATGATCGCCGGCAACCTGCCGGGCCGCACGCAGACGCTGTCGGTCGCCATCTACGAAGCGGTGCAGGCGGGCGATGACGCCACCGCCAACATGCTGGTGCTGGTCACATCCATCACCTGCATCGTCGTGCTGCTGGCCGCCGGCAAGCTGGTGCCCATCGGCGCTGGCCAGCGCAACGGAGGCGGGCGATGAGTATCGACCTTGCAGTGCGCAAGCATATGGTGTCGGGCGACCGCAAATTCGAACTCGACGTGCAGTTCAAGTCGGCCGCCAAACGCATCGCGCTGTTCGGGCCCTCGGGCGCGGGCAAGAGCCTGACCTTGCGGGCCGTGGCCGGATTGCTGCGCCCCGACGCCGGGCGCATCGTCATCAATGGACGGGTGCTGTTCGACAGCGAGTCGGGCATCAACCTGCCGGCGCGATCGCGCCGCGTGGCGTACCTGTTCCAGGACTACGCGCTGTTTCCCCATCTGACCGTGGCGCAGAACATCGCATTCGGCCTGCGCGGCGGTTGGCTCAATCCGCCACGCCGCGAGGTGACGCGCGAGGCGCAGCGCTGGGTCGACGCCTTTGAACTGGGCGCCATCGTCGGCAGCTATCCCAACGAGATATCGGGCGGGCAGAAGCAGCGCGTCGCGCTGGCGCGGGCGCTGATGCTGCAGCCCGACATCCTGCTGCTGGACGAACCGTTTTCCGCGCTGGACTCGCAGTTGCGCGGCAAGATGCGGCAGGAACTGGATGCGTTGCAGCGGCAACTGGATGTGCCGATGCTGCTGATCACGCACGATCCCGCGGACGTGGAGGCCCTGGCCGACGAGGTGTTCGAGGTGCGCGAAGGCAGGGTGGGGCGCCACGACGAGAGCGTGGGGCTGTAATCAACATGGTGAAGGCCTGATTCACCTGACGGCCGGACTTGGGTGAAGGCCGCCCTGACTGCAGAAGTCAGTCCAGCACGCCGAGAATCACGCTGGACGCCTTGAAGATCGCCACCGCCTCGGCGCCGACATCCAGCTTCAGGTCTGCGGCGCTCTCGTTCGTGACGATGGCCGCCAGCGTGGCGCCGCCGTCCATGGCAATCAGGATTTCGCTGTTGACGGCGCCCGGGCGCAGATCAGTAATGCGCCCCTGCAACTGGTTGCGCGCCGACAGGCGCAGACCAGGCCCCGGCGCGCCGACGATGACCGACGACGCCTTGACCAGCGCGATGGCTTCCTTGCCGGGCGCAAGGCCCAGCTCTTTGGTGCTTTCGCGGGTGATGGTGGCCGTGACCGTGTGGCCGCCGGCGATGCGCAGCGCCACTTCATCGTTGACGGCGCCTTCGCGGATGTCGATGACGGTGCCCAGAAACTTGTTGCGTGCGCTGGTCTTGAGCATGAAACGCCTCATCAGGTCGATGTCGCCGCTGGCATCCAGCCCCGCGCGCGTCAGGTTGTCCATGAACTTGCGATGTTCGACTTCAAGCGCCCGGAAGGTCGTGATCAGGCGGCGCGCCCGGTCAGTCAGCTGCGTGCCGCCGCCGCCCTTGCCGCCCGCCGCACGCAGCACCAGCGGTTCGCCGGCCAGGTTGTTCATGGCGTCGATGGCGTCCCACGCGCCCTTGTAGCTCATGCCCACGGCGCGCGCCGCCGCCGTGATCGATCCAGTCGCGTCGATCTGCGCCAGCAGATCAATGCGGTTCTTGCCGCCCCAGGTCTGGGCGCCGGAGCGAAACCAAATGGAGCCGTCGAGTTCAAGCATGGGCGTGTCTGTAAGGATGGCCGGAAGCGACGGGAAGTGTAATGGACCCGGCGCGCGGGGCGATAGGGAAGTGATCCTGCGCCGAGTGGAAGTCGTCCTGCTCGGCGCCACGGCAGTCCGGACGCGCCGGTGAACAGGCACCCCCAATTTGGCGGCAAGCGCGGCTTCGCGTGATCTTGCCTGGAATTTTGCTGGTTGCGAATGAGATTCTGTTGAAACTTTGATGGCTTCGCGGCACTATGTGGTCGCCTTGAACTCACGGAGAGATCGACATGAAAGCGTTGAAATTGCTGACGGCGGGTTCCATGACGGCATTACTGGCGGCCTGCGCCTCAGGCCCAACGGTCAAGAGCGATTACGACCACCAGGCAAATTTTGCGCAGTACCAGACGTTCGGCTACATGTCTCCGCTGGGGACGGACAAGGCCGGCTACAACACGCTGCTGACCGAACGGCTCAAGAGCGCGGCCCGCGGCCAGATGGAAATGCGCGGCTATACCTACAGCGCCACCAATCCCGATTTGCTTCTGAATTTCGGCGCGAAGCTCCAGCAGCAGACCGAAGTCACGCCCGGCTTCGCGCCCATGGGCCCGTATTACGGGTATCGCACCGGTTTCTATGGCGGCTGGCCCGGCTACGGCTGGGGCGACGACGTCTACCAATACACCGAAGGCACGCTGAGCGTCGACCTGGTGGATGCGCGGCGGCGGCAACTGGTCTGGGAGGGCGTCGCCGTGGGCGAGGTCCAGAATCCCGACAGCGCGGGTTCGGCGGAGAACGTGGACAAGGTGGTGGCGGAGGTCTTCGCCAAATACCCGTTCCGCGCCGGCGTCGGCACGCCGCAGGTGCCCGACAAGACCAAGCGATAGAGGACGCCGCATGACCGCTCGCCGCAAGGCCCTGGCCGAAGACACCGGCGATACGCCGCCCTACGATACCGTCGCGCTCGTGCTGCAGGGCGGCGGCGCGCTCGGTTCCTACCAGGCGGGGGTGTACCAGGGCCTGCACGAAGCCGGCATCCGGCCCAACTGGATTTCCGGCATTTCCATCGGGTCGATCAACGCCGCCATCATCGCAGGATCCCCGGAAGACGAGCGGGTCGACCGGCTGCGCGGCTTCTGGGAAAGCATCTGCCGGCCCACCGGTTTTGCCTCGTTGCCCTGGGGTGATGCCTTCACCCGCATGTTCGAGGGCCAGCCGTTTGGCTTTGGCTCGCCCGCGATGAACGGGCAGGTCTCGGCAATGCAGGCCCTGTTGACCGGCCAGCCCGGTTTCTTCAAGCCGCGCTTTCCGCCGCCCTATCTGGTGCGGGGCCGCGGCGCCGCTTCCACCAGCTTCTACGACACCACGCCGCTGGCCGACACGCTGCGCCAGTTCGTGGATTTCAAGCTGCTCAACAGCGGCGCGGTGCGGGCCAGCTTCGGCGCCGTGAACGTGCGCTCGGGCAACTTCGCGTATTTCGACACCCTGCATCACACGCTCGGTCCCGAGCACGTCATGGCCTCGGGCGCCTTGCCGCCGGGGTTCCCGTCGGTGGAGATCGGCGGCGAGCACTATTGGGACGGCGGCGTCGTCTCCAACACGCCGCTGGCGCAGGTGCTGACCACCGAAAACATGCGTGACACGCTCGCGTTCCAGGTCGATCTCTGGCCGGCGCGCGGCGAACTGCCCACGTCGCTCGAAGAGGTGGCCGAACGGCAAAAGGATATCCAGTATTCCAGCCGCACCCGTCTGGTCACCGATCAGCTGCGGCGCGTGCTGAAGCTGCGGCACGGGCTGCAGCGGCTGCTTGAGCGCCTGCCCGAAAGCGAACGCGACGCGCCCGACCTGGCCGACATCCGCAAGCTTTCGCACACGCCGGCCACCAACATCATCAACCTCATCTACGAGGCCAAGCACCGCGAGCGGTACTCCAAGGACTACGAGTTCGGCACCGAAGCCATGCGCGAGCACTGGGAGTCGGGATTGACGGACATCCGCCGCACGCTTGAAAAGCCGGGCATCCTGGCCCGTCCGACGCAGGACAGCTGCTTCGTCACGCACGACATCCATCGCAACGGCACGCATCATTCTTAGCGGGCGGCGGGATCATCCGGCGGCGTAAAAGTCGGATTGGTCTGATAGATGAGCGGCGACGGGCGCAAAACCCCGCCGTGAGGGTAGCCTTCCGGGACAAACCGCAACCTTGTTCCGGGACGGGCCGCCCCAAAGCGTGCCACCGGCCGTCCTGGTGGAGATCCGCCTTGAACGCTCCCTTTCCTGATCCCGGTATTGCTTCCGTTCACGCTGGCGTTTCTGCCGGCGTTGCGCCTTGCATGACGGCTGGCGTTGCTGCCGGTGTTAATGCTTGCGGCCCGTGGTCTTCCAGCCAGGCTCACGAACCCGTCGACGGCTGGTGGAGCCTGCTCTATTGGGGCTGGACGCTGCAACTGCCCAACGGTGTGCGGCTGGATCTCACCGAGGTCGAGCGCGCCTGCTTTGCGTGCCTGTTGCAGAACCCGCGCCGCGAACTGGCTCGCAGCGAAGTGAAATCCTTGCGGGGCGGCATGAACATGCGGTCGCTCAACGTCGCTATCTGCCGGCTTCGCACCAAGGTCCGCCTTGCGGGCGCACGGCTGCCGCTGCATACGGTGCATGGCGTGGGCTACGCATTCCTGGGCAATCTGCGGGAGCTCGCCACCGGCTAAAAATTGTTGCGGAATTACTCCCGAAAGTTCCCCCGAACCGCCCGAAAGTACGTGATTTCCCCAATATCTGAGTTACATTACTGGGCTATTCACGTGTCGTTGGTGACGCTTGGTCATGATTTGATCGCTGCCTCCTGGCACGTTCGGATTGCTGCGGTTCCTGACGCGATTTCACGACGCGATTCATTACGCTACGCGGGGGTTTCAATGCGGTTTTCGCCTAAACGATTTTCGGGTCTGGCTGTTTCCGGTGGCGTCCTCGCGCTGATATTGGCGGGTTGTGGTGAAAAGCCCCAGATGAATCCTGGCATGCCCCAGGTCAGCGTCGTCACCGTGCAGCCGCAGCGCGCACCCATCGTCTCTGAACTGCCCGGCCGCGTGGACGCCGTGCGCGACGCGCAGATCCGCGCCCGTGTCACCGGCATCGTGCAGCGCATCACGTTCGAGCAGGGCGGCGATGTGAAAGAAAACCAGCTGCTGTTCAAGATCGATCCGGCGCCCTACAAGGCCGCCTACGATCAGGCAACGGCGCAGTTGAAGCAGGCGCAGGCCAACCTGTTCAGCGCCAAGCTGCTGGCCGACCGCTATGCCCCGCTGGTCAAGGCCAACGCCGTCAGCAAGCAGGAATATGACAACGCCGTGGCATCCTTCCGCCAGGCCGACGCCACCGTCGCCGCCGCCAAGGCCGCGCAGGACAACGCCGCGATCAACCTGAGCTACACGGACGTCACCTCGCCGATCACCGGCCGCATCGGCAAGCCGCTGGTCACCGAAGGCGCGCTGGTCGAATCCACCTCCGCCACGCAGATGGCCACGGTGCAGCAGCTGGACCCCATCTACGTCGACTTCACGCAGTCCACCGCCGACCTGGCCGCGCTGCGCCGCGCCTTTGCCAGCGGCCGGCTGCAGCAGGTGGGCAAGGACGCGGCCCGCGCCACCGTCGTGCTCGAAGACGGCTCCGAATACGATCACCCCGGCAAGCTGCTGTTCACGGGCATCACCGTGGATCCCAGCACGGGCCAGGTGAACCTGCGGGCCGAAGTCCCCAATCCCGACGGCATCCTGCTGCCCGGCATGTATGTGCGCGTCCGGCTGGAGCAGGGCTTTGACGACGTTGCCCTGATGGTTCCCCAGCAGGCGCTGCAACGCACGGCCGATGGCAAGCAGAGCCTGATGCTGGTGCGCGACAACAAGATCGCGCAGTCGCCGGTCACCACCGGTGGCGCCTTCCAGAACAACTGGCTGATCACCAGCGGCCTGAAGGCCGGCGACGTGGTGGTGGTCGAGGGCTTCCAGAAGATCCGTCCCGGCGCGCCGGTGCAGGTCAGCCAATGGAAACAGGGCGGGGCGCCCGCACAGGGCGGCGCGCCAGCCGCGCAGCCTGGCGCCAAGCCCGCTGAGGGGGCCGCAGCCCCCGGTGCAGCCCCGGCCGCAAAGCCCGCCGAATCCGCCCCGCAGCCCGGCGCCAAGCCGGCCGAGCCTGCCCAGCAGGACAAGGCCGCAGGCCAGAAATCGTAAGCGGCACGCGGCGCAGCAAGCGCCGCGTTCCTCTTTGGTGAGCATCGCTTTCAGAGTCAGCCCACATGCCGCAATTTTTTATCGATCGACCAATCTTCGCCTGGGTAGTCGCCCTTTTCATTCTGCTGGCAGGGGTGTTGGCCATCCCGAACATGCCGGTCGCGCAGTACCCCGATGTGGCGCCGCCCGCCATCACGATCACGGCCACCTACCCGGGCGCGTCGGCCCCGGAAGTGGCCGAGTCGGTCACCAGCATCATCGAAGACCAGCTCAACGGCGCCAAAGGCCTGATCTATTACGAGTCGGTCAGCGATTCCTACGGCACCTCGACCATCACCGCCACGTTTGCGCCCGGCACCAATCCCGACCTGGCACAGGTGGACGTGCAGAACCGCGTGTCCAACGTGATCGCCCAGTTGCCCGCCGCCGTGCAGCAGCAGGGCCTGCAGTATGAGCAGACCAGCACCGGCTTTCTGATGATCGTGACGCTGTCGTCCACGGACGGCACGCTGGACCAGACGGCCCTGGCCGACTACATCACCCGCAACGTGAAGAACCCGGTGTCCCGGGTGCCGGGCGTGGGCCAGTTCCAGCTCTTTGCCGCGCCGCGCGCGATGCGCATCTGGGTGGACCCGGCCAAGCTCGTGGGCTTCAACCTCAGCATGTCAGAGGTCAACAACGCCATCGCCGGCCAGAACGTGCTGATTTCCGGCGGCAGCATCGGCGCGCCGCCCAATCCCGATTCCCAGCGCATCACCGCCACGGTCACGGCCAACGGCCAGCTCAGCACGGTCGACGGCTTCGGCCGGATCGTCCTGCGCGCCAATACCGACGGCTCCAAGGTGCTGCTGCGCGACGTCGCCCGCATCGAGGTCGGCGCCGACAACTACCAGTTCGGCGCCCGCCTGAACGGCAAGCCGACAGCCGCCTTCGCCATTGTGCTGTCGCCCAACGCCAACGCGCTGGCCACGGCGCAAGGCGTGCGCAACCAGATGCAGGAGCTGTCCAAGTACTTCCCGGACAACATCCAGTACTCGGTGCCGTACGACACCGCGCCCTACGTCAAGGTGTCCATCGAACAGGTGCTGCACACCCTGGCTGAAGCCATGGTGCTGGTGTTCCTGGTCATGTATCTGTTCCTGCAGAACGTGCGCTACACGCTGATCCCGGCGCTGGTCGTTCCGGTGGCCATGCTGGGAGCGTTCGCGGTGATGCTGGCGCTTGGGTTCTCGATCAACGTGCTGACCATGTTCGCGATGGTGCTTGCCATCGGGATTCTGGTGGACGATGCCATCGTGGTCGTCGAGAACGTTGAACGGATCATGGCGACCGAGGGTTTGCCGCCCAAAGAGGCCACCAAGAAGGCCATGCCGCAGATCAGCGGCGCCATCATCGGGATCACGCTGGTGCTGGTGACTGTGTTCCTGCCGCTGGCCTTCATGAGCGGGTCGGTGGGCGTGATCTACCGTCAGTTCTCGGTGGCCATGGCCGTGTCCATCTTCTTCTCGGCACTGCTGGCGCTGACCTTCACGCCGGCGCTGTGCGCCACCATCCTCAAGCCGGTGGCCAAGGGCCACCACGAGGACAAGAAGGGTTTCTTCGGCTGGTTCAACCGCAAGTTCGACGCCACCACCCACGGCTACCAGAACTGGGTGTCGCGCATCCTGCACAAGGGCGGCCGGATGATGCTGGTGTTCCTGGTGCTGGTTCTCTTGCTGGGCTGGCTGTACCTGCGCCTGCCCTCGTCGTTCCTGCCCGAGGAAGACCAGGGCTATGTGGTCAGCAACATCGAGCTGCCCACCGGCGCCAGCGCCAATCGCACGGTCGAGGTCATCGAGCAGGTCGAAAAATACTTCCAGAGCATTCCCGCCGTCGAGAACATCATCGCCGTGCAGGGCTACAGCTTCAATGGCAACGGCCTGAACGCCGCCATTGCGTTCACCACGCTCAAGGACTTCAAGGACCGCAAGGAACGCCAGGACTCCGCCGGCGCCATTGCTTTCACCGCCTTCGAAAAGCAGCTCATGGGCATCCATGACGCCCAGGTCTTCACGCTGGTGCCGCCGGCCATTTCGTCGCTGGGCAACGCCACGGGCTTCGACCTGCGCCTGCAGGACCGCGGCGCGGCCGGCACCGAGGCGCTGGCCGCGGCCACCGCCCAGCTGATGGGCGAGGCCATGAAGAGCCCGATCCTGTCGCAGGTCCGCATCACGGGCCTGTCGGCGGGCACGCAGCTCACGCTGAACATCGACCGCGACAAGGCCGCCGCGTTGGGCGTGGACTTCAATGAAGCCGCCTCGCTCATTTCCACCGCCGTCGGCTCGGCGTATCTCAGCAAGTTCCCCAACATGGGCCGGATGCAGAACATCTGGGTCCAGGCCGATGCGCCGTACCGCATGCAGTTGTCCGACGTGCTCAAGCTGAACGCGCGCAACGGGCAGGGCGGGATGGTGCCGCTGTCGACGTTCGTGTCGGCGGAATGGGTTCAGGGGCCGGTGCAGGTGGTGCGCTACAACAGCTACGAGTCCATGCGTATCGGCGGCGCCTCGGCGCCGGGCTACTCCACCGGCCAGGCCATGGAAGAAATGCAGCGTCTGGTCGCCCAGTTGCCGCAAGGCTTCGGCTACGAGTGGACCGGGCTGTCCTACCAGGAATTGCAGGCCGGCAACCAGGCCCCGATCCTGATGGGCCTGTCGCTGCTGGTCGTGTTCCTGGTGCTGGCCGCGCTGTACGAAAGCTGGGCCATCCCCATTTCCGTCATGCTGGTGGTGCCGCTGGGCATGCTGGGCGCGGTGGCGCTGGTCAGCGCGCTGGGCATGTCCAACGACGTGTACTTCCAGGTCGGGATGGTGACCGTGATCGGCTTGGCGGCCAAGAACGCCATTCTTATCGTGGAGTTCGCCAAGGACCAGTACGCCCGCGGCATGGGTCTTTATGAATCCGCGGTCGAGGCTGCGCGATTGCGTTTCCGTCCGATTCTGATGACGTCGCTGGCGTTCATCCTGGGCGTGATCCCGCTGGCGATGGCCACCGGCGCCGGTGCGGCCAGCCAGCGCGCAGTGGGCCTGGGCGTGCTGGGCGGCATGCTGGCCGCCACGCCGTTCGCCGTGATTTTCGTGCCGACGTTCTTCGTGGTGGTGCTGGGTCTCTTCAAGACCCGCCCGCGCCTGTTGGGCGCCGAAAAGCGTCTCTTCGAGGAAGAACAGGCTGCCAAGAAGGCGGAGGCCGAAAAGGCGTCCTTGCCGGCAACGCCGCAGCCCGCACAACCCACTGGTGGCCAGGAGGGCAAGGAATGAAAGCCCTGATGTTCAGACAGACCGCCTTGTCCGCCTTTGTGGCGGTGGCGCTGGCCGGCTGCTCGCTGGCTCCCGATTACAAGCGTCCCGACGCGCCGGTCAGCCCGGCGTGGCCCGACCAACCCAAGGTGCAGTACGGCGCGTACACGCGCGCCACCACGCTGGGCTCGCAGCCCGCCGCCGACGTAATGCCGCAAGCCGGCACGCCAGCGGCGGACCTGGGCTGGCGCGAATTTTTCCGCGACCCGCGCCTGCAGGCGTTGATCGAACTGTCGCTGGTCAACAACCGCGACCTGCGCGTTGCGGTCCAGCGCGTCGAAGAAGCCAGGGCGCAGTACGGCATCCAGCGCGGCGCGCAGTGGCCCAGCATCGGCGCCGGCATCCAGGGCCAGCGTCAGCATCTGCCGGCCAACATGCGACCCGGCGGTCCCGATTCCAGTTCCATCAGCAGTTCGTACCAGGCCGGGATTGGTCTGACGACCTTCGAAATCGACCTGTTCGGCCGCCTGCGCAACCTGTCCGAAGCCGCGTACCAGCAGTACCTGTCGACGGAACAGGCACAAAAAAGCGTGCACATCACGCTGGTCGGATCCGTCGCGCAGTCGTATTTCAATCTGCGCGCGGCCGAGGTCCAACTGGAACTGACGCAGCGCACGCTGGCCTCGCGCCAGGAATCGTATGACCTGGTCAAGCGCCGTTTCGATGGCGGCGTCGCGTCCGAACTGGACCTGAACCAATCCAAATCGCTGCTGGACACGGCTTCCGCCGACCTGGCGCAACTGGCCCGCGCCCGGTCGCAAGCCATGAACGCGCTGGTGCTGGTAGTGGGCACGCCGCTGCCTGACACGCTGCCCCCGCCGGCCACGTTCGGCCGCGACCAGTTGCTGGCCACGGTGCCGTCCGGCCTGCCGTCCGACCTGCTGGAACGCCGTCCCGACATCGCGGCCGCCGAGAACCAGCTGTTGTCCGCCAATGCCAACATCGGCGCGGCGCGCGCGGCGTTTTTCCCGACCATCTCGCTGACCGGCCTGTTGGGCGTGGCCAGTCCGTCGCTGGGCGACCTCTTCAAGGGCGGGCAGGGCTACTGGAGCTTCTCGCCGTCGATCACGACGCCGCTATTTGCCGGCGGCAGCATCCGCGAGGGACTGAGCCTGGCCAAGGCGCGCGACAATATCGCCGTCGCGCAGTACGAACAGACCATCCAGCAGGCGTTCCGCGAAGTGTCGGACGCGCTGGCGGGCGAGGCCACCTACGGGGCGCAGCTTGATGCCCAGCGCGCGCTGCAGGATTCGTCGGCGCGGACGCTGGAGTTGTCGAATTTGCGTTATACCAACGGTATCGACAGCTACCTGCAGGTGCAGACCGCGCAGGTGGACTTTTTCAACGCCCAGCTGTCGCTCGTGCAAACCGGCCTGGCCGCGCTGATCAACCGCGTGGAGCTGTACAAGGCGCTGGGCGGCGGCTGGGAAGAAACAACGAAAGTGCAATGATAGAACTCGGTGTAAATATTGATCACGTCGCCACGCTGCGGCAGCAGCGCCATACGGCTTATCCCGACCCGATCGCCGCGGCGCTGCGCGCCGAAGATGCTGGCGCCGACCTGATCACGCTGCATCTGCGCGAAGACCGGCGCCACATCCAGGACGCCGACGTTTACGCGATCCGTCCGCAACTGCGCACCCGCATGAACCTGGAATGCGCGGTCACGCCGGAAATGCTGGAGATCGCCTGCGCGGTCAAGCCCAGCGACGTCTGCCTGGTGCCCGAAAAGCGCACCGAGCTCACGACCGAGGGCGGGCTTGAAGTGGCCGGCGCCTTTGGCCCCGTATCCGACGCCGTGGCGCTGCTGGCCGAAGCCGGCATCCGCGTGTCGCTGTTCATCGATCCGGACCCAGTCCAGATTGCCGCTGCCGCCAGGGCCGGCGCACCCGTCATCGAACTGCACACCGGCGCCTACGCCGAAGCCGAGGGCGAAGCCGCCGAAGCGGAACTGCAACGCATCCGCCTGGCCGTGGCCGAAGGGCTGCGTCACGGACTGCGCGTGAACGCCGGCCATGGCCTGCACTATGGCAACGTCAAGCCGGTGGCCGCGCTGGACGGCATTTCCGAACTCAACATCGGCCACGCCATCGTCGCGCAGGCCATCTTCGACGGCTGGGAAAAGGCCGTGCGCGACATGAAGGCGCTGATGGTGCAGGCGCGCCTGCACGCGCTGCGCGGGCTTTGAACGCGGGCCGATGACGCGTTTTGACCGCTAGCCAGGCGATGCCGATGTCCGACTCTTCTTCCGCCACGCCCGCCGGCGCCATTGCCGGCATCGGCATGGACCTCCTGCGCATCGACCGCATCGAGCGCGCGCTTGCCCGCCACGGCGACCGGTTTGCCGAAAAGATCCTCGGCCCCGAGGAACTCCTGAAATTCCACGCCCGCCGCGCCCGCGACCCGGTGCGCGGGCTGCGCTTTCTGGCCACGCGCTTTGCCGCCAAGGAAGCGTTTTCCAAGGCGATCGGGCTGGGCATGCGCATGCCGATGACGTGGCGGCGCGTGCAGACACTGAACGCGCCGGGCGGCCGCCCCGTGCTGGTGATCGCACCCGAACTGCTGAGCTGGTACGCTGACCGGTTTGGCGCGGCCCACGTTTCCATTACCGATGAATCCGACATGGCCGCCGCGTATGTGGTGGTCGAGCGCAAGCCCTAAGCCCTGCACTCGGCGCCATCCCCGCCGGCTTGCCGCACCCAGTTACAAGGACAGCCTCCATGGCCAAGAAAAAATCCAAGGCGGTCTTGCCCCCCGGCCCCGTGATGGTCGATGTGGCGGGATATTCGCTCACCAAGGCGGAAAAGAAGCGCCTGCGCCACCCGCTGGTGGGCGGCGTCATTCTTTTTGCCCGCAATTTCGAGAACCGCGCCCAGCTCACCGCGTTGACGCGCCAGATCCACAAGGCCCGCAAGGAGCCGCTGCTGATCCTGGTGGATCACGAAGGCGGCCGCGTGCAGCGCTTCCGCGAGGACGGCTTCACGCCCTTGCCCCCGATGCGCGCGCTGGGCGAATTGTGGGACACCGATCCCCTGCAGGCCATGCGCCTGGCGACCGAGGCCGGTTACGTCCTGGCCGCCGAGCTGCGCGCCTGCGGCGTGGACATGAGCTTCACCCCGGTGCTGGACCTGGACTACGGCGTCAGCAAGGTGATCGGCAACCGCGCCTTCCACCATGATCCCCGCGTGGTGACGATGCTGTCGCGCGCCCTGGTTCAGGGCCTGTCCCTGGCCGGCATGTCGTCCTGCGGCAAGCACTTCCCCGGCCACGGTTACGTGGGCGCCGACTCGCACCACGAGATCCCGGTCGATCCGCGCACGCTCGACGAGATCCTGAAGGACGACGCCGCGCCCTATGCATGGCTGGGCGATGCCGTGCTGCCGTCCGTCATGCCCGCGCACGTCATCTACCCCAAGGTGGACAAGCATCCCGCCGGTTTTTCCAAGCGCTGGGTGCAGGACATCCTGCGCAAGCGCCTGGGCTACGATGGCGTCGTGTTCTCCGACGACCTCACCATGGAAGGCGCCTCGGTCGCGGGCGACATCCTGGACCGCGCCAACGCCGCGCTGCGCGCCGGCTGCGACATGGTGCTGGTGTGCAACCGCCCGGACCTGGCCGACGACCTGCTGGCGCGCCTGGAATTCGACCATGCGCCCGAGTCCGTGGCGCGCATCCGGCGCCTGATGCCGCGTTTCGACGCGCCCGATTGGGACACCCTGCAAGCCGAAAGCCGTTACCAGAATGCCCGACGACTTCAATCTCAAATCGTTCCTGTCTGACCTGCCGCATCTGCCGGGTGTCTACCGGCACCTGGATGCGGCCGGCGAGGTCATGTATGTCGGCAAGGCGCGCGACCTGAAGAAGCGCGTCTCGTCGTATTTCCAGAAGACGCTGTCCAGCCCGCGCATCGCCCAGATGGTGGCGAAGGTGGCGCGGCTTGAGGTCACGGTGACGCGCTCCGAAGCCGAAGCGCTGATCCTGGAAAACAACCTCATCAAGAGCTTGAAGCCGCGCTACAACATCCTGTTTCGCGACGACAAGTCCTATCCGTACCTGCACATCACCGGGCATGACTGGCCGCGCATCGCGTATTACCGCGGCGCCACCAACAAGCGCGGACAGTTCTTCGGCCCGTTCCCCAACGCCTGGGCGGTGCGCGAAACCATCCAGATCCTGCAGAAGGTCTTCCGCCTGCGCACGTGCGAGGACAGCGTCTTTGCCAACCGCTCGCGCCCCTGTCTGCTGCATCAGATCGGGCGCTGCTCCGCGCCGTGCGTCGGCGCGATCGAAGCGGCCGAATACGAGCGCGACGTGCACCGGGCCGTGCGATTCCTGAACGGCGAGGCCAAGGACGTCATGGGCGAGATCGAGGCCCGCATGCTGCAGGCCTCCATGGAACTGCGCTTCGAGGAAGCCGCGGCGCTGCGCGACCAGATGGGATCGCTGGCGCGCGTGCTACACCAGCAGACCATGGAAAACGTCAGCGGCGAGGACACCGACATCATTGCGGTGGCCATCGCCGGCGGCAAGGTCTGCGTGAACCTGGCCATGGTCCGCGGCGGCCGCCATCTGGGCGACAAACCGTTCTTTCCGTCGCACGCCGAGGGCGAGGCTGCGCCGCAGGTGCTGGAAGCGTTCGTGGCCCAGCATTACACCGACAACGCGATGCCCCCCATCCTGGTCTGTTCGCATACCTTGCCCGATCCCGAGCTGATCACGCTGCTGGTCGAGCAATCCGGCGGCCGGCCGTCCCGCGTGCTGACGCGTCCGCAAGGCACTCGCCGGTCCTGGCTGGAACAGGCCTCCAAGAACGCCGAGATGGCGCTCGCCCGCGCGCTGACCGAATCCGGCGCCCGCGCCGCCCGAACACTGGCGCTGGCCGAAGCCCTGGATCTGGACACGGACGAAGCCGCGCTGGACGCCCTGCGCATCGAATGCTTCGACATCAGCCACACTGCCGGCGAAGCCACCCAGGCGTCCTGTGTGGTGTTTGAACACCACGACATGCAGCCCTCGCTGTACCGCCGCTACAACATCGCCGGCATCACGCCCGGCGACGACTACGCCGCGATGCGCCAGGTGCTGACCCGCCGCTTTGCCAAGGTCGCCGACGGCGACGCGCAGATGCCGGGCCTCGTCCTCATCGACGGCGGCAAGGGCCAGGTCGAGGTCGCACGCAAGGTCTTCGCGGAACTGGGCCTGGACATCCAGACGCTGGTCGGCGTGGCAAAGGGAGAAGGGCGCAAGGTCGGCCTGGAAACCCTGGTCTTCGCCGACGGCCGCCCGCCCGTCGCGCTAGGTGGCGAATCCGCCGCCCTGATGCTGATCGCCCAGGTGCGCGACGAAGCCCACCGCTTCGCGATCACCGGCATGCGCGCCCGCCGTGCCAAGACGCGCAACGTCTCGCGCCTGGAAGAAATAGAAGGCGTAGGCGCCCGCCGCCGCCAACGCCTCCTGGCCCGCTTCGGCGGCTTCTCCGGCGTCGCCCGCGCCAGCATCGAGGACCTGGCATCGGTGGACGGCATCTCGCAGGACCTGGCGATCCGCATCTACGAGGCGCTGCGCTGACGCCCCGGAATCGCCCAGATGTCACGAACTTGTGTCACCCTCGCCGCCGGCCAACAAGACGCCAGAGCGTTCAGCCTCGCCGATAGGCTCGACGACGTGCCAGGGCGAACGCTCCAATCCAAACCTCCCTCATCAACCCGCCCCCAAATTTCAACCACCCGCCCCGACGAGCAATCCGGGCCGCGCGGATCCGGCTCCGCCGGTCCGCTGCGGCGCCCCTGGGGGGGGCGCCAAAGGCGCTTCGGGGGGGACCGCCCTCTGTTAGGATACGGACACTATGCCAATTAACGTTCCCATTATTCTGACGTGGCTGCGTATCGCCATGATTCCGCTGGTGGTCGGGCTGTTCTATCTGCCCGAAAGCTGGATGTCTGTTCCCATGCGCGACACGCTGGCGGCATGGGCATTCATCATTGCCGCGCTGACCGACTGGTTTGACGGCTGGCTCGCCCGGCGCTGGAACCAGACATCGGCATTTGGCGCCTTCCTGGATCCCGTCGCAGACAAGCTGATGGTCTGCGCCGCCCTCATCGTGCTGCTTGACCTGAGCCGCGTCGATGCCTTCATCTCCCTCATCATCATCGGCCGCGAAATCACCATTTCCGCGCTGCGCGAATGGATGGCCAAGATCGGCGCCAGCGCCAGCGTGGCCGTGCACCGCTTGGGCAAGTTCAAGACCGCCGCGCAGATGATCGCGATTCCGTGCCTGCTGTATAACCAGTCCATCTACGGCATCAACACCAAGCTGCTGGGTGACATCCTGATCATCGTGGCCGCGGTGCTGACGGTCTGGTCGATGCTGTATTACCTGCAGCGCGCCTGGCCCGCGATCCGCGAAAAGGCCATGTGACCGATTTGCCGGGCCGGCTGCGCAACAGCCGGCCCGGTGCAGTTGCAACACCGCACGGCGGCCCGGCTCGCGCAAGACGGCCGCCGTGTCACTTCAAGAGCGATACGCCGGCTCGATCCGGCACGGCACGCGCGCCGCAATCGCCATGAATACGTCGCCCGGACACAAGTCTGCGCGACGCCGGAGACAACCCGCGATCCGCCCAAGGCGGCCCGCCACCTGCCGCCCATGCGCGGCCTTGTGCAATGAACACCGCTACCGCCGCCACCCCCTTGCTCTCGGACGCCGATGTACGCCGTCGCGACTGGAAAATCATCCTGCTCATCGGCGTGGCGCATGCCTCGTCCCACTTCTTCCAGTTGGTCCTGCCGTCGCTGTACGTCGCGCTGGGCCAGGAATTCGGACTGGACTTCGCGCGGCTAGGCCTCCTGGTGTCCACGTTCTACGTGGTGTCCGGCATCGGCCAGGCATCGTCGGGTTTCGTGGTCGACCGCATCGGCGCGCGGCCCGTGCTGTGGTTCGGGCTGGCCTGCTTCGTGCTGTCGGGCGTGCTGATCGGCTCAGCCACGGGCTACGTCATGCTGATGGCCGCGGCCGTCGTGGGCGGCATCGGCAATTCGGTGTTCCACCCGGCGGACTACTCCCTCATCAACCACCGCATCACCGCGCCGCGGCTGGGTCACGCCTTCTCCACGCACGGGCTGACCGGCAACCTGGGTTGGGCGCTGACGCCCGTGTTCATCACCACCATCACGCTGCTCGCCAACTGGCGCGTCGCGGCTTACAGCGCCGCCGGCCTCGTGGCGCTGGTGCTGCTGTTGACGGTGCTGGGCCGCAACCTGCTGGGCGGCCCGTCCCCCGTGGACGCGGGCGGCGACGCCAAGGACGCGGGAATTGCGCCCAAGCCCGCCGCCAAGCCGCAAGAGGGCGTGCTGGCGACGCTGTCGGCGCTGCTGGCCAAGCCCGCGCTCTGGGGCGCATTCCTCTTCTTTGCCTGCACGTCCATTGCGCTGTCCTCGGTGCAGAACTACACGATCCCGCTGCTGGGCCAGCTGTACGACCTGTCCAAGGTCACGGCCAGTTCTGCGCTGTCCGGCTACATGGTCGCCTCGGCGGTCGGCATGGCGGCGGGCGGCTTTCTGGTGTCGGCCAATCCGCGTACCGAGCGCACCGTCATGGTCGCGCTCATCCTGGCTGGGCTGACGCTGGTCGTGCTGGCGCTGGGCCTCGTGCCCGCCGTGCTGGCCGCGCCGGTCGTGGGGCTGGCGGGCTTCTGCTCGGGCGTGGCCGCGCCGTCGCGCGACATGCTGATCCGCCGCGTGACGCCCAAGGGCTCGACCGGGTCGGTGTACGGCCTGGTGTATTCGGGCATGGACGTCGGCTCGGCGCTGGGGCCGCTGGCCTTCGGTCTGCTGCTGGACGCCGGCTTGCGGCAGGGTCCGTGGGTGGGCGCGGGCGTGGCGTTCGCCGTGGCCGCATTCCTGGCGCAGTGGATCGCGGTGCAGGCGCGCCGCGCAGAACCGCCCGCCACGGTGGCCGCCGCGCGGCCCTGACCGCTGGACACCCTTGATCCGCCTTGACGGCGCCGACGCCACGTTGCGCGCCGTCAAGCTTCGGTTTCGGTCTCTGGCGCCGGCCGGCGCCGGTTGACGCCTCGCAAGGTCACGGCATGGCTTCCTCGCTGTAATAACCACATGGTTGGTCTGGTTATTCACAGGAGAAGCAAATGAGAAAGAAAACAACGTTGCTGGCTGCGGGGCTGGTACTCGGACTGTGGGCAGGGCAGGTCTGGAGCGCATCGCAAGAGCCCATCCAGCCCGTCGAACCGGCGGTCATCAAAGAGCCGGCCAAGGTCGAGCTGGGCAAGAAGCTCTTCTTCGATCCCCGCCTGTCGCGCTCCGGCGCAATCTCCTGTAATTCGTGCCACAACCTGGCCATGGGCGGTTCGGACAACCTGAAGGCCTCCATCGGACACAAGTGGCAGCAGGGCGGCATCAACTCGCCCACCGTGCTCAATTCCAGCCTGAACATTGCCCAATTCTGGGACGGCCGCGCCAAGGACCTGCGCGAGCAAGCCGGCGGCCCGATCGAAAATCCGATGGAAATGGCCTCCACGCACGAGCTGGCGGTACAGGTGCTCAATTCCATCCCCGGTTACCGCGCCGAATTCAAACAAGTCTTTGGCAAAGACAAGATCACCATCGACGAGGTCACCAGCGCGCTGGCCGCGTTTGAAGAAACGTTGGTCACGCCGAATTCGCGCTTCGACCAATGGCTCAAGGGCGACAAGAACGCGCTGACGGTGCGCGAGCTGGCGGGCTATGAGCTCTTCAAGAACAGCGGCTGCGTGGCCTGCCACAACGGCGTGGCGGTGGGCGGCAACTCGTTCCAGAAGATGGGTCTGGTCACGCCCTACGTCACCGAGAACAAGGCCGAAGGCCGCGCCGCGGTCACGGGCAAGGACGCGGACCGCTTCAACTTCAAGGTGCCGACGCTGCGCAATGTGGCGCTGACCTATCCGTACTTCCACGACGGCGAAGCGGCCACGCTGACGCAGGCTGTCGACGTGATGGGCCGCCTGCAACTGGGCCGCACATTCACCGCCGAGGAAAACGGCCAGATCGTCGCGTTCCTGAAGACGCTGACGGGCGACCAGCCGGTCATTCAGTACCCGTTCCTGCCGCCGTCCGAAGACGATACGCCGCGGCCCGAACCGTTCGTGAAGTGATGCGACAACGGTGAAACAAAACGGCCTTCCCGGGTCAGTTCCCGGGAAGGCCGTTTGCGGTAAGCGCCGGCTATCGATAACCGATATCGGCGCGTATCTGCTTGCTGGAATGCTTACTGCCGAACCGTGCGCACGTCCGCGGGCGGCGCCGCTTCAAAGTTGCTGCGCCACGGATTGATGTCCAGCCCGCCGCGCCGGGTATACCGCGCATACACCGTCAACTGCTCCGGCCCGCAGGCCTGCATGATGTCGCTGAAGATGCGCTCGACGCAGTGCTCGTGGAATTCCGCGTGCTGGCGGAACGACACCACATAACGCAGCAGGGATTCGCGATCGATCGGCTTGCCCCGGTAGCGGATCTGCACCGTCGCCCAATCGGGCTGGCCGGTCACCGGGCAGTTCGACTTCAACAGGCGCGACGCCAGCGTCTCTTCGACCACATCGCCCGCCCGGGTACGCAGCAGTTCGGGCGCGGGCTCGTAGGTGTCGATCTCGATATCGAGCTTGTCTATATAGATGCCGTCCAGCTCGCCCATCTGCAGCTCGGAAAACCGCTGCGGCAGGAAGAAGTCCAGGCCGACCGGCGCGCCCGCGGCTGCGCTCAGGTCGCGTTCCAGCCGGCCGCGCAGGGCTGCCGAATTGACCAGGCGGGTCTGGTTGAACGAATTCAGGTACAGCTTGAACGACTTGGATTCGATGATGTTGGGGCTGTCGGCCGGCACCGAAAACGTCGCCATCGCCACCCGCGGCTTGCCCTTGGCATCCAGCCACGACAGCTCATAGGCGTTCCACAGGTCCACGCCCGTGAACGGCAGGCTTCCGGCGGTCAGATTGAGCGCTGCGCGGTTGTGCGAACGCGCAATGGGAAACAGCAGCGAGGGATCGTATTGCGAGGCGTAGGCCACGCTCTGCCCGAGCGGGCCGTGAGACAGGGTCATAGCAGAGACAAATAGAACGGGGAATGGCGGCATTGTAGGCGCTTAAAAAGCGGCCGATTTTCCGCAATGTGAAACGTAATTCTCGGCATGTGAAAGTCCGTGTTGCGCAGCAGCGGGACGGCATTTCACAAACGACAATGGCGTTTCATTATACAAAATCCCGTCTGTAACCCATTGATTTAACTGACTAAGATTTTTCCTCTTGTATAAGACCCGGCGTCACATTGCTCCGCAGCACAGGCATAGACTTTCTCCCATCGATTCACGCAAAGCCAGACGCGAATCTTTTGAAGTCTCTTATCACTGACCAGGAGCATCACAATGAGCAATCGCGAAACCGAAATCCGCAATCTCCAGAAAGATTGGGCCGAAAACAGCCGCTGGCAGGGCATCAAGCGCGACTACAGCGCCGAAGACGTCATCCGCCTGCGTGGCTCGATCAGCGTCGAACATACGCTTGCCCACCGCGGCGCCACGCGCCTCTGGGAACTCCTGCACAGCGAGCCGTTCGTCAATTCGCTGGGCGCCCTGACCGGCAACCAGGCCATGCAGCAGGTCAAGGCCGGCCTGAAGGCCATCTACCTGTCGGGCTGGCAGGTCGCCGGTGACGCCAACCTGGCCGGCGAAATGTATCCCGACCAGTCGCTCTATCCCGCCAACTCCGTGCCGCAAGTGGTCCGCCGCATCAACAATTCGTTGACGCGCTGCGACCAGATTCAGTGGATGGAAGGCAAGAACCCGGGCGACGAGGGCTACATCGACTTCTTCGCGCCCATCGTGGCGGACGCCGAGGCCGGCTTTGGCGGCGTGCTCAACGCGTATGAACTGATGAAAGCGATGATCGAGGCCGGCGCGTCGGGCGTCCACTTCGAGGACCAACTGGCTTCCGTGAAGAAGTGCGGCCACATGGGCGGCAAGGTGCTGGTGCCGACCCGCGAAGCCGTGGCCAAGCTGGTGTCGGCCCGCCTGGCCGCCGACACGATGGGCACGCCCACGCTGCTGCTGGCGCGCACCGATGCCGACGCCGCCGACCTGGTGACCAGCGACGTCGACGAAAACGACCGTCCCTTCATCACGGGCGATCGCACGGTGGAAGGCTTCTTCCGCACCCGCGCCGGCATCGATCAGGCCATTTCGCGCGGCCTGGCCTACGCGCCGTACGCCGACCTGATCTGGTGCGAAACGTCCACGCCCAACCTGGAATACGCCCGCAAGTTCGCGGACGCCATCCATCGCCAATTCCCGGGCAAGCTGCTGGCCTACAACTGCTCGCCGTCCTTCAACTGGAAGAAGAACCTGGACGACGGCACCATCGCCAAGTTCCAGCGTGAGCTGGGCGCCATGGGCTACAAGTTCCAGTTCATCACGCTGGCCGGTTTCCACGCGCTGAACTACGGCATGTTCGAGCTGGCCCACGGCTACGCCCGCCGCCAGATGAGCGCCTTCGTGGAACTGCAGCAGAAGGAATTCGCCGCTGCCGAAATGGGCTTTACCGCCGTGAAGCACCAGCGCGAAGTGGGTACGGGCTACTTCGACGCCGTGACGCAGACGATCGAGGGCGGCAAGTCGTCCACGACCGCGCTGACCGGCTCGACCGAGGAAGCGCAGTTCGAACACGGCAAGACGCAGAAGGCCGCATAACGCGGCGGTGTTGGCCGGCGGCCCCCGCACCCCGCAAGGGATGCCGGGCGCCGCATGCAGGTGTGTAGTTGCAGGTGCTGTTGTAGGGTGGATTCAAGGGTGCCTGCGGGCACCCTCTTTTTTTGCCCGCACCACCCCTCCGCGCCGCATTACAGATCGAACTCACAGATCGAACTCACAAATCGAACTTACAAATCGAACTCACAGATCGAACACGGCCGAATACACCAGCCGCTCCTCCACCACGCGCCGCTGGCGCACGGCGCCCGCGCGCTGCTCGGGCACGGTGCTGTCGGTGTAATAGCGCTCGTACTCGCGCACCGCGACGCGTGCCGGTTTGCCGCCAAGCTCGGGCAGGGGGACGCCCGCGCTCCAGATGACAGGGTCCAGCAGCTCGCCCAGCACGGGGCCTTCGAACACCGGGGGAAAACGCACCCCCGGACCGGCAACGATCTCGCCGAGCCGGGCCGGCGCCTCGTGCAACGACACGTCGCGCGGGGTCAACCGGCGCGCCACGTCGGTGACCGCCGGACTGATCGTCTGCGCGATGCCCCCGCTGGCTGGACTGAGCAGGCTGGAGGCCAGCACGCTGGCATCGGTCCACGCAAGGTCGGTATCGAGCGCCGGATCGCGGGTCTGCAGCACCAGCTCGACCCGGTTGCGGCCGGTCTCGCCCGTTTGCCCGGGGCCGGGGATGAACGAGATGTCCAGATACTCGGACTCCATCGGGAATTGCATCGGCCCGTGCGCCGGAACCACCCCGCGCAGCGTGAACGCCAGCCGGCCGTGCTGGCGGGTGAAGACGGCACGGCGGCGCGGCAGCACCTGCGAGAACTCGGCCAGCACGACGCGAGAGAGCTTGGCGCTGTCGATCGCGTTGGGTTGATACCGCGCCAGCGCCAGCCGCGCAAACGGCATATAGCTGCGGCCCGGGTCCAGCTCGATGTCGCAGTACCAGCGCGCACGCTCGTCGTCCCATCGCACGCGGTGACCGACCACGCGCACGCGCTGGCCGGGCATTTCCTGCAACGGCACGTCCTCGTCGATGACGCGCGCCGGAAAGTCGGCGGCGCGGGTGCGGTGCTTGGGCAGCGGCGCGTCCCACAGCGGATCCATGCCCCACTGCGTGACCAGCGGCGTCAAGGCCTCGGGCACGTCGGTGAAGTTCTTGTTTTCACCGTAGATCACCACGCCCAACAGTTCGCCGTCGCCCGACGAGAACCACGGGCGCTCCAGCCACACGCGCAGCCCGTTGCCCAGGCGCGTGATGTCCAGCGTGCCGTCGCCCGCGGTCTGCTGCCAGCGGAAGGTGGGCAGCACGTACATGAGGCGCGGGGCATCGGGCGGTGCGCTGGCCGGCACGATGGTGTTGGGCGCTTCGCCGGCCTGCGCCAGCACGGGTGCGCCGGGGTCGTCCGGGGCGCCTTCCTGCACCAGCGGCCCCTGCGCGATGGGCCCCAACACGGTCACCTTGTCCGTCTGGTCGTACAGCGCGGGCGGCAGGTACTCGCGGAACCGCGTGGTGGCGCGCAGCCGGTACCGGATCAGCCGGAAGCGCGTATCGCCGAATTCGTGGCGGTTGCCCGGCGCGCGCTGGCGTGTGCCGTTGAACGACTGTTCCGCGATGATGTGGCTCAGGCTGAAGAGGTTGGGATAGTTCTCGGCCAGCGGCATTTCGGCCAGCACGCCGTGACCGTCGAGCCGTCTTGGACGCGGCCGCGCCGGATCGTCTTCCCATTCGTGCCAGTCGGCCTCGATCTCGATCTTGCCGGTCGTTGGCCCGTGCAGCCGCACGCGCGCTTCCAGATCGACATGCGCCGCGCCGGGCTCGCGCTGCGGTTGGCCGGGCAGCAGCAGGAGCGGGTCGCAGACGGGCTGCTGGGTGGCATGCACCAGCACGAGCGGGCGGTACGGCGTCAGCATCCAGCAATTGCCCAGGATGGCGGCGGTCTGCAGGGTCTTGCGGCCGGCGTCGGTGCCGGTCCATTCCGGCAGGCCGAACGTATTGAGCAGGCCGTGGTGAACGAAGCTGGAATAACGCAGCCGCGCAATCATGCCCTTGGGCAGGAAGAACGTCAGGATACGGTTGTCCTTGTCCCACTTGGGCATGCCGTCGTCCGGATAGCTTTCGGCGCACGGCGGATCGGTCAGCGTGGCGGGGCGTTCGGCCAGCGCAATGCGCAGGCCCTGCGTGTCGGGCCATTGGCCCGCGTAGGTGACCAGCAGCACCAGTTCGCCGGCGTAAGGCGTGGCCAACACGGCGACGCCTTCGCCCAGCAAGGCCGGGCCCGTGACGCCCGGCAGGCTGTAGCCGGGTTGCGCGCGCAGGCAGATGCCCCAGGCGGCCGCGTCGGGCAGATACGGCGTGCGCACCTGCGCCTCGCCGTGGATCACGTATTGGCCGGCGGCCAGACGCTGACCCGTGGGTTCTTCAGCGCTGGGCTGCTGCGGCGGCACCTGATCCGTCCGGGCGACCTCGGCAAGCGCTTGCGGGGTAATCAGCTCCACCTGCGAACCGGGCAGTTTGTCGAACAGCGTGCCAATGTCGCGCGCCGAAATCTCGTATGCCTTCTTGATGCCATCCGCGGTGCCGAACATGCTGTCGAACAGCCCATGCGTTTCGCATTGCAGCTGGGCGGCTTTCGGTGGCACCACATGCCGTTCGTTGACCGGACTGTAGGTGAAATCGGTGGTGGTCACCGACGCCAGGAAATCCGGGCTGGCCAGATAGACCTGCGGATCCTGGCCGCGGTTGCTGCGGATCACCAGGCGTTCCAGCGATTCGCCCTCGCTGGTCCGCGTGCGATGCACCAGCGCGGGCGGGTCCACGGGTTCGAAGCGCCAATAGGTCACCGGCTGCGTGACGTTGTCGTCTTTTTCCAGCGACGGATCGTCCGGCGCCAGGCTGTTGCCCGCCAGGTCGACCAGACGCGCCCGCAGCCGGTAAGGCATGCCGTAGCGCAGCCGCGGCAGGCTGCCCTTGACCGCGCTGAAGGTCACCGCCAGCCCGTTGCCCTTGTCCGTGACCGTGTCCTGCACGTCCTCGGGCCGTTCGCCCTGCACGCCGCTTGCCGGGTCCGTCTGGTCGCGCAGCGTGCGCCCGGGGCGCGGGGCGACAAGGCTCCAGCCCGTCCAGCGGAACAGCGATTCGTGCAGGTAGTGATCGTCGGGCTGCCCGCCGCCCGTGGCGGACGCGCCTTTGACGTAGCCTTCGTCGTCCGGCAGATCCAGGTCCGGGCCGCCGTCGGTGCAGCGGTACACGCCGTGGCGATGGCAGAGCGATTGCCACTTCTGCGGGTCATTGGCCGGGTAGGGCTGGACGTCGATACGGTAGCCGCGCAGCAGGTCTTCCGTGTAGAGCAGCATGCTGCCCGGCGCACCCTCCAGCGCCGCATTCTTGAGCGCCGCCGACGCGGCATTCTGCGCGACTTCGCGCGCACGGTCTCGGCGCGAAATGCCCAGGCCGCCGGAACGCAGCGCCGCCACCGGCTGCTTGTCTCCGGTGCTGTAGGTCACCTCGCCGTCGGCGCCGTGCTTCAGGCTGCGGCCGATCAGGTTCTGCGCCGTCAGGACGAAGTCGACCGTCTTGAGCGCGGCGCCGTCCGGGTCCAGCTGGTAGACGTCGAACAGCGGATTGCGCGGCTCAGTAAGATTCCACCGGTCGTCGGCGCTGCGCAGCCGCAGCATGCCGCGCTCATGATCGGGGCTGCGTGGGCGCGTCGTGAAGCGCTCGGCATCGCCGCGCCAGGCTGTCGCGGGAAAGGAGCCGCCTTCGGCCTGCCCGCCGTCCCAGCGGGGCACAAGAAAGATTCGGCCCTGCGCTTGCTGCCCAGCGGCGATCCGCTTGTCCAGCGGCGAATCGGCAGGCAGCACGCAGTCGATCACCAGCCCCAGCCGCCGCATCAGCGCCGGGTAATCGCCATACGAGGCGACGATGGCGTGGAAATCCATCTCGGGCTGCTTGGGCGGAGGCGGTACGTTCTTGCCGTCGGGCCGCCGGATCGCACGCTGGGCGGCAGTGGGCGGATCGCGGCGATAGAAGCGGTTGGCCATGAAGAGCGTGTACTCGCCCTGCGAGCGCCAGCTCGCCATCAGGCTCTGGTCCACGCCTTGATGCGCCGGGTCCTGCCACCGGCCCGGCATGGCGCGCAGCGCAAACGTGGGGCCGGCCTGCGGCTTGCCATCGGCCTCGCCGCCGGGAGCAGTGGTCTTGCCGGGATACACGCTGTGCTCGCCATAGACCTGTCCGCGCAGCGCGCGGTCGATGCCGCCTTCGCGATCGCCGAAGAACCGGTCCAAGCCTGGCACCAGCTGTTCGACGCGCTCACGGCCGTCGCCGCGCACGTGTTCGGTCCGGGTGCCGCAGGCTTCCAGCAGGCCGCGCAACCCGGGATGCGCGTTGCGCCATGGCAGCAGCGTCGGGTGCGTGGTGGTGGCGTTGAGCGCCAGGTTTCCATAATGCTCGCGCGTCAGGCTCAGTACGCTGGCGACGGAAAACGAAAACAGGTTCACGCGGCTCATGTCGCGGAACACGAAGCCGGCCACGGGCGTTGCGGGCGGCAGAAGCCGCGTCCAGAGCTGCGAATCGGCCTGCGGCAGCGTTTCCAGCGGGATCTCCTCGCCATCGGCGTTCAGCGTGAAGCGCGCGCGGGCAAGCGTGGCGGGCCAGTCGACCCAGTCCGCGTAGGCATCCAGCCGCTGCTCGTCGGCGGCCTGCGGCGTGAGCCGGGGCGACGCCACGATGGACACGCGCAGACGGCCGGCGAATTCACCGTCCGGCACGCGACCGTTGGGAATGACGGTCCACAGGATGGTTTGCTTGGGCATGGGCAGTCCTCAGGCAAAGGCTTCGGCGTATTCGCGCCAGGCATAGCGGCTGTCGTCGTCAATGAGCGCCAGTTCCTCGTCCAGCGGCAGGTCGGGACGCGGGCCCATCAGGTCGCGGAATCCCGGGTCGCCGTTGGCGCCCGCGAACTTGCGCTCGCAACTGATCTCCACGGTCTTGGAAAACATGAAGATCTCGATCTCGATCGTCAGCGTGGCGCGTCCGGCGCACTTGCCGCTTTCGAACTCGTAGCGCATCTCCAGGTACAGCTCGATCGACACGCTGATCAGGCCCAGCACGCTGACGTACCCGCCCATGCGGAAGTACCCGGTCAGCGAGCACGCGGTCTGCTCCATGCGGAAATAGATGCCCGCCATGACGTGCACGCCGCCCGAGGCCACGCCCAGGTTCACGGACACGCTGGCGCCGAACTCGAACGCCGCCTCCATGATCTGCACGCCCTTCGGATCCAGCGTGATGCCGAAAAAGCCCCCGCCGCCGAACATGCAGACGGACAGGTTGAAGGGCTGCTCGCGTGTGCAGAAGTTGAAGCGCACCGACAGCGGCTGGCCGATGAAGGGGACCGTGAAGCCCGCGCCCAGGCTCAAGTTGGACAGGTTGAACACGCCGATGGCGATGGCCGGCAGCGCCACGTTGTAGCCCGCGTCGATGCCTTGCGGCGTGATGTCCAGATGCGGCGGATCGGAGAAGCCGTCCAGCGGAATCAGGTCGCGCAGCGTTTCCACGAACGACAGCGGCCCGACGAACTTGATGCCCGTCAGCAGCACGTCCACGTTCATCTTGGACGCGGTGTCCACGCGAAACTCGATCTTCTCGAAATTCAGCTCCAGAAAGCTGGCCGGCGCGATCAGCACCAGGTCAAAGCTCTTGAGCGAACACGTCACCGACAGTTTGGGCGCGCTCTGGCCGTTCTTGCGCACCTTGGCTTCCACGGCCACGCGAAAGCCCTGCGGGTCATTGGCGCGAAAGAGCGGCGGTTCGCCCGCGACCAGCGACCAGCTCTTGATCGCGGGGTTCCAGTCAAAGCGCAGAGTCAATTCGTCGCCGGTCAGCATCTCCAGCAGCTCGGCGCTGGCCAGCACCGCGTCCATGGCGGTTTTCACGGCGCGCAGCGCGGTGGTCAGCAATTGGCGCGGCGCGCCGTCCAGCAGTACGGATGCGGCAATCGTGTCGGCCAGCGGCTGCACCGCCGCGGAGACGGCCTGCAGCCGGGGCTTGAGCACCGTGGGGTCCGAGAAGATCGCGCCCAGTTGATCGGGCTGCCCGACCAGGGCATCCAGCGCGTCGTACAGCGTCTTGCCTTGCGTCAGCAGCACGGGCACGACGCCCAGGCCGTTGACCAGGATCTCGGCTGTCCGTGCCGCTTCCAGCAGCGACTGGCGCAGACCCGACGGCAGCGAGACGCCGCCGACCTTGGCGTCCGCCGCGCCCCGCAAGTTGGTGATGGCGCCTTGCGCCGTGGTCAACGCCGCTGGCAGGCCGGGCAGGGTGGGCGCCGTGTCGAACGACATGCCGGCCAGCTGCGCCACCTGCGCGCTGATCGCCGTGGCCGCCACCGCCAGCGCGTCCACCTGGTCGCGCGCGTTCTGCACCAGGGGTTGCGCGTACGCCTCGGCCTGCGCCTGCAGGTCGTCCAACGTGTCGTCCAGCGCGGTGAGGGCGCCTTGCGCGATGCGGCCCGGTTCCTGCACCATGCCCGCCACCAGCCCGTACAGCCGGCCCGCGTCGTTCACCAGGCTTTCGAGCTGCGAGCAGGCCTCGGCCACGAAGCGCGGCACCTTGTCCGCCTGCCCGGCCACGTCCTCCACGACCTGGATCACGTCGCCCAGAGGAATGCAGCCAAACAACAGCGGCAACGGCAGCCCGCCGCCCGACGCGGGGAACACGTCGGCGCCGATCATGCGCCCGGCGATGAAGTCGTCGGCCTTGCCGCTGATCGGGCCCGCCAGCCGCGACAGCGCCGTGGGCCGCAGATTCGGCTGCACGAAGCCGCCCGAGCGGTCGCCCTGCGCCGAGAAGTCCAGGGACGCGCCGCCCTGGTAGCCGGGCTCCGCATCGATGTCGCCGAACACCTGTCCGGCATTGCCGTCAAAGCCGTGCGCCAGGTAGTACGGATTCCATGTCAGCGTGCTGTTCTTTGCGCTGCCGGTCAGCTTGGCAAGCGCGGCGATGCGGATGGCGGCGCGCCGGATGTACGGATAGAAGACGGGGCCGGTCAGGTCGTCGCTGTAGGCCCGCAATTGGACGTTGCCCTTGTCGACGACCGCGTCGAATTCCAGCGAGTCGGCCTGCGCCGCGGTGTCGCCCGCCTTCTGGCTGGGCGCCAGCGTTACCTGCTGCTGGTTCATGGGCGCGCTGCGCTGCGACAGCGGGGCGTTTCGCCACGCGGTCCGAGCGGTTTCGGCAAAGTCCTCCGCCTTGTCGAACATGGGCGTCAGCCATTGCCCGGCTTGCTTGCGCGGGCAGGCCTCGCCGCCGTCCATGAAGATCATGGGCAGGTCGAACTGCATGACGCGGCCGTCGATGTCCGTGGCCGCGCAGGCGAAGCGGAACGGTGCCCCGCCCACGTAGGGCCAGAACAGCAGTTGGCCCAGGACGCCGCCGGGCGATGCCAGCGGCGAATCCAGGTTGGGCGTGGACGAGGTCAGGATGCGCACGCTGGTCAACGGCATCTGACGGTGCAGGAACACGGTGTTGCCCGCCGGATCGCGCGTCACGTAGTCGGGATGCGCAAAGACCTTTTCGCGCTCGCGCACGACGATGAAAAGGCGTTGGCGCAGGTACGCCGGATTGCCGCTGCGGTCGCGATGGAACTTGCGTTCGCTGACCTTGATGAGCGAGACGCGATGGCCGAACGGAAACAGCAGGCCTTTGTAGACCACGCGCACATAGTGGTCCCGGCCCATCGCGCCGCGATGCGTCCATTCTTCCAGCGACAGCCCGGGCGCATCCCAGTTGCCGCGCGAGTCCAGCCACGCGCCCAGCGCGGACAGCATCAGCAGGTTCGTGCCGATGGCCTGCGGCGCGTAATTGGCCACCGAGAAATTGGAAGACAGATGCGCGATCTGGAACCGGTCGAAGTCGTCCATCGGCATGCGGAAGGGGCTGATGCCGGGGGCGGACAGATACGTGCTGGCCGGCACGGGAAAGGCCGATTGCATGGGCTTCGTGGTGCCTTCGCCGCCCAATGCCCAGACCGCGCGCACGGTGCGCTGGGCGTCGGCCTGCGGCGGTTCGACGTCGGGATCGGACGACGCCGGCGCCAGCAGCCGCGAGTGCCACAGCTCCGTATGCAGCGTGGCTGTTGACGTGGCGGGGGATTTCGCGTGGCGCCAGCGCTCCTGTGCATTTGGGCTGAGGATCAGCCGCCACGGCAGTTCGATCGCCGTCTGCTGCGCCGTTGGCGGCGCGGGGCGCGGCCCGCGCGGCACGGGGATGGCGATGTCGCCGGCGCGCAGCGGCGGTACGTCGGTCCGGACGGCCGGCAGGCGGTAGGCCCGCAGTCCCGGACTGCCGCTTGCCTGCCGCAGCAGCAGATTGGCGCCGGGAGCGTCGGGCTGCATGGCGATGCGCGCGTTGCGCAAGGCAAAGCTCGACAGCGCCGCGCGCTGCGCCGGGGGCAGCTTGGCCACGCGCTTGTCAAAGCCGATCTCCAACAGGTCGTGCCAGCGAAGCGGGGGGCGCGGCGCCTTGGCCGTGGGCGGCCGTGCGTTGGCGGGTACGGCCAACGGCAGCGACTCGACGGCCTGCAGCACGCCCTCCAGCGTGTACGGCACGTCAAAGCCGTCCGGCACGGTAAAGGCCAGCCGGGACTCGTTGGCGATGCGGGCGCGCACCGGCGGGCCGGTCGGCGGCTCGGCGCCGCCGCCGGACGGCTCGGGCTTGGCGGGCGTGCCGGGACGCGGCGGGTCGGGGTTCTTCGTGCCGGCGGCCGCAGTCTCGAAGAACGTTTCCTCGGCGATGGACTGCGGCGGAAAGTGCAGGATCAACGTCGCGGCGCCGCTGGCGGTTTTTTGCAGCCGCGGCGGCTGTCCCGGCGTGATGGTCAGGTTGCGCAGTTCGATGCGCAAGGCCAGCAGATCGTCGGCGCGCAATACCGGATGGCCGGGCCGCGAGCCGTCAAAGAAGTTGCGGTTGTGATCGGGCGGAAAGAGGGGAAGGATGGGCGGGATGCGGACAACGCCGCCATCGATCACCACCCTTGGTCCGCCTGCGGCGGGTCCGCCCGTTGCAGGTTTGCCTGCCGCAGGGTCGCCTGCCGCAGGGCCGCGGCGTTTCACGGTGTCGCTCTTCGCGGCAGGACGAGGCTTTTTCGTGGCCATGCCAGTTCTCCAAACAAGGAACCCGGGAAACAAATCCCTGCCCATGCCCGTGTATGGGCGATGGTCCAGCTACCTGCGAATCGAACTGCGCACAGCGAACTGCTTGAATGTCGGACTGCTTGATTTGCCCGATCTGAATCGATCGGTGCAAGTGGCGAAAATCTATCCGCCCGCCGCGTCTGCCGTCAATGTCGTGACGGGAGGCCGCGCGTGCCCCGGCTGCGCCCGCACGCGGTTCCACGAGCGACCGCAGCAACGGCCGGAAAAGCCGGATGGATGTGAACGAAGGTTGTAGGAAGGATGAGACCAGAGGAACGCTTGAAGTGAATTCTCAACCTTTTGTCCTAAGAGATGCGGTGTAGGTCTGCGGCGCGCAGGTCGGCCGCCATCCCGATTGACGACGTGAATCCGGGTCCTTTTTTTTTGTTTGCATCCGTAACGAACCCGGCCCCGCTTTGCCTTGCGTGTGTGTTGACCTACGCGGCGGCGCGTTCTTCTTTCAGCGAAGCCATGTCGATCACGAAGCGGTATTTGACGTCGTTCTTCACCAGCCGCTCGTAGGCCTCGTTGACGGCCTGGATCGGCACCATCTCGACATCGCTGACGATGTTGTGTTCGGCGCAGAAGTCCATCATCTCCTGGGTCTCTTCCATACCGCCGATCGCCGAGCCCGCCAGCGACTTGCGGCCCATGATGAGGTTGGCGCCGGGGATCGGATCCAACGGCGTCAATGCACCCACCAGCGCCATGGTGCCGTCCAGTGCCAGCAGCGCCATGTAGGGATTGACGTCGTGGCTGACGGGAACGGTGTTCAACAGAAAGTCGAACGTGCCGGAGTGCGCCGCCATGGCGTCGGCATCGCGCGACACCAGCACATCATCCGCGCCCAGACGCTTGGCGTCGCGCGCCTTGTCGGCAGACGTCGTGATCATCACCACGTGAGCGCCCATCGCGTGTGCAAACTTGACGCCCATGTGGCCCAGGCCGCCCAGACCGATGACGCCCACCTTCTTGCCCGGCCCGACCTTCCAGTGGCGCAGCGGAGAGTAGGTGGTGATGCCGGCGCACAGCAGCGGCGCGACGGCCTTCAGGTCGAGCTTGTCGGACACCTTCACGACAAAATGCTCGCGCACCACGATGCGATCGGAATACCCGCCAAACGTCAGCTGGTCGCTGCCGCGTTCCTTGTCGTTGTAGGTCAGCGTGGCGTTTTCCTCGCAGTACTGTTCAAGGTTCAGTTGGCATGCCTTGCAATGGCGGCACGAGTCCACCATGCAACCCACGCCGGCGTAATCGCCCACCTTGAACTTCGACACGTTCTTGCCCACTTGCGCGACGCGGCCGATGATCTCGTGGCCGGGCACCATGGGGTACATGGAATTGCCCCAGTCGCCGCGCGCCTGGTGCAGGTCGGAGTGGCAGATGCCGCTATACAGGATGTCGATCAGCACATCGTCATCGCCGGGTTCACGGCGCGTGAAGCTGAAGGGGACGAGCGGGGTGTCGGCGCTGTGGGCGGCGTAGCCTTGGGCTTGGATCATGACGGCCTCTTGGGATGTTTATTGAGCAGGCGTTCACAATAATCCCGGGCTGCTCTGCGGTTCAAGCTAGAATTTCGGCATGATTTATTGAACAAATTTGCACAATCATGGCGCTCGACAACCTGTCCCACCTTGCCGCGTTCTCCGCGGTGGCCCGCCTGGGCAGTTTCCGCAAGGCGGGCGAAGAGCTCAGTCTGTCCACGTCGGCGGTCAGTTACGCCATCCGCAATCTGGAAGAGGGGTTGGGCGTGAATCTGTTCAACCGGACCACACGCAGCGTCGCCCTGACCGAAGCCGGCCACCGCCTGGCCGAGCGCCTGCAGCCGGTACTGCACGGTCTGGACGATGCGCTGGACGAAATGAACCACTTTCGCGGCTCCGCCGCCGGCACGCTGCGCATCAACACGTCGCGCGCGGCGTCGTACCTGCTGCTGATGCCGATGGCGGCGCAATTTCTGGCGGCCTACCCGGACATCCGCCTGGAGATCGGCGAAGACGACAGCTTTGTCGACATCGTGAAGTCCGGCTTCGACGCAGGTGTGCGTCTGCTCGAAGCGGTGCCCGAGGACATGGTGGCCATGCCCATCAGCTCGGCGCTGCGCTCCGTGGTGGTGGCCTCGCCGGATTACCTGCGAGAGCGCGAGCCGCCACGGCATCCGGCTGACCTGATGAGGCACGAATGCGTCCGCTATCGTTTCCCCAGTGGCCGGTACTTCAAGTGGGAATTCAAGCGGGACGGCGAGGTGCTGGAGTTCGACGTGCCGGGGCGTCTGGCCCTGAGCGACATGCATGCTGAGGTGCGGGCGGCCGCCGACGGCATCGGCATCGGCTACGTGCCGGAAAACTACGTTGCCGGACTGTTGGCATCCGGCAAGCTGGTGCGGCTGCTGGAGGACTGGTGCCCGACGATCCCCGGATTCATGTTGTATTACCCCCGCCAGCGCCGTGTGTCATCGGCGCTGCGGGCGTTCATCGACATGGCGCGGCAGTGACGCGCCGCACAAGAAGCCGCCGGCCCGGCTAGTCCGCTTCTGCCTCGGCGCCGTACAGCGACGCCAGACATTCGGTCAGCGGCGCAATGCCCTTGGCTAGTTCGTCGACCGCGGCAGCGTCCACACGCGGCAGCGGCGGTATCTCGGCCAGCACCCGCACGCCGCCAAAGCGTTCGATGGCTTCCTTGTTGCCCGCGGAGGGCGGTCCGCTCATGACCACGCCAAGCACCGGAATGCCGCGGCGCTGCAGCGCCGCGAGGCTGAGCAAGGTGTGGTTGATGGTGCCCAGTCCGCTGCGCGCCGCCAACACCACCGGCATGCCCAAGCGCGCGATCAGGTCGATCATCATGTGCGTATCGTCGATCGGCACGTACAGGCCGCCCGCGCCTTCCACGATCAGCGGCGCGCGTGTCGGGGGCGGCACGATGCTGGTGGCGTCGACCACGGTTTCTTCCAGCGTGGCTGCCGCCCATGGCGATAGCGGCGCCTGGAGGACGTAGGCAGGCAAATGCAGGCGGTGGGGCGGCAACTGCGCCAGCTGGGCCACGGTGTCGGTATCGCCCGGATCCTCGGCGACACCCGTCTGCACGGGTTTCCAGTAGTCGGCGTTCCAGGCGCGGGCGAGGATGGCCGACACCAACGTCTTGCCGATACCGGTATCGGTGCCGGTTACAAAAACCCCGACGGGGCGCCGCGTCGATGTCTTCTGCATACCGCAAGCCAGGTGAATTTTCACCACGGCCCATGTTGGTCGAGCGCGGCCGGACAGCGCCGGAACCTGCGGACGTGCCGCGGGCGTAGGGGAGGCGGCTGCGGCAGCGCAATGGACAACCGCAGCGGCCAGAGCACCGTTTTATCAGTTGCCCCGTCCGCGCGCCACCCGTCACATAGATCAGTGCCGGTGGATGGGCGGGCGGCATGGTGGCGAGGCGACGAGGCGAGGCGAGGCGGGGAGGCGAGGCGGGGAGGCGGCAGGGCGGCGGGGCAGTGGCAAATCGTCTTTGGCGTCTTGATTCAGATCAAGGCGGTCGAGGGCAGGCCTGACTACCATCGGCAACATGCGTGCCAAATCGATTTTCGCCGTCCCGGCCAGCCTGCCCGATGCCGACCGCCAGCAACGCCGCCATGCGCTGGTGCGTCTGTCGCTGGCCTGGCTGGCAATGATGCAGGTCATGATGTTCGCCTGGCCCGGCTATCTGCGCCATGAATCCATGCCCGCCGACGCGCTGGAAACCCTGGACTGGGCCATCGTCCTCATGAACTGGGCCAGCTTCGCGCTGACCGTGCCCGTCGTCCTGTATTCGGCATGGCCCATCTGGCGCCACGCGGGCGCCAATCTGCGGCAGGGCCGCGCCGGCATGGATGTGCCTGTGGCGCTTGGCATCATTGCCGCCTTCATCCCCAGCGTCCACGCCACGTATACGGGGCGGGGCGAAGTCTATTTCGACTCGGTCACGATGTTCGTCGCGTTCCTGCTGACCGCGCGCTATCTGGAACTGTGCGCCCGCCAATCCTTCGGCGGCGCGGGTTCCGCCGGCCGCCGCCATGCCCGCGTCGAAGACCAGCGCCTGTTGCTCGGCACGCGCGCCGACCGCGTGGCGTCGCGTTTCGTCATGGTGCAGGTCGCGCTGGCCTTGGCCGCCGCGGCGGGCTGGGCCTACATCGATCCCGCCCACAGCATCCCCGTCATGGTGGCGCTGCTGGTCATGAGCTGTCCCTGTGCCATGTCCATGGCCGTCCCCACCGCCATGGCTTCCGCGCACAGCGCGCTGGCGGCGCATCCCGACATGCCCGAGGCCGCGCTTGACGCGCTGCTTGCCGAGGCCCGGCGCAAGGCGCGGCAGAACCTTTACGGCTCGCTCGTCTGGCATTTGCTGATGACGCCGCTGGCCCTGGTGGGCTGGGTCACGCCCTGGCTTGCCGCCATCACCATGCTGGTGTCGTCGCTGGCCGTGGCCTACAACTCCTGGCGCCTGTGCCGCCGCGACTGGTCGGGCCGTCTGGCCGCTGGCGCCGCACTGGGAGCCGCGCCATGACCATCCTCTACCTGCTACTGCCGCTGTCGCTGCTTTTCGTGCTGGCGATTGGCGTATCGCTGTGGTGGGCCGTCTTCAACGGTCAGTACGACGACACCGACAGCGCCGGCACGGCCATCCTGCGCGACGACGACAGCGGCGCCGCCGGCCGCCGCTGATCGCCGGGGCGCAAATTACCGCCGCCGATGCGCCTCTGCGGACCCCGCCGCAGCGCATCGGCCAGGTCTTTTCACGGCCCGATACCCCTAATAGCGTTGCGGTTATGCAGCGATGTCCAAGGCGTCGCAACCCGGTTGATCCAAATCAACGCCTCCTCGAGTGACTAGTCCCATCATCGAAGCCTGGAAGTTCTTGTTACTTTAGGGGATGGGTGATGAACGATTGCCCCGCAATCGCAAGCAAGTCCGATACCTTCAACTACAAGGTCGTGCGGCAGTTCGCCATCATGACCGTGGTCTGGGGCATTGTCGGCATGGCTGTCGGTGTTTTTCTGGCCGCTCAGCTAATTTGGCCTCAACTGAATTTCGACACCGCATGGCTCAGCTACGGCCGCCTGCGCCCGCTGCACACCAACGCCGTGATCTTCGCCTTCGGCGGCAGCGCACTTTTCGCGACGTCCTACTACGTCGTCCAGCGCACCTGTCAGGCGCGCCTCTTCTGCGACAAGCTCGCCGCCTTTACGTTCTGGGGCTGGCAGGTCGTCATCGTCGCAGCCGCCATCACCTTGCCCATGGGTTTTACCAGCAGCAAGGAATACGCCGAACTCGAATGGCCCATCGACATCCTGATCACGCTGGTCTGGGTCGCCTACGCCATCGTGTTCTTCGGCACCATCATCAAGCGCCGGTCCAAGCACATCTACGTGGCCAACTGGTTCTTCGGCTCGTACATCCTCACCATCGCCATCCTGCACATTTTCAACAACATTGAAATGCCGGTGTCGATGTGGAAGTCCTACTCCGCCTACGCGGGCGTGCAGGACGCCATGGTGCAGTGGTGGTACGGCCACAACGCGGTGGGCTTCTTCCTGACCACCAGCTTCCTGGGCATGATGTATTACTTCGTGCCCAAGCAGGCCGGCCGTCCCATCTACTCTTACCGCCTGTCCATCGTCCACTTCTGGGCGCTGGCCTTCACGTACATGTGGGCGGGCCCGCATCATCTGCTGTATACCTCGCTGCCCGACTGGACCCAGTCGCTGGGCATGACCTTCTCGCTGATCCTGCTGGCGCCTTCCTGGGGCGGCATGATCAACGGCATCATGACCCTGCAGGGCGCCTGGTACAAGCTGCGCACCGACCCGATCCTGAAGTTCATGGTCACCGCGCTGTCGTTCTACGGCATGTCCACCTTCGAAGGCTCGATGATGTCGATCCGCACCGTGAACGCGCTGTCGCACTACACGGACTGGACCATCGGCCACGTGCACTCCGGCGCGCTGGGCTGGGTCGCCATGATTTCGTTCGGCTCGCTCTACTACCTGATCCCGCGCCTCTATGGCCGCGAAAAGATGTACAGCGTCAAGGCCATCGAACTGCACTTCTGGATCGCGACCATCGGCGTGGTGCTGTACATCGCCGCCATGTGGATCGCCGGCGTGCAGCAGGGCCTGATGTGGCGCGACACGGCGCCGGACGGCACCCTGGTCTACAGCTTCGTCGAAGAACTGAAGACGCGCGTTCCGTACTACCTGATCCGTTTGCTGGGTGGAACCCTGTTCTTGTGCGGTGTGTTCGTCATGGCCTGGAACGTATGGAAGACGGTGAGCGGCGCGACCGCGGTCAATCCCGCCATTCCGCAAGACGATCCCCATGCCGCCCGTCCGTCGGTCCCCGCGACCGCCGTGCCGGCCACTGTTTGACGAGGACATCATGGCCAACAAGAATCACGGCTTCTTTTCTCATCAGACCCTCGAGAAGAACATCGGCTGGATGATCATCGCCAGCATCCTGGTGGTCTCCTTCGCAGGCCTGGTGCAAATCATCCCGCTGTTCTTCCAGCACAGCACCACCCAGCCCGTGGCGGGCGTCGAACCCTACAGCCCGCTGCGGCTGATGGGCCGCGACGTCTACATCCGTGAAGGCTGCGTGGGCTGCCACTCGCAGCAGGTGCGCGTGCTCGCCGCTGAAGTCCAGCGCTACGGGTCGTACTCGCTGGCGTCCGAGTCGGTGTTCGATCACCCGTTCCTGTGGGGTTCCAAGCGCACGGGTCCGGACCTGGCGCGCGTCGGCGAGCGCTACTCCGACGACTGGCACCGCATCCACTTGCGCGATCCGCGCAAGGTAGTGCCGGAATCCAACATGCCGGCGTATCCGTGGCTGGAAAAGACGGTCATCACCGGCCAGAACGTCGACCAGCGCATGCGCGCCCTGCGTGCCCTGGGCGTGCCCTACACCGACGAGGAAATCGCCGCCGCACCCAAGGCCATCGAAGGCAAGACGGAAGAAGACGCGCTGGTGGCCTACCTGCAAGGACTGGGTGTCGGCGTGCGCAAGGCGCAGCTTGCCAAGCAGGCCGAAGAAGCCAAGGCGGAAGCGGCCAAGAAGGCTCAGCAACCCGCTGCCCAATCCGCCGTGCAACCCGCCGCGCAAGCGGCCACGGGAGGCTGATCATGGTCGGCTACCTGAGCGCAATCGTCACCGCCATCTCGATGGCAACCTTTTTCGGCATCGTCTGGTGGGCCTGCTCGCGCGGCCGCCAGGGCGCCAACCGCGAATCGGCCATGCTGCCGTTCGCACTGCCCGATGAATTCGGGCAGGCACAACAAGATGGAGCGAATCGGTCATGAGCGATTTCGTCAATGGCTTCTGGGGGTATTTCATCTCGATCGTCGCCGTGGGCGGGGTGGTGTGGTGCGTGTGGCTGCTGTACACGCAACGCCGCTGGCTCACCGCCAAGCCGGCCAGCGGCCAGGTCGAGGACACCGGGCACGTCTGGGACGGCGACCTGACCGAACTCAACAACCCGGTCCCTACCTGGTGGACGTGGATGTACCTGCTGGCCTGCGCCTTTGCACTGGGATACCTCTTCCTGATGCCGGGCCTGGGCGAATACAAGGGCAAGCTGGGCTACAGCAGCGCCGACGAAGTGGCGCAGCAGCAGGCCAAGATGGCTGAAGCCGTGCGTCCCATCTATGCGCGCTTCGAGACCATGACGGTGCCGCAGATTGCGCAGGATCCGGGCGCCCGTGAAATCGGCCAGCGTCTCTTCCTGAACACCTGCGCGCAGTGCCACGGCTCCGACGCCAAGGGTGCGCCCAGCTTTCCCAACCTGACGGACGGCGACTGGCTGCACGGCGGTTCGCCCGAAGCCATCATGCAGACCATCAAAGAAGGCCGCCACGGCATCATGCCGCCCTGGAAGGCTTCGATCGATCCCAAGATGGCCGGCGACATCGCGCAGTACGTGCGTTCGCTGTCTGGCCTGACCGCCGATCCGGTCCGCGTGTTCCGCGGCAAGCGCGAGTTCGCCAACTTCTGCGTCGCCTGTCACGGTGTCGATGGCAAGGGCAACCAGCTTGTCGGTGCGCCGAACCTGACGGACGACGTGTGGCTCTACGGCAGTTCGGAAGCCAGCATCGTCAAGACCATTCTTGATGGCCGCGACAACCGCATGCCGGCGCACGAACACATCCTGAGTCCCGAGCAGATCAAGATCCTGACTGCGTGGGTCTGGGGACTGTCCAACAAGCCCGACGCGTCTACGCAGACCGCTGCCGCGCCGGCCGAGGCCAGCACTGCCAAGCAGTGAACCGGCAGCACGTAAATGGGAGGCCGCGCGGCCTCCCATATCACTAAGCACTTACAAGCACGGAGCAGCAAATGGAAGATGGGTCAACCGCAAGCGTCAGCAGTTCGCCTGGCGGTGACCCGCCGCCCTGGCGGCCGCATACGCGGCCGCCGCGTCCTGGCCAGGAGACCCTGGAGCAGACGTTGGCGGGGGTGCGCAGCAAGATCTATCCGCGATCCGTCAGTGGCATCTTTGCCCGCTGGCGTATCGCGTTCGTCTTTATCACGCAGATCATCTTCTACGGCTTGCCCTGGCTCGAATGGAACGGCCGCCAGGCGGTGCTGTTCGACCTGGGCGCGCGCAAGTTCTACATCTTCGGCCTGGTGCTGTGGCCGCAGGACGTCGTGTACCTTGCCGTGCTGCTGGTCATTTCGGCATTGGCGCTGTTTCTCTTCACCGCGGTGGCCGGACGCCTGTTCTGCGGCTACGCCTGTCCCCAGACCGTCTACACCGAAATCTTCATGTGGATCGAGCGCAAGGTCGAAGGCGACCGCATCGCGCGCATCCGGCTGGACGAATCCCCCTGGAGCTGGCGCAAGTTCCGCCTGAAGTTCACCAAGCACTTCCTGTGGATCGCCCTGGCCTGGTGGACCGGTTCTACGTTCATCGGCTACTTCGCGCCCATCCGCGAACTCGGCCACGAACTCTTCGCGCTGCAGCTCGGACCCTGGCAGTGGTTCTGGATGCTGTTCTACGGTTTTGCCACGTGGGGCAACGCCGGTTTCATGCGCGAATCGGTGTGCAAGTACATGTGCCCGTACGCCCGCTTCCAAAGCGTGATGGTCGACCCGGACACCTTCGTCGTCACCTACGACAAGCGCCGCGGCGATCCGCGTGGCGGCCGCTCGCGCAAGGTCGACCACAAGGCGAAGGGGCTGGGCGACTGCGTCGATTGCAGTCTCTGCGTGCAGGTCTGCCCGACCGGCATCGACATCCGTGACGGTCTGCAGTACATGTGCATCGGGTGCGGCGCCTGCATCGACGCCTGTGACCAGGTGATGGACAAGATGCAGTACGAGCCAGGCCTCATCCGCTACACGTCCGAGCGCGCCATGCTGGATGGTCTGTCCACAAAAAGCGCGCGCTCGCATCTGCTGCGGCCTCGCGTCCTGATCTACGGCACGTTGATCCTGTTGCTGGCGATCGCCTTCGTCGTCTCGCTGGTGGTCCGCAATCCGCTGCGCGTCGACGTAATCCGCGACCGCGGCGTGCTGGGCCGCGAGGTGGCAGGGGGCATGATCGAAAACGTGTATCGCCTGCAGATCATCAATACGTCGGACGCGCCCATGCGGCTGCGCCTGACGGCCGAAGGCATGCCCGACCTGGCGGTGCTGGCCGGCCAACAGGGATCGGACGTGGTCGAGGTCGAACCCGCCGCCAACAAACTGGTGCCGATGGTCATCCGCGCCCCGGCGGGCGCGGCGCCCGGCGCCCATCCCATCACGCTGCGCGCCAAGGGGCAGGATGGCGAGAACCGGCAGGTTGAAACCGATGAAGCTGCCAGTTTTTACGTGCCCGAGTAGGGCAGACACCGCCCTGGTCACCAAAAGGAATCTTCATGAACGCTGCACAAATCACCGTTGACGCCGCCGACGCGGCGCATCCCGCCAAGCCCTGGTACCGCGAGCCCTGGCCGTGGATCCTGATGGCGGGTCCGTTCGCCGCCATGGTCGGCTGCTTCATCACGATCTACTTCGCAATGACCCAATTCGCCAGCCAGCCCATCCAGGAGGGTGTGGTCAAACGCGGTCTGGTCATCGAACAGACCGCGTCCGGCGCGACCGCGAGCCCGGCGCCGACGCCCGCCGGCTCTGCAGCCGCCAAACCTTGATCGGGGGAGTTCACGCATGGGATTGCGATCTTTGATGTGGATCCTGTGGCCGTCGTTCATGGCGGCGGCTGCGGGTAGCGCACTGATCTTCGCCCTGATCGATCCGCTGGACGTGGCCATTTTTGGCTACGTCCCAACCGGCAGAATGGGCTTCTACACGGTGTCGTTCTTTGTCTTGTGGGTGATGGCCGGCCTGTCCAGCGCGCTGACGGCGTACCTGATGCCCAAGGTTGAAGAGGACGACGACTTCTAGTTCCAGTGTTCCAAAAACTAGTTCCAGTGTTCCCAAAAAGAAAACACACCGTTCCGCCAGGTTGAACAAGCGCGGGCCGCGCGACGGGTAAAATCCTTCGGCTATGGTCAAGTTGGGGGCTCGCGTGCAGCCAGTCATTTCAATACAAGGCTTATCCAAGCAATATGCGTCGGGATTCCAGGCGCTCAAGAATGTCAGCCTGGACATCCAGCGCGGCGAAATCTTCGCGTTGCTCGGGCCGAACGGCGCGGGCAAGACGACGCTGATCAGCATCATCTGCGGCATCGTCAATCCCACCCACGGCACGGTGCTGGCTGACGGCCACGACATCGTGTCCGATTTCCGCGCCGCCCGGTCCAAGATCGGTTTGGTGCCACAGGAAATCTCCACGGACGCCTTCGAAAGCGTCTGGAACACGGTCACCTTCAGCCGCGGGCTGTTCGGCAAGCCGGCGGACCCCGCCTATATCGAAAAGGTCTTGCGCGAATTGTCGCTGTGGGACAAGAAGGACAGCCGCATCATGGCGCTGTCCGGCGGCATGAAGCGGCGCGTCATGATCGCCAAGGCGCTGTCGCACGAACCGGCCATCCTGTTCCTGGACGAACCCACCGCGGGTGTCGACGTCGAATTGCGGCGCGGCATGTGGGAAATGGTGCGACGGCTGCGCGAAAGCGGCGTCACCATCATCCTCACCACGCACTACATCGAAGAAGCCCAGGAAATGGCGGACCGCATCGGCGTGATCCGCAAGGGCGAAATCATCCTGGTCGAGGAAAAGGATGCGCTGATGGCCAAGCTGGGCAAACGACAGCTTGCGCTGACACTGAAGGCGCCGCTGCCCGGCATCCCGACAGCGTTGGACGCCTACCAGCTCGAGCTTTCGCCCGACGGCTACAAGCTTGTCTATACCTACGACAACGAGCGCGGCGGCGATATTTCGCGTCTGCTGCAGGACCTGAGCCGCCTGCAGATCGAATTTGCAGACCTGAACACCTCGGAAAGCTCGCTCGAGGACATCTTTGTCAGCCTGGTGCACGGTCAATCATGAACTTCTACGCCATCCGCGCCATCTACCTTTTTGAAATGGCCCGCGCCTGGCGCACGCTGATGCAAAGCGTGCTGTCGCCGGTGATTTCAACGTCTCTTTACTTCGTCGTGTTCGGATCCGCCATCGGTTCGCACATGGTCGAAATTGACGGGGTGAGCTACGGCGCGTTCATCGTGCCCGGCATGATCATGCTGTCGCTGCTGACGCAGAGCGTGGCCAACGCCTCGTTCGGCATCTACATGCCGCGCTTTTCAGGCACGATCTACGAAATCCATTCGGCGCCCATTTCGTATGTGGAAATCCTGATGGGCTACGTCGGCGCGGCCGCCAGCAAGTCCATCATCCTGGGTCTCATCATGCTGGCCACCGCGCGCCTGTTCGTGACGTTCGACGTGGCGCATCCGTTCTGGATGCTGTCGTTCCTGGTGCTGACCGCCGTGACGTTCAGCCTGTTCGGTTTCATCATCGGGATCTGGGCTGACGGGTTTGAAAAGCTGCAGATCATTCCGTTGATGATCATCACGCCGCTGACCTTTCTGGGCGGCACGTTCTATTCGATCAACATGCTGCCGCCGTTCTGGCAGACCGTCACGCTGTTCAATCCGGTGGTCTACCTGGTCAGCGGTTTCCGCTGGGCGTTCTTTGGCGTGGCGGACGTCAGCATCGGCGTCAGCGTGGGCATGACGCTGGCCTTCCTGGTTGCATGCCTGATTGGCGTGCGGTGGATTTTCAAGACGGGCTACCGCCTGAAGACCTGACACAACTGCAGCGTCAGGCCGCGCACAATGCGAAAGGCGCCGCATGTCCCGTTCAGGGCATGCGGCGCCTTGTCTTTACGAGGCGGCCGTCGTGGGCGGCGTGACTGCGTGCCCGTCAGCGCCCGGGCTTACCGCGCAGGCTGCATCTTCATCAGGCGATCACGAAGCTGGGGATCCTGCTGCACGGCCTGGCCGATGCCGTTGAATTCCTCGACCGACAGTCCGTCCGCGCGGACCAGCTTGACCATTTTTTCGTCCGCTTCCTTGACGACCTTCTGCTTGGCGTCGTCGGTCTTGGCGGCTTCGACCTTCGGACGGTATTCGTCAACGACGCCAGAGATCTTCTGCGACGCCGAAGCGAACTTCTGCAATTGCTGATCCGTCGGCTTCTGCACGGCGGGCGCCATGCCCGGCTGAGCTTGCGTCTGCGCCGGAGCCTGGGCGGCCTGTTGAGCCAGGGCAGGGGCACCGGACAGCGCCGTCGTCAGGATGGCGGCGGATAGGAATGCATATTTGGAACGCTGCATCAAAACTCCTTGTTCCGGTTGAAAGTCCGACCATGATGACCAGCCGGACCGCCGTGGGACAAGTTTCGCGATGTGTTTTCCTGTGTCGGCAGACCACGAGATCTCCGACGCGCGGTGCGGGGGCAGCCCCGGGGGACGCAGGTCCCTCACGTTCGAAACGTTTTGCGCGGTTTCGTAGTCGCTGCTGGCCGCGATGTGTCCTTAGGTTCGTCCTTCGGAAGCGGATCGGACGCCTTTGCGGGCTTACGCCGCGTACCAGAACACCGCGAAGAAATGGCAGACGGTGCCGGCCAGCACGAACAGATGCCAGATGAAATGGCTGTAGCGCCAGCGGTTGTCGAACACAAAGAAGACCACGCCGCCGGTGTAGGCGAGGCCGCCAGCCACCAGCCACCACAGGCCGCCGGTCGGCACCAGTTCAAGCAAGGGTTTGACCGCGATAACGACGATCCAGCCCATCGCCAGATACAGGCCCGTGGATAGCGCGGGCCGGTTGAGCCGCTTGCTGGCCTTCAGGCCCACGCCCAGCAGCGCCAGGCCCCACACCAGTCCGAAGAGGGTCCACCCCCAAGGGCCACGCAGCGCGCCCAGCGCGAACGGGGTGTAGGTGCCCGCGATGAGCAGGTAGATGGCCGAGTGGTCCAGCACATTGAAGATCTGCTTGGCGCGGCAGCGGGGCAGGGCGTGATAGATGGCGGACGCGAGGTAAAGCAGGCACATTGACGCGGCAAACACGGCGGCGCCGGCGATGAAGGCGGCATCGCCCTGGCGCACGGCGGCGGCAATCAGGAGCGGCGTGCCGGCCAGCGCGCCCACGGCGCCCAGGCCGTGGCTGATGCTGTTGGCGATTTCTTCGCCCAGGGTCTGGGGTCGGTCGTTGGAAAACATGGGGAGCCTGTGAATGACAAGTTTTCCACCTTAGGCTTTTTGGCATGCCCGCTCAAGGCGCGCGTCGGGTAGTCTTGACCGATCGCAACGTCGTTACGCTGTGATACATTCGTCCCGCGAACAAACCGCCCAAAGAGGCGTCGCATGTTCTTCACTCCGGGCTTGCACGTCGGCCGCGCCAGGCGCTGCCGTGATCGACACTCTTAGGGGAAGCACTCAATGAATCCGGCACCAGGTCTTTCGGTTGGGGCGTCCTCTCCGCCCGTCCACGCATGCGCACCAGACGACAGGCATCCGCCTTGCGGAGCGGCATAGCCGCGGCGACCGCCGTCCGGCGCTGCCAACCCCGGCACCCCGGGCGGCGCGGCAAACAGGAACTTCCGAACAGGCCCTAACAATGGCGCGCAGTTTCAGCAGTCTGTTTTTCAAAGCGGCAAAAAAGATCACCCGCCTCCAGCGCACGGCAATGCGCATGGCGACCCCCAAACCAGCCCGCAAGCGCGCCACGCCGGCGCGCAAGACGGCCGCCAGCTCCACGGCGGGGCGTGCGGTCAAGACGGCGCGGCCGGGCGGGACGGCGGGCGCGGGCAGGGCAGCGGCGCCCGAGGCGGCGTCGCTTGGCGCCGGCCGCTGGGAGGCCTCCCGCCAGTTCACGGACAAGACCGGCCGCCGGCTGGCCTTTGCCCGCTACACCCCCGCTTCTGTAAGTGCCACAGCCGCCGGCATGCCGCTGGTCGTAATGCTGCACGGATGCCGGCAGACGGCCGAGGCTTTCGCGCGTGGATCGCGCATGAACCAGTGGGCGGACGCCGGGGATTTCATGGTGCTGTATCCGCAGCAATCCCTGGCGCGTCAGGTGCAGCGCTGCTGGCGCTGGTTTCAGCCGGATGACGATCATGGCGGGGCCGAGGCTGATCTGATCGCGGCCCTGATCCGGTCGGAAGTCGTGCGCCACGGTCTGGACCCCGAACGCGTCTACGTGGCCGGCCTGTCGGCGGGGGCGGGGATGGCGGCACTGGTCGCGTTGCGGCATCCGAGCCTGATCGCCGCGGTGGCCATGCACTCGGGGCCGGTCGTGGGCGACGCGCATAACGCCGGCAATGGCCTGAGCACGATGCGGCGCGGCAGTATCAAGGCGTTGGCGCCGCTGGTGCAAGCCGTGGCGGACCCCGCCGTTTTTGACCTGGGCATGCCGGCGCTGATCCTGCACGGCCAGCTTGATCCGGCCGTGGCGCCGCGCAATGCCAGGCAGTTGTTCGAACAGTTCCGCACCTTGAATGCCGCCGATCCGCACGCGCTGCCGATCGAGCGCGTGCTGGGGTTGGGCACCGAAAAAGCGTACCGCAGGGTGGATGTGCTGCGCGGCCGCAAGACGGTGCTGCGGCTGTGCGAGATCACGCGGCTTGAACACGCCTGGAGTGGCGGGGATCCCGCGATCCGGTATCACGCCCGCAGCGGTCCCGATGCCTCCGCGCTGGTGTGGCGTTTCTTTCAGAGTCAGCGGCGTGCGGGCGCGATTGCCGTTGCGCAATGACAGACACGCACGTTTCGGCAGGCTGCTGGCAGGCGGCAGACAAATGGCAACGGGTAGCTGCTTCGGCGCGCCGGATTATCTGGGCATGAAGAACGATGATGTCGCCGGCACCGCCGACCGGGCGGCGCCGGGCCGGCGTAACATCGCTGCAATCCCGACGCGTCCGGCGCCCGGCGCCTGTCTACGCACTTTTGCTGCCCAACTTTTATGGAACCCGTCTTTATGCCCCTGTCCATGTACCAAGCATCCGTGCCTGTCTTCATCCGCGGCCTGAACGTGCTGGCCGCGCTGCTGGAAAAGGCTGCCGCGCACGCGCAAACCACCGGCATCGACCCTGCGGAACTCGTCAATGCGCGCCTCGCGCCCGACATGTATCCGCTGTCGGGCCAAGTGCAACGTGCCAGCGATGCGTCCAAGTTCGCGGCACAGCGCCTGTCGCAAGGCGACGCCCCGAAATTCGCCGACACCGAGACCACGCTTGCGCAATTGCAGCAGCGCGTCGCGGACACGATCGCATATCTGGAAAGCGTCAAGCCCGAGCAGGTCGACGGCGCCGAAGGCCGCCGCATTACGCTGAGCTTTGGCAACTTCAAGCCTGAATTCCAGGGCGACGAGTATCTGCTGACGTTCGCGCTGCCCAACTTCTACTTCCACGTGACCACCGCCTACGGCATCCTGCGCCAGGCCGGCGTGCCGATCGGCAAGCTGGATTTCCTGGGACCGTACCCGCAACTGGCCCCCTGATGAATCAAGGCGGACGCGGCGTCCCCCGCGTCGCGCCACAGCCTCATTTTTTTGACGGGTCCCCGCAGCCATCCATCGGCCCCATCTTCGCCATGTTCTGCTGGATCTCCTCGGGCGTGAGGTCCTGCATGTGCGTGGCGATGGACCAGCGGTGGCCGAATGGGTCCACCACCTGCCCGTAGCGGTCGCCCCAGAACATGTCGGCAGCGGGCATCGTGACTTGCGCGCCCGCCGCGACCGCCTGCTGGATCGCGGCGTCTGCGTCGGTCACGTACAAGTGCAACACCGCGGGCGTGCCCTTGAGCGCCTTCGGTCCCAGACTGCCCCATTCCGGAAAATCATCCATCAGCATCAGGACCGAATTGCCGATCCGGATGGCGGCGTGCATGATCTTGCCGTTGGGTCCGGGCAGCCGCATCAGCTCCTCGGCATTGAAGGCTTTCTTGTAGAAGGCGAGCGCGTCGGAGGCGCCCTCGCAAATGATATGCGGCGTCAGCGTGTGCATGCCGTCGGGAATGGGCTTGGCTGCTTTGGTGGCCATGATGTGTCTCCAGGTTTATTGAACGGCTGCGGGTTGAATGGTTGCGCTCGGGGCGTGGCCTCGCGCGCTAGTTGCCGACCAGCGTGGCAAAGCCGCCCCAGCACATGCGCTTGACGTCGAACACGCCCTCGCAGCACATGTCCGCCAGGCGCGGGTCGGACATCACCTTGGCGTTGATGCTGTTGCGCGCTTCCTTGCTGGGATACAGGATCCACGCAAAGACCACGACTTCGCCTTCGCGCGCCCCGGCCGCCGCGCTGAACGACGCGAAGCCTTCTCCGTCGATGTCGTCAGCCACGCCTTCGCGGTAGTCCAGCGCGCCGTGCTCGCGCCAGATGCCCTCGGCGTGCGTAGCCATTTTCTTGTACGTCTCCAGATTGGCCTTGGGTACGCATAGCAGGAAACCGTCTATGTACTTGTCCATCGATCACTCCTCACGTCCGTGTTGTTCTGGTTTGGGCCGGCACGTCCGCAATCCGTTCCGGCCGCCGTCCGGATTCCTGGATCGGCAGGAACCACTTTATCGGGATCCGGGCGGCTTTCAGATAGGCAATTGCGACAATCTTGCGGGTGGATTGCGTCAGCCTGCAGGCGTATGCTTGGCAACATGAAAAACGTCGCGTTCCTGCTGCCCAAGGGGACCAATATTGCGTCCCTGGAAACCGCGCGCCACGGCTTCATGGTGGCCAACGAATACCTGCGCGCGCACGGCCGCGAGCCGCGGTTCCATGTGCGCACGCTTGCGCTGACGCGCGAGGTCAGCCTGGACGACGGACGCATCAAGGTGCAGGCCGACATGGTGCTGGCCGACGCCACCGACATCCATATCTGCATTGCGCCGCCGCTTCTGGGTTCGGTATCGGACGCGGTCCTGTCCAACCGCGAACTCATCGAATGGCTGTCGCGCCATCACCGCGAAGGCGGCGAGGTCGCCAGCCTGTGCATGGGCGCCGCGCTGCTCGCCGCGGGCGGCGTGCTCGATGGGCAGCAGGCGGTGGTGCACTGGGTCGCGCAAAACCTGTACGCCAGCCTTTTCCCCACGGTGCGTTGGACCAGCGATCGCGTCGTCATGGCAGAAAACGGCGTTTATACGAGCGGCGGCGCGTTTTCGGCCGCGCATCTCGTGCTGCACCTGATCGAAAAGTACACCGACCGGGACACCGCGATCTGGTGCGCCAAGTATTTCCAGCTGGACTGGAGCCGCCAGAGCCAGTTGCCTTTTTCGGTCTTCATGGGGCAGAAGTCGCACGCGGACGAAATCGTGCGGGCGGTGCAGGAATATATTGAAGGCCGCTACCAGGAAAAGATCACCGTCGAGGAACTGGCCGGCCGCCACGCGCTGGGCCGCCGCACGCTGGAGCGGCGTTTCCGCCAGGCCACCGGCAACAGCATCGTCGAATACGTGCAACGTGTGCGCGTCGAAGCCGCCAAGCAGCGGCTGGAAAGCTCGCGCAAGAGCGTCTCCGAAGTCATGTACGAAGTCGGCTACAACGACACCAAGGCCTTCCGCGACATCTTCAACAAATACTGCGGCATGTCGCCCGTGGGATATCGCGAGCGGTATCAATAGCACGGCGATTGCGCTGCAAAGACCGCTTGAACGCTGCCGCACGCGGGCCGACGTCAAGCTTGTTGCAGCAGTGTTGCTGCGCCACGCCTTATCTTCGTTGTCTTTGTGGAATCGCAAACAACGCCATGCGCAAATGTTTGCGAAATGTGTCGGGAAACATAGACTGGGGTTTTCCCTGAGGCCCACCTATGAAGCTCCGCACCCATTTCGGCAATCTCTCCATCGGCACCAAACTGGGCCTGGGCTTCGGCGTCGTGCTGGCCCTGCTGCTGGCCCTGGCCGGCGTGTCGCAGTTCGAACTGACACGCATCGGCAGCATCAACCGCGCCATCACGCAGGAAACCTGGGTGAAGGCCAACGCGATCTCGGTGGTCGACGTCACGACGCGCGCCAACGCCCGCGTCAATCTGGAACTGATCGTCAACGCCGACCCGGCCGCGATGGACAAGCTGTTCCAGCAGATCGAGGCCAACCGTAAACGCATCGACGACGCCTTGGCCACCCTGCGGCCGTTGATGGCGACGGCCGATGCCAGCGCCCGGCTGCGCACGCTGGAAGAGGCTCGGGGCCGTTACGTGAAGTCCTTCCAGTCGGTGGGCGCGCTGCTCAAAAGCGCTGATCGCGACGGCGCCCGCCAGCGCATGCTGCAAGAGACGTTGCCCATTCTGGACAGCCTGCAGGATCACATCATCGCGTTGTCCCGGGAACAGTCGGCCGACATGGACGAGGCCGGCATTGCAAGCCAGGCCGTCATCCAGGAAGCCGAGCGGCTGAACGTGGGCCTGGCCGGCCTGGCGCTCGCCTTGGGCGCGTTGCTAGCGTGGCGGGTCAGCCGGTCGATCACCGGTCCGCTGGCGCGTGCGGTCAAGGCCGCGGAAACCGTGGCGGGCGGTGACCTGGGCCAGCGGATCGAAGCGGGCTCCCGCGATGAGACCGGGCGCCTGCTTCACGCCTTTCAGGACATGCAGGAGCGGCTGGCGGGCGCCGTCCGTGCGATCCGGCACGGATCGGAAACGATTTCCAGCGCCTCGGGCCAGATTGCGGCGGGCAACGCCGATCTCTCAAGCCGCACCGAAGAACAGGCGGCATCGCTTGAGGAAACCGCGGCGTCGATGGAAGAGCTGGCTTCGACCGTGAAGCAGAACGCGGACAACGCGCGCCAGGCCAACCAGCTTGCAGCCAGCGCATCGGAAATCGCGCTGCGCGGTGGGGCGGCGGTGTCTACGGTGGTCGGCACCATGCAGGAGATCTCGGCCAGCTCGCACAAGATTTCCGACATTGTGTCGGTGATCGACGGCATCGCGTTCCAGACCAACATCCTTGCGCTCAACGCGGCGGTCGAAGCCGCCCGTGCGGGCGAGGAGGGCAAGGGCTTTGCCGTGGTAGCGGGTGAAGTCCGCTCGCTGGCGCAGCGCAGCGCGCAGGCCGCGCGCGAGATCAAGGCCTTGATCGAAGATTCCGCCGGCAAGGTGGGCGCGGGCGCGCGTCAGGCCGAGGGCGCGGGCGCCACCATGCAAGAGATCGTCACCGCCGTGCAGCAGGTGACGGACATCATGGGCGAGATCGCCGCCGCGTCGCACGAACAGGCCAGCGGTATCGATCAGGTGAACCTTGCCGTGGCGCAGATGGACGAGGTGACGCAGCAGAACGCGGCGCTGGTCGAGGAAGCCGCTGCCGCCGCCGGCTCGATGCAGGACCAGGCACGCGAGCTGGTGCGGGCGGTAGGCGTGTTCCGGTTGTCCGAAGACGCCACGCGGCGCGGACCGGAGCAAGATCCCACTCGCGCCCCGGGCACGTTGATGCTTGCCTAGCGCCGCTATTTTCCGCAGGCGGCCTGCAACGCCTTCATCTGCGGGCTGCCTGGCGCAAAGCGCACGAACTGTACCTGGCTTTCGTCCAGTGTCTCGTCCTTGATGGTGGTGACCAGGGTGTCGTTCAGGAAGTAGCTGGTGGCCGGCAAGAAGCCGACCTGCGACCGGCGGCAATCGAACAGCACCTCGGTCACCGAACGGTCATAGCGCACGGGCTGTTTGTCCGCGCCCGGAATGGTCTGCGCAGCGGTGTAGCGCAGTTCCATCCTGCCCCGGGCGTTGCCCGACGCTTGCTGTGTGTTGGGCAGGCCCCCGATCCGGATCGAGACGTTGGGGTGATCGGGACGCGGCGGCACGTCGAACCATTGCTGCGCGTGAGCGCCGGAGCCGGCGAGGAGCGCGGCCAAGGTTAAGGCGGAAACTGCAAACGGTAGGCGCATGGATTGTCCGTGATCGAAAGCGGTTTTCTTCTGCCACCGCCCTGTGGCGCTTGAATCGTGCGTCGCCTCGGAGCAGGGCGTTCAAATGTAGCAAAATGCGGTCTGGCGCCGCGTGCGAAGTTCAGTTGCTACCACCCGCGCTACCGTCCGCGCTGACGGCGCGGCAAGATTTATCGCTAATACGTTGTCCAGATACGCATCAACATGAATTCCTTTGAATCCCTCCGGGCGCAGTTCGCCCGGTTTGGCGAACTGCGCCCGCAGCCGCGCGACGCGTGGCAGGGCGACATTGCGCTGTCACAGGTGCTCGCCGACTTTTACGAACAGGTGGGCCCGTGGGGCGCCACCTATCACCAGAACGTGGGACCGGTCGGCATCACGCTTTCCGAAACCAACATCAGCTTTCCGCCGCTCTACAAGCTGTGGGATCGGCAGGCCGGCTATCGCTGGGATGCGTCGAATGGCGAACGCGTTGCCGAATGGCAGGACAACTGGCTGGTGATCGCCGACCAGAACGCGGACCCCTTCATCCTGGACACGCAAACCGGCAAGATTCTTTACGCCATGCACGGCACGGGCGCATGGGACGCCGCCGTGGTGGCGCCCGATCTGCCGACGTTCGCGGCCGCGGTGGCCGCGGTCGGCGTCGTGTGCCTGGAGGCCGACGAAGACCTGCGCAACGATGACTGGGAAATCAGGCCCGAGCATCGGGCGCGTGCGTTGCAGTCGCTGACCATTGTTCTGGGCGACCCCGTCGAGGCCGAGTGCTTTCGGGATGTGCTTGAGTTCTGACGAAGGAAAAAGACAGATGGCGACGTTTGCCGAACTGGCCGAGGATTGCGGCGTGGCATTGCCCGGGATGCTGGCCCGGCTGATCGACGCCGGGCGCACCGGCTATGGCGAGGACAGCGCAGTGTGGCGCGCTGACTGGAAGGGCAACACGCTGGCCGCGCGGCCCGTGCTGTCCTGCATGGATGACCTGGAGTGGATCGATGCGCATCAGGCGCGGGAAACCGCCGAGGAATGGCTCAATCCCGGCTATCAGCACGGCAGGCGCTTTCTGCCGTTTGCAGAGTCCGGCGCGGGCGATGCCTATTGCCTGACGCCAACGGCGGGCGGCGGCGTGGGCGTTGCGCTCGTCTGGCATGACAGCGGCGATGCGCGCGTGGCGTGGGCATCGTTCGAGGCGTTTGTGTTCGACGCGCTGGTGCGTAGCGCGGCGGACGTGGGGCATCTTGTCGAGGATGGCCTCACGGCGGCCGAGGCGGTGGCTTGTGTCGTGGCGAACATCAACGCATTGAAGGAATACCTGCCGCCGGTGATGCAGGCCGAACTGGACCGGTTGATGGCGGATGCCCCGCCAGCGCCGGCGGACGGGGCGACGGTTTGGATCGATGAAGCGTCCGCTAGCGCGGCGTTGGCGCTGTTGCCGGTGGCAGAAGATGCGCCTTTTGAGGTGGTGCCGCGCTGGGAGTGCGGAGAAGCGTAGTCAGGGAATCCCCGTCAGCAGATGCGGCGCAGACCCGGAGGCCGCACGCCGGAAGCGCGACGGCGACACACCCATGTGATCGCGAAAGAACCGCGAGAAATTTCCAGGCGTCGAAAACCCAAGGTCCATCGCGACCGAGGTCAGCGGCTGTTCCTGCTGGACCAGCCTGCGCACGGCCTCCTCCACGCGCACCGCGCTCCAGAACACCTGCGGCGTGGTGTTGAGCTGGTCGCGGAAGAGCGCAAAGAAGTGGCCTCGCGACAGCCCCACCTTGCTGGCGATATCTTCCACGGCAACCGGTTCGTGGACGTTTTCGCGCATGTACAGGATGGCAGTGCGAAGCCGCCGGTCCAGCGTCTGCGGGCGGGCGGCCGCGCCGGGCGGGCGGCTGGTCTGGGAGGACGATTCGATCGCTGCCTGCAGCAGGGCCTCGACCTCGGCGTCGATGTCGGCGCGCGGATGGTCCTGCGGCGCGACGATCTTGTCCAGCAGGCTCCAACAGCCCTGGCGCACGGCCGGGTCGATGGGCACGCCGGGCGCGGTGAAATGAAACGGGCGGCCGGTGGCGGCGCGGCGCTCGTCCAGCCAGGGCTTGGCGATGTACAGAACAAGGAAGACGGCCGGTCCCGAGCGGTCGAGCAGGCGGGCGTCATGGGATTCATAGGTGTTGGTGCCGAGCGCAAGATGTTCGCTGTAGGGCACCAGTTTCGAGCCGACGTGCGCCTCGGCTCTTGCGCCGCCCAGCCACAGGGCAAGCTGCACTTCCGCATGTGCATGCGCAATCAAATCCCCGCGCAGCTCCAGCACGACCGCGCGGCCGAACGCGCCTTCGTGCAAGGCGTAAGTCTCTTGCATGATCTGTCTCCCAGTTTCTGATCGGGCGATGCGCGCGCACTCGCCTCGCCGTGGCCACCTGTCCGCCGGGGCCTTCTGCGGGAATTTTATGGGCGTGGTTTCGGGCTTTGCCGGGCTCTAGGTGTATACACCTATCACGCCATCTGACTCTGCGATAAGTTGCCGCACCGAACGATAAGCGCGGCCGTGCCGGCGCTTCTAAAGTCGTGCTGACGGCGAGGCATGAACCGCTCGCCCATTTTCAGAAGCATGAAGGAGACTGCGGTGCGGATTGCAAGTTATTTGATGAATGGAGAGCCCGGCGTCGGCCTGGTGTCGGACGACGGCCTGTCGGTCGCGCCGCTGGCGCTTGATGAGGCGGGCAGGCAGCTCGGCGCGCAGGCCGTGATCGACCTGTTGACGGCGGGCCGCCCGCTGCCCGACACGTTGGCGCCGCTGCGCCTGTCCGACGTCGACCTGCGGGCGCCGCTGCCCCGGCCGCGGCGCAACGTGTGGTGCGTGGGGCGCAACTACCATGCGCATGCAAAGGAGTTGTCTGCGTCCGTCTTCAAGGACAACGACGCCAATCCGGAATCGTGGCCCATTGTCTTTACCAAGGTGCCGGAATGCGTGGTGGGACCGCACGCGCAGGTTCTGCTGCCGGTCGGCGTGTCCGCGCAGATCGACTACGAGGCCGAGCTGGGCGTAGTCATCGGCAAGACGGGCAAGAACATCGCGCGCGGTGCGGCGATGGAACACGTCTTCGGCTACACCGTCATCAACGATGTCACCGCCCGCGACGTGCAGATGCGGCATCAGCAATGGGACATGGGCAAGTCGTTCGATACCTTCTGTCCGATGGGGCCGTGGATCGTCACCGCGGATGCGTTCGATGGGACGAGAACGCGCGTGCGCTGCTGGGTCAACGGCGAACTTCGGCAGGACGGTCCCACGGAAAACATGATCTTCGACATCCCGGCTTTGATCGAAACGATCTCGCGCGGCATCACGCTGTACCCGGGCGACGTGATTGCCACCGGGACGCCGGCGGGTGTCGGCATGGGCCTGACGCCGCCCCGGTATCTGGCAACCGGCGACGTGGTGCGCGTGGAGGTGGAAGGGCTGGGCAGCATCGAGAACGAATTCGTGGAGAAGGCGTCATGACGACAACGACGATCAATGGCCTGACGGTGGAAGTCGACGGCGACGGGCCCGCATTGCTGTGCATCCACGGGCTGGGCGGTTCATCCAACACCTGGACGCCGCTGATGGGCGCGTTGACGGGGTATCGCGTCATCCGTCCGGATCTGCCGGGGAGCGCCAGGTCGCCTTTGCCGGATGGCGAACTGTCCATCGCGGGCTATGTGGATGCGCTGGTCGCGGTGCTGAAAGCGCTGGACTGCGGCGCGGTGCACGTTGCGGCGCATTCGTTGGGGACCATCGTCGCGCAGCATCTGGCGTTGAAGGAACCGGCCCGGGTCCGGTCGCTGGTGCTGTTCGGGCCGCTGGCCGAACCGCCGGAGGCGGGGAGGCCGGGCATCCGGGCACGCGCGGCGCTGGCCCGGCAGGGCGCGCCTGCCATGCAGGAGATCGCCGATGCCATCGTCAAAGGCGCCACCAGCCGCCGCACCAAGGCGGATCTGCCGGCGGTGCTGGCCCTGGTCCGCGAAAGCGTGATGCGGCAGCCGCCGGACGGGTATGCGCAAAGCTGCGAAGCGCTGGCCGACGCGAAGTCTGCCGATCTTGAACGCCTGGACGTGCCGGTGCTGCTGGTGACGGGGGACGAGGACGGCGTGGCGCCACCAGCGAACGTGCAGGTGATGGCAGGGCGTATCCCGGGCAGCCGCTGCAACATCGTGCCGGACTGCGGGCACTGGACCACGTTTGAGCAGCCGGGTGCCTGCATCGAAGCGTTCCAGGCGTTTCATTCGGGCCTGGTCCGGTGAGGCGCGGCTGACTGCCAGGCTCGCCGTACCTGGTCCGCAGCACCGGCTTCGCAGCATCGATCCGCAGCACCGATTTCGCATCAACACTTTTCATAAAAAAATTCCGGCCCTGCGCGGGCCAGGAGGAGACTACGCATGTCCAAAATCGCAATTACCAATGCCGTCATCTTTGACGGAAGCGGCGACGACGTCTTTGACGGAGAGATACTCATCGACGGCGGCCGCATCGTCGAGGTGGCGCGCCTGCCCGAACGCGTCAATCGGGACGGCGCCCGCGTCATCGATGGCAAAGGCCGGTTCCTGATGCCGGGCATGACTGAGGCGCACACGCATTTCTCGTGGAATGACCAGCCCACGCTGGCGGCAATTCAGTTCATGCCGCCCGAAGAGCACATCCTGTGGTGTGTCCGCGTGGCCAAGCGCTATCTGGAAATGGGGTGGACGTCCGCCATCGGCGCGGCCGCCGCCAAGCCGCGGCTGGATGTGGTGCTGCGCAATGCGATCGAGGCCGGCGAGTGCCCCGGTCCGCGCTACCTGGCCGGCAGCCAGGAGATCACGACCATCGGTGCGCTAGGCGACAACACGTTGCCGCACATGCACTTCGAAGAGCTGAGCTTTGGCAGCGTCTGCAGCGGTCCCGAGGAGATTCGCCGCTCGGTCCGCACGTTCATCAAGTACGGCGTCGATCACCTGAAGATCAATCTGTCGGGCGAGTACATCGCTGGCCTGCCGGCCGAGATGTCGCCTTTCGCGGAAGACGAGATCGCCATGCTGGCGTCGGAGGCCAAGCGGTACGGCAAGCGGATCGCGGCCCACGCGCGGTCCAGCGAATCGGTCAAGCAATGCGTGCGCCACGGCATCGAAATGGTCTATCACGCCAGCTTCGCGGACGACGAAGCGCTGGACATGCTGGAGGCCAACAAGGACAAGCATTTCGTCGCGCCGGGCATCGGCTGGCTGGTCCGTACCGCTTATCATGCGTCCGACTACGGCATCACGCCCGCCATAGCCGAAAGCATGGGCTACAAGCGCGAGCTGGAAATCGCCGCGGAGAGCCTGCGCAAGATGCACAAGCGCGGCATACGCATCCTGCCGGGCGGCGACTACGGATTCGCCTGGATGCCGCACGGCACGAATGCCAACGACCTCCAATACTTCGTTGACTACATCGGCATGACGCCGGTCGAGGCGCTGGTCGCGGCCACGCGGCTGGGTGGGCAGATCATGCAGCGGCCTGAAGAATTGGGGATGCTGCGGCCCGGGTACCTGGCGGACGTCGTCATGGTGGACGGCAATCCGCTGCACGACCTGTCCCTGCTGGTCGACCCGGCGCGGATCGTGCTGGTGCTGAAGGATGGGAAGGTCTGCAAGGACACGTGTGGCACGGAGCAGGAAGGCACGGCGCTTTTGAACCCGGCCCAGCCGCTGCGTGCGGAGCCGGCCTTGGCCTGAGGCAGAGCGCGGGGCGAAGGGAAGAAGGGGTCCCATTGCCTGGCGCTACGGCCATCGCAGGAAGGGAAATTGCGCCAGACGGGACGCGCGTCGCGGTACGATTCGACATCGCCGCGCCGCCCGTCCTGCCGGCTCGTTTGTCCCCCTCCCTGAGAACGCTGCATGAACACCCGTAGACACCTCTGCGCCGGCCTGCTTTGCGCCGGCCTTCTTACTGCCGTGTCCGGTCCCGCCCTTGGCCGCTCTGAATTGCCTTACATCGACAGCGTCGTGAACGAAGCGGCCCGCGCGGTCATGCGGCGGCACGACATCGCGGGCATGGTGATCGCCGTCACGCATCAGGGCCGCCAGCGCTTCTACACCTACGGCGTCGAGTCGCTGGAAACGCGGCGCGCGGTCAATCGGGACACGCTCTTCGAGCTGGGGTCGATCAGCAAGACCTTCACCGCGACGCTTGCCACCTATGCGCAGGCCAAGGGCCTTTTGACACTGACCGACAGTCCGGCGCGGTTCGTGCCCGAGCTTGCCGGCACCGCGTTCGCCAAGCTGACGCTGGTGAACCTGGCCACGCACACCACGGGCGGCTTCCCGTTGCAGGTGCCCGACGACGTGCGCGACAACGCGCAACTGATGCAATACCTGAAGGCATGGAAGCCCGAGCATGCGCCGGGCACGTATCGGACGTATGCCAACCCCAGCATCGGCATGCTGGGCGTCGTGGCCGCCGCCAGCATGAAGCAGCCGCTTTCGCAGGCGATGGAAAAGGACCTGTTTCCGAAGCTGGGCCTGTCCAGCACGTATATCAATGTGCCCGCCGCCAAGATGTCGCGCTATGCGCAGGGCTACAACAAGCAGGGCGCGCCGGTGCGCGTAAATCCCGGCGTGCTCGCGGCCGAGGCCTACGGCGTCAAGTCCAGCGCGCGCGACATGCTGCGCTACGTTGAAGCCAGCATGGACATGGACGTACTGGACAAGGACATCCGCCGCGCGCTCGCCGACACCCACGTCGGCTATTACCAGGTGGGCGGCATGACGCAGGACATGGCGTGGGAACAGTTTCCGTATCCGGTGGCGCTGGACACGCTGCTGACGGCCAACGCCGGCACGCTGAACAGCCAGAGCCATCCGGCCCAGGCGCTGCAACCGCCGTTGACGCCGCTGGCCGAGAGCTGGATCAACAAGACAGGCTCGACCAACGGCTTTGGCGCCTATGTGGCGTTCGTGCCCGCGCGCAAGTTGGGCATCGTCATTCTGGCCAATCGCAACTATCCGAACGAAGCGCGCGTGCGCTTGGCGGCGGAAATCCTGGGCGAACTGGACGAGCAGCCGTCCTCGGCCCGCGCCGCGCGTTGATTGCGGGTTTGCGCCGCACGCCGGCAGCAGGCCCGCGGCGCATAGGCATGGTTCAGGAACGTGTGCACTGACGCGTTGCGAAGGGTGTTGCGCGCGGGCCATGGAATGGCGCGCCGATTTCGATACGAATTACGACGTTTGCGGGTACGGGATGCGCGTCGGTACGCAGGGAGAACCGCTTTTTGCGGTTATGCCCGGCCGCTCGAAGCTGTTTCAACATATCTCCGGCTCATTCCGTCCCCAATAAATTGGTGACTTTCTTGCCCGATAATGCAGGTCGTCGCCCCATGCCGGACCTCTCATGCCTCGCGTCACCCGCCGTTTCGTCTTCCCCGTGTTTGTCTCCGTGACGGCCGTCCTGGCCGGATGTTCTTCCCCCAAGCCCGTCTATGAACGCGAGGACTTCGCGCAAACGGATACCTATTCGCGCAGCGTTCCGGCGGCCAGCAACGCCGCGTGCGATGCGGGCCGGCGCGCCTTGCTCAGCCAGGGCTATCTCATCGACAAGTACGAGCCGTCTCGCGTCACCGGCCACAAGAACTTCGAGGGCGAGGACGGGCAGCATACGCAGATCAGCTTCAACGTCGAGTGTGCATCGGACGGCAGTGCGAGCGACCGCACAACCGTATTTGCGAACGCCGTGCAGGACCGCTATTCGATCAAACGCACCGGCAACTCGGCCAGCGTGGGCGTCAGCGTGTTGGGCCAGGTCTCCATGCCATTTGGCGGCAGCGACGATTCGCTGGTCAAGACCGCCAGCCAGACGGTGACGCGGCCCAAGTTCTATGACGGGTTCTTCCAGTTGCTGCAGCGGTTCCTGCCGGATGCGCAGGCGGCTGCCGCGCCGCATGAGCCGCCCGTGCGGACGAAGGGCGCCGCGCCCAAGCCCGCCCCGGCGCCCGCACCTGCTGACCCGGTGGTGGCGCCGGATGCGCCGGCGGATACGCTGAACCCGACGGAGGCTGGCGGTGCGGCGCCTGCGAAGACGCCGGGTGCCGGTTCGCCTGCCGCAGGGGCGCCTGCCGCAGGATCGCCTGCCGCAGGTTCGCCTGTCCAAGGGGCGCCGGCTGCCGGATCGGCCACGGAAAAAGCGCCCGCAGCAGCGACGCCCGATACGCGTTCGCCTGCCGCCCCAGCCACGCCGCCCGCGCCGCAGTCCGGCAACTAACGCCCCACACCCTGCCGCATCGACCGCCGCCCAGTTTGCCGTATCGCAAACTGCCTGCGCGCACGCGCCGCAAGGGTCTTCCAGCGAGCGGCGATAATGCCGCGCATGACATATCAACTCCTCAAAATGGCCCACGTCGCGGCCGCGGTCGCGTGGCTTTGCGGCTCGCTCTTCGTTGCCCTGTTTCTTCTGACCTCGCAGCCGCAGGAAGGCGAAGACGCGCCGAAGGAACGCAAGATGCTCCATGCGCTGCGCCGCTGGACGCTCTACGTCACCACGCCCGCCATGGTCATCACCTGGCTCATCGGCCTGCATCTGGCCATGACGTTCGGGTGGTTCGCGATGAACTGGATCTGGATCAAGGTGGCCTTTGCGCTGAGCCTGTCGGGGTTGCTCGGCATGCAAAGCGCATCGCTGCGGCGCATGGCCGGCGGCAGCGGCAAGCGGCCACCCCTGATCGATCTGCAGGCGCCTTATGTCGTGCTGGCGGCGACGGCCATCGTGACGCTGGCCGTGGTCAAGCCGTTCTGATGGACCCGGCCTGATCGACCCGGCCTGACTGCACGTTCGGCACCGCGCCGGCGCGCCATATGCCAACGCGCCATATCCAAAAAAACCCGTAATAACGACTCAACCAACTATTCGTTCGCGCGCATAAGCCCCGTCCCTAGAATCGTCTCTCTCATAACTGCGTTGACTTAGAGGCGATTCCATCATGACTATCCGTATTCTTGCCGCCGGGGCTTCCGTGGATGCAGGCGTTTCCCAAGGCGCGCAGCAATCGCGCATCGCATGGACGCCGCTGTTCAAGCGCCTCTTGGGCGCCGTGCTGGCCTCGGCCGCCATGTTCCACGGCCCGGCGTTCTCGGCAGACCCCAAGCCGCTCAAGGTGGGTGTGCGCGGCGGCGTGGACGAGCAGATCTGGGAAGTGGTGACGCAGGTGGCCAAGAAAAACGGACTGGCCGTCGAGCCGGTCGTCATCACCGGCACCGCCAGCCCGAACGAAGCGCTGAACAACGGCGACCTGCAAGCCAACGCTTTCCAGCACATTCCCTTCCTGAACGACCAGATCAAACAGCGCGGCTACAAGCTGGTGCCGGTCGCCAACACGCTGATCTCTCCCATCGCGTTCTATTCGAAGAAATACAAGTCGCTCAAGGACTTGCCGGATGGCGCGAAGGTCGGCATTCCCAACGACCCCAGCAACCAGACGCGCGCGCTGGTCATCCTGCGCGACCAGGGCCTGATCACGCTGAAAGACGGTTTCGACCCGGCCACCGGCACCGCCACGCTGGCCGACGTGACGTCCAATCCCAAGAAGCTCAACTTCGTGGAAAGCGCATCGGTCGTGCTGGCGCGTTCGCTGCCCGACGTGGACACCGCGGCCATCGTCAACAGCTTTGCGTACCAGGCCGGGCTGATCGCCACGCGCGACGGCATCGCGGTCGAGAAGAAAGAAAACAATCCATACGTGAACATCATCGTCGTGCGCGAGAAGGACAAGGACGCGCCGTGGGTGCCCGCGCTGGTCAAGGCGTATCACTCGGAAGAGGTTCGCCAGTTCATCCTGACCAAGTTCGAAGGTTCGGTGATTCCGGTCTTCTAAGCCAAGATGCAACGCGAACTTTCCCTGGCCGCGGACGCGGCCGGCGCAGCGCCATCGCCGGCGCGCGACGCGCACATCGTGTTCGAAAGCCTGCAAAAGCAATACCAGGGCTCGGCAGGCCCAGTCGCGGCGCTGTCGGACGTGTCGTTTTCGATTGCGCGCGGCGAGGTCTTCGGCATCATCGGCCGCAGCGGCGCGGGCAAGTCGACGCTGCTGCGCTCGATCAACATGCTGGAACGTCCCAGCGCCGGCCGTGTGCGGGTGGACGGCGTGGACGTGGGCAGCCTGGACGAGGATGCGCTCGTCGGCTTGCGCCGGCGGATCGGCATGATCTTCCAGCACTTCAATCTGTTGTCCGCCAAGACGGTGGCCGAGAACGTCGCGCTGCCGCTACGCGTGGCCGGCGTGAAGCCCGCCGCGGCGCGGGCGCGGGTCGAAGCGCTGCTTGAGATGGTGGGCCTGCGGGACAAGGCCGACGTGTATCCGTCAAAGCTGTCCGGCGGCCAGAAGCAGCGCGTGGGCATTGCGCGGGCGCTGGTCCACGAGCCCGAGATCCTGCTGTGCGACGAGGCGACCTCCGCGCTCGATCCCGAAACCACGCAGTCGATCCTGGGCCTGCTGCTGGACATCAACCGCAAGTTGGGCCTGACTGTCGTGCTGATCACGCACGACATGGCCGTGATCCGCGAGGTCTGCCACAACGTGTTGGTGCTGGACGGCGGCCGCAACGTCGAACTGGGCGAAGTGTGGCGCGTGTTCGGCAACCCCCAGGCCGACGCCACGCGCGCCCTGCTGCGGCCGTTGCAGCACGATCTGCCAGCGGACCTGGCGGCCAAGCTGGTGCCCGACCTGCAAGGACGCCCCGGCGTCGCGGTGCTGCGCCTGCGCTTCACCGGACAGGACCGGCCGGAGGGCGTGTCGCTTCAGGCGCTGGCGGCAATGGGACCGGGCGCCACGCTGCTGCACGGCGGACTGGACCGGCTGCGCGGCCATGCGCAGGGCAGTCTGCTGGTGTCCGTGCCCGCGCACGCGCTACAGGAAGAGGCCGCGCGCGCCGCGCTGGTGGCCGATCAGATCAAGGTGCTGGGCTATGTCACTACCGATGCTTGACAAGTACCTGCAGGCGTTCCTGCAGACCCTGACGATGGTGAGCATTTCCGCCGCCATCGCCATCGCGACCGGCCTGGCGCTGGCCGTGGTGCTGACCATCACGGCGCCCGGCAATCTCTACCCGCGTCCGCGGTTCAACAAGGCGCTGTCGATCACGGTCAACACGTTCCGCGCCATCCCGTTCATCATCCTGCTGGTGGCGATGCTGCCGTTCACGCGCTTTCTGGTCGGCACGACGCTGGGCACATGGGCTGCGATCGTGCCGCTGTCGGCCAACTTGATTCCATTCTTTGCGCGCATTGCGCAGGTCAGCCTGAACGACGTGGACCCCGGTCTGGTCGAGGCGGCGCGCGCCATGGGCTGCCGGCGTTGGCACATCGTGCGGCACGTGCTGCTGCCCGAGGCGCTGCCGGGCATCATCGGCGGCATGACGGTCAGCGTCATCGCCATGATCAACGCGTCGGCGATGGCGGGCGCGGTGGGGGCGGGCGGCCTGGGCGACCTGGCGATCCGCTACGGCTACGAGCGCTACGAGACCCGGGTGATGTTCGAGGTGATCGTCATCCTGATTGCGCTGGTGTCGATTGTGCAGTTCACCGGCGAGTGGCTGTCACGCCGCGCCGACCACAAGCGGTGAACGATGCGAGCCGCGCGCGTGACATCATCCGGTTCAGCGCAACGGCGCTTGCGGCATGGCGGCCAGGGACTGCGTCGCCAGCTTCTCCTGCTCGCCGGCCAGCCGGTTGACGGCGTCCTGATGCTGATGAAAGCGCGCCAGGTCGGCGTCGCGGCCGAACATCAGCTCGTCGCGGTCCGCGTACCAGAACTGCCGGTTGTCATCGAGCAGCGTGATCATCATCCCGAACTCGTGCAGGATCTGCGTTTCCAGGTCCCAGACGCGCGCCAGCTTTTCGGTGCTGGCCGCCCGCGAGTCCTGCAGCGCCTTCAGGATCTTGTCCTTTTCCGGCTCTGCGATGGTCAGCGAACGCACCAGCGCCGGCATGCCGTCCAGCACTTCCATGCTTTGTTCGCGGTACCCCGGTACAAGCTTTTCTGCCTGTTCCAGGATCAGGCGGCTTTCGATCAGGCCCGAGTCGCGCGCCAGCCGCCGGGCGTCGAACAGCTTGGGCAAGCCGATTTCCTTGAGTTCCTGCAGGTAGGCGCGATGCTGCGCCAGCCGTTTGCCCGCGATGGTCTTCATGGCCCGTTCCATTTCGCCGTACGGGCCCGTGGCTTTGGGCGAGGGGTCGATGGCGGGCACGTCTTCGGGCGCGCCACTGCCGCCGCCGGCCTGCAGGCGCAGCGCGTCGATGGCTTTGCGGATTTCGGTGTTGGCAATGTCGCGCTGGCGGTTGTCGTGGTTGCGTTCGGCAAGCGGCCCGGCCACGGCGGCCAGCAGAAATACCCCCGTGCCCAGCATGATGCGCAAGCGGTTGCGCGGCGTGCGAAAGCGCTTCCAGATCGAAAAGACCCCCAGGACGACAAACGGCAGGAGGCCCAGCAGGATGGCCCCGCCGAAGGCCAGCTTGGCCACGTCCAGCATGGTGGCGGGCCGGCTGCTGTAGACCGCCCACGCCAGCACCCCGGAATAGACCAGACAGGTGGCGGCCTTGAGCAGCGAGCCGGGTTGGGGCGGTGTCGCGGGGGGAACCGCCGGGCCGGCGGCCGTGGCGGGCGCTTGCGGGTCGTTCATGTCGCGCACGAAAACGGGGATACGGCGTTTGACTGTAAAGACTCGCTTCGGCCCCGTCAATGCCGCGGGCTGGCGGCAATTTCCGATTTCCAGGCAGGCGCGATGCGCCCCTGCACCCACCCATGACAGGAGTGAACACCATGACCGACCCCGCGCAGCAGGGTTTTGCGACCCGCGCCATCCACCTGGGCTACGACCCGCTGGACGAACAGGGCGCGCTGTCGCCGCCGCTGTATCTGACGTCCACCTACACGCAGGACAGCATCGAGGCCTTCGACCGGATCCGGCTCGGCGAGGCCCAAGGCTATGTCTACGGCCGGACGCGGAATCCGACGCAGGCGCTGCTGGAAGAGCGGCTGGCATCGCTGGAAGGCGCCGAGGCCGGCGTGGTCACGGCGTCGGGCATGGCGGCCATTTCGGCCACCCTGTTCTCGCTGCTGCAAAGCGGGGACGAGATCGTGGTCGACCAGATCGTCTATGGCACGGCCTTCACGCTGTTCACGCAGGGGCTGTCCCGATTCGGCGTGCGCGCCGTCTTCGCGGATTTCACCCAGCCGCAGTCCGTGGCCGCGGCCATCGGCCCCAAGACCCGGGCGGTGTACTTCGAGACCCCCGCCAACCCGAATCTGCGCCTGGTGGACATTGCGGCCATCTCGGCCATCGCGCGTGGCAAGGGGCTGCTGACCATCGTCGACAACACCTTTGCCACGCCGGTGCTGCAACGGCCGCTTGAGCACGGTGCTGACATCGTGCTGCATTCGGCCACCAAGTACCTGGGCGGGCACGGCGACCTGCTGGCGGGCGCGGTGGTGGGCCGCAAGCAGCACATCGACGCCATCCGGCTGCAAGGTCTGCGCTATTTCACGGGCGCGACGCTGTCGCCGTTCACGGCGTTCCTGGTGCTGCGAGGTATCAAGACGCTGGAGCTGCGTGTGCAGCGCCATAGCGAGTCCGCGCTGAAGGTGGCCAAGCTGCTGCGCGAGCATCCGGCGGTGGCCGACGTGTTCTATCCGGGCCTGCCCGGCACTGCCGGCGCCGACATTGCGCAGCGCCAGCAGGCGGCGGGCGGCGGGCTGGTGGCTTTTGAGCTGAAGGGTGGCCTTGCGGCGGGAAAGACGCTGCTGAACAGCCTGAAGCTGGCGCGCATCGCGGTCAGCCTGGGCGATCCCGAGACGCTGATCCAGCATCCGGCGTCGATGACGCATGCTAGCTACTCGGCCGAGGACCGCGAACGCTATGGGCTGTCGGAAGGCCTGCTGCGGCTGTCGGTCGGGCTGGAAACGCCGGCGGACATTCTGGCGGATCTCAAGCAGGGGCTGGATCGCGTGTAGCCGGGCCGGGCATCGGTTCTGCTGTCGAGGATAGCAATCAACGAGACGCAAAGGGCGGCAATCACGACGTCGAGGGGGCGGCGATCATGCCGGCGATGACGGCTGTTCCTCGGAAACGTCGCGCCGCCATGCCACCCATTCGCCTTCCCCTTCGTAATGGCGCAGGCCGCGCGCGGCGGTCGCCAGCCCCGCCCGCAGCACGTCCATGTCGAGTCCCGGCATGTTGCGAAGCAGGGCGGGCGGCAGGTCGTTGATATCCAGCACGCGCTCGTCGAACTCCATCCGCATCAGCCCGCCGTCTTCGTTGGCCACGCGAACGAACCACAGGCTTTCCATGTAGTCGCCAAACCAGGGATCCGGATAGATCGCCTGGGTGAACGCGAAGCCGAACTCGTGCACGTCGCGCCAGGGCCAGAACTGCTGCAGTCCCATGGCGCGTGCCAGCTCGCCCGACCGCGTGAGGCCGGCGTCATCAAAGCGCACGATTTCCTGCAAGGGATCTTCGGCCGGTGGCGGACCGGCAAACCATCGCTTGATGCGTGACCACATGGCGTCGCGAATGAGGGGATGAGGGACGTGCAGTGTAATGGGGCCGGGTTCGTGAAAAAATGTTACAACCGTTGATCCCCTTCAATCTCGCGTGCCGTGGCGCACGTTAGGGTTTGACGTTTGCGCAGCAAGGACAGGACCAATGACCGACAAGACATCGCCAGCCCCCGATCAAGACGCCCCGCCGGCGCCCGCCAAGCGGTCCAGCAGCGGCCAAGGCGCCGCCAAGCGTACGGCAAGCACGCGCCGCGCGCCCGTCACGCCCGCCGCCAAGGGTGTAGCGAAGCCGGCCAGCGTTGCAGGGGCCGCCATCGACCCCGCCGTTGAACCGGCCCTTGAATTGCGCAAGCGCGTGGCCGCGCGGCAGGACGCGGCGCGGCAGGAGACCGCGGCGGTGCTGGCCGATATCGCCAGCCGCTACACCATCGGCAATCCGGGCGAGGCGCACGCGGCGCTGCGCACCGTCATCGACGCGCTGTCGCCCGACGACGCGCAGGCGGTGCATCGTGCGCTGCTGGAAGCCAACCGTCAGACCCCGGGCGCGCGCCGCAATCCCGACGACGAGCTGGCCGGAGATTGGCGCGAGGGCGTCTATCCGTATCGTCACCGCATGCTGCGGCGCAATTACGAAAAGCAGAAGTACAAGCTGCAGGTCGAACTGCTGAAACTGCAGGCGTGGGTCAAGGCCACCGGCCAGCGTGTCGTGATCCTGTTCGAGGGGCGCGACGCCGCGGGCAAGGGCGGCACGATCAAGCGCATGATGGAACACCTGAATCCGCGCGGCGCGCGCGTGGTCGCACTGGAAAAGCCGTCCGATACCGAAAAGGGCCAGTGGTACTTCCAGCGTTACGTGCAACACCTGCCGACCGCCGGCGAGATCGTCATGTTCGATCGCTCCTGGTACAACCGCGCCGGCGTCGAACGCGTGATGGGCTTTTGCTCGCAGGACGAATACCTGGCGTTCCTGCGCCAGACGCCCGATTTCGAGCGCCATCTGGTCAGTAGCGGCATCACGCTGATCAAGCTGTGGTTTTCGGTCAGCCAGGAAGAACAGCGCAGCCGCTTCCAGCAACGCAAGGTGCATCCGCTCAAGCAATGGAAGCTGAGCCCGGTGGACCTGGCATCGCTGGACAAGTGGGACGACTACACGCGCGCCAAGGAAGCCATGTTTGCCCACACCGACACCGCCGACGCGCCGTGGATCGTGGTCAAGTCCGACTGCAAGAAGCGCGCCCGTCTGAACGCCATGCGTTATGTGCTGAGCCGCCTGCCTTACGAGGGCAAGAGCGACGACCCGCAGATGGCGATCGACTCGCTGATCGTGGGCCGGGCGCTGTAAGGCTTCAGCCGCCCAGCGCAGTCAGGTTCAATACGTGGCTGCGTCCGATCCACACGGCGCAGTCGCGGTGGTCGCGCAGCGAATGGCCGGTGTTCGGGTGCATGAAGACATCCAGCGCGCCGTGGTTCAGCGTGAGCCACGTTGCGATCTCGGCCAGTTGCTGCGGGTCAAAGGCAATCTGGTAGCTCCATTGCGGATGCGGACCCACGGGGCGCTCATGGAAGCGCCCCATTTCCATCTTGCCGTCAAACGTCGCGACGATCCGTTCGCGCAGGGCGAACGCGGTGTCGCGGCTTGCCGCGTCGAAGTACACATGGGCATGCCAGCTCGCGACGTCGGTCACGGAAATTTCCATCGTTCTGTCCTGATACCTGATACGGTTCAGCCGCCCGCGCGCTTGGCGCGGTGGCCCTGTTTCGTCAACGCGTCGAGGATGCGGTCGCAGTGGTCGCCCTGCACCTCGATCACGCCGTCCTTGACGGTGCCGCCCGAACCGCACGCGGTCCGCAGTTGCTTGCCCAACGCGTTCAAGGCGTCGGGCGCCAGCGCCAGTCCGCGCACCAGCGTCACGCTCTTGCCGCCGCGGCCCTTGGTTTCACGCGAGACCCGCGCCACGCCGTCACCCGCCGCGACTTTCGCGGCCGCTGCCTTGCATTGACATTGCGCGACGGGCTGACGGCATTGCGGGCACATGCGCCCGGTTTCGGTGGAATAGACCAGGCCGCCGGTTGCGGCGCGCTTCATCAGGATTTGCCCCGCATCTGGTCGATGAGACGGCGGTCACGCTTGGTGGGCCGCCCCGCTTCGATGCCCAGTGCCGGCTCCGGCGCGAGGCGGCGCATTTCGGCGGCGCGTTCGCGGGCGGCCACGCTGTCGGGCGTCTCTTCGTACAGTTGGCGCGCAACCGGGGCAGGCCCGCGCACGCCGCTGACGGCCACGACGCGCACCTGCACGGCGGGGTCTTCCTTGCGTACCGTGATCACATCGCCCGCGCCGACCTCGCGCGCGGGCTTGGCGGGCTGTCCGTTCACGAACACGCGGCCCTTGCCGATTTCATCCGAAGCCAGGCTGCGCGTCTTGTAGAAGCGCGCCGCCCAAAGCCATTTGTCGAGCCGGATCTTGTCCATCCTGCGGGTTCCTGCGGTGAAGCTGGTCAAGGCGTCATGATAGCGCCGCCCGGAGACCGGAGGCGCCGGCGGGCATGGCATGCACCCGCGCGCGCGTCGCCAACCGTTGCCGCAATGGCGACCGCGCAGGGCAAAAAAAGCGGCGCCCCGAAGAGCGCCGCAAACCGGCTACGCGGTGTCCGGGCCGTGGGGCCCGGCAGTACTCAATCCAGCTTCAATCCAGCTTCCTTCACGACGCGCTGCCACTTCTCGATTTCGGCGCGGCGGAACGTGTCCAGTTCGGCGGGCGTGGAGCCGATGGGCTCGGCGCCGATGCCGGCAAGCTGCTCGGCAATCGTAGGATCCTTCAGCACCTTGGCCAGCGCCTGCGAGACCTGCTCGACGATGGCGGGCGGCGTGCCGGCCGGGGCGAACACGGCGTTCCATTCGTAGGTCTCGTAGCCCGGCACGCCCGACTCGGCGATGGTGGGCAATTCGGGTGCGGTCTTGGAGCGTTCCAGCCCGCCAACGGCCACGGCGCGCAGCTTGCCGTTCTTCACGTGCTGCCAGGCCGAGCCCATGCTTGCGAACATGACGGGGACCTGGCCCGACATCACGTCGATCATGGCCGGGCCGCCGCCCTTGTACGCGACGTGCTGCAACTGCGTCTTGGCCAGCAGGTTGAACAGTTCACCCGCCAGGTGCTGGGCGGAGCCGGGGCCGGCCGACGCGAAGTACACCGGCTCCTTGGCATCGGGCTGACCGAGCTTGATCAGGTCGCCGACCGACTTCACTTCATACGACGGCGTCACGACCAGCACGTTCGGCACGCGCAGCAGCAGCGACACGGGCGCGAAGGCCGACAGCGTGTCGAACTGCATCTTGCTGTGCAGCGCGGGGTTCTGCGCGTGGTTGGAAGCGTCCAGCATCAGCGTGTAGCCGTCGGGCTGGGCCTTGGCGACGACCGCGCCGCCGATCATGCCGCCGGCGCCGCCGCGGTTTTCGATGACGACGGGCTGGCCGAGTTCAGCCGCGAGCTTCGGGCCGATCAGGCGGGCGACCACGTCCACGGTGCCGCCGGGCGGGTAGGTCACGACTAGCGTGACGGCGCGTTCGGGGTAGGCGGCGTGCGCGGCGCCAGCAGCGCCAGCCAGCAGGCCGGCGGCGGCGAACAGCGCGCTACGGTGCGCCAGGCGTTTGAACAGAGGGGTCATGGAGCGTCTCCTTGGAATTGGAATAGCCGCAACGGCGTGTCGGCGAGTACGGCGCGCCGTTGCGCGGGGTCGTCGATCCAGGCGTCCAGCCACTGCGTCGCGGCGGGATAGGACGCCAGGTGGCGATGTTCGGTATGGGGCCAGTCGCTGCCCCACATCAGGCGTTCAGGGGTGTAGGCGTCCAGCAATTGCTGCGTGGCCAGACGGCCGACCGCGGCGCAGGCCGGCGCCGCCCAGTTGCGGTACGGCGCGGCCAGCTTGACCCAGATCCGGCCGCTGTCCGCCTGGCGCAGCAGGTATTGGAAGCCTGCGTCCAGGACGCCGAGCGCGGGATCCGGGCGGCCGAAATGGTCGACAACGATGCGGCAGCCGGCCGCCAGCAAGGCCGGCAACACGCCGTCCAGGCGCGCGGCTTGCAAGTGCACTTCAACGTGCCAGTTCAGGGCATTGACGCGGGCCAGCAGCACCTGCCACGCCGGCGTCTGCAGCGCGGGCGTGTCCAGGCCGAAAAGGTTCAGACGGATGCCGACCACGCCGGCGTCGGCCAGGGCCTGCAGTTCGGATTCGCTGGCATCCTGCGCCACGACGGCCACGCCGCGCAGGCGGGCGGGGGCGGCGCGCAGCGCCTCGACCAGATGGCTGTTGTCCGTGCCCAGGAAACTGGGCTGCACCAGGACGCCGTGGGTCAAGCCGTGCGCGTCCAGCAGCCCCAGGTACTCGGCCAGCGTGGCGTCGTAGTCGGGCGTGTGACGGCGCGTGTTGGCCAAGGCGAGGCCTTGGTGAAACACGTGGGCGTGGGTGTCGACGGCGGCGCCTGGAATCGGCGAGGGCAAAGCGGTCTCCTCATGCGGCGCGCCGCTCTCTCGGAACGGCGACGCGCTATGTAGTGTTCTGTAAGTCGGGATTCTAGGAAGTCGGGGTATAGTTTTCCATTCTGGAAAGGCGCATTAAATATATTGGAACGATATGGAAACCCGGCATCTGCGGTACTTCCTGGCAGTGGTTGACCACGGCAGCGTGAGCCGCGCCTCGGACTGGCTGGGCATCGCGCAGCCGGCGCTGAGCCAGGCGTTGACGCGTATGGAGAAAGACCTGGGCGTGCGCCTGTTCGAGCGGTCGCGGCAGGGCACGACGCCCACGCCCGCCGCGCAGGCCATCCTGGAGGACGTGCGCGCCAGCGTCGCCCGCATTGATGCGGCGGCCCGGCGCGCCAGGGAGATCGGGCGGGGCAGCGCGGGCCAGTTGACGGTGGGACTCGTGTCCTCGGCGCTCTTTGACACCTTGCCCCGCGCGCTGCGTCAGATGCGCAAGCAGGCGCCCGGCGTGCGCATCATCCTGCGTGAAATGAGCAACGCCCAACAGGCCGAGGCTTTGCAGACCGGCGACATCGACATCGGCCTGATGCACACGCCCGTGGCCGTCGGCGGCCGCATGCGAGAGCGCCAGCTGTTGCGCGACCGGCTGGTGGCCGCCGTGCCCGACGAATTCGAGGTCGATGCCGACGGCCAGGTGTCGATGGCGCAGATCGCGCAGGCCGGCCTGGTGATGTACCCGCAGACGCAACTGCCGGCATTTTATGCGGCCATCCTGGATGCCATGCGCAAGGGCGGCCACGATGCGCACGTGAACCAGGAAGCGAGCCTCACGCTGACGGTGCTGTCGTGCGTGGCGGGCGGTTGCGGCGTGGCCTTGCTGCCCAGCTGGATCCGGTCCATGGGATTTCGGGGCGTCCGCTTTTGCGAAGTGCGCGATGGCGAGCGTCTGCCCAGCTTCGACTTGAGCGCGATCTGGCCGGCGCGCAGCGTGCCGACGCTGGCGGATCTGTTCGCCAATCTGGATCTCAGATCCGAATAAGAGCGTCACGTCTTTCAACGGCCCTTCAACGTCCTTCAATCAGGCTTAAGCCAGGCTTAAAACCGCGTTTTTGCCGGAACTGCCGTCGATCCCGCCGTCTAACCAGGAACGTCTTTGCGAGGTTCCGGGCTTATGGATCTGAATTGGCAGCAGCAACTCGCGGAAAGCGCCCTGTGGCTCGTGCGCGCATTCGGCATCTCCGCCGTCGCGCTGGCGCTCGTCACGCTCGTCCTGACCCGCACCACCGTCTGGGGCCGCAAATTCTGGCGGCTGGCCTGGCCGTATCTCACGCCCCGCCGCAGTTGGCGTCCGATGCTGACGCTGGCGCTGCTGCTGTTCCTGGCGATGTTCGCAGTGCGCATGACGGTGCTGTTCTCGTTTTGGTACAACGGGTTCTATAGCGCCCTGCAGGCGCTGGATCAGGCCGTCTTCTGGCACTTTCTGGGCATTTTCGCCGTGCTCGCCACCGTGCATGTGGTGCGCAGCCTGGCCGACAGCTATGTGGGGCAGGCCTTCGACATCCATTGGCGCGTCTGGCTGAATGATCGGCTGACGCGCGACTGGCTGGGCGCGGGCGCCTACTACCGCGGACACTTCCTGGCCGAACCCGTCGACAACCCCGACCAGCGGATCGAGCAGGACATCGCGCAGTTCGTGACGGGCTCGCGCACGCTGGCCATCGGCGCGCTGAGCGCGATCGTGTCGCTGGTGGCCTTCACGTCGATCCTGTGGGGGTTGTCGGGTCCGCTGACGCTCGGCGGCGTCGAAATCCCGCGCGCCATGGTGTTCGTGGTGTACCTGTACGTCATCGTCGCCACGTGGCTGGCCTTCAAGATCGGGCGTCCGCTCATCAAGCTGAACTTCCTGTCCGAGCGTCTGACCGCCAACTTCCGTTATGCGCTGGTGCGTCTGCGCGAGAACGCCGAAAACGTCGCGTTCTACCAGGGCGAGGAAGTCGAGCGCGCGACCCTGTGGACCCGCTTCACCTCCTACATCGCCAATCTCTGGCAGCGCGTGTACCGGGGCTTGAAGTTCGACGGCTTCAACCTGTCGGTCAGCCAGATCGCGGTGGTGTTTCCGTTCATCCTGCAGGCGCCGCGTTTCTTCAGCGGGGCAATCAAACTGGGCGATGTCATGCAGACGTCGCAGGCGTTCGGGCAGGTCCAGGAATCGCTGTCGTTCTTTCGCAGTTCGTACGACACCTTCGCGCAGTACCGCGCCACGCTGGATCGTCTGAACGGATTCCTGGATGCCAACGAGGCCGCGCGCGCGCTGCCGCAGGTGCAGACGCAAGCCCTGCCGGATGGGCTGCAGATCGAAGGCCTGAACGTGTCGCGCCCGGATGGCGCGCGTCTTCTGGAAAACCTGAACCTGCGCCTGCATCCCGGTCAGGCCCTGCTGATCAAGGGGCCGTCGGGTAGCGGCAAGACGACCTTGCTGCGCGCGCTGGCGGGCCTGTGGCCGTATGCCAGCGGCGAGGTGCGGCGGCCGCAAGGCGAGTCCGCGTTGTTCCTGTCGCAGCGGCCTTATCTGCCGCTGGGCGACCTGCGAGGCGCGGTGGCGTATCCGGGACTGGCGCAGCCGGCCGACGACGCGCGTCTGGCCGACGCGCTCAGGCAGGTCAACCTGGGACATCTGGCCAGCCGGCTCGACGAGGTGCACGACTGGTCGCGCGTGTTGTCGCTGGGCGAGCAGCAGCGCATCGCGTTTGCGCGCGTGCTGTACAACCGGCCGGCGCTGGTGTTTCTGGACGAGGCCACTTCGGCCACGGACGAAGGACTGGAACACATGCTGTACAGCCTGCTGCGCGACGCGTTGCCGGACAGCATGCTGGTCAGCGTGGGCCATCGCAGCACGCTGGACGCTTTCCATACGCAGCGGCTGGATCTGGATGGAACGGGCCGATGGAAGGTCGGCCCGATGCCGGCGTCGCGTCACGGCGATGCGCTGCGGCGGGCGGCGGCCTGAAGGACTGCGCTACAAATGCAAAAGGCCGCACGCAGCGGCCTTTTATACGTCTTGCCGAAAATCAGGTGCCCACGCGCAGCGGTCCGGTCAGCTTGCGCAACGCGGCGATCACGCTTTGCGCGGTGATGCGTCCGGTCTTCGGATTGGCCGAAGGGATGTTCTGGATTTCCACCGAAAACGACGCGGAATCCGACACGACCTCGACGCGATGCACGTTGCGTTCGAGCGAGGGATCTGCCCAGATTTCCAGCGTGGTGCGGTCCGGGCCGATGCCCGCCAGCGACACGCTAACGGCCACGTTGAGGTTGGCCGGAAAGCCTACGGCGGCCTCGCGCGGCGAGCCGCGGAAGATCAGGCGCGGTTCGGTGATGCCTTCGATGTCGATGTTGTTTTCGGTAAGGTAGGGCGCGCCGAGCAGGCCGCGCACCGGTTTGCGGGTGATCATCGTGACCGAGTGGATGACGCCTTCCGCGGCGGCGGTGATGGCGTCCAGCCCAAGAATGGCGCCCGACGGCACGATGACCTGGCCACCATGCTGGCCCGCGATGCCGATCAGGTCTTCGTGGCGCAGCAACGCGCCCGAACTGAGCACCACCATCTTCTTGCCGGCGCGCAGCACGGGTTCGGCGATGTCGCGGAACACGGCGGCGGGGGCGCATTCCACGACCACGTCGCAGTGCTCGGCAAGGCCGTCGATGGTGGTGAAGGTGGGCGCGCCGTTCTTCCAGTCGAAGGCGGGCGGGGCGTTGGGATCGCGCACCGCGACGGCGGCGAGCGTCAGGCCGGGCAGGCCCGCATCCAGGGATTGCGCCACGGCCTGGCCGATGGCGCCGAAGCCGGCGATGCCGACGCGGAAGCTGTTCATGGGTATCCGGAGTGTTGGGCCAACGGCGGGACCGCAGGCGGTTCGGGAATGCGGCGCAAAGGCCATGCCGCAAGACTGCCGGCCACTGTAGCCACGGCATCGCGAGGCGTCAATGCGGGATGCCCGCAAGGCTCGCGAGACGTGTGCGCAGGGCCGTGGGTCACGTTGCCCGCAACGCGGCACATGTTGCCGGCGCGGTGACGCTGCGAGGGCATCTACGACAGCGCGAATTCCTCGCCGTCGTAGTGGCTGGCAATCTCGATCTCGCCGGACGCCAGGCGCCCAGACCAGGCGTCCAGCTCGCGCCGCTCGTAGGCGGTGACGTCTGCGCCCGGCACGAGCCGCAACGAGGCTTCTGCCTCCAGGCCGAAACGCGTGGTGCGTCCCACGGCCAGCGCGCCCGCGGCGTGGTCCGCGGCCGCGCGCTCCACGCACAGGCCGGAGTCCGCCAGCGCCGATGCCAGATAGACCTCCGGATCGCGGGTCACCCAATCCAGCACGTTGCCGATCTGCCAGATGCCGGCCTCGCGGCAGGCGCGCGTGACGCCGTCGCGGCCGCCATCCATCATCGCGAACAGCACGCGGGCGCGTTGTGCGGCGAGCGCACGTGTCCAGGCCTCACCCAGGTCGGGGTCGTGCTGATTGCCGCAAAAACCCGTAAGCGGATCCCGGCCCGTCACGCGGCGCACGCCGTCGGCAAAGGCGGCGCGGCCCTTCAGACCGGGCCGGACGCGCTCGCCGGAGAGGTGTGCGGGGCGGCCATCCGCGGGGCGGCCATCCGCGGGGCGTCCCCCCGCGACCAGGCCGCCCGCGCCATCTCCCTCCGCCCGCAAGCCGGCCAGAATTCCGGCAAGAAACGCGGAATGCTCCTGCAGAATCTCATAGCTCGCGACGTTGGCCGCCGTATGACTGCCTTGTGTGATCGCGAACTGCGAGCGCGGAAAATGCGGCGCCACCTCGGCCCCCAGCTATCGGCCTGCCGGCGCACGAAATCGGTGAACTCCGCCGGCGTCTTCTGCGCCAGCACGAAGCCCTGGCCCTCGAGCTTGGCCCGAATGTCCGGATTGCCCAGCACGGATCCGACCTCCGCGTGCAACCGCACGGCCACCGCGTCGGGCAGGCCCGCGGGGGCGGAGAGCCCGATGAAGTTTTCCGCGACCAGGCCCGGATAGCCCAATTCGCCCACCGAAGCGATGCTGGGCGCCTGCGGCACGCGATCCTGCGTGGTGACAGCCAACAGACGCAGTTGCCCCGAACGCAGGAAGGGCAGGTTCTGCGGCAGGGCATCCACCGCCACGCGGATCTGTCCGCCCAGCAGATCGTTGCGCATGGCGCCGGAACCCTTGTACGGAATGTGCTGCAGCGGCGCGCCCGTCTGCCGCGAATACAGCTCGCCCACGATCTGCCCCACGGACGCCAGCCCGCCGCTTCCGTATTGCACCGGCTGGTCCTGCGCCTTGATCCAGGCGGTCAGCTCGGCAAGGCTGGACACCGGCACGGACGGGTGCACGACAAACACCGTGGGCACCGCGCCCAGGTAGGCAATATGGCGGAAGCTCGCCAGCGCGTCGTAACCGCCCTGCGGCATCAGCGCCGGCGAGATCGATAGGGGCGCCGAGTTCGACATCAGCAACGTGTAGCCGTCGGCGGGCGACTGTGCGACAAGGTTTGCGCCGATGGTCGAGCCCGCGCCCGGCTTGTTTTCGATGACGATGGACTGACCCAGCCGTTCGGCCAACACGGGCGCAATGATGCGCGCGGTGATGTCGCTCGCGCCACCGGGCGGGAACGTGACGACAAGACGGATGGGACGCGCGGGCCAGTCTGACGCGCGCGCCAGACGAGGCCGAGCCAGCGGCAGCGCCAGCGTGCTGGCAAGCAGGAATTTGCGTCGGGAGATCGGCATGGCGAAAGCTTCTGTCGTGCGGCCGCAGAGCGGCAAAGGCGCACACTGTAAGAAGCGGGGCGGCGGCTGACAAAGAATTTGTAGCCGTTTGCTTATGCCGCCTTGGCTTCCGAAGCGATTCCGGTTCGGAAGCCATGAAGAATTGACCGTGTCGCGACGTTGCGCGGAATTTCCCGCGCGCCGGCGCTATTGCAGCTTGATGCCCAGCTCCTTGATCAGCGGTCCCATTTCGGCGCGATCGGCCTCGATGGTGGCCGCCAGTTCCTCGGGCGAACTGCCGATCGGAATCATGCCCAGCGTTTCCATCTGCGCTTTCATGGCCGGATCCTTCAGGATGTCGGTCACGGCCTTCTGGATCTGCGCGACGCGGTCCTTGGGGATGCCGGCCGGTCCCATCAGGCCGATCCACGGCTGCGGCGCGTAGTCCAGTCCCGACTCCTTCAACGTGGGCGTGTCGGGCAGGCCGCCAAAGCGTTGCGGACTGGTGATTGCCAGCGCCCGCAGCCGTCCGCTGTCGATCAGGCCTTTCGAGCTGGACGGCGCGTCCAGGCCCACGTCGAGCTGCCCGCCGATCAGGTCATTCTGCGTCTTGCCCGATGAGGATGACGGCACGTACAGCGCCTTGATGCCGGCGCGCCGCGCCGTCTGTTCCCAGACCAGGTGAAACGCGGTGCCGATCGAGAACGAGCCCACGCTCAAGTTTCGCGTCTTGCTTTCGCGCACGAAGTCTTCCCAGGTCTTGAGGGGACTGTCCTTGGGCACGATGAAGATGAACGGCGTGCGCGCCACCAGCGAGATGGGCTGCAAGTCCTTTTGCGTGTCGAACGGCAGGCTGTCCACCGCGAACGGCACGATGGTCACGGACGACGCGACGACCATGCCGAGCGTGTAGCCGTCGGGCGCCGACTTGACCAGTGCGCCGGTGCTGATGATGCCCGAGGCGCCCGGCTTGTTTTCCACGACCACGGGCTGGCCCCAGGCCGCGCCGAGTTTGCTGGCGAGGACGCGCAGCATGACGTCGACCGGACCGCCGGGCGGATTGGACACGATGATCTTGACCGGCTTGTCGGGATAGGCGGCGGTGGCGGCAAGCGGCAGGGCGAGCGCCAGCGCGAGGAAGGTTTGCTTGAACATGGAATTCCCCTTGTGTTGTTGGTATGCGGGGCGCGGCGGCAAGGCCGGCGCCTGTCGTGTGGCGTAGCGGGCTCAGGCCAGGATCTGCATGTGTGGCGCTTGCGGCCAATCCGGCGCGTCGCCCCGGATGAATGCCAGCCACGCGGTCTGGGTCTGGCGCGCCAGTTGCTCGCCCTGCGCGGCGGGCAGTCCCGCCAACATCGGGGCATCGGCAAATGCCTGCAGCGTGTCGAACACGAACGGCAATTCAATGCAGTGGCAGGCGCCGAAGCGGTCCGTCGGCGCGACGTCAAAGCGCGCCAGCCAGGCGTTGCGGCCTTGGGCCACGGCCTGCCAGGCCCACAGCCGGGAGGGCGCGCCGAACACGGCGTCGCCCATCTCCTGGCTGGCGCCGTCGGTGCCGTGGTCCGGGAACGCGGCCATTTCGTCGCGCGTGTAGCAGACCAGTACGTCCGCGCGGCCCGCGGCGGTAAGGAGCGCGGGTGTGATTTCTTGCGGCAGCACCTGGCCGTCCAGCACCGGTGAGAACAGACTGCGGCTGCTGCCTTCGGCCCGCAGGGCCTGCACGACCTCGGGCGCCTGCTGCGCCGCCAGCAACGCGGACACCGGCAGCTCGCGCGCCGCCGAAAGCGAGTCGGCGCCGGCCGCGCGCAGAAAGACCTGACCCAGCGCGTCGGCCTGCTGCGCGCTGCGAAAGCCGCGGCCCAGCGCGGCGCTTTGCAGGATGGCGCGGGAGAAGCGTGGCTGGCGCGCCAGCATGGCGCAGATCGACGAGGCGCCTGCCGATTGACCCATGACCGTGATGCGCGCCGGATCGCCGCCCAGATCCTGGATGTGGTCGAGCACCCAGTCGATCGCCAGTTCCTGATCCAGCAAGCCGACGTTGGCCGTTTGCCCGGTCACGTACAGCCAGCCCAGCGCGGCCAGCCGGTAGTTGACGGCCACGACCACTACGTCGCCGCGTTCGGCCAGGCGGGCGCCGTCGTACCAGTCCAGCGCGCCGCCGCCGCTTTGCCAGGCGCCGCCGTGCAGCCACACGACGACGGGGCGGCGCTTGCCGTCCGCGGCCGGCGTCCAGACCGTCAGGTGCAGGCAGTCTTCGGATTGTTCGGCGTCGAAATCGCCCATGGCGCCGCGCAGGCGCGAGGGCAACTGCGGCGGGACGGGGCCGGTACCCGAAGCGTCGAATTCGCCGCGAATGTCCGCCGGTTGCGGCGGTGCAAAGCGCAGTTCGCCCACGGGTGCCTGCGCATACGGAATGGCGCCATAGCGGCACACGCCGCCGTCGCGCACGCCTACCAGCGTGCCAGTGCGCAGCGCCGCCTTTACGCGTTCACTCATATTCCTGCCCCTTGTATCGTTGTTCATCGTCCAGCGGCGGCAATCTGTGCTGCCGCCGGACTAATGGTAGGGAGGAAAGTGCCGCGCCGGGCATTCCGGTTTTGAACATAGCCATGCGCAACACGCATGGCTGGATGGGGGCTGTCCGGAACGTGGCGACCCGGATCCCGCCATCGGAACCTTCCGCTATTTGGCGATGCGTGCGTCCAGGCTGTTGTCCGCCAGCGCCTGCGCCTGCTCGCGTGTCATGCCCAGGTGTTCGTGGAGCGCGTGGAAATTCTCGGTGACATAGCCGCCGAAGTAGGCGGGATCGTCGGAGTTGACCGTGACCTTCACCCCGGCATCCAGCAGCGACAGGATGTTGTGCTCGCGCATGTGATCGAACACGCGCAGCCGGGTGTTGGACAGCGGACAGACGGTCAGCGGAATCTGCTCGTCGATCAGGCGCGCGATCAACTTCGGGTCTTCGGCGGCGCGCACGCCGTGGTCGATACGCAGCACCTTCAGCAGGTCCAGCGCCTCCCAGATGTATTCGGGCGGACCCTCTTCGCCCGCATGCGCCACGGCCGGCAGGCCTTCGGCGCGCGCACGGTCGAACACCCGCTGGAAGAGGCGCGGCGGAAAGCCTTGTTCGCTGCTGTCCAGGCCCACGGCGATGAAGGCGTCGCGATACGGCAATGCCTGCTCCAGCGTACGCATCGCCTGTTCTTCGGGCAGATGGCGCAGAAAGCTGAGGATCAGCCCGCTGGTCACGCCCAGTTGCTTGCGGCCGTCAGCCAGCGCCTGGCTGATGCCATTCAGCACGGTCTCGAACGGCACGCCGCGGTCGGTGTGGGTCTGCGGATCGAAGAAGGGCTCGGTGTGCACCACGTTCTGCTCGTGGCATTTGAGCAGGTAGGCCCACGTCAGGTCGTAGAAGTCCTGCTCGGTGCGCAGGACGTCCGCGCCCATGTAGTACAGGTCCAGGAATTCCTGCAGGTTGTTGTAGTTGTAGGCGCCGCGCAGGGCGTCGATATCGGGCCAGGGCAGCGCCACGCCGTTGCGCTGCGCCAGCTTGAAGAGCAGCTCGGGTTCGAGCGTGCCCTCCAGATGCAGGTGCAATTCCGCCTTGGGCAATGCGTTGAGCCAGTCGTACATGGGTGCTCCGGTATGAATGAGGTGCGTGTTCGGGATGCGGCGCGCGGTTCATGCGGCCAGCGCGATGCCATCGGCCTGGATGGTGCGTTCGAGCTGGGCGGCGAAGGCGCGCGCCTGACGGGTGCTGGGGCGGTCGCGGCGCCAGATGGCGGCAAGGGGCGACCTGCGCAGGGCGGGACGGGCCGGCAGCACGGCGAGTTCGCCGCGCGCCTGCCGGACGGCTGCAACGCTGCCGGGCAGCATCCACAGGTAGTGTCCGTCCACGAGTAATTCGCGGCCGAATTCCAGCGACAGGACGCCGATCATATCCGGAATCGCCAGACCGGCCTGGCGCAGGGACAATTCCAGCTCGCCGCGGATGCGGCTGCCGGGCAGGGCGGTGATCCACGGATAGGCCACATAATCGGCCAGCGTGGCCTGCGGCAGGCGCGTCAGCGGATGATGCGGGGCGCAGGCCAGCACCACGGGATCCTCCAGCAGGGTGGTCGACCGGTAGATCTCCGGATTCACGGTGGACGAGAAACGGCTGATCAACACGTCCAGCGCGCCGGCGTCCAGGTCCTCGATCAGCCGTTCGTGCGTGCCGATCTCGATGGTGAGCGTGATGCGCGGATGCGCCTCGCGGTAGTCGCGCGCGGCCTGCGCCACCGGCCAGCCCGCAAACATGGAAAAGCAGCCCACGGTCAGGCTGCCTTCTTCACCGCGCGACACGGCGGCCAGGTCGACCTCGGCCTTGCGAAAACCGGTCAGCAACTGCCGCGCGTGGCGGCACATGGCGTCGCCCAGCGGCGTGCAGGTCGTGCCCTTTGCCGTGCGCTCGAACAGCCGCGCGCCCACCAGCTCCTCGATCTCGGCGATCGCGCGGGACAGGCCCGATTGCGTGCTGTGCAACTGCGCCGCCGCCTTGGACAGGTTGCCCAATTCGGAGACGGTCAGCACGATCTCCAGGTGCCGGATGCGAAGTTTGCCTCGGAACGGTGTCATGGCGCAGGGGAGCGGAAGCGATTTGCCGATTATTCTCCCGTGCCGGGCGCTTGGCAACGCAGTGCGGGATTCGGGATATAGTTCGACGCCTGCATGGGCTTCGGCTTGCAACGGGAGAGCGGCATTGACTTTGAAGGAGCGGGGCGGCTGGTGTGCCGCGCAATGCGTCACCCAGCGTGAAGGCTGGCCTAACGCCAAACGTGCCAGCGTCCTCGCAACGATCACCTTGCTGGCCGCGGCGCTGGCCGGCTGCACCGCGTCGCGCGTGGACGAGGTCGCCGTGAGGTGGCCGTCCTTCAAAGACAACACGCAAGTCCTGTTGCCGTCGGATCCGGCGCAATGTCCCGACCTGACCGGCACTTATCGCGCCCAGGGCGAACGCCGCGCGGGCGATGCCGACGCTGTCCTGCTCGAAGACCTGCGTGGATTTTTGCTTTACCCCTTGGACCTGCCGGGCATGCGCGATGCGCCGCTTCCGGCGTGGAAGCCGTCACCCCGCTCGACCGTTTCGTTCGTGGCTGATGCGCGCGGTTGGCAGATCGAGACGAGTGATGGGCAAGGGGCGCACGAGGCCGCGCTACTTGCCGTCCACGACGACGGCGCCAGCTCCATGGCCTCGGGCGGCGAGCCCATGCGCCCCGGCAACACGATCTGGCGCGCTGCCGGTTGCACGCAAGGCCGGCTATGGATCAGCGTGCGGCATGATTGGCGCCAGCATGAATCCATGGGTGTGCGGCGTTATGTTGCCGTTCTGCGCAAGGACGCAGGCGGGCTGCTGCTGACGGTGCAACGCGAGTCCGACAGCATCGGAATGCTGCTGCCCTGGTACACCAATCGCGGCGATTTGTTCCAATACTGGTTTGCGCCCGCTACCAATCATCCCTGAATTCCGCGGGCGCGAGCCTGCCTTCACCGAGACCGAGAAAAACATGACCGCCAAACGGCTTTTCACCTGGACCTTCTTTTTTGCGCTATTCGTGGTGCTGGTCGCGATGTTCTGGCGCCAGCTGTTCATACAGACCCCGCCGTCGCTGCGCGAGCTGGGCGGCACCATCGAGGGCGGCAACGCCCACATCTATGGCGAATCGCCGCGCCAGGACGGCATGGCCGAACGGGCGATGCTGGCCGCCGCGCAACGCGGCGAGCCGGGCGCCCAATACATGCAGGGCCTCGTCATGGAGCACTTCGACATGAAGGAAGCGCTGCGCTGGTACGAGGCCGCCGCGGCCCAGGGTTATGAACTGGCGGTGCAGCGCCTGGCGCAATTGCGCGACGCGCCGCAGGCTGCGCAATAACGGCACGCAAACAACGCCGCGCAATGGCCCCGCGCCAGTAATGCCGCTCACGCCTCGTCGCGCAATGGCAGACCTGCCTTGAACGCACCCGCATCCCACGCCCGCTTCGTGACCGGCCCGCTCGGCGGGCACGTGCTCGAAATGATCCTGACCGGCTGGGCCAGCATGCTGGCCGTCTTCGCCGTGGAGTTCCTGTCGCTGCTTTACCTGGGCACGCTCGAGGACGAAGCCGTATTGGGCGCGGTGGGCTTCGGGTCCATGACGCAATTCACCATCACGTCCGTCTGCATCGGCGTCACGGTGGGCGGCGCGGCGCTGGTCTCGCGTGCGCTTGGCGCCCAGGACGCCGGCCGGGCGCGCACGCTTGCGGGCGCGTCGCTGATCCTGATGGCCGCCGCCGCGGTGGCGACGGGCGCGATGTTTCTGGCGGCGATCGGCCCGTTCACCGCCGCCATTGGCCTGGCCGAAGACGTGCGCGACCATTTGCTGTCGTACGTGCTCATCACCACGCCGTTCGCGGTGGTCATGGGTATCGGAATGATGCTGTCGAATCTGCTGCGCGCAGCCGGCCAGGGGCGGCAGTCGATGTGGGTGCTGCTGGCCGGCACCGGCACGGTCGCCGTGCTCGACCCCATCGTCATCTTCGTGCTGGACGGCGGCATGGAGGGCATTGCCTGGGCCGGCGGGGTGGGGCGCGTCGCCACCGTGGTGCTGGGCGCCTGGCTGGTGTTCCGCAAGCACCGGCTGGTGACCTGGCCGCCCGCGCGGGAACTACGCGAGCACCTGGGCGCCATCGGCAATATCGCCATGCCTGCGGCGCTGACCACCCTGGCCACGCCGGCGGCGGTCATCTTTACCGTCTCTACCTATTCCAGCTTCGGTCCCAGCGTGCTGGCGGGCGCCACGGTGGTCGACCGGCTGCTGCAACTGGCCTATTCGCTGTTCTTCGTGCTGCCCGGCGCCATCGGCCCGATCCTCGGGCAGAACCTGGGGGCCGGCCACTGGGACCGCGTGAAGGCCACCGTGGCGCTTACGACGCGCTGGGCGTTGCTGTACGGGTTCTCGGCGGCCGTCGTGCTGGCAGTGCTGGCGCCGTGGATGCCGGATGTCTTCAAGGTCACGGGTCCCGGGCGCGACCTGATCGTCTTCTTCTGCCGTGTCGGCAGCTTTGCGTGGGCGCTGAACAGCCTGTTCTTCGTCGCGATCTCGGTGTTCAACAACCTGGGATACGCCACGTATTCCACCGCCATCGGCTGGCTGCGCGCCACGGTGGGCACCATACCCTTCGTGTGGCTGGGCGCGCACCTGGGCGGGCCCGAGGGCGTGATGCTGGGGCAGATGGGCGGCTTTGCGATTTTCAGCCTGATTGCGATGTGGCTGTGCCGGCGCGTGCTGCGCGCGCCACCGGCGGAATTCCAGCACGGCGCGGCGGCCTAGCAGGGGGGGGGCGCGTTCGATTTCGGCGGCTGGTCGCGGTACGATCCCGGCTGACTTCGATTTTTCAGGAAAGCCATGCGCCAGAGTTTCTCCCGTCCTCGAATCGACAGCCTTTCCCGCGTGCTGCTGGCCGCGGCACTGACCGCCGCTGCCGCCAGCGCCGCGCAGGCGCAGTCGCCCGGATCGGCCACCGGATCGCGTGTCCAGACGCCCGCGCCGGAACAGCAACAGCCTGTGCTGAAACCCAAGCGCAGCTTCGACGATACGCCCGCGCCGGCGGCGCATGCATCGCCTGCTGCGGCACCGGCCGCTGCACCCGCTGCGGCCCCCGCCACCGCGCCTGCTGCTGCCGCTGCTCCGGCTGCACCTGCTGCGTCTGCCGCGCCCGCCGCCACCGCCACCGCCGCCCCGGCCGCCGCCGCTGCCGCCGCGCCGACCGTCATCGTCCCCACCGAACTCGACACCAAGGCCTGCATCGACAAGCTGCGCAAGGGCGCCACGGCCAACGGCCTGACCGTCGCCGACTGGGACAAATACACGGCCAACGCCACGCTGCTGCCCACGACCGTCGCGTCGGCCAAGGGCCAGCCCGAGGGCCGCGAAAGCTGGTGGGACTACATCGCCAAGACGGTCGATGACGAGCGCGTTCAGGACGGCAAGGCCGTGCTCTCCAAATACGGCAAGCAGCTTGGCGCCATCAGCCAGCAATACCAGGTTGACCCCGCGACGCTGGTCGCCATCTTCGGCATCGAAACCAACTACGGCCGCCAGGTCGGCAAGACCGACGTGCTCAATGCCTGGCTGACGCGCGCCTGCACCGAGAACAAGCCGCTTTGGGAAAAGAACGCCTACGCGTCCGTACGCCTCTTGCGCGACGGCACCGTGCCCGCCGACAAGTTCGTCGGATCCTGGAGCGGCGCGTTCGGCATGACCCAATTCATTCCGACTTCGTTCTACGAACTGGCTGCCGACGGCGATGGCGACGGCCGCATCGACCTCTACAACTCGCTGCCCGACGCGCTGGCCTCCACGGCGAACCATCTGCGCAAGCGCCGCGCCCAGTGGACGCATGGGTTGCCCGCCGTCGTGGAAGTGCGCGTGCCGGCCGAGCTGGCCGCCGCGATCCCGCCCGAGCCCGACGCCGAGTACGTGGGATCCAAGGACCGCCGCACGATCGCCCAATGGGCGCAGGCCGGCGTCAAGCAAGGAGACGGCTCGGTGTTGAAGCTGCCTTCGGGCAACGACCAGCAGGCGTACCTGTTCGCGCCGACCGGCGCGCGCGGACCGGTGTTCCTGGCCACGGTCAATTTCGACGCGATCCTGCACTACAACCAGTCGCGCCGCTATGGCCTGGCCGTGTCGCTGTTGCTGAATCGCTTGCAAGGCGGCCCGGCGCTGGTGACCGCATGGCCGACCGACGATCCCGGCCTGTCGCGCGCGCAGATCAAGGAACTGCAGAAGCAGCTTTATGGCCGCGGCCACGACATCGGCGTGGCCGACGGCATCCCGGGCGGCAAGACCCGCGATGCCGTGAGGGCAGAGCAGGAGCGCCTGAACCTGCCGCAGGACGGTCGCGTGGGCAAGCGCATCCTGGACGCGCTGGTGGCGGAACAGCCCGCTGCCATGCGTGCGTATCCCGAGCAATAAGCGAGGCGCCGATGGCGCAGCGGCGGGCCGCGGCGAATCCGCTGCGGCCTTGGCCGGCCCCTGCGAGCGCATTGCGTTTTTTCTTTGGAGTTTCGTGGGGCTGCGGCGCGGGTGAGGGTTAGGCGCAAGTGTGCAAGACCGCGCCGGCCGGTATGATCGGCGGGTCCGCCGTCCGGACGGCCAGCCCGTCCCCGAACTTCGTCCGCCATCGCCTCCGACTCCCATGCCGTCCACCGAGTTCCCCGACGATTTCCAGACCCTGCGCCTGTCCGCCAGCCGGATGTCCCAGGCGCATTTGCCGTTCATGATCGAAATGCACGCCAATGCCGATCTCATGCAGTCCATGGGAGGCACGCGCGACGCGGCGGCCAGCCGGCGCTACGTGGCGCAGAACATCGTCCACTGGACCGAGCATGGCTATGGCATGTATGTGCTGCAAGACCGCGACACGGGCCGGCCCGCGGGCCGCGCGGGGTTGAAGGTGTCCACTGCGCCGGGGCGGGCCAGTGTTGAACTGGCCTATGCCTTGCATCCCGACTGCTGGGGCAAGGGTTTCGCGCCGGAGATTTCGCGTGCGCTGATCGGGCTGGGGTTTCGGCTGTTGCCCGTCGACGTGCTGGGCGCCGTGGCGCTGCGTTCAAACCTGGCGTCGCAACGCGTCATGGAAAAGACCGGGATGCGTTATGTCGGCATGACCGGCGACGCGCCGGAGCCCAAGGTCTGCTACGAAATCCGCCGCGCGGACTGGCGCAAGCGGGAAGGCGTGTGAGGGCGTGCGACGCGCCCGAGCTGGGTGCGCGGCGCTAACATGACGCGATGAGCACGAAAAAACCGACTGGCGGCAAGTCGAGCCCCGCCGCAACATCCAACGACGACCCGCCGCCTGTTCCGCCCGAGCGTCCCGCGCCTGACGAATGCTGCAACAGCGGCTGCATCCCCTGCGTCTATGACGTTTACGACGAAGCGATGGACCGCTACCGCGAAGCGCTGAAGGCGTGGCGCGCGCGGCACGAGGCGCACGGCAACTGAAGCGGATGCTTCAGCCGGCAAGCTTCATGTGGATGATGGGGAAGGGACGGCCCGAGTCATCGTAGGCCGAGCGGCCCACGTCCTGAAATCCGTAGTGCTTGTAGAAGCCATGCGCCTGCGGATTCTGCTCGTTCACGTCCACCAGCAGCGTGCCGTGCAGCGATCGCGCAAAATTCAGCAGGCGGCGGCCAGCGCCTTTGCCTCGCTTGTTGGCATCCACGAACAGCATCTCGACCTTGTTGCCGGTCAGACCCATGAAGCCGGCCACTTCGCCGGCATCGTCCTCACAGACCCAGACCCTGACGGACGGCAGGTACGTGTTCAGCACCTGCGGGTACATGGCCTGGATTTCCTTTTCAGTCAGAAAAGTGTGGGTGGCGCGCACCGAACGGAGCCAGATGTCCACCAGGGCCAGGTCGTCGCCGTGGTTGCGTTCTCGGATTTTCATTTTCTTATTGCTTGGGTGTCAGACACCGGTAAGCCGCTAAAGCCCGGCGCGATACAGGTCCGTGGCTGCCAGGACGGTTTCCATCTGCACAGTATGCGCGAAAACGAATCGGTCTCCGTAGACCGTTTCATCCGGAAACTCCGAAATCAGCGCCATGGGAAGCTCCTCGCGGTCGGTCTCCGTGACCTGCACGGGGATGCCGTTAAGCACGTCAAAACCCTTTTCGAGCGCATGGGCCTGAAAGAGTTCCAACTGCCGCGCGTTGAACTCCACCAGCCCCGGCACGTTGCGCGCCAGCCGCGCGGTGACGCCTTCGATCAACCGTTGAGCGCGGTCGGCCCATCCCGGATGATGGCGCAGGACCAGGAAGAACCCCTTGGGAATAGTCCACAGCTCGAAGTGGCGCGGCAGGTAACCCGACAGCGGACGCGTCCATTCGTGCGCGGGATAGCCATGCAGGTTGATATGCAACTGCGCGCCGCTGATCGCATGCGCCTGGTGACGGCCGTCCCGTTCGAAAAACGGCGCGCGTTCGCGGTAGGCGATGTCGTCCCCCAGCGCGCTGTAGCGCGACGCGTGCAGCATGTGGCGCGGGTGGTGCTCGCGCAGCCGGTTAAAGAGCGCATAGCCATCCGGGTTCTCGGAGGCAATCAATGCGAAATGCGCGTCGCCGCGTGCGGCCAGCGCTTCGGCCGCACGCAAGGCGCCCACGACACCAGAGGTTTCGTTGGCATGCTGCGCGCCGGAAATGAAGACGGCCGGGCCGGACCCGCGCACATAGGTGCCCAACACGGGTCGGCCTTGGCGTGACACGGCTTGGAAGGTGTCGCCGCCAAAGGCCGCCATGCAGCCGGCGATCTGCGCGGCCGACAACGGCTCTCGGGCTTGCGCCAGCGGACCGGGAAGCGCGGCCGGCGTCACAGGAGCGACCGGGGCGAAGGGCTCCACCGAGATCTGCACGCGCGGCGCGCCGTCGTGGCGGCGGATGTCGGGAATGATCTGGCCGGGTTGCAAGCCGCGGTCGCCGGAGGGGCGGCCGGAATGCTGCTGGAAGTGCTCCAGCAGCGAGAAGTAGATGTCCTCGTGCAGCGCTTCGAACGTGCTGACGATTTCCTCGTCCACCGGCAGCGCGAAGTCGATGCCGGGCAGATCCACGCGGATTTCCAGCCGGTCGAAATACGGCTCGTGCGCACCCCACGTGTGGTTGCGAACCGTGTCCAGGATGCTGCGAAAGAGCAACTGGTACTCGGTGGCCTGCGCGGCATCGGTCTGCACGGCGCCGCTGGCGTCCTGCACGCGCAGCCAGCCGGTAGGCGACAGCTCCGGCGTTCCGTCCGGCGCATGCCCAAGCTGGTTCGGCGCGAACACGCGGGTGTCGAGCGTGCGGCCGTCGGCATACGCCAAGCGCACGTCGTAGTGCAGATCGTCGGCGCCGGGCAGCATCGTCACGCGCACGTCTTTCAGCAACGCCACGAGCGGATAGGCCTCCAGCGTGAAGCGCTTGGCCTGCGCGTGTTCGTGCAGCGGATAGCGGATCTCGGCCGAGACCAGGCCCTCGCGCTCCACCTCTTCAAGGAAATAGTGCACGAGCGGTTTGTACGCGCTGCGAAAGCGCGCCGTCACGCCCGCCTGTTCAAGCTTGGCCTGCGCGGCACGCCGGGCGTCCACGCCTTCGAACACCCAGCCTTCCACGACAGCGCCACGCCACGCCGGCGCCATGTAGGCGTGCGTCCAGGCGTCCAGCGTGCGATCGAAACTCTTGTCCAGCAACGACATACTCAACATTCCTTCCGGCCCGTGGCGCGGATCGATTCTTCAGACCTTGCCGGTCGGGTCCAGGCGGTCGCGCAGCCAGTCGCCCAGCAGGTTCAGGCCCAGCACCGTCAGCATGATGGCCAGCCCGGGAAACACGCTGACCCACCAGGCCGTCTGCATGTACGTGCGGCCGTCGGCAAGCATACCGCCCCAGCTCGGGATCATGGGATCCACACCCAGGCCCAGAAAGGTCAGGCTGCTTTCCAGCAGGATGTTGTTGGCCACGTTCAGCGTCATCAGGATCACCAGCGGACCCAGCAGGTTGGGCACGATGTGGTGGCGGATCATCGCCAGGTCGCGCACCCCGAAGGCGCGCGCGGCCAGCACGAACTCGCGCTCGCGCAACGCTAGCACCTGCGCCCGCACCAGGCGAGCGTACTGCACCCATTGCGACACGATCATGAAGAAGATGACGTTGAACAGCCCGCCGCCCAGGATGGCGATGAACGTGATCGCCACCAGAATGAAGGGCAGTGCCAGCTGCACGTCGGCAAAACGCATCACGATCATGTCCCAGAAGCCGCGGTAATACCCGGCGATGAGACCCATCACGATGCCCAGCAGCGCGCCGCCCAGCACCGAGGCAAAACCCACCAGCAGCGAAATCTTGCCGCCGACGATCACGCGGGCCAGCACATCGCGGCCCAGCGGATCGGTGCCGAAGGGATGGGCGGCCGAAGAGAAGGGCGCCATCAGGCGGGCGGCCAGGTCCATCGATTCGCCGCCGTCCGGAAACAGCCAGCCGGATGCCAGCACCAGCAGGACCATGACGCCGGTCAGAAGCGCGCCCAGCACGAATTCGAGCGAGCGATAGCGGCTGCGCGGCTTCATGGCCTTGGGTGCGGCGGGGGAAGTGGTTGTCTGCATGATGCTCAGCGCGTGCGAATACGGGGATCGACAATGCCGTAGGCGATGTCGACGATCAGGTTGACCAGGACGATGACGGTGGCCAGCACCGTGACGGTGCCTTGCAGCACGGGATAGTCGCGGCCGGAAATGGCGTCGAAGGCCAGCGTGCCCAGCCCGGGCCAGTTGAAGACCATCTCGATCACGACGATGCCGCCGATCAGGCCGCCGAATTGCAGGCCCAGATACGTGATCAGCGGAATGGCGCAATTGCGCAGCGCATGCTTGTACAACACGATGCGCTCTTTCAGACCCTTGCTGCGCGCCACCATGATGTATTGCGCCGACAGCGTCTCCAGCATCGTCGTGCGCACCAGCCGGATATTGGTGGCGCTGAGAATGATAGCCATGGTCAGCGACGGCAGCACCAGGCTGGCCGGCCCGCTCCAGCCGGACGGCGGCAGCAGCGGGAAAGTAATCGACAGCAGCAGCACCAGCATCAGCGCCAGCCAGAAATTGGGGAAGGACAGGCCCACCAGCGACAAGATGCGGATGGCCTGGTCGGTCGCCTTGCCGCGCTTGATCGCCGCCTGGATGCCCAGCGGCAGCGAAATCAGGATGGACACGAGGAGCGACGTGAACGCCAGCATCAGCGTCGCGGGCAGCGCATCGCCGATCAGCTTGGCGACCGGCGTGCCGCCCATGAAGCTGCGCCCGAAATCGCCATGCAGCAGCCCCTGCATATACGACAGATATTGTTCGTGGAACGGCCGGTTCAACCCGAGCGCCTGCCGGATGTTGGCCAGGTCCTGTTCGGTCACGCTGCCCGACCCCTGGCTCAGCATCAGAGCAGGGTCGCCGGTCAGGCGCACGGCATAAGAAACAAGCAGCGTCACGGCCACGATCACGAAGACGGCCTGCAACACGCGTTTAATGAGAAATCCGGTCATAAGGCGCCGCCCCGGCTTGCACCGTGGCGGGTAGAGGGTGTTAATGCGGCACTAGCTGTTACCAATGCCTCAACGGAGCACTGCCGCCAGCGGGATGCCGCGGATCCGGGCTCTGCCGGTCCGCAGGCATGCCCCTGGGGGAAGCGCGAAGCGCTCGGGGGGACTTATTCAATGGCGGTTTCGACGAAACGGAAGCGGATGTCGCCCGGAACTTCCAGGTTCTTTACGCGCTTGTTCACGCCCACGATCGTGTTCAGGCTGTACAGCGGCAATTCCAGCGCCTGGTCGGCCACATACGCGGCGATCTCCTGCAGCATCGCCTCGCGCTTCTTCACGTCATAGACCGTGCGCTGCGCTTCCAGCATGGCGTTCAGCTTGGGGTCGTTGTCGTACGGATTCCACTTCTGGCCCGAGTGGTACATCAGGTACGCGGTGTTGTCGTAGTCGTACGTCCAGCCGCCCCATTGGTTCTGCCACATTTCGCCGGTCTTGCCGCCGGGGATGATGTCGTTTAGCAGCACGCCGGTTTCATACGGCTTGATGGTGGCGCGCACGCCCACGCCCTGCAGGTAGCCCGACACGGCTTGCGCCACTTCGCGGAAGTTCGAATCGCTGCCGCGCACGTCGATCTGCACCGTGGCGCCCGGCTTCACGCCGGCGGCGGCCAGCAGCTTCTTGGCTTCGGCGGGATTGAAGGGCAGGGGCTTTTGCTCGGGGTTGAAGCCAAACGACTGCGGGCCCTGGAAGCTGGCGATCGTCTTGGCCTGGCCCAGCAGCAGCTGCTTGACGATGGCGTCGCGATCGACCGCCATGATCAGCGCACGGCGCACGTCGCGGTGCTGCGTGATGCCGTTCTTGGTGTTGTAGCGCAGCGCGAAGGCCACCGGACCGCCGGTGGAAATCACGTCTGCATTGCCCGACTTCTTCACCGTTTCGATCAGGCCCAGCGGGATCAGCGTGGCGATGTCGATGCGGCCGGCCTGCAGCTCGGCGACCTGCGTGCCGGGTTCGCCGATGAAGCGGTACACGACCTTGTCCAGCTTCGGCTTGCCGCCCCAGTAGTCGTCATTGCGCGCCAGCGTCACGTTGACCTTGGGCTGGTAGCTGTCGAACTTGAACGGGCCCGTGCCGACCGGATGCGTGTTGAAGTTGTCTTCGCCCTTCTCAGTGATGTACTTCGGCGGCACGATCATCGCGCCGTAGCCTGCCAGTTTGGTCAGCAGCACCGGATCCGGCTGCTTCAGGATGAAGTCGACCGTGTACTCGTCCACCACCTTGACCTCGCCGATCGAGTCGTAGTTCGACTTCTGCGGGCCCTTGGCGCCTTCCGCGCCCAGCAGGCGCTCGAAGGTGAACTTGACGGCTTCGGCGTTGAAGGGCTCGCCGTTGTGGAACTTGACGCCTTCACGCAGCTTGAAGCGCAGACGCTTGTTGTCGTCCAGGTATTCCCAGCTGGTGGCAAGACCCGGCTGCAGCTTGAGGTCTGCACCGCGCATGGTCAGGCCGTCATACAGATTGCTGCCGACCGATCCCCAGAACGTCACGAAGGTGTCGATCGGATCCCAGCTGCCCGGATCCTGGTTGATGGCCACGTTCAGCGTGCCGGCAGCTTGCGCCGTCGAAACGGGCAGCGCGGCGGCGAGGGCCAAGGTCAGCGCGGTGGCGGAGAGGGTGGTGCGAAGGAATTGCATGGTCGCCTCCAGGGACGGGAAATCGGGTCGGACCGACGGATGAAAGAGGTTCAGGCGGCGCGAGCGACCTGATGGCCGGGCGCGAACTCGAAGAGGGGAACGATGGCAGGCTCATCGCCGACCCGGCGCACCGGGCTGGGGATCTCGCCTTCGATCAGGGAAGTGTCGATGTGGCGGCCGGGCTCGGCCACCGGCACCGCAGCCAGCAGCTTGCGCGTGTAGGCATGCTGCGGCGATTCAAAGATCTGGCGGCGCGTGCCCAGCTCGACGATCTGGCCCAGGTACAGCACTGCGACCCGGTGGCTGACCTTTTCCACCACCGCCATGTCGTGCGTGATGAACAGATACGACAGCCCGCGATCCTTCTGCAGGTCCATCAGCAGGTTCAGGATCTGCGCCTGGATCGACACGTCCAGCGCAGACACAGATTCGTCCGCGATGATCAGTTTGGGATTGCTGGCCAGCGCGCGCGCGATGCACACCCGCTGGCGCTGGCCGCCCGAGAACTCATGGGGATAGCGCGTGGCGTGTTCGGGCTTCAGTCCCACCTGTTCCAGCAGCTCGCCCACGCGGCGCGCGATGGCGTCTTCACCGGTCAGCAGGCCATGCGTGCGAATCGGTTCGGCGATGCTGAAGGCCACGGTCTTGCGCGGATCCAGCGACGCATACGGATCCTGGAAGATGTATTGGATTTCCTGGCGCAGGCGCTGCCGGCCGGCACTGTCCATCGAGAAAATATCCTGCCCGTTGTAGCGCACGGCGCCGGACGTCGGCGCCACCAGCTGCTGCAAGGTCTTGCCGATGGTGGACTTGCCGCTGCCCGATTCGCCCACCAGCGCCAGGGTCTCGCCGGGATAGACGTCAAAGCTGACCTGCTCCACCGCATGCACGCGGTGCGTTACGCGGCCGAACAGGTTGTGGCCCACGTCAAAACGCGTGGTCAGCTTGTCCACGCGCAGCACGGGTTCGTCGTAGCTGGCCGTGTCCTGCTCGCGGGTCTCGCCCACCTCGCGCAGCGTGTCGCCTTCCAGCACGGTCTGCGGCGTGCGCAGCGGCAGGTCGCGGCCCGTCAGGCTGCCCAGACGCGGCACGGCGGCCAGCAGCGCGCGCGTGTACGGATGCTTGGGCGCGTTGAAGATGTCTTGAACGGTGCCTTGCTCGACCTTCTTGCCGCGCAGCATCACGACCACATCGTCGGCCATCTCGGCCACCACGCCCATGTCGTGGGTGATGAAGATGACGGCCGTGCCCAGGTCGCGTTGCAACTCGCGGATGGTGTTCAGGATCTGCGCCTGGATGGTGACGTCCAGCGCCGTCGTCGGCTCGTCGGCAATCAACAGGCGCGGCTGGCACGACAGCGCCATCGCAATCATCACGCGCTGGCGCATGCCGCCCGACAACTGGTGCGGATAACGGTCCAGCAGTTGTTCGGCGTCGGGCAGGCGCACCTTTTCCAGCAACTTGCGTGCGGACTGGCGCGCCGCGGAGCGTGACAGCTGCTGGTGCAGCATGATGGCTTCGACGATCTGGTCGCCGATCGTGAACACCGGGTTCAGCGACGTCATCGGCTCCTGGAAGATCATCGCGATGTCGTTGCCGCGAATCGCCCGCATCTGTTCGTCGCTGGCCTGGGTCAGATCGACCTCGCGATCGTCGCCGTCACGGAACAGGATCTGGCCGGTGGAAATGCGCCCGCCGTTGTAATCGGTCAGGCGCATGATCGCCATCGACGTGACGGACTTGCCGGAACCGGACTCGCCCACGATCGCCAGCGTGCGGCCGGGCCGCACGTCGAAATCCAGGTTGTCGACGGCGCGAAAGCCGCCGGTGTCGGTATTGAAGTCGACCGAGACGCCGCGCACGGACAGCAGCGGAGCGGAAGAAGAAGCGGTGGTGCTAGACAACGTGGATTCTCACAGCGAGGTGGCGGCGCGGGCAGCCTGGTCGTACAGGCCCGAGAGGGCGCGCAGGGTGTTGGCCAACTGATGGCTGGCGTCGTCTGCGGCGGGGGAGTCGATGAATGGCTTGACGAGGCACTGCTCGCGCACCTCGGCGTAGCGCTGGATCGCGGCCGCGCCGGCGTCGGTCGTGGTGTAGATCACTTCCTTGCCGGTCTTGGCGCTTTGAACGACGCCCAGACGCTCCAGCTTCTTGAGCGAATAGTTCACCAGATGGGTGTCTTCGACATTCAGGGTGAAGCAGATGTCCGCCAGTTTCTTGCCCCGGCCCCGATGGAACACGTGGTTGAGCACCAGGATGTCCAGCGACGTGAGTTCGGGCAGTCCCGCGCAGGCCATGCAACGCACCATCCAGCGATTGAACGCATGCGACGCGATGATCAGGCCGAATTCGACCTCGGACAGCTCAGGAGCGGACGAGGCGAGGTGGGAAGACGAAACGATTGCGTCCCGGACGGATACAGGCATGGGTGAGTCAGGCAAGGGGACGGATCGGCGACAAAACGTTGGTGAATTATTGACGATTTGTGGATATGGGTGCATTCGGGTTAACCCGGTCTGAGCTTTCGGATTTCTCTGATTCCGGTGTGCTAGGGCGGCGATTTACAAATGCGTTCCTCGCGAAGGCTGTTCTGACAAATGTCAACAGAGACACGGTCCTGAGGCCTGCGCACTCCCCACATCGCCTATCCCACCTAAGCAAAAAATGCCCGAAAACCATGCAGGTCAACGCGCGGACGCGGCAGGTCCGACGCGGCGGTGCGTACACCAACGTCGCCTTGCGGCTGTTCATACTTGGCCCGGCAGGCGATCACGGCAGTGCTGGCTGGCAAAGGGGATCTGGGCGGCAGTGTTCGCGGCTGCAAGCGCAGGCCCCGTCCTGGGCCAGCCGGCACCGCAGACACCTCCTACGGCAACGGAAATCCAGCGCCGGCAGGAACAAGACATCGACGCGCACCGCGCCCGCGCGGCGGAGCGGCCCGACATCCTGTCGGCGCCGTCCGTGGACGCCGCGCGCGAGTTGGCGCTACCGGAGGAAAGCCCGTGCTTTGCCGTGCGAGAAGTCATCTGGGAGGGCGCTGAACCGCCGACACGCTTGACTAGCGCCATGGTGGCAGTGCTTGGCGAGTGCGTCGGCGGCAGCGGGCTGCGCGCGCTGCAGGAACACCTGATCGGCTTGCTGCTCGATGAGGGCCTGATCACCGCGCGGGTCGTCGTGCCCGAACAATCGCTGGCGGCCGGCTCGTTGACGCTGCGGTATCTGCCGGGCCGCATCTCCGCCGTGCAAAGCCTGGGCGCCATCGGCTGGTGGCGCACGGCGCTGCCCACGGGCCCGGGCGGCGAACTGAACCAGCGAGACCTGGACCAGGCGCTCGAGAACATCCGGCGTCTTGGCAGCCAGACCGACGCCGCCATCGACATCGCGCCAGGCCCCGACGCGGGCGACTCCGACATCCTCATCAAGCCCGGCACGGGCAAGCGCTGGCATGGCTATCTGGGCGGCGACAACGGCGGCATGGACACCATCGGCAAATACCAGATCAATGCCGGCCTGACGCTGGATTCCCCGCTGTTCCTATACGACCAGCTGTCGGTCTCGTGGAACAGCAACGCGCATTGGCGCGACGCCGACTCCAACACACGCGCGGCCTCCGTCAACTACAGCCTGCCGTTTGGCTACTGGACCGTCTTCGCGGGCGCCAGCAAATCCACGTACCGCCAGACGGTTGCGGGCTTCGAAGAACCCATCGTCTATGGCGGCACCACCAAGCAGATCCAGGCGGGCGCGTCGGTTGTGCCGTATCGCGGCACCGCCTACAAAGGCAATCTGTCATTCACCATGTTGCGCAAGCGCACCGACAGCACCCTGAACGATGTGGCCATCGACGTTCAGCGCCGCGACGTCACCGGGTACGAAATCGGCTACGGGCATCGCCATTACGCCGGGCGCGCGGTGCTCGACATTGGCGGCGGCGTGCGTGGCACGCTGCCGCAGTTCTCCGACGCACCCGGCTACGTCTACGGCGATCCCGACTGGAACGGGCGCAGCACCATCCTCACCGCCAACGCGGGGCTGCATCTGCCGTTCCAGATCGCCGAGCACTCCCTGGCCTATCAGGCCAACTGGCAGATCCAGCACGCTAAGACGGCCATCCTGCCCGCCGACTATTTCACGATCGGCAACCGCTACGCCGTACGCGGCTTCGACGGCCAGATGACGCTCGCCGCCGAAGACGGCTGGACGCTGCGCAACGACCTGTCGTTCAACCTCGACGCGTTGACCGGGCTTCCCGGACAGCAGATCTACACCGGCGTCGACGTGGGCCGCGTGGGCGGCCCGTCCGCCGCGTATCTTTCCGGCCGCACGCTGGTCGGCGCCGTCGCCGGCCTGCGCGGACGCCTCTCCATCCCATACGTCAACGCCAGTTACGACCTGTCCGCCGGCTGGCCGTTGAAGAAACCCGAATCGCTCAAAACCGCATCGACCGTCATCGCGATGGCCTTGATGCTCGAGTTCTGAATCCGCTGTTCCCCGTCAGGTACGCATGATGTCCAAGCTTCGTTCGTTGATCGTCTGGTCCATCGTCTTCACGCAAGTCTGGACGCCCCTGCTGGCGCAGACGCTGCCGATCTCGGTCGACAAGAGCGTGCCCGGCCAGAAGCCGATCGTGGGCGTCAGCAACGGCGTGCCCGTCGTGAACATTGCGCCGCCGTCGGCGGGCGGGGTCTCCAACAACCGCTACACGCAATTCAACGTCGGACCGTCGGGCGTGGTGCTGAACAACAGCGGCGGCGCCAGCCAGACACAATTGGCCGGCCAGGTGGCCGGCAACGTCATGCTGGGCAACCAGCGCGCCACCACCATCCTGAATCAGGTCACCGCGCCCAACCCGTCGCAACTGATGGGCACGCTGGAAGTCGCCGGCAACCGCGCCAACGTCATCGTCGCAAACCCGGCGGGCATCACCTGCAACGGCTGCGGCTTCCTGAACGCGGACCGCGCCACGCTCACCACGGGCCGCCCGCACGTCGGTCCTGACGGCAACATCGCGTTGGACGTCGCCGGCGGCAAGCTGCGCATTGAAGGCGAGGGGCTGAACGGCACCGCGGCCAGCCAGGTCGACCTCATCGCCCGCACGCTCGAAATCAACGCCGGCGTCTGGGCCGACCGGCTCAACGTCACGGCGGGCGCCGCGCGCGTGGACTACGCGACGGGCAACGCGACGGCCCGCGCGGGCGAAGGTCCGGCGCCCGTCGTGGCGCTGGACACCGCGGCGCTGGGCGGCATGTACGCCAACAGCATCCGCCTGATCGGCACCGAGGCCGGCGTCGGCGTGAACGTGGGCGGCAACCTGGTCGCGCTGACCGGCGATCTGGAGGTCAGCGCATCCGGTGACGTGCGCATCGCACCCAGCGCCGCCATGCAGGCGGGCCGCGATCTGCGGCTGGCGTCGGGGCGTGATGTGGCGGTGGACGGCGCGGTGCAGGCCGCGGGCAATGTGGCGCTTGTCGCTGGCCGTGATGTTGGGATCACCGGCGTGGTGGGCGCGGGCGGCTCGGTTGATGTGAATGCGGCGGGCGACGTGAAGGTGGCCGCACAAGGGGCGTTGCAGACGCAAGGTGCGCTGCGTGTCGCGGCGGGGCAGGATTTGGCGCTGGGTGGCTCGCTGTTGATGGGCGGGCAGGATGTGCGGGTTGAGTCCGGGCGCGATCTGCGGATTGGGGGGGATATGCCGGTGGGTGGTACGCCGCCGGCGGGTGGATCGGGTACGGAAGGGGCGGGCAATGCGGGTGGCGCTGGCTCGGGCGGTTCGAATGCAGGTGGTTCTGGCTCGGACGGATCGAATTCAGGCGGCTCCAATGCGGGCGCTGGCGGCGCGGGTGCGGAAGGCGGCGCGTCGAACGCCACCAGCGGGGCGGCGCAGGCCGGCACGAACGCCAGCGGTCTGGTCACCGCCAAGGGCGCCCTTGCATTGACGGCGGCACGTGACGTCGTGCTCCCCGGCCAGGTCACCGCAGCAGGCGCACTGCAGGCGCAGGCGGCCGGCGATCTGACCGCCGGCGCGACTGCACAATTGCAATCGGGCGGATCCGCCCAGATCCGTGCCGGCGCGGACCTCAGCCTTGGCGGCCTCGTCGGCGCGCGCGGCGACATCACGCTGTTGGCGGGGCGCGACGCACGCGTGACGGGCACGGGATCGTCCACCGGCCGCGTCGCCCTCGACGCCACGCGCAACCTTCGCATCGACGCGCCCGCGCAGTGGGACGCCGAGGGCGCGGTTGCCGCGAAGGCAGGCGGCGATCTGGCGCTGGCCGGTACGCTCCGCGCCAACCGCGACACCACGCTCACGGCGGGTAAAGCACTGGCTGTCGACGGCACGGTCTCGGCCGCGTCCGGCGGCATGAACATCTCGGCAGGCGGCGACGTCTCCGTCGGTTCGACATCCCAGGTGGCCGCAGCCGGCAACCTTGGCCTGACCGCCGGCGGCGACCTGCAAAGCAAGGGCAAGATCACGTCGCTGAAAGACCTGTCGTTGCAAGCGGCGCGCAACATTCAACTCGACGGCGCTACGCTCGCCACCGGCAATCTCCAGGTGCAGGCGGGCGAGACCCTGACGGCGTCGTCCGCATCGCGCATTCAAGCGGACGGCTCGGCCACAATCGCTGCCGGCGACGCATCGCTCGCGGGCGCGTTGATCGCGGGGCAATCCGCGCAGATCAACACACAAGGCAACCTGCGCGTGGACGGCACGGTGCTGGCCGACGCCGGCACGCTGAAAGCCGTCAGCGGCGGCGACATCACGCTCGGCAAGGACAGCGTCCTGCAGTCCGCGCAGCACCTGACTGGCCAAGCTGGCGGGAAGCTGATTGCGAATGGCACCGTGTCCGGTGAAACCAACATCCAGCTTTCCGCTGGAACCGACGCCCAATTGAATGGCAAGACGGTCGCCAACGGCACGCTGCGCGCCGATGCGGGCGGTGACCTGACGGTGGGCCAGGACGGACTCGCGCAGGGCAGCGCAAATCTGCATCTGGGCGCGGGCCAGGATCTGCGCGTCGCGGGCACGGCCGGCACCGCGCAATCGGCGACAGGCGTCGGCAGCGCGCAATCGGCGGTGGGCGCAGGCGCCCAATCGGCGACAGGTGCAGGCAGCGCGCAATCGGCGGCAGGCGTTGGCACCGCCCAATCGGCGGCAGGCGCAGGCGGCGTGCTGCAGGCCGAGGCGGGCCGCGATCTCTTCGTGACCGGCCTTATCACGGCGGGCACGCCCGTCAGCCTCTCAGCCACGCGGAATATCGGCATTGACGGCACGGTCGCGGCCCTTGTGGGCGACCTGACGGCCGATGCGGCCGGACAATTGCAAGTCGGCGCCAACGGCCGCATGCAAGCCGCGCAGAACCTGGCTGCGACATCCAGCGGAGACCTGGCGTCCGACGGCGCGATCGTCGCGGGCGGCGGCCTGACGCTCGCGGCGACCGGCGATGCGCGCCTGGGCGGCACTGCCGCCGCACTCGGCGAGGCCGGCACCGGCAACTTGCTGCTCTCTGGCCGCGACGTGACCGTCAAGCAAGGCGGCCAGGTGCAGGCCGCAGGCACGTTCACCGCGCAAGCCCAACGCGACCTCGCCGCCGCTGGCGCACTGGCGTCGGTCGGCGACATGATGCTGGCCGCCGCGCGCGATGCACGCGTGGACGGCACGGCCGCCAGCGACGCGAACCTCACGCTCAGTGGCCGCAACGTCGTCGTCGGCGCGGCAGGCTTGGCACAGGCCGCCGGCACGCTCACGTCCACCGCGCAAGGCACATTGCTTGCGGCCGGCAGCATGCTGGCCGGCGTCGCGCAGACGCTCACGGCGAGCGACGGCATGACCATCGACGGCACCGTCGCCGCATTGCAGGGCGACCTGACGCTCACCACGCTGCGCGGCGACCTCGTGACGGGCGCCGCGTCGACCCAACAGGCCGGCGCGGTATTGACCGCCACCGCAGGTGGCGCCCTGAAGACAATGGGTTCCGCGGCAGCGGGGCAAGGCATGACGCTGCGCGCGGGCACCGATGCCACGCTCGGCGGCATTGCCGCCACGCAGGCGGGCAACGTCACCGTCGACGCAAAGGGAGCGCTGACCACCACGGCCGACGGCCGCATCCAATCAGCCGCCAACATCGACCTCGAATCCGGCGGCCTTCTGCACAACGCAGGCGTAGTATCCGCAGCCGGCGCCGCCAGTCTGACTTCAGAGTCCGGTCTGAACAACACCGGCTCCGTGCTCGCCGGCGGCGACCTCACCGCCACGGCGTCTAACGCGCTGACCAACTCCGGCCGCTTCATCGCCGGCGTCGGCGAAGACGGCACGCTCAGCCTGCCCGGCAGCGTCAACCTCACCGCAGCCTTCATCACGCACCCCGGCGTCAGCGCGGCCGGCAAGGACATGACACTGACGGCAGGCGGCATGGACCTGTCCAACGGCAACCTGTCGTCCATCGGCAAGCTCGCGCTCACGTCGCCCGGAGACATCACCACGCGCAACGCGGTGCTGCACGGCGGCAGCCTCGACATCGACGCCGTCAACCTGCGCAACCAAGGCGGCAAGCTGACGTCCGCAGGCGACGCCACGCTGAAACTGGGCGGTGAACTCGACAACACCAACGGCCTGATCGCCGCCGCGGGCGACGCCCGCATCGACGCTGCGCGCGTCGGCAATGCCGGCGGCACGCTGGCGGGTTCGGACGTGACGCTGGCCGCGACCGGCGCCGTCAACAATCAAGGCGGCCTGATCCAGGCCGACGACACCCTGACCCTGAATGCCGCCAGCCTGGACAACCACGCCACGCTGACCGCGGCCGGAGCACCGCCCAAAGGCGTGCTCGCCAAAACCGCCACCATCGTTGCGGGCGGGATCAACAACCAGGCCGGCTCCATCAGCGCCAGCCAAGACCTGACCCTCGACACCGGAGAGCTCGACAACACCGGCGGCGAAATCGCAGCCGGGCGCTACGCGACGGTCAAGGCGGCGGTGCTGAAGAACGCCCAGGGCAAGGTGTTGGCCGGCGAACGCCTGGCCGTCACGATCCAGGCGCTGCAAGGCCTGGGCCTGCTGCAATCCGCGCAGGATCTTTCGTTCACCTACACCGGTTCGCTCAACCAGACCGGCGACATCGCCGCGGGCCGCGACCTGACGATGTCGGTGGGCGGCAACATGGACAACAGCGCCACGGTCAGCGCCGGCCGCGACCTGTCCATCACGGCCAACTCGCTCAACAACCAGACCAGCGGCGAACTGCTCGCCGGGCGCAACAACACCATCAACGTCACCAACGGGCTGACCAACTCCGGCCTCATCGACGGCGGCTCGACCACCATCAACGCAGGCCGGGTCGACAACTTCGGCCGCATTTATGGCAACACCATCGCCATCCGCGCCGGAGAACTGGTCAACGGTTCGGGGCCGGGAGGCGGCGCGGTGATCGCGTCGCGGGGTGATCTGGATATCGGCGTCGGGTCGCTCGTGAACAAGGAGCATGGCCTGATCTATGCCGGCGCGGATCTGCGCATCGGTAGCGCGCTGGATGCGACGGGCAAGGCGGTTGGGCAGGCCGCATCGCTCGTGAATGCGGGAGCCACCATTGAGGCGGCGGGCAATGCGGTGATTTCCGCGGCATCGCTGCAGAACATCAATACGAACTACACCAGCGAGATTGTGCCGGTCCAGAAGGTGCCCAAACTGTACGTGACGCCGGCGGGTACGACCGACATGTACGACATGGAGACGCACTGGTTGTGCGACGAAGTCACGGCGCTGTGCGGCAAGACGCCGGATTGGCTGGACGACGACCCCGAGCGCAGGTTCCTGCTGTCGTCCACCAAGTACCCCTATGAACGCTATGGCCCGCCGTTCGACTATTCGCTCGGCGGCAGAGGCCAGGCAGGAGTCAGCACTCCCGTCACCCTGCCGTATGTGCCCTCCCGCTACGTCTGCGGCGGCGGAGACGCCGGTGAGTGCTATGACATACCGGAAAAATTCGTGTTCGGCCTCGACGCGCCGATATGGGCGGTCTTCGGCGTGACGCCTCCGGCTCCGCTTCCCGACTGGCAGGAACCCAGCGCGCCTTGCCTCAGCAATCATCCCAGGTGTGTGGAAGAGGCTGCTCAGCGCCTCGCCTATCAGAATGCCTATGAGGCCTATAAAGCGGCGTTCCTGGAACTGGATAAGCGTGTCCGTGAGTTCAATGCCGACTTCCGCACGCGGCTGGTGGGCACCTTCACGTACTACGAAGTCGAAGAGACCATCACCGAGACCCGCACCGTCTCTTCCGATCCCGGCAAGATCCTGTCTGGCGGCGCAATGACGCTCGTCGGCACCGTTACAAGCGATAAGAGCCAGATTGCGGCCGGTGGCACGTTGTCGGTCAGCGGCCCCGCCATCAACAACATTGGCGCCGGCGGTCAGCGGGTCATCACACGCATCGGCACCGCCACGGTCACCCAGGCCCGAGATAGCGACCGCAAGGAATATTCCGAGCCCTACAACCGCACCCTGACCGCCGAATCCATCGAGCTGCCAGTCGGCACCTCCGGTGGCAATCTGTCGGTATCCCTTAGTGGCGCGGCGCCCGGCGCCAACGGCGCCACCGCAACCGGCCCGGTTCTGATCGCCAGCCTCGGTCTGCCCAGCGGCAACGTCGTGCGCACCGTCTCCAACCCGGCCACGATCCCCGACAGCCAACTGTTCGCCGTCAACGGCACGCCCGATGCACCCTACGTCGTCGCCACCGACCCGCGCTTCATCGGCAACCGCGAGTCCGTCTCCAGCAACTACCTGTTCGGGCTTCTGCGACAACCCGGCGCGCCCGTCGGCAACGCCGGCGCATCCGGCGCCATCAATACAGGCCTGGGCAACACTCCCGGCGGCCTGAACGCCCTGATCCCCGCCGGCGCCAAATTTCTGACCCCGTCCGGTGAGCCCCGTCGCCTGGGCGACGGCTTCTACGAACAAAAGCTCGTCGCTGACCAAATCCTGGCCACCACTGGCCAGCGCTTCCTGGAAGGCTTTGGCGACAACGACAGCCAGTACAAGCAGCTGCTCGCCAACGGCGCGCAGTTCGCGCTGAGCAACGGCATCAAGCTCGGTGCCGCGCTGACCGAAGCGCAGCAACGCCAACTCACCACCGACCTCGTCTGGCTCGTCGAGCAGACCGTCACACTGCCCGACGGCACCACCGAGACGGTGCTGGTCCCGCAGGTCTACCTCCTGGTGCGCGAAGGCGACCTGCAGGGCGACGGCACCCTCATGGCCGGCCGCGACGTCAAACTCGCCGCCGACGGCGACATCACCAACAGCGGCACCATCGGCGCCCGCGACGCCACCGTCATGACTGCCTCCAACATCGTCAACCAGGCTGGCGGCTTGATCCAGGGCGCCATCGTCGACCTCGCCGCGCGCGAAGACCTGACCAATCTGGTCTCGCTCATCAAGGGCGACAACGTTGCCCTGTCGGCCGGCCGCGACATCGCGCTGACTTCCACGTCCGCGTCCGAAAACAATGGCGCCACCTGGGGTTCCTACGTCTCGGGCGTCTCCCGCGTAGACGCCGGCGACCTCAGCCTGCAAGCCGGCCGCGACATCAACCTGACGGCAGCACAAGTCACGGCCACGGAAGATGCGCGCTTGCAAGCAGGCCGCGACATCAACCTGGCCGCGCTGCAGGAAAGCCATGGCGAATCGCTGGTCCGCAACAAGAAGAACCGGCACGACCTGAGCACCAGCTCGGAAGTCGGTTCATCCATCGCGGCAGACGGCAACCTTACGCTGATCGCAGGGCAGGACGTCAATGCCCGCGCCGCGGATGTCACGGCAGGCGAACAGCTTGCCGTTGGGGCGGGTCGGGATATCAACCTGACGGCGGGCGTGCAGACCGGCTCGGCGTACGACGAGACCTATTACAAAACCAAAGGGTTCATGTCGTCGAAGACGACGCACACCAAGACGGCCCGCGACTGGGAGCAATCCCTGGCCACCACCTTCACCGGCGATACCGCCGTACTGATGGCGGGCCGCGACTTGAACGTATCGGGCTCGAATGTCGGCGCGCAGAAGGACCTGGTGATGTCGGCCGAGCGCGACGTCAACATCCTGCCCGGCCAAAATGCCCAGGACAGCTACGACTACAAGATGGTCAAGAAGTCCGGCTTTGGCGCCATGGGCGGGTTCAGCTTTGGCACCAGCAAACAGACCGACTCGCTGGACAGCAAAAAAGTCTTCCACAACGCCAGCACCGTCGGCAGCGTAGAAGGCGATGTCCTGATCAACGCCGGCAACGCGCTGAACATCACCGGCAGCAACGTCATCGCGCGCCAAGGCGACATCACGCTGATCGGCAAGGAAGTCAACATCGGCGCGGCGTTGGATACGACCCAGGAGCGCGAATTCCATGAGATCAAGCAGTCGGGGCTGACGCTCACGGCGAGCAACCCTATCGTCAGCGCCGTGCAGACTGGCGTGCGCATGGCCGATGCGGCGGGCAAGTCAGACAACGCCGTCATGCAGGGCCTGGCGGGAGTCACCACAGGATTGGCGGCAGTCAATGCCTACGACGCGGTGCAAGCGTCTTCCAAGGCGGCCGCTGCGGCTGAAGCCGCCAAGCCGGGCTCCTCCAACCAAATCGACAAGGTTGGCGGCGTCAGCATCAAACTCAGCCTGGGCACCAGCAAGAGCAGCAGCACGACCGATCGCAACGCATCAAACGCTTTCGGGTCGACCGTCGCCGCAGGCAAGGACCTGACCATCGTTGCGCAAGGCGCGGGCAAGGACTCGGACATCACTGTCACCGGCTCTACGCTGTCGGCCGGCAACAACGCGGTGCTTAAAGCCGAAGGCGACATCGTGCTGGAAGCCGCGCGCAACGCCTTCGAGCAAAAGACCACCAGCAAGAGCAGCAGCGCGAGCGTCGGTATCGGCTACACAACTGGCGGGCAGCGAAACGGCTTCACGCTCGAATTGGGTGCGTCCGTGGGAAGAGGCAACGCCAACGGCAAGGACGAAAGCTGGACCAACACCAACGTCACCGCAGGAAAGGTCTTGGCGATCCAGTCCGGCGGCGACACCACGCTTAAAGGCGCTTCGGGCAAAGCCGACCAGATCATCGCATCGGTCGGCGGCAATCTGTTGCTGGAGAGCTTGCAGGACAGCAGCAAATACGACTCCAAGAACAAAAGCGCGGGCTTCGGCCTGACGCTGTGCATCCCTCCGTACTGCGCGGGCTCGAGCAGTGTCTCGGCCAACGCCAGCACCGGCAAGATGAACAGCAACTTCAAGACCGTGACGGAGCAGACGGGTTTGTGGGCAGGCGACGGCGGCTTCCTGATCGACGTCAAGAACAACACCACGCTCATCGGCAGCGTCATCGCCAGCAGCGACGAGGCGGTCGCCGACGGTCTCAACAAACTTACGACTGGGACGCTGGTCACTGAAGATCTAAAGAACACGGCGCGCTACAGCGGCAGCCAGGTGTCGATCGGGGGTGGGTTCGGGTTTGGCGGCGCTAAAGCCAGCGACTCAGGCCTGGGCACCACCAAGGGCGGCGAGGTTGCCGGCGGTGCGAGCAAAGATGCGGGCACGTCCATTTCCACGGGCAGTAGCGGCTTTGGAATGGGCACACCGATTGTGGTCGCGGCGAGCGGCAATAGCAGTTCAACGACGCGAAGCGGCATCAGTGGCGGCACGATCGTTATTCGTGATGAGGCGGGACAGGTCGCGCTGACCGGCAAGACGGGCGCGGAGACGATTGCGTCCTTGAACCGAGATACGTCGGATACGTTGAATGCGCTTAAGGCGATCTTTGACAAGGAGAAGATCGAGGCGGGGTTTGAAATCGCGTCGGAAGCCCAGCGTCAGGCGGGCCAGTTTTTGACGAACCGGGCGAAGGAAATAAAAGCAGCCAAGGAGCGCTCGGAAGATCCATCCCTTCCGTATTTGGAGCGCGCTAAAGCAGCCCAGGAATATGCCGATCTGGAAAGCAAGTGGGGCGCGCGGGGAACCTATAGTCAGTGGGGGGCGATCGTTCTGGGCGCGGCCAGCGGAAACGTGACCGGTGGCACAAGCCAATTTGTTCAGGCTGCGGCTGTCAATTATCTGCAAACCCTTGGCGTAGCCCAAATCAAGGAGTTGAGCGGCGCGCTAGGTGGCGAGGGCTCAGTCGGCCACGCCGCGCTGCATGCGGTATTGGGCTGCGCCGGCGCTGCAGCACAAGGCGCATCGTGCGGTGCGGGCGGGGCTGGCGCGCTTTCAGGCGTTGTGCTGAACAAGCTGCTGGAGAGCATGGACGGAGTCCAAGGCAAATACCTGACTCCCGAAGAAGCTCAGGCGCGCACCAATTTGATTTCCAGCATCGTCGCGGGCATAGCGGCGTCGATTGATCCCAATGCGGCGGTGCCCGCCGAGCTTGCGGCACGCATAGAGGTGGAGAACAACAGCCAGTACAGGAACCGCGACAAGGTTGCCCGGATGAAGGCCGAGCTCGTGGGGCGCCTGGAGGCAGAGTGCGGCAATGACAATGGCTGCTTGCAGGCAGGGTGGGCTGAAGCCGATCGGATGGCGGCGTCGTATGACGAAGTTCTTACGATGACCCACTACCCTGATATGACTAAAAAGAAGGCCGACGAGCTTGCGCAAGTGGTGCTGGATCTGGCTCCAGGAGTATCAAGTGCCAGCGCGCTTTACGAGCTGGTGACGGGGAGGATGGCGACCGGCGATGAGGCAAATCGATATTTCGCGGCGATCGGTCTTGTGCCTCTGGCTGGCGGGATGATCAAGAAAGGCGGCCAAACAATACATGTGTTCGCGGAGACAGATAAGGCGCTTGACGTGGGGAGGGTGGGAGGCGCGAAAGCGACTTCGACACCCCGTACGCCCCTCGCTGGTCCTACTGACAACTGGAATACATTTGTTAATGCTGAAAAGCAGATTCAACTGGATGTGCGTGCTCGGCAGCGAATAGATCAAGTTATTGCTGAAACGCTATCCGGTAAGAAGAACTTCACGAGCTCCATGACGCTTACAACCGATGAGGCCCTAGCTGCTGGGCAAAAATATCTCGGTCCCGAGTATAAGGAAATCGGTAAACCTGGATCTGGGGTATTCCAGAGCGCTGATGGCAGCAGGGAATTCCGTATAGACCTAGGATCCTTATCAGGAGCACACAAGCCGGGAGTTCCACATGTGCATTTTGGAGTTAAAGACCCTGTGACTGGAAAATATATCTCTAATAATCATGTTCCTTATGCGGATTAGGATGTAAATGTGACTATCATTCGGAAGGGTTATGTTGTATCTGGCGAATATTCTGGCTGGGAGATTTCTATTGATGATGACCGGGGTGGTGACACTGGTGGTTATTATGTTTACCTTAAGAAAAGTGATGCTGAGTATTTCGACTACTGGTTCGAGCATGAGGCTGGGCTTCAAGTCCAGCTAGCTGATTTTGAGGTGAGGTGGGTGGATTAAGTTAGGTCGGCAAAACTTATGATCGTCCGAAGATGAAGCGGCGCAGCGCCATCGAGCCGACGATCGGACACATAAAGGCCGACGGCAAGATAGTAGGCGCAGCAGCGCCAGCGTCGGCATCGGGTGGTCCACTGGTGGCCAGCAAAACGGGTGGACGCTCGAACTGGGAGCGCCCGTGGGCCGAGGCAACGCCAACGGCAAGGACGAAAGCTGGACCAACACCAACGTCACCGCAGGCAACGTCCTGGCGATCCAGTCCGGCGGCGACACCACCCTCAAGGGGGCGGCAGCCAAGGCCGACCAGATCATCGCGTCGGTCGGCGGCAACCTCTTACTTGAGAGCCTGCAGGACAACAGCAAATACGACTCCAAGAATAAAAGCGCGGGCTTCGGCCTGACGCTGTGCATCCCCCCGTACTGCGCGGGCTCGAGCAGTGTCTCGGCCAACGCCAGCACTGGCAAGATGAACAGCAACTTCAAGACCGTGACGGAGCAGACGGGTTTGTGGGCAGGCGACGGCGGCTTCCTGATCGACGTCAAGGACAACACCACGCTCATCGGCAGCGTCATCGCCAGCAGCGACAAGGCGGTCGCCGACGGTCTCAACAAACTGACCACAGGGACGCTAGTCACCGAAGATCTCAAGAACACGGCGCACTACAGCGGTAGCCAGGTGTCGATCGGGGGTGGATTCGGGTTTGGCGGCGCTAAAGCTAGCGACTCGGGCCTGGGTACAACCAAGGGCGGCGAGGTTGCAGGCGGCGCGAGCAAAGATGCGGGCACGTCCATTTCGACCGGCAGTAGCGGCTTTGGAATGGGTACACCGATCGTGGTCGCCGCGAGCGGCAACAGCAGTTCTACGACCCAGAGCGGCATCAGCGGCGGCACGATCGTTATTCGTGATGAGGCGGGGCAGGTCGCGCTGACCGGCAAAACGGCCGCGGAGACGATTACGTCCTTGAACCGGGATACGTCGGATACGTTGAATGCGCTTAAACCGATCTTTGACAAAGAGAAGATCGAGGCGGGCTTTGATATCGCGTCGGAAGCCCAGCGGCAGATGGGGCAGTTTTCGACGAATAGGGCGAAGGAAAAGCAAGCGGCGGAAAAAGCCTTAACCGATGCGATTAAGAACGGCAAGGTGGTTGATGCTGCGCAGATGACGGCGCTTCTGGACGAGCTGCAGCATGCGCAGGACTGGAGTGCGGGTGGCAAGTATGGGCTGATCTTGGTGGCGTTGTCGGGAGCCGCCAGCGCGAATGTGACCGGTTCCACCAGCGCATTTGTCCAATCGGCTGCAGTCAACTATCTCCAGGGCATGGCGGCATCGCAGGTGAAACTGATCGTCGATCTGCTGGGCACTGGCAACGAAGCCGAAGGAGCGCGTGCGGCGCTGCACGGAATCTTGGGATGTGCGGGTGCAGCAGGAAAGGGTGCTGCTTGCGCATCCGGCGCATTGGGCGCGGGGGGCGGGAAGCATCCTGAATAGCTTGATGGGTTCGGCGGAGGGCCTTACGCCTGAGCAAGTCGAAGCTCGGCGCAATATGGTCACCAGCTTAGTGGCGGGCATAGCGGCTGCAGCGGGCGGTGATGCAGCAACGGCCGGAATGGCCGCCACGCTGGAGACATCACAGAACTGGGGGTTCTTGGCGCCGGTTGCAGCTGCGGCGGCAGCTAAGTGTGCGACAACGACCAGTTGCCAGCGAGTCGTCACTGTGGTGTCGGAGAAGTCGACAACTCTTTGGATGCAAACGAAGGATGGCGTCACCTACGTGGTTACCGCCGCGATGTCGGGCATTGCCGCCGGAGCTTTGGGTCCTTGGGCAGCAGAACTTGTGAGCGACATTGCTGGAAAGGAGGCGGCGCTGCCTGGAAAGGCAGGGAGCGTGGTGCATGTCACTGCTCTGCCTCCTTCAATTCCGGATGAAGGGAAATACGGCCCTGAAATCCCGGTGTTACCGGCAGATCCGGCAAAACCGGTTGTAATACCCGGGCGAGATAGGTTGGAAGAGGGTGGAGAACTAGTCAATACGCCCAACGACGGGCCTATCATAGTTGAGCCGATCTTTAGCATTGGCAAAGACCTACAGCAGAAAGCAGAGAACTTAGGTTATGGGCAGAGAATTTCTCCCCAAAAAGCACCGTTTAACTCACACGGGCAACCGGTTTTTTGGAATGGGAAAAATTATATAACGCCTGATGTTGATGGCCATAACGTGTCGGAAGGTTGGAAGATGTTTGATCGGCGTGGTAATAGAATTGGCACTTATGACAAAGAACTAAATTGGGTGAAAAAATGAGTTTCGGAATTTTCCTTCAGCATGAGACTTCGACGGAGTTTGGTGGGCCTGTCCTGAGAGGTAAGGTAGAAATCGATGATTATTCAGAAGTTTTTTTTGCTTCTGCTGATTACTGGTCTAGAGATGATTATTTGGAAAATTGGAAGAGATCTTTAGCTGAAGGTTTTTTGGGTGAGGGGCATTGCGCATTAATTACATCAATGCACAATCCGGTCTCGTCAAATTTTGTATTCTACTGGGCCGTTTATTTTGAGGGGGAGGTTGCATATGTGCAGAATAGCGTTCTGTTTTTAAGCGACTTGCATGAAGAATTTGACCCCAACTCCATTAATAGGTATGTTGCTGCTCGGTCAGAAGTCAACGAGGATGGGGTAGCTATTTCTCAGTGGAGTGTGAGTCGCAAATCCGTGTTGAATTTTTATAAATCTCTTTGAGGCAAAGGGAATTTGTTTGGCGTTCTCTGGATGCCAAAGAGGCGCTGCGGGATGACGGTGCTTAAGTAGGAGGTCAGATGAAACGACTTGCTGATGGCAGTGAGTTATGCGATGTAATCCGAAAATTTGCGGACCTTGAATGGAGTAAATATCAGTCTCGAGTGGTGGATCTGGTATTTAAAAATGGAAGAAAATACAAAAGAGATAACTCTGCAATGCCGCCATATACGACGATTCGATTTAAAGATGAAGACATTCATTTGGCTGATAAGTTGAAACATGCAATTGATACCTATAACGGAAGTGTTAAATGGGTTATGTTTCCTTTTCAGCGGGTGAGCTTTCCTAGTATCAATTGGGTTGTTGAGCCGGAGTTCGTTGCCCAAACTCTTGCAAGTGAAACAAAGGGCGGTGCAATAAATCAGCAGGAATATATGGCTCAACATTATCCTGATTTTGCTCCGTTAGCGTACGCGGACTTGCCAAATTTGGCGAAGCATGTGGAATCTGTGTTGGGAAATGGGACTTAGGCCATTGGTTGCTTTAATGGCTAACTCAAGAGTGCTGAGATGAAAAGTGGTTTTATAGATGTTGATTGTTCGGTTTTGTTGACGCCTTCCTTCGCGGATGCAGATGCTTTCTCCGGACTTATTGAGGATTTTTTAGAAAACTTGCCCGAATTTCGTCCTGAACACTGGGGGTTCGTTGAGCCAATTAATCTGCAGCTAACAATGGCGGAGGTGCGCAACCTCTTGGGCGATACCGAAAATTCAATAATGTGGAAACGCAAGTCCACTCCAAAAGGGTGGGGTGGTTTTAAAAAAAGAACATACCCCGTGCGCGGACCTCAGTCTGCCAATCATGGTATGTACGTGAAAGCTGAAACGCAAAAATCTGTGGATGCGTTAATTCGCTATCTTCAACATCTAGCGGTTCGGTTTGGTGTGCAGTATGCATTTTGCGATAGCGTTGCGGCAGAGTACAAAATGGTCGGATTCAAAAATGGGTTCGCGCCAACAGCGGGGAATATTCATGTCTTTACCCACACCTTGTCTAAGAAACTTCCGGACATTCTTTGGGCTCAGATATTTGGTCCGGCATACGTCAAACTTTTCGGCCTGGAAAAACTGATGTCGGCACCGGCATACCGAGTGGAGCAACTGGGGCCGGAAACGGTATATATTCAACTTACCGAATCTCTATTTGATTTGCACGAGCGCTATGCCGAGGTGGATGCTGTGCGAGACCGTGTAAAGAATCATTTGGATGACAATATATTTTTTAGGCCTGGTAATTCTGCAGATCACGTTTACAAAACTCCCACTTTTCAATTTCCTCAGTAGAAACCGCAACTGTCTGGTTGAATGCCTGAAGTCTGTAGGTCGTCGTACCCGACAGTCGTCAAGCGATCACAAAGGCCGTAAGGCTTGGCTCTTGCCAAGATAACACTTTCGTCTTTGCGGGAAGAGCTGGAGGATTTTACGAACTGCTGGGTTGATGTGGGATGGCCAAGATGGGAAGCTAGTGACCTCTTAATGCAGGACCAATTAAATAATTAATTTAAGAGAATTTTCAATGTTCAGACTTGTATCGACACTGCTTGCCTCGACTCTTCTGTTTACTACCGACTTAGCTTCTGCGGCAACTAATTCCCACGTGTCGCCAACTGAGGCGCTCCGTCTGTTCGCGAGGTGCGATGCTTCGCTTTTTAATGCGCTAAAGGAAAATCCTAATTTGTTAGGAACAGGCGTAAAGGTAAAAACTCGCGGAAAGGCTGCGACCATCGCGGTGGAAAATCCGCTTGCTGAAAAGGGGCGGGATCAGGTCTTTAGCGAGCCAATCATTATTGACGGGCTACGTCTTATCGCATGGCACGACGAAGTGTCCTATGATATCGACTTTGGCGGTTTCGTATTCTGGGGGTTCCGCGCGGAGGGTAGCCTCAACGCGGTAGCCAAGAAAATAAATAGCGTTCTGCCTACGTCGGAGAAACTCGTCGATGCGGGAAATACCTGGGCTCGTGCTGAAATTCGTAGGATTGGCGATCCGGTAGATTCATGGCGGCCGAATAACACTGGGACTGGTACGGTGACTGCAAATGGAAGCGTCGAGCGCGTACTTTTCCTTGAGAGTGGCACCGCCAACCAAACGAACGTCTTTTGCACGCTTCAGGGTTCGGTGACGCCAGCTTTGCTCCAAGTCTTGCGTCCCGACCTGACCAACGCCGAGTATCCGCAATGAAACTCCTCAACTTAGCAACCTTGGTTGTCCCCCTGGCTCTATTTTCGGTATGCGCCGTCACGCCGAGGGTGGCTTTAGCGGAAGGCTCACCGACTAGCCACGCTCGCACCTGCATGCAAACAAGCAACATGAAATTGACCAAGGACGGCGAAGGATTCGAGGATCCGGACCAGGTCATACGGCTGCTGTCCGATTGTCTTTCGGGCTGGCCCGACGCGCCGACAAAATTTCGGGCGATGTCGCTGCAAATGCGTGCCGCTGCCCACGCGCAAAAGAAGGACTACACCCGTGCCATCGCAGACCGTGAGGAATCAATGCGCTTGATGCCTCCCCGCACAGGCTGGGACATCATCTCACTTGCCAGCGATTATCGGGAGGATGGACAACCGGAACGGGCGGTCGAGTTGCTTCGGACAATGCTCCAAAACAACATGGGTCTTAGAGGAAAGGGCACTACCCCCGGCATGCCGAGTTATTACCATCTCGGACGCTCGCTCATTGCGCTGCAGCACTGGTCGAGTGCCGCAGAAGCGCTTTCTGAGGGCATGAGATACCAACCGGACTATGTATGGGCATATGCCTATCGTGGTCTCGCTTACGACCGGATGAAGCAGACGGAAATGGCGCGGGCGGATGTCGACAAAGTTCGCTCGTTGATCAGGGAGTCCAAACCAGATGCGCGCGAGCGTGACCAAAAGGTTTTTCAGAAGCCGCCGTTCACCGAATTATCGACGAAGTATCCTGAAGCTTCCCCGTCTCAGGTAAAGCAGGATTAATCGATGTCGTCGAGCGACTTGTTCCGAGCCGTTTTCTGCGAATGAGATGCTCTCGGCCTTTTTTCGAAGGTTAAGAACGTCCCGACGGTCGATTTTATTCTGGCTGCTGCGTCCATTCGATAACTCCGCGAGGACAAGGACGAACGCATCGACACCTTCCGCTGCGACTAAGAAGAGTTCTTCACCGTCGTTGAGGTGTTCGATGCTACCGGGCCATGGCAAAACCAGATCTGTAGTCAAACGTGCTGCAAAGGAAGTCGCACAAGGCGAACTCGTTTGATACGCGCTCGCCTGAGCAATTCTTTTCGTACCACTCGTGGCGTCTGAATCGTTCCTCTTCCAATTGAGGGTTTGGCGTCTGTTCTCGGGATGTCAGGCGTGGCGAGTAAGTGCAACCTCACCCCGCTCATATCGGGGCCATCGGTTCTAACGGATCCGTCATCGGCCGATGCGTCATTCCGCAGTCACCCGCCAGCCTTGGATCCCCCAAACCATTTCATGCGTAGGCGCAATCCCTTCCAAAAACGCCTCATCATGCGACACCACGACCATCGCCCCGGGATACGCTCGCAGCGCCTTCTCCATCGCCTCCGCCGACTCAATATCCAGATGATTCGTCGGCTCATCCAGCAGTAGCAGCTGCGCAGGCGTTTTCCGCCACAACGCGCACGCCAGCGCAGCCTTGAGGCGTTCCCCGCCGCTCAATGTCCCGGCGGGCGCATTGACCAGAGCAGGCCCTAGGCCCAGCAATGCCAATCGACTGCGAAGTTCACCTTCCGATAACGTGGCGCCCAGCACCTGCAGCGTTTCCAGCAGGCTTTTGTCTTCCGGAATGAGGGACGCCCGCTGATCCAGCATGGCGGTCGGCACGCGGACTTCGCATACGCCTGCTTGCGGCGCCAACTCCCCAGCCAGCATAGACAGCAACGTACTCTTGCCGCATCCGTTCGGCCCGCGAATGGCCAACCGGAACGGGCCAGACAGCGTCACCGTCAGCGCACCTACGTCCGCAGGATAGGGCGGCTTAGCATGCTCCAGATGCAGAACGCGGCGGCCCTGCGGCACGGCAGTTTCGGGCAGCGCGAGCGCAATGCCTGCCGATTGATCGATCTGTGCAGCAGCCTGCCTTACCGCATCGTCCAACGCGGCAACGGTGTCCTGCCGCCGCACGTTCTCGCGGCCCGCATGAGCTTCGGCATTCGCCTTCTTCATGCCCAGCAGGATCGGCGCCTGGTTCTCATCCCGGGCCTTGCGGGCGTCGCGGGCGTTGCGTTGTTGTTGGGCGTCGTGCTGTTGGCGCAGCGTGCGCAGGGTCGCAGTGCGTTCGTTGCGTGCGTGAGCCAGGGACGCTTCGCGCGCGGCGTTCAAGCGGTCACGATGGTCTCGGCAGGCTGTGTAGTTGCCGGAATGCACGGAGAGCGTGCCGCGCTCCAGTTCGACAATGCAGGACATGGCGTCCAGCAGCGTCCTGTCATGACTGACGACGATCAACCCGCCGCGCCAGGCGTCGATCTGGTCCATGAGCCAGCGGCGGGCGCCTGCGTCCAGGTGATTGCTGGGTTCGTCCAGCAGCAAGGCATCGGGGGTCTGCATCAGGGCGCCAGCGAGCGCGACGCGAGTGAGCTCGCCGCCACTGGCAATCGAGGCGGGGTGATCGGGCTGCCACGCGGGCAAGCCGGCGTCGGCGAGCATGCGGGTCCATTCATCGCGGATGCGCCAATGGCCGTCGGTCAGATCGAAGTCTGACTGGCAAGTGCTGCCGGCTTCGATGCTGGACAAGGCCCGCAGAATCAGCACAATGCCGGCGATGTCCGCCAATGTGGTGCCGTCGGTTCGCGGTTGTTCTTGAGGCACGTAGGCGATGCGGCCGCTGCGGACAATTCGGCCGGATTGCGTTTCCATAGCGCCGTTCGCCAAACGCAGCAGCACGGATTTGCCCGCACCGTTGCGGCCGATAAGGCCATAGCGGTTGCTGCCGTCAAAGTCGTGGCTGACGTCGTTGAGCAGGATGCGTCCATCCGGCAGCGCGTGGCTGACGTGACGCAGGCTGAGGAAAGGCGCCGAGGATTGCGGCTGGGAATGCGCTGGTGCGAGCGCGCGGGAAGACTGGGCCATATGAAGCTCTCCGGATTCGATAAGACGCGTTGCGCGCAGCGCAAGCGGTGATCTGGGGGAGGGCTTAGAGGGTCATGGCCGGACGGGTCTCCGCGATGAGGGAATGAGGTTGGTTCGAGCAATGTGCCAAAGGAAAGTTCCTAGGCGCATCGCGAGCAGTGTATTTCAAAGCGAGGCCGAGGAAATCCAGCGACCAGAACGCAACGCCATCGATACCCCGCGCGCGCGCCTCAATCCTCCAGCATTCGCAGATCCGGCGGCCGGTTTTCGATGATCGCTTCCATGCTGAAGAACCCCGTCACCGTGGACAGCTCAAAGTCCGTGATCAGCTTCTGATAGAACCGGTCGTACCCGACCATGCCGCGGCACACGACTTTGATCAGATAGTCCCAGTCGCCGCCGATGCGATAGAACTCCGTGACCTCGGGCAGACGCTCGACGTGCTTTCGGAATCCATCGGCCCAGGCCTTGGCGTGGTGGCTGGTGCGGATCATGACGAAGACAGTGAGGTCCAGACCCAGCGCAACCAGGCTGACTTCGGCTCGGGTGCCGCGGATGATGCCGCAGGCGTTCAATCGTTGAAGCCGGCGCCAGCAGGCGTTCTGCGACAAGCCGACCCGATCGGCAAGCTCGCGTTGCGACAGCGCGCCGTCTTTTTGCAGGCAAGAGATGATGCTCAGATCAAGTTTGTCTATTTTTTCCATAGATTCGATCATATGACCCGTTTTCATGAACTTATGGCAAAAAAACGGTGATGTTTCATCAAGGCATCCATCGTATGATATTTGCGTACTTTTCGGATCCATCCCGCCATGAATATGCCTTTTGCCGAGGCGCCCGTCCGCGTCTCGGCTTCGCCGTTGCAGCAGTTTCAAGACAGCCTGAAGTCTTCCGATATCGCGGCGGCGCTTGCCGACGGGCTTATCGGCAAGGATGCCTGCATTGACGGGCCCTTCGGGTCCAAGCCTTTGGTTTATGCGGATTACGTCGCATCGGGCAGGGCGCTGATGCAGGTCGAGCGCTTTGTGCTTGAACAGGTGCTGCCGTATTACGCCAATTCGCACACCGAGGCGTCGTTCTGCGGCGGCTTTATTACGCGGCTGCGGCGAGGGGCGCGCGCTGCCATCGGGCGATGCTGCGGCGCTGGCGATGAACATGCAGTGATTTTCTCGGGGTCGGGCGCAACGGCGGGTATCAACCGGCTTGTGAATCTGTTCGGCGTGAAGGAGGCAGTGGCTGCCGGCCGCAAGGTCCGGGTCATCATTGGGCCGTACGAGCATCATTCGAACATCCTGCCTTGGCGCGAATGCGGCGCTGACATTGTCGAGCTGGCAGAAAGCCGCGAAGGCGGGCCTGATCTGGCGCAGTTGGCGCTGGCGCTGGAAGCGCCGAAAGAGACGCTGGTCGTCTGCGCGCTGTCGGCGGCGTCGAATGTCACGGGCATCGTGGCGGATGTCGAAGGCATCACGCGGCGCGTGAAGGCTGCCGGGGCAAAGATGCTGTGGGACTATGCGGGCGGCGCGCCGTACCTGCCCATCCGGATGTCGCCTGCGAGCGATGCGCAGATCGACGCCATCGTGTTTTCACCGCACAAGTTCATCGGCGGCCCGGGCTCCTCGGGCGTGCTGATCGTGCGTCGCGATGCGGTGCTGGACACGACACCGACCTGGCCGGGTGGCGGCACGGTGAAGTTCGTATCGCCCGTTGGTCATGATTACAGCGGCAGTCTGGAATCGCGCGAAGAAGCGGGTACGCCGAATGTGGTGGGCGATATCCGCGCCGCGCTGGTGGTGCTGGTGAAGGAAGCGCTGGGCGCGGAGTTCATGCAGCAGCGCCATGCACACTTCGTGCAGCGCGCGCTAGCGGCCTGGAAGGGCGCGGAGCGTCTGGAGCTGCTGGGCTCGCTGACGGCGAACCGGCTGCCGATCTTTTCGTTCCGGGTGCGCGACGGCAAGGGCGGGTTTGTGCATCAGCAACTGGTGACGCGCATGCTGAGCGATCGCTTCGGGATTCAGGCGCGCGGCGGATGCGCGTGTGCGGGGCCTTACGTGCATCGTCTGCTGGATATCGACGACGCGCAGTCGCTGCAGATGCGGCAGGCCATTCTCGAGGGCCGCGAGATCGAGAAGCCCGGCTTTGTGCGGTTGAACTTCAGTGCGCTGCTGTCGGACGCGAAGGCGGATTTCATTCTGGAGTCGGTGCTTGCGTTGGCGGCCGACGCGCCGGAGTACGAGTCCCTGTATGGCTTTGATCCCAGCCGCGCGATTTTCTTTCCGCGCGATGCCGCCAAGCAGGCGGCGTAAGAGCCAAGAAGATGATGGCCGCGATTGTGACCGCTTGGGCGGTTGCGGTCGCGGTGTCTTTTCAGGACTTGGCGCCATCAAGGGCGCAAGCTGCACCGGTATTCGCCGACGGTAATGAAAACCGGGCGCAATGCCCGGCCGGTATTTCAATACCGTTATCAGTCTTTCATGTGCAGGCCGCAGGTCCGGATCCACGAGGCCTTCATACCGCTCAGATCATCAGACGCGCCCGTAAGGTTGCGCGTCACCTGATCCGAAAACTGCACGCCGTTGCGGCGGCACGCTTCGAAGTCGTCGCTCAAGGCAAAGCGCGCGTCCAGCAGGTCCAGCCGGCCTTGGCACAGCTCCCGATTCAGTTCCAAATTATTGGCAGCCTCGCGCGTGCGTTGGACGTCCTGAGCCTGTTTGATGCGGGCCAGTTCTGCATCGACGCGCGCGACACAGCCGTCGTCGGCAAATGCGGACGTGCTGGCGCACGCGGCGATGATGAGAAGAATGGCGAGGGACGGGCGGGGCGAGACGGCCATGCGGAAGAACCTTCGTGGTGCGCGATGAATGGCTTGCATCATAACTGCTGGCTAAAGTTTCTTGCCCCTGCGGCCGTTAACGCCGGGACAGCGTCTAGCGGCCACAGGGGGCCAACTCCATGTTCAATATCATTTCCATCGTCCTGACGATCATCGCGTTGATCGCCTGGGCCGTGCATCGTCAGCAGAAGCGGCACAAGGCTTTGTTGGCGAAGTTTCGCGAACACAATCAGCGATTGGGCACGGCGTTTCCGGAAGACAGCGTCGACAGCGAGTTGATTCTGAGCGACAACGCTAAGAAGGTGGTCATTGCGTTCGACCCGCAGAGCCAGAAACTGTGCATGGTCGATGGCGCAAAGGACCCGGGCGAAGTCCTGGACTTTTCCTATATCCGCAAGTGGCAGCTCAAATGGACCGAGAAGTCAGGCAATGGAAACCTGTCGTTCCTGAACGTTCACTTCGACTTTTCCACCAATGACCTGAAACGGCCATTGATCCGTATTCCTGTCGCTGGAAAGGGCTATGGCGACACGTGGAATAGCCGGCTGGGAATCCTTCTGCAGGGCTGAAGCGACATTGCATTGAAGCGGCAGTGCGGAGGCCGAAGAATGCCGGATCGCTGCACCGCATTTGCCGATTGGTGCGTGGCGCTATCGGCAAGCCTCATCCGCACGCGTCCCGCACGCGTCCGGGATAAGGGACCCTACCCACGGCGTAATACTCGGCGGGCTGCGCAACGCAGCTGCGGCACAGGCATCAGTCACTGTGCAAAAAGCCAGTTTACCGCTCTGAAAATCTGTCCTACCGTCCTTAACAGATCAATGGCTATCGAAGCCCGAGTTTCTGCTTCCTTTCAGACTGCCAGCGGTCACCCTTCTGTTTTATCAACGCTTGACCACGGAGATGAAAGAGAATGACCAATACGCTTATCAGTGTCGATCTGGAACAATCCCCCTACGAAAACAAGCAGATCCACAACCGCTGGCATCCGGATATTCCGATGGCAGTGTGGGTGAAGCCCGGGGACGATTTCATTTTGGAAACCTATGACTGGACGGGCGGCGCGATCAAGAATGATGACAGTGCCGATGACGTGCGGGACGTGGATTTGTCGACCGTGCATTTTCTGTCCGGGCCCGTGGGGGTGGAGGGTGCAGAGCCGGGCGATTTGCTGGTGGTTGATCTGCTGGATATCGGCGCCAAGCCGGACAGTCTGTGGGGATTCAACGGCTTTTTCAGCCGCAACAATGGCGGCGGCTTCCTGACGGACCATTTTCCGCACGCACAGAAATCAATCTGGGACTTTCACGGCATGTTCACGTCGTCCCGGCACATTCCTGGCGTCAATTTCGCGGGCTTGATCCATCCTGGGCTGATCGGCTGCCTGCCTGACAGAAAGCTGCTGGACGAATGGAACCGGCGCGAGCAGGCCCTGATCGATACCAATCCAGATCGCGTGCCGCCGCTGGCCAATCCGCCAGCACCCAAGACCGCGCACATGGGGGCCTTGCAGGGCGCCGACCGCGACCGCGCAGCGGGCGAGGGGGCGCGCACGGTTCCGCCGCGAGAGCATGGCGGCAATTGCGACATCAAGGATTTGTCGCGCGGGGCGCGGGTGTTCTTTCCGGTGTATGTGAAGGGCGGCGGCCTGTCGGTGGGGGATCTGCATTTTTCGCAGGGCGATGGCGAGATCACGTTTTGCGGCGCCATCGAAATGGCCGGCTGGGTGCACATGCGCGTATCGCTGATCAAGGGCGGCATGGACAAGTATGCGATCCGCAACCCCATCTTCAAGCCCAGTCCGATCACGCCGGCCTATAAGGACTTTCTGATCTTCGAGGGAATTTCCGTCGATGAAGCGGGCAAGCAGCATTATCTGGACGTGAATGTGGCCTACCGGCAGGCGTGTCTGAACGCCATCGAATACCTGAAGAAGTTCGGCTATTCGGGCGCGCAGGCTTATTCGCTGCTGGGGTGCGCGCCGGTGCAGGGGCACATCAGCGGCGTGGTGGACATTCCCAATTCGTGCGCCACGCTCTGGCTGCCCACCGAGATCTTCGACTTCGACATCCAGCCGTCCGCGAGCGGTCCCGTCAAGCACATCAAGGGCGATGTGGACATGCCGCTGTCGCGCGATCTGTAGGAGACGACGATGCCGATGTATGACTATGCGTGCGCGGATTGCGGCGCTTTTGCCGCGCTTCGGCGGTTGGCGCAGTGGCGGGATCCGGCGGCCTGCCCGCAGTGCGGGGCGTTGTCGGACCGCATTGTGGGCGGTGCCCCAGCGGTGTCGGCGCTGTCCTCGGCCATGAACCGGGCGCACGCGGCGAACGAGCGCAGCGCCAATGAGCCGCGCAGCACGCGGGCGGGGCACGGCATGAACTGCGGGTGCTGCGGCAGTGGGCGTTCGCGGGGAAGAACGCGCACATCGCGCGATGGCGCAAAGTCATTCGCGGGCGCGCGGCCCTGGATGATCAGCCACTAACGCACGCTGCGGCCCGGGTGCCTCTGCATGAAGGTGCCCGGCCTGCGGTGTGGCGGGTTGTCGCGAGGCAGCCTAGGCCTGGGCCTGCGCCGCCGGTTCCGGCGGCGCCACGGCGGCGCCCTGGATCTTGTGGCGCGCCAGCGCTTCGGCGACGAAGCCGGATTTCTTCATGGCTTCCACGTAGGCGGCCAGGTAGGCGCTGGTCTTGGCGCCGCGGCTCTTGGGCACGCCCATGGCCTGGCGGATCAGCATGAAGTGACCGTCCAGAAGGCGCAGCCCGCCCAGACGCTGCGCGTCGGCTTCGAGCTGTTGCTTGACGCCCGCGGCGACCTCCATGTTTTCCTGCACGAAGGTGTCGACGACGGCGGGCGAAGTAGGGGCGCGAAAGATCTCGGCCTGCTTGAGTTCGCGCGTCAGGTACAGGTCATAGGCGCTGCCCTTGCCGACCACGACGCGGTGGCCGGCGCGGTCGACCTCGTCTTTGTTGACGATGGGCGAGTCCTGGCGCACCAGATAAGCGCCTTCGATAACGACATACGGCGCGGTGAAGGCGATCTGTTCGCCGCGCAGCGGGTCTATAGCGAAAAAGCCTACGTCGGCCTGTTCGGCGGCGACGGCATTGACGGATTCGCCGGCGGACTTGAAGACCACCAGTTCCAGCTTCACGTTGAGCCGGCGCGCGAGTTCAGTGGCCAGGTCCACCGACACGCCACCAGGCTGGCCGGTGGCGGGATCGGTGTTGGCGAGGATGGGATTGCCCAGGTTGATGGACGCGCGCAGCGCGCCCGTCGGGGCGAAGGCAGACAGCAATTCGTGATCGGTCTTCATGGCTTCCTTGCTGGATGAAACGCGCCGCCGGGCGCGGTCGATGCCAGAGGATAGCCTCAAAGCCGGCGGCGGCGCGATGGCTTATTGCACGCGGCGCAGCACGTAATGCGCCGCGAGCGGGCCGGTGGGGCGCGTGCCGTCGCGGTAGAGCATCGTTACCTGGTTCTCGCCGACGAAGTAACGCTGGCTATCGCCTGCGGCGTCCAGCCGGATCGTGCTGCCGTCAGACTCCCAACTGAAGGTGCCCGTCACGATCTCGGGCTGTGGCTGGCGGTCCAGGTACTGGGTCAGCTTTTCGTAGCGGCCATCCTTCATCAGCGTCAGGCGGGCGCGGATGCCGGGGCAGTCGGCGCAGGGCAGGGTGCCTTCGTAGCTGCCGGGCCAGTCCAGGGAGTCGCGGGAGGTATGGTGGTCTACCGGCACCGATCGGGCGGTGATGGGCTTTGACGGGGCGCAGCCGGCGAGCAGCGCAAGACTCAGGGTGCAGGTCAGGGTGGTTTTCATCATGGCGAGCTCCTGTGTGACGGACTGGCTTATTGGCTGATCTCAGATGGCCAGACGCGTCCTCACGATACGGACAGTAACGGGCCCATGCTGAAACGGGATGTAAGGCCGATGCATGTCATAAACATCCAACCGGCGCGGCCAGGCGTGCGCTAAGCTCGGCCTTCCTTGCGCGTGAGGCGGCATTAGGCTGCCGGCGCAGCGATAGCGGCACAAGGCGACAGGGCCGCGAGGCGCAAGGCAACAGGACCACGAGACAACAGGACCACAAGGCATTAGGACTACAAGGCAACAGGACTACAGCATGAAAGGCGAACATCATTACAGCGTTACCGTCGAATGGACCGGCAACACCGGCGCCGGTACGGCCGGCTACGCGGCCTATTCCCGCGACCACGTCATCCAGGCCGCCGGCAAGCCCGAGGTGCCGGGATCGTCGGACCCCGCCTTCCGCGGCGATGCCTCGCGCTGGAATCCCGAAGACATGCTGGTGGCCTCGCTATCGGCGTGTCACAAGCTCTGGTATCTGCACCTGTGCGCGGTCGAAGGAGTGACCGTGCAGGCCTATCGGGACGAGGCCGAAGGCGTCATGCAGGAAGATCCAGAACGCGGCGGCGCGTTTGCATCGGTCACGTTGCGGCCCCAGGTCACCATCGGCGCGGGCGACGACGCCGCGCTGGCGGAACAGCTGCACGAACGCGCGCACCACTGCTGCTTCATTGCCAATTCGGTGAATTTTCCGGTACGGTGCGAGCCGCGCATTGCGATCCAGTCCTCCCCCTGACGCCATTCCCATGACATCCGCCCTGATCGTGATCGACGTGCAACGCGCGTTGTTCGAAACCTCGCCGCCGCCCTTCGAGGCCGCGCAGGTGCTGGCCCGCATCAATGCGTTGGCCGAACGTGCCCGTGCGGCCGGTGCGCCGGTCGTGTATGTCCAGCATGAAAGTCCCGGGTCCGATCTGGCGCATGGCGAGCCGGGATGGGAGCTGGATACGCGCCTTGCGCCGGCCGCCGACGACATCCGTGTGCGCAAGACGACGCCTGATTCGTTTCTGCGAACGGAATTGGCGCAGGTGTTGGCGGAGCGGGGCGTCACGCATCTGGTGGTGTGCGGATACGCCACAGAGTTCTGCGTGGACACGACCTTGCGGCGGGCGGCGGGGCTGGGCCTCACGGTCACCCTGGCGGCCGACGCGCATACCACGCACGACAAGCCTCATGCGGACGGCGGCCAGATCCGGGCGCATCACAACGCCACGTTGCCGGCCATTTCCAGCTTTGGTGTGAAGATCGCCGCTGTGGCGGCCGCTGATCTCTTTACCGGCGGTGCGTCGCGATGAATGTGATGGATCCCGAACTGCTGGCGCTGCTGGTGACGCGCGACATGCCGTTTGGCAAGTACAAGGGCAGGTTGATCGCCGACTTGCCCGGACCGTATCTGGCGTGGTTCGCGCGCAAGGGCTTTCCGCCGGGAGAGCTGGGCCGCTTGCTGGCCTTGATGCACGAACTGGATCACAACGGCTTGTCATCGCTGCTGGATCCGCTGCGCAAGACCCGGCGCGCGTCCTGAGACCCGCCGCGGAAACCGCAGGAAACAACTGGCGGGGATGATGTTGCGTCTTGGCACGACGCCTGCCATCCACCGGGGATACGATTAGGCGGTGCGCCCGGCCCTCGGCCCGGGCGCTGACTCATCTAACCGAGGTCGCCATGAACAAAAAACTCGTATCCGCTTTCCTGTTTGCCGCCCTGTGCGCGGCGGGCGCTGCCCAGGCCCAGAACGTCGCGCCCGGCGCCACGCAGGAGATGCAGTTTCCCTCGGCCCAGGGCAGCCTGTCGCCACCCTCGACGCTGCGCATGACCGTAACGCCCGAAGCCCCGCCGCCCGCACCGATCCGGGACACGCCCCAAAGCCAGGCCGAGTTCCAGCGCTGCCGTACGGTGTCGGACCGCGCAGCCACGTCGAATGCGCAGATGCAGGCCGGCGTCGAGCAATGTCTGCGCGAACTGGAACAGCGCCGCCAGCAGCAATAAGCCCCCAGGGGAATCCAGGGCCGGAGCCAGAGCGGGTACACTTGTGCGCCGTTTTGCTCTAAGCGCCTGAATTCCCATGATTTCCACCGCCTGCGGCGTCGACTTCGGCACCTCCAATTCCACCGTCGGCTGGAGCCGTCCCGACCAACACGCGCTCCTCGCGCTGGAGGACGGCAAGACCACCTTGCCGTCGGCCATCTTCTTCCACGACGAGGACGCCGAGGTCAGCTATGGCCGCGCGGCCATCTCCGACTACCTGGCGGGCTACGACGGGCGCCTGATGCGCTCGATGAAAAGCCTTTTGGGCAGCTCGCTCATCGACGGCTCCACGGAAGTGCAGGGCCGTTCAATCCCTTTCCGTGTCCTGCTGACGCGCTTCATCGCTGAATTGAAGGCGCGCGCCGAGACCGCCGCCGGGCGCGGCTTCACCCGTGCCGTGCTGGGCCGTCCGGTGTTTTTCGTGGACGACCATCCCGCGTCCGACAAGACGGCGCAGGACACGCTGGAAGAGATCGCGCGTAACGTCGGGTTTACCGACATCGAGTTCCAGTTCGAGCCGATGGCCGCCGCCTTCCACTATGAATCGCAGATCAGCCGCGAGGAACTGGTGCTGGTGATCGACATCGGCGGGGGGACGTCGGACTTTTCGCTGATCCGGCTGGGGCCGGACCGCGCGGCCAAGCCGGACCGCCGCGACGACATCCTGGCCTACGGCGGCGTGCATATCGGCGGGGTGGATTTCGACAAGCAATTGAGCCTGGCGCACGTGATGCCGCTGCTGGGCCTGGGCAGCCAGTTGCGCAGCGGCAAGGATGTGCCGTCGACGCAATACGGCAACCTGGCCTGCTGGCACACCATCAACCAGGCCTACACGCGCAAGGCGGCCGAGCATTTTGCCTATATCCGCGCCGAGGCCGGCGACCGCCAGAAGATCGATCTGCTGCTGAACCTGGTGAAGGAGCGTGCGGGCCACTGGGTGGCGGTGCAGGTGGAAGAAGCCAAGATCGCGCTGTCCGAGGCGCCCGCCGCGCGCATCGACTTGTCGCGCGTCGCGCCGGATCTGGGTGTCGAGGTGACGCGCCCGTCGTTCGACGCGAGCGTGGGACGCTTGATCGACAAGGTCGAGACCACCGTGGGCCAGTTGCTGCGCGATGCGGGCGTGTCGACGGCGGACGTGGATACCGTGTTCTTCACGGGCGGCTCAAGCCGTGTGCCGCGCCTGCGCGAAAGCGTGTCCCGGCTGGTGCCCGAGGCGCGCAGCGTGGAAGGTGACCTGTTCGGCAGCATCGGCGCGGGTCTTGCGCTGGATGCCGCGCGCAAGTTCGGCTGACCGGCCGCCGGCGGGGCGGTGGTAAGCTGCCAGGCGAGCCGGCAACGGCTCGCCGCCCCTCTCAGTTTCCGATCCAGACGTCCTCATGACCCGACCCGCCGATACCCATCTCGTCGAAACGCTCCTCGAAAGCGAGGCCCCGTATGACGGCAGCTTCCTGAAGATCCGCCGCGATACCGTCAGCCTGCCCAACGGCCATACCGGTATCCGCGAGTACGTGGTGCACCCGGGGGCGGTGGTGGTGATTCCGCTGCTCGACGATGGCCGGGTGCTGCTCGAGCGACAGTTCCGATATCCCATCGGCCGCGTGATGACGGAATTTCCTGCGGGCAAGCTGGATCCGGGCGAGGATCCGCTGGTGTGCGCCAAGCGGGAACTGCTGGAGGAGACGGGCTATACCGCCGGCCAGTGGGCCCATGCGGGCGCCTTGCATCTGGCCATCGCCTATTCCACTGAAATTATTCACATCTTCTTTGCGCGCGGCCTGCGGGCAGGCGAGCGCCAGCTCGACCAGGACGAATTTCTGGATGTCATCAGCAAGCACCCCGAGGAGCTGCTGGCGGCGTGCAGCCAGGGTGAGGTCACCGACGCCAAGACGCTGACCTGCGTACTGTGGATGCAGAACGTGCTGTCCGGCGCCTGGAAGCTGGACTGGCAGGACAACGTCGCCTGAGCGGCGGCGGGCAGCCTGACGACGATGTGCTCGCACCCGGTTCTCGTCCAGCCCTTGGGCCTGCGCTTTGACGCGCCGGCCGGCACGTCCGTTCTGCTGGCGGCGCAGGCCGCGGGCATCAAGCTGCCCAGTTCGTGCCGCAATGGTACCTGCCGCGCCTGCATGTGCCTGATGCTGGACGGATCGATCGTGTACGGCATCGAATGGCCCGGCCTGTCGCGCGACGAAAAGGAAGAGGGCTGGATCCTGCCGTGCGTGGCTCAGGCGACGTCGGCGCTGGAAATCCAGGCGCCCGGCGCCGCGTTGATCGAGACCGTGCCGCCCGCGGTTCGCCCGCTTACCGGCGCCAGACGCTGACCGCGGCGACCGGCAACAGGGTCGCAGCCATGCCTGCGGCCATTCCTGCCGCCATGCCCAGCACCATTCCCCAAAACGGCGCAGCGCCCAGCGCCTGCGCTGTCTGAACGCCCAGGCGCGCGCCCAGCACCATACCGATCGCCATGAGGACCAGGCAGAGCACCCGGCTTGCCAGCGGCGGTTCGCCGGCTTGCAGCCGCAGCCAGGGCCATCGGATCCGAGGCATTCGGGACCAAGGCAATTGAACCCAGGGCCATCGAGTCCCGGACAGCTGGGACCAGGGCAGCAGCGCCGCCAGCGCCATCGCGGCCGAGCTGGCCGGCATCAGCACGACGTGCCGCCATGCCAGTTGCGCCAGCGTTCCCGGCGCACCGCACTCGCTGGCCAACAGCGCGGCGGGCGTGCGCCACGTGTCCACAATCAGTCCGGCGCCCATGGCCGCCAGGCACACCAGCCACAGGCCAGCCATGCCGGCCGTGGCCCGCGGCCTAGCGGTGGTCGTGGCAGGCTTGGCGCGGGGTGTCGCCGTATCGGTCATGGTGGCGCACCCAGTCGCGAACGTCGAAATACGGGCCGTTTTCGTTGCGGCCCAGCGGCGCGATGTCGAGATAGTTGTAGGCCCCCGCCAGGCGCTCCACGCCGCGTTCGAAGGCCGAGTAGGTGTGAAAGATTTCGCCGTCGGGATCACGAAAGAACGCGCTGGCCCCTGGACGTTCCTCGACGGCGCCATCCGCCTGCGGCACGGACGCTTCGAAGTCGAAATTGAAGTCGCTGCCCGCTGACGAGTACCAGTCAAACTGCCAGCCCATGCGGGCCTGGAAGGCGGCCAGCCGGGCATACGGCGCGCGCGAGACGGCCACCACCGTCACGTCGTGGTGCCGCAGGTGCATGAGCGCGCTGTCCAGATGATCGGCCAGGAGCGAGCAGCCCACGCACCCGTCCTCCCAGTCCGGACTGAACATGAAGTGATAGACGATGAGCTGGCGCCTGCCTTGGAACAGGGCATCCAGGCCTTGCATGCCGTGCGCGCCTTCAAAGGCGTAGGGCTTGTCCACTCGCACCCACGGCAGCGCCATGCGGTCGCGGGCCAGGGCGTCCGAGGCGTGGGTCAGTTCCTTTTCGCGCCGCAACAGCGCCTCGCGGGCAACGGCCCATTGGGGGCGGGATACGACGGGATGATCGGTTTGCATCGTGCGTCTCCTTTGCGTGCCGGGCGCTTGGACCCGGGGGTCAAGTTCGGATCCGGCGGACAGATCCGGGGCGCCAGGTTCAGGCCTTGCCGGCCAGGTGCTCCGCCAGCCGGTCCATGGCGCCGGACCAGCCATTCTCGTGGCCGTCGCGGGTGGGCTCGTCGACGAACGGTGCCTGCAGGAAGGCAAGCTCGGTGCCCCCGTCTGCCGAGGTGAAGTCCAGCGTGATCAGTGAGGTTTCCTGCGGCGTGTCGCGCCATGCCCAGGTGAACACCAGACGGCGATGCAGCGCGACTTCCTGGTAGCGGCCGCTGGCGTAGTGTTCCCCGCCGTCTGCGGTGATGAAGCCGACTTCATAAGCGCCGCCCACCCGCACATCGGTGTCGGCCAGCAACACGCGTTGCGTGCCCGCCGGACCGAACCAGCGCATCAGCGCTTGCGGGTCGGTCCAGGCTCGCCAGACGCGTTCGACGGGGGCGTCGAAGCGGCGCTGGAGCCGCAGCTCGAGGGGGGAGATTCGGTTTTCCATGGGTGGATTTCCTCTTCGTGATAGAGATATCGCGCCAGCGAATCCAGTTGGCCGGTCCAGAACCTTTCGTACCGTGCCAGCCAACCGGCGGCGGCGCGCATGGGTTCGGGAGACAGCGTGCAGCGCACGACCCGCCCGTCCTTGGCGCGCGCGATGAGGCCGGCCTCTTCCAGCACCCGCAGGTGTTTCATAAAGGCGGGCAGGGACATGGCGTGGGGTCGGGCCAGGGTGCTGACCGAGGCCGAGCCCTGTTCCAGGTCCGCCAGCACCCGGCGGCGCGTGCCATCCGCCAGCGCGGAGAAGATGGCATCGAGAGCATCATCATTTAACTTAACCATAAGGTTAAGTTTTAGGTCTGCCGCAAGCGCGTGTCAAGCGCGATGGCTTCGGACTTTCCCTAGGGGTGAAGCGCGTTACTTGCCGCGCGGCTTGATGATGTCGCAGGCCGCGGCGGTGTTGCTGGCCGGGGCGTCGTCGCCCAGCAGCGCTCGCACGCCGCAGACCGAGCCGAACATGCGTTTGCCGTCGTGGCCCACGCCGCCGACTTCGAAGGCGCTGTGGCGCAGGGGGACGGGCTTGGGGCCTCGGGCGGCCAGCACGTGCTCGTACTGGACGTAGCCCGTGCCGCGCGCGAGCCGGGTGGCGCCCTGGGCTTCGGCGCCGCAGGCTTTGTCCAGCAGCCGGTGCTCGGGGTTGTTGTCCGCGCCGCCCAGCAGGTAGACCACATCGCGCGCCGCGTAACGTACGAAGAGGCGGGAATCGTCGGATTCGCCGGCGTAGGCGGGCAGCTTGTCCGTGCCGTACTTGTACTGGTTGTAGGTGGGGCAGATGCCGCGCTCGTAGGGCGCGTAGCCCTTGCCATCGGCGCGTGGCCGTTCGTTGGTCAGGTACAGGTAGGAAGAGGGGTTGGCGACCACGTACCGCAGGGTCAGGCCGTCGCGGCGCAACACCCCGTCCACGTTGTTCAGCACGGCATACCGGTGCACCAACTGCGCGCCGGCCGAATGGCCGGCAAGCACCAGGCCGGCGAGCGACGGCAGGCGCTTGCGGTCGTCCAGGCTGCGCAGCAGGTCGTCCAGAACCTGGAACGAGGTGACGGGGGCGGGCCGGCCCGTGGCCTGGACGCTTTCCTGGCCGTCTTCCCAGCTGGCCTTGCGCCAGGCGGCCATGCCCGCGAAGCCCGAGTCGATCGAGCCGGAAAACCGCGGGGCAAGCACCAGCGTGTCGCCCGCGCGCGCCGGGTTGGCGGCGACCAGCGCGGCGGCGGTTTCGTAGTAGTTGTCGGCGTCGCGCTTGACGCCGTGGATGACGATGAGCACCTGCTTGATGCTGCGCAGGTCGTCCTTGGCCAGATCCCGATTGGCGTAGACCGGCATCTTGTACCGGTTGCCGGGGCGGCCCAGTTCAACGGCCTGCCAGCGCAGCGGCGCCGCGCGCTTGGGCACGGGCGTGGCTTCGTCGTAGTCGTAGGGGTCGGGCAGCGGCGTCTGCGCATGTGCAGCGCCGCAAGCCAGCAGGGTGGCCAGCGCGAGCGAGGCCGCCAGCGCCGTGCGGGTCAGGGAAGTGGCAGGCGCGCGGCGCATGGCGCGGCGACCGCTCAGCAGCTTTCGAGTCCCAGCAGTTGCTTGAGCGCGGGCAGGTCCAGGATGCGGACTTCGCGCTGGTTGATCTTGATGAGGCCGTCGCGGGCAAAACGCGAGAACAGACGGCTGACCGTTTCCAGCGTCAGGCCCAGATAGTTGCCGATTTCTTCGCGGCTCATGCGCAGCACGAACTCGGTGGACGAATAGCCCAGCGAGGCGTAGCGCTGCGAGAGGTTCAAGAGGAATGCGGCCAGGCGCTGTTCCGACCGCATGGAGCCCAGCGACGCCAGCATCTGGTGCGAGCGGGTGATCTCGCGGCTCATGAGGCGGCGGAATTGCTGTTGCAGCGACGGCAGGTGCGACGCGACGCGATCGACTTCGTTCAGGCGGATGACGCAGACCTCGGAATCTTCGAGGGCCACGGCGGCCGACACGTGCTTGCCATCCAGCATGCCGTCCATGCCGACGATCTCGCCGGGCAGATGGAAGCCGGTGATCTGGATCTGGCCGGTGGCGTCTTCAAGTTGCGTTTTCAAGCTGCCGAAGCGCACGCCATAGACGGCGTCGAGCGGGTGATCCAGCGAAAAGAGCGTCTTGCCTTTTTCCACGCGGACGCGCTCTTTGACCAGTTCGTCCAGCTTTTCGACTTCGGCGGCTGCCATGCCCACGGGAACGCAGACGTGACCCAGCATGCACGTGGAACAGTGGGCGGCATCAGGGGCAATGGGGACCCGTTTTTGCATACGATGACCTTTAGAGTGCCCATTGCACGGCGGGCGCCGGAACGGGTGTGAAGCACGAGACAGGCGTCTATTGTAGTCCGTTGTTACTACGGGTGTCTTACCGGGCGTCCTGCTTTGTTCTGGAAAGGCGATGAGCAATCCAGTCTTCCCCGGCGATATCGACCGCCGCGGCCCGAAACGCGAGGTTGATCGGATAGTACTCGCAGGGCAGCAGACTGGTCGGGCCGGCGCCTTCCAGACTGGCGGTAACCGTGCGGCGCACGAAGCAGCAGGGCTTGCCGGGCTGGTATTCCTCGATCTCGTCCATCAGGGCGATCAACGCCGGTTCCACCTGGAAAACGTCGCCGCGCACGCGCCGGCCGTCCTGCACGGGGATGAGTCCGGGCCAGTCGCCAAAATCGACCAGCATGCCGGGCACGCTGGCCGGGCCGACGTGGCTGGCGGCCGGCAAACCGCGAGCTGCGGCCGCCCGGGCGAGGTCGTTGATTTCGCCGGCCCGTAGGGTGCCGTACACAAAAACGTATATGCTCATTGCTCTGTTTGCAGGTGCACGTCGAAGAAGACCATGAGAGGCGCCGGGTGTTGAAATTGTCTCACCCGGCCACATATTCAGGTTATCGAGCCAGCCGGCACGGATCGGTCAGGCTCCCCACAAGCCAATACGACCATTATGCGATTCGACAAACTGACGACCAAGTTTCAACAAGCGTTGGCAGACGCCCAAAGTCTGGCCGCCCGCAACGACCACCCCTATATCGAACCTGTCCACGTGCTGTCCGCCCTGTTGTCGGATTCCGACAGCGGCGCGGGCAGTTTGCTGGCGCGTGCCGGTGTGGCGGTCAACCGACTGGGCCCGGCCCTGGAGTCCGCCTTGAAGGGCTTGCCGCAGGTGCAGGGCGAAGACAACGTGCAGGTGGGCCGCGACCTGCAGGGCGTGCTGACCCGTACCGACAAGGAAGCCTCCCGCCGCGGTGACACCTATATCGCCAGCGAACTCTTCCTGCTCGCGCTGGCCGACGACAAGGGTGAAGCCGGCCGCATTCTGCGCGACGCGGGCCTGCAGAAAAAGGCCCTGGAAGCGGCGATCGACGCCGTGCGCGGCGGCGAGAACGTGTCGGGCGCGGAAGGCGAAGCCAACCGCGAAGCCCTTTCCAAGTACACGCTGGACCTGACCGAGCGCGCCCGCCAGGGCAAGCTGGATCCGGTCATCGGCCGCGACGACGAAATCCGCCGCACCATCCAGATCCTGCAGCGCCGGACCAAGAACAATCCCGTGCTGATCGGCGAACCCGGCGTCGGCAAGACCGCCATCGTCGAAGGCCTGGCGCAGCGCATCGTCAACGACGAAGTGCCCGAGACCCTGCGCGGCAAGCGCGTGCTGTCGCTGGACCTGGCGGCGCTGCTGGCGGGCGCCAAGTTCCGCGGCGAGTTCGAAGAACGCCTTAAGGCCGTGCTGAAAGAGCTGGGCCAGGACGACGGCCGCAACATCGTGTTCATCGACGAGCTGCACACCATGGTGGGTGCGGGCAAGGCCGAAGGCGCGATGGATGCGGGCAACATGCTCAAGCCGGCGCTCGCGCGCGGCGAGCTGCACTGCATCGGCGCCACCACGCTGGACGAATACCGCAAGTACATCGAGAAAGACGCGGCGCTTGAGCGGCGCTTCCAGAAGGTGCTGGTCGACGAGCCCGACGTGGAATCCACCATCGCCATCCTGCGCGGCCTGCAAGAGCGTTACGAAATCCACCACGGCGTCGAGATCACCGACCCGGCCATCGTCGCGGCCGCCGAGCTGTCGCATCGCTACATCACCGACCGCTTCCTGCCCGACAAGGCCATCGACCTGATCGACGAAGCCGGCGCGCGCATCCGCATGGAAATCGACTCCAAGCCGGAAGTGATGGACAAGCTGGACCGCCGCATCATCCAGCTCAAGATCGAGCGCGAGGCCGTCAAGAAGGAAACGGACGACGCCTCCAAGCGCCGCCTGGGCGTCATCGAGGACGAGCTGCAAAAGCTGCAGCGCGAATACAACGACTTCGAGGAAATCTGGAAGGCCGAGAAGGCCGCGGTGCAAGGCACGCAAGCCATCAAGGAAGAGATCGACAGCGTCCGCGCCGAAATGGCGGAACTGCAACGCAAGGGCCAATTCGACAAGCTGGCCGAGCTGCAATACGGCAAGCTGCCGGATCTTGAGGCACGTCTGAAGGCCGCCGAGGTGGGCGCTGCCGAGGCCGCCGAAAACGCCGAAGGCGACGAATCGCGTCCGCGCCTGTTGCGCACGCGTGTCGGCGCCGAGGAAATCGCCGAAGTCGTGTCGCGCGCCACCGGCATTCCGGTGTCGAAGATGATGCAGGGCGAACGCGAAAAGCTGCTGCACATGGAAGAGTTCCTGCACAAGCGCGTGGTGGGTCAGGACGAGGCCGTGCGCCTCGTGTCCGACGCCATCCGCCGTTCGCGTGCGGGGCTGGCGGATCCGGCGCGGCCGTATGGCTCGTTCCTGTTCCTGGGCCCCACCGGCGTGGGCAAGACCGAGCTGACGCGTGCGCTGGCTGAGTTCCTGTTCGACTCTGAAGAGCACATGATCCGCATCGACATGAGCGAGTTCATGGAGAAGCATTCGGTGGCGCGGCTGATCGGCGCGCCGCCCGGATACGTGGGCTACGAAGAGGGCGGCTACCTGACCGAGGCCGTGCGGCGCAAGCCCTACAGCGTGGTGCTGCTCGATGAAGTCGAAAAAGCGCACCCGGACGTGTTCAACGTGCTGCTGCAAGTGCTGGACGACGGCCGCCTGACCGATGGCCAGGGCCGCACCGTCGATTTCCGCAACACGGTGATCGTCATGACGTCGAACCTGGGTTCGCACCATATCCAGACGCTGGCTGGCCAGCCGTACGACGTGGTCAAGGAAGTGGTGTGGGATGAACTGAAGCAGACGCTGCGGCCTGAATTCCTGAACCGCATCGACGAAGTGGTGGTGTTCCATGGCCTGGAAGCGCAGCACATCGAGTCCATCGCCCGCATCCAGCTTCGCCGTCTGGGCGAGCGCCTGGAAAAGCAGGAGATGCGGCTGGAAGTGACGGAACCGGCCCTGGCCGAACTGGCCCGCTCCGGCTTCGATCCGGTGTTTGGCGCGCGCCCCTTGAAGCGTGCGATCCAGCAGCAGATCGAGAACCCGGTGGCGCGTCTGATCCTGGAAGGCAGGTTCGGTCCGCGCGACGTGGTCCCGGTGGATTGGCAGGATGGCCAGTTCGTCTTCACCCGCACGTTGCAGTGATCGCGCTGCAATAAGCAGAATGCCCGGCGCGTAGCCGGGCATTTTTTTGTCTGCGCCGTAGCGCCGCAGCGCCGCCGCGCCGAACAGATCGGCGCGGCGCTGGGCAATCACATCACTTCGCGACCGTCACGAACACCGGGTTCGAGTAGAACCACAGATCGTTGTAGTTGCGGGCGTTGATGGCGTTGAAGCGCGCCGCGTTGTCGGCAAAATCGACCTTGGCGTCCGGCAGCGGTTCGCCCGCCGCGGTTTCGCCTGCCACGTCCACGCCAAGATTGGTGCCGCGCAGGCGCAGGTATTGGCTCTTGTCGGCTTTGATCGTGGTCGTGATGACGTTGTAGCCATCTTCGTCGACCTTCCAGTCGGCCTTGGTGAAGCGGGCCAGCACGCGCGTCGTGGGGTTGGTGTCGGCGTCGTATTCCGGGGTGCCGGGTGCGGCGCGTTCGGTCACGTCGCCGACGATCAGGTCCACGTGGTTGACGGTGGGCTTGACGTAGGTGGGGTTGCCGCTTTCGATCGGGTACTCGTAGTTGTTGCGCTCGGGGCTGCGGAAGCGGATCGTGACCTCGACGGTTTCACCCTTGGCCGCCTGCAGTTCGCCGCCCATGTGCACGGCGCCAGCCGCGCCCTTGGCCTGGAAGTCCAGCGCGTCGATCAGGTCGCCGAAGACGCCGAACATACGGCCGCTTTTCAGGCCCGTGACCACGGCCGCCATGTCGTCGCCGTCCTTCCAGACGTACGTCTTCGAATATTCGCCGGGCGCGTAGCCGCTGCTGTACAGACCCTGGCTCGTGCGGAAGTGGTAGTCCGAATCGGCCACGTTCCAGATGCGTCGGCCTTCGCCCAGCAGCGCGTCCCACGTGCCGCCCAGGTGCGCGACCAGGTAATCGGTGCCGCCGTACGTGCGGTTGGGCAGGAAGGCGTTGGTGTAGGCGGTGGCGTAGCCGCCACGGTCCGGTTCCATCTGGTTGCCGACCATGCCCTCGATCGCGAAGAAGACGCTCGGGGCCAGGTCATTCATCTCGCGCAGCTGGGCGATGGTGTACTTGCCCGCGTAGCGCGACGGGTGGTTCAGCAGCATGTAGCTGTCGGGGTACTTGTCGCGCAGCCACTTCAGCGCGGCCAGCGAGTCGGCGTGCGTGGTGAACGCGCGCGTTTCGCCGGACAGGCGCGAGACCAGCAGCGGGTCGAACAGGTTGGGATCACGGTTGGTGAACAGGTACTCGAACTCGGCCACGGCCTCCAGCGACTTGGGCGACTGCGGATCGTTGTAGCCGATGCCGATGTTCACGTGGTCATGCGTGGGCATGTCCCATTCGAACGACGAGAAGATGATCTTGCCGGCGTAGCGGCCCGCGGCCTGCGCCTGCTTGATGTAGGGCACTTCGTACTGCGCCATGCCTTGCGAGAACGGGATCGATCCGCCGGGCAGGTTGACGCCGGTATGGTCGCGGGCGGACAGGCGCAGATGGTTCGAGATGGCGGCCCAGTCCAGCTTGTAGCGGTCGAACGCCTGATCCAGCGCGCTTTCCAGGCTGACCTGCGCGTCGTCCGACTGGAACGTGTGCACGTGCAGATCGCCCGTGGACCACGCACCCGTTTCGACCGGCTTGGGTTGCTCTGCGGGCGGCGTCGGGTCGGTCACGACGGGCGGCGTCGGCTCAGGGGTGACCACCTCGTCATCGTCATCGCTGCCACCGCAAGCGCTCAGCAGGGTCAGGCAAGCCAGCGACAAGGGCATGATGGCTCGCCGCAGGCGGGATACTTCGAACTGCATCTACAACACTCCAACGTCATGTCGGCATGCAACGCGCATGCCGCAAAGCGCGCAACTATGCGGGCGGGGAATGACGTGGGAATGACAGTGGCGCGCCGGATGTCGTTTTCCGTGCGCCTGGCGTTGCCTTTAGCAGCTATTTTTTCGCCGTTCGGGCTTCGGCCAGCGCCTGCGTGATGATGGCGTTCGCGGTCCAGCGCACCACATCGGTGACCTCGGGCAGGTCGAGCTTCCAGATGTCCTTGAGCACCAGGAACACCTCGGTGCCGTACACCAGCGACAGCGCCTGCGCGACGCGGTCCTGCTGCGCCGGCGTCAGGTCGGCGGCCAGGGGTGCGATGGCGCGCCTGAGGATGTCGACGCGGTGGCCGCGCACCAGTTGGGGCTCGGCGCCGGCCTTGCCTGCGCTGGCCTGCGCATGCTGTTGCAGCGACACCTGAATGGCAGCGCGCAGCGGCGCCTCGTGCGCCGCCAGCCGCGGATACGCAAAGCGCAACAGCTCGTCGACGCGCGCCGCCGCGTCGGGCGCATCGGAATTCCACGCGAGGATGGGGCCCAGGCTTTCGTCCACCACGGCGGCGATCAGCGCGCTCTGGCTGGGAAAGTAGCGGTAGGCGGTGGCGCGCGAGACTTGCGCGTGTTCGGCCAGCTCGGCGACCGAGGGCGTGACGCCTTGCGCCATCAATTGCTGGGCGGCGTCGAGCAGGGTCTTGCGCATCCGTGCGCGCGGCCCGTGCGGGGGTTCGCCGCTGGCGGCTGCCTGCGGGCTGGCGGGGGCGATCAGCTTCGTGCCGGCCGCTGCCGAGGACGCCTTGCGGGCGGGGGATTCGGATTGACGTGAGACAGGTGTCTCAGTATGATTCTTTCGTCTCATTTCTGGATTCTACGGGCCTTTGGCCTCACATATCGAGGCGCGCACGCAGTGTAGCCGCCCGCGGAGGAGTCATGACGCATACCAAGCAGCGGGTCTTTGTCGCCGCGACCTACGACACCAAGGGCCACGAGGCCGGCTACGTGGCGGATCTGCTCCGGCGCGAGGGGCTGGACGTGGTGTCGGTGGATGTCTCGACCTCGGGCGCGCCCAGCGCCGCGCAGGTCTCGGCGCAAGAGGTCGCGCGCAACCACCCGGACGGCGCCGCGGCCGTCTTCACGGGCGATCGGGGCACGGCGATTGCGGCCATGGCTCTTGCGTTCGAGCGCTACGCCGCCGGCAACGCGGAAATCGGCGCGCTGCTGGGCCTGGGCGGCTCGGGTGGCACGGCGCTCATCACGCCGGCCATGCGCGCGCTGCCCATCGGCACGCCCAAGGTGATGGTGTCCACGATGGCGTCCGGCAATGTCGCGCCTTATGTGGGGCCGTCGGACATCGCGATGATGTATTCCGTGACCGACGTGGCGGGCCTGAACCGCATTTCGCGCCGCGTGCTGGCCAATGCGGCCGGCGCGATCGGCGGTGCGTTCCGCCAGTCGTCGGCCGCGGCGGCTGACGATGGCCGGCCGGCGGTAGGCATCACCATGTTCGGCGTCACCACCGCCTGCGTGCAGCAGGTCACGCCGCTTCTGGAATCGCAATTCGACTGCCTGGTGTTCCATGCCACTGGCACGGGCGGGCAGTCGATGGAAAAGCTGCTGGACAGCCGCCTGCTTGCCGGTGTGCTGGACCTGACCACGACTGAGGTCTGCGACCTGCTGTTCGGCGGCGTGCTGGCCTGCACCGATGACCGCTTTGGCGCGGTGGCGCGCACGGGCGCGCCCTATGTCGGGTCGTGCGGCGCGCTGGACATGGTGAACTTCGGCGCGATGGACACCGTGCCCGAACGCTACCGCGCCCGACGCTTCTATCCCCACAACCCCCAGGTCACGCTGATGCGCACGACCGCAGAGGAAAACACGCGGCAGGGCGAATGGATCGCCGACCGGCTGAACCGTTGCGACGGCCCGGTGCGCTTCCTGATTCCCGAGGGCGGCGTGTCCGCGCTGGATGCGCCGGGCCAGGCGTTCTGGGATTCCGAGGCCGACGCGGCGCTGTTTGCCGCGCTGGAGGCCAACCTCCGGCAGACGGCGGACCGCCGCCTGATCCGCGTGCCTTGCCACATCAACGATCCGCTGTTCGCCAGGACGGCGGTCGACCACTTTCTTGAAATTGCCGCACATTGAAGGACTGCCGCCATGCCGCGTTTTGACCGTAACGAACTGCTGGACAAGTTTCGCGCCATGATGCGCGCGCGTACGCCCATCGTGGGTGGCGGGGCGGGCACCGGGCTGTCGGCCAAGTGCGAGGAAGCGGGCGGCATCGACCTCATCGTGATCTACAACTCGGGCCGCTACCGCATGGCGGGCCGCGGCTCGCTCGCGGGCCTGCTGGCCTACGGCAACGCGAACGAGATCGTCGTGGACATGGGCCGCGAAGTGCTGCCGGTGGTCAAGAAGACGCCGGTGCTGGCCGGCGTGAACGGCACCGATCCGTTCTGCGACTTCGACGTGTTCCTGGACGACCTGAAACGGCAGGGCTTTGCCGGCGTGCAGAACTTTCCCACTGTCGGCCTCATCGACGGCAACTTCCGCGCCAATCTTGAAGAGACCGGCATGGGCTATGCGCTGGAAGTCGACATGATCCGTCTGGCGCATCAAAAGGGCATGCTGACGACGCCGTACGTCTTCAACGAGGACGACGCCGTGGCCATGGCCCGCGCGGGGGCTGACATCATCGTGGCGCACATGGGGCTGACCACCGGCGGGTCCATTGGCGCTGAAACGGCGCTGACGCTGGATGATTGCGTGGGCGCCATCGACCGTATTGCCGAGGCCGCGCTGGCGGTGCGCCCGGATATCATCGTGCTGTGCCACGGCGGCCCGATCGCGACGCCCGACGATGCGGCCCACGTGCTGCGCGCGTGCAAGCATTGCCACGGCTTCTATGGCGCCAGCTCGATGGAACGCCTGCCGACCGAACAGGCCCTGACGGCCGCCACGCGCGAATTCAAGAACCTGACCTTCTGATCCCCATCGCCGCAGTTTTCGGCTTATTCGACACGCATTGCGTATAACGGAGCCCGTATGCCGCATACCGTACACATCACCGCTGTCGTCCACGCGCCATTGAACAAGGTCTGGCCGCTGTTCCGGGATTTCAACGGCCTGGCAGGCTGGCATCCCGGCGTCGCGGAGAGCCGGCTGGAAGCGGGCGGCCGCCATGACGTCGTGGGCTCGGTGCGGCATCTGACGCTCAAGCCTTCCGGCTTCGTGCGGGAGCAGCTTTTGATGCTGGACGATCCCAATACCGAGCTGCGGTATTCGATCATCGAGACGGATCTTCCGATGCGCGATTATGTCGCGGGCGTGTCGCTGCATCCGGTCACCGAGGGCGGCGGCACGCTGGTGCAATGGTGGGCCGATTTCCGCGTCGAGGGGGCAGCGTTAAACGATGTGGCTGCGGCGGTCGGGCAGAACGTGTTCGCGGCGGGATTGGCCGCGTTGGACGAGAAGCTGCGCGCGGGTGTCTGACACCCGATCGCAGGGGCGGCGCCGGTCAGCACGCGCGTAACACCGCGCACCTAGTGTTTCTGCCGTGTGGCGGACAGGCGGCGGCAGCCTGCGGGAAGCGGGGCCGTGCGCAGGTAGTCGTGGATCGATGCGATCAACGCCTGCGCGGCCGGGCTCAGCGGGTATTCCTTGTTGCGGATGACGCATAGCGTGCGCACCACCGTGGGCCGGGCCAGCAGCGCGTAGGCCAGCCCTGGCTCCATCACGCGTTGCGCGGCCAGCGCCGGCAGCAGCGCGACGCCCATGCCTGCCTTGACCAGCGCGGCCTGCGACGTGGTGCTCGATGCTTCATAGAACGGCGCCGCCGCCTCGATGGGCAGGTCGGCGCGGGCGCGCAGCAGGGCCATGATGCCCGTTTCATCCACCACCCCAACCAGCTTGCGGCCGGTCAGGTCGGACCAGCGCATGGCGCCGTCGCGCCCCGGGCGCAGCGTGGCGTCGTCCTGGCGGTAAAGCACACCGAAGCGGTCTTCGAGCAAGGCGTCGAATTGGAGGCCGGGGGCGTCGGCCCAGCGGCTGGTCAGGCCGAAATCGACCTCGCGCGCGGCCACTTTGCGTTGGATGCGGCCGGAGTTGTCGTCGCTGAGATAAAGCCGCACCGCCGGATACTGCGCCGCGAACACGGCGGCGGCGGGCGCGATGAGCTGCGTGATGGCCGACGGCGCCGCCGCCACGCCCACCCGTCCGCGTTCCAGCGCGCCAAAGCGCACCACGTCTTCGATCACGCCATCAAAATCCGCCAGCAGCCGCATGACGCGCGGCAGGAATTCCTCGCCGGCCGGCGTCAGCAGCACGCGCCGGCTGGTGCGCGCAAAGAGCTGGGTGCCCAGCGCGTCTTCAAGCTGGCGAACCAGGCTGGTGACGGACGACTGCGTCTGGAACAGGCGTTTGGCGGCATGCGTGAAGCTGGACTCCTGGGCTACCGCCACAAAGGCGGTCAGGTGCTTCAAGGTGACGTGCTTGGGCAGGCGATGCATTTCAAAACGCGATAGATGGATCAATAAAAACAATTTTTCCAGATTGATCGCGCGGACGATACTAGGTCCTTCACCAAGGCAGGAACACCATGCAGGAGACTTTGGATCTGATCATCGAAGGCGGCTGGCTCATCGACGGGCTGGGCGGTCCGCGCAGGCGCGCCGATGTAGGCGTGGCGGGCGAACGCATTGCGGCGATCGGGGACCTGTCGAAGGTGCCAGCGGCCACGCGCGTGAACGTCGCGGGCAAGATTGTGGCGCCCGGCTTCATCGATGTGCACGGTCACGACGACCTGATGTTTGTGGAAAAGCCCGATCTGGCGTGGAAGACGAGCCAGGGCATCACCTCGGTTGTCGTGGGCAATTGCGGCGTCAGCGGTGCGCCCGCACCGCTGCCGGGCAACACCGCGGCGGCGCTGGCGCTACTGGGCGAGACGCCGCTCTTTGCCAGCATGACGCACTACTTCGACGAGCTGCGCGAGCGTCAGCCCGTCATCAATGTGGCCGCGCTGGTGGGCCACGCCAACCTGCGTCTTGCCGCAATGCGCGATCCGGCGGCCCAGCCCACGCCCGACGAACAAGCCGCCATGCAGCAGATGCTGGCCGACGCGCTGGACGCGGGCGCCGTGGGCTTCAGCACGGGTCTGGCCTATCAGCCGGGCGGGGTGGCGCAGCCGCCTGAACTGGAAGGGTTGGCCCGCGTGGCGGCGGCGCGCGGCGCGATGCATACCAGCCACATCCGCAACGAGGGCGACGCGGTCGAGGCGGCCGTCGACGAGGTGCTGACCATCGGCCGCAACACCGGCTGCGCCACCGTGCTGTCGCATCACAAGTGCATGATGCCGCGCAACTGGGGCAAAAGCGCCGCCACGCTGGCCAACATCGACCGTGCCCGTGCCGAGGGCGTGGACGTGGCTTTGGACATCTACCCGTATCCCGGCAGTTCCACCATCCTGATCCCGGAGCGCGCCGACACCATCGACGACATCCGCATCACGTGGTCGACGCCGCACCCCGAATGCAACGGCGAGTACCTGAGCGACATTGCGGCGCGCTGGGGCTGCGACAAGACCACGGCGGCCGAACGCCTGTGCCCGGCCGGGGCGATCTATTTCGCGATGGACGAGAACGAGGTCCGCCGCATCTTTCAGCACGAATGCTGCATGGTTGGGTCCGATGGCCTGCCCAATGACGCGCATCCGCATCCCCGGCTGTGGGGCAGCTTCACGCGCGTGCTGGGGCGCTACGTGCGCGAGGCGCAGCTTGTCACGCTGGAGGCGGCGGTGGCCAAGATGACCGCGCTGCCGGCCCGCGTCTTCGGGCTGGCGGAACGTGGCCGGATTGCCGTGGGCGCGTGGGCGGACATTGTGGTGTTCGATGCCGATACGGTGATCGATCGCGCCACCTGGGAAGCGCCGACGCTCGCGTCTGCCGGTGTGGAGCACGTGCTGGTCAATGGCACGCCGGTTTTTCCGGCCACGGCAGACACCCCACGGCCCGGCCGCATTCTTCGCCGCGATCAGGCCGCGGCCCAACCCCTTCCATAACAACAGCCGTACCAGGAGACCCAACATCATGATCCGCAAGACTTGCGCCGCCCTGGCGCTGGCCGCCGCGCTGCCGGCCGCTCACGCCGCCTTTCCCGACCGCCCCATCACGCTGATCGTGCCGTTCCCGGCGGGCGGTCCCACGGACATCGTCGGCCGCGTGGCCGCGGCCAAGGCAGGCGAAATTCTGGGCCAGCAGATCGTCGTAGAGAACCGCACGGGCGCGTCGGGCACCATCGGCATGACGGCCACCGCGCGCGCCAAGCCGGACGGCTACACCGTGGGCCTGGCCACCGTCAGCACGCACGGCACGGCGCCGCACCTGTTTCCCAACCTGGCCTATGACCCGGTCAAGGACTTCACGCCCATCAGCAACCTGGTGACCAGCCCCAACATCCTCAGCGTGAATCCGAACTTCCCGGCCAAGACGCTGGCCGAGTTCGTGACCCACGTGCGCGCCAATCCGGGCAAGGACGGCTACGCGAACGCGGGTGCGGGCGGCGTGAACGACCTGGGCATGATCTGGTTCCTGCAGATCATCGGCGGCAAGATGAACAGCATTTCCTATCGCGGTTCGGCGCCGGCGCTGACCGACACGGTGGGCGGCGTGGTGCCGGTGATTTTCGACAACTTTCCGTCGTCGCTGCCGTACGTCAAGAGCAATCACCTGAAACCCCTGGCGATTACTGGAACGGCGCGCAATCCGCGACTGCCGGACGTGCCGACCTTTGCCGAGCAGGGCTACAAGGATTACGACGTGACGGCCTGGTACGGCGTGGTGGGGCCGGCCAACATGCCGGCCGATGTGCGCGACAAGCTGGCGGATGCCTTTGCGCGTGCGGTGCGCGATCCGGCGACCGCGGCAAAGATGGAAGAGACCGGCGCGTTCCCGCTGGGCAACACGCCGGCGCAGTTTGGTGAGCAGATCAGCACGGAACGCGATCGCTGGAAGACCGTGATCGAGCGCGCGCAGATCAAGCTGCAGTAAGGACTCGGGAAACGCGGGCCGCGTGCGTCGTCAGTACACGTCGCGCCGGTAGCGGCCCGCATGCTGCAGGGCCTGCAGGCGGTCCGCGCCCAGGATGTCCTGCAGCGCGGCTTCCACGCCGCCCGCCATCCCTTGCAGGCTGCCGCAGACATACACGGCGGCGCCGGCATCCACCCAGGCACGCACGGCGTCCGCCTGGTCGCGCAGGCAGTGCTGCACATAGCGGCGCTCAGGCTGGTCGCGTGAAAACACCGCATCCACGCGTTCCAATGTGCCGTCTTGCCGCCAGGCGTCGATCTCATCGCGGCAGAACGCGTCGCAAGCGGCGTTGCGCTCGCCGAAGACCAGCCAGTTGCGGCGGTGGCCGGCAGCGCGGCGCGCTTTGATCAGCGCGCGCAGGCCCGCAAGGCCGGTGCCGTTGCCGATCAGAATCAGCGGGCGGTCGTCAGCCGGCGGGTGGAAATTTCGGTTCGTGCGTACACGCAAGGCGATCTCGTCGCCGGTCTGCGCAATGTGCGTGAGCCAGCCGCTGCCCAGACCCAGCGCGCCGTCGGCGCCTTGCATCTGGCGCACCAGCAGCTGGATGGCGCCGTCAGCGGGCAGCGAAGCGATGGAGTATTCACGATGCGCCTCCAGCGCGCCGCCGCGTTCGCGCCGGGGGCCGATTTCGGCGATGTCGCCCGCCTGCCATGCTGCCGTGCTCTCGGGCGGCGGCGACAACGTCAGCAGATAGCAAGGGCCGCCCTGGCTGCCGGGATTTAGCAGTTCCCGGCCCGCCAGGCGCCAAGTGTCGTAGACGGGCGCTTCCCAATCGGGCAAATCGCTGCGGCCGGCCAGCAGGCCCAGATGATGCTGCCAGTGGCGTAGCGCGGCCGCGTCGTCGTTGTCGACCTCGACCAGATCGAACAACGGCGTCGCGCCTTGCGCGTGCAGCCAGTCGTTCAACCGGTGGCCAAAGCCGCAGAACTGCGCGTACTCGCTGTCGCCGAGCGCCAGGACGGCATATTGCGCACCGGCCAGCGCGGCGCCCTGTGGCGTCTGTTGCATCTGGCCGGCAAACGCCGCGGCCGCATCGGGCGGATCGCCCTCGCCGTAGGTGCTGACGACAAACAGCATGCGCCGGCAGGCGGCCAGACGTTGAAGGTCCAGTTGGTCCAGCGAGGCGACGCGCACGGTCAGACCGCCGGCGCGCAGAGATTCCGCAGTCTGCATGGCCAGCGACTCGGCGTAGCCGGTCTGGCTGGCGTAGGCCACCAGCACGGCGTCTTCGGGCGCGGGTGCGCTCAGCGCCTGCAGCGCCAGCGCGTGTTGCGCATGCTGGCGGCGGGCGCGTTGCCAGGCCCACAGGCACAGCAGCAGCCAGGTCAGCACCACGCACGTTGCCGCGATCAATCGGGTGTGCAACATGGGCATTCAGGTTGCCAGGGCCAGGGCTTCAAACTGCGGGGTGGCGACGACGCGCCAGGCGTCTTCGCCGCGCACGATGAACAGCGCGGCGAGGCCATGGCGGCGCGCATAGGCCAGCCCCTCGGCTTCGCCCAGCACCGTCAGCACGGTGGCCAGCGCGTCGGCCTGCATGCAGATGGGGTGCAGCACGGTTACCGAGGCGACCGCGTTGCGTACCGGGTGGCCGGTGCGCGGGTCGATCGTGTGGGCGTAGCGCGCATCGCCGTCGCCGGCGTGGCGCCGGTAGTCGCCCGACGTGGCGATGCTGCAGTTGTGCAGCGGCAAGGCCAGCGCATGGTCGTCGCTGGCGTCGGGGACTTCAATGGCCACGCGCCAGGATTGTCCGTCGGGACGCTTGCCGCGGGCGCGCAACTCGCCGCCGACTTCGACCAGGTAATCGGTGATGCCCAAGGCATCGAGCGCCATCGCCGCGCGGTCCACGCCGTACCCCTTGGCGATGGACGACAGGTCCAGATAGACGCCGCCGGGCTGCCAGGCCGCGCGGCGGTCTTGGTCCAGCGGCACGCGCCGCCAGCCGCAACGATCAAGCGCGGTCTGGATGGCGGCCGGAGAGGGCGGTTCAAAGGCGCGCTGGTGCGGCCCGAAACCCCAGGCATTGACCAGCGGCCCGACGGTGGGGTCGTAGGCGCCGCCGCTGTCCTCGGCCAGCATCAGCGCATGATGCAGCACATGGAAAAACTCGGGCGGCAGCGTCTGCCAGCCGGACTCGGCGCGGTTGTAGCGCGTGATGTCCGAGTCTGCTTCCCAGGTGCTCATTTGCGCGACGACCTGGTCCAGCGCGGCCTGGATGCCTTGCCGTGCTGACGCTTCGGTCACGCCCGCCGGCAGCGCCAGGCGCGCGGACCAAGTGGTGCCCATGGTGGCGCCGGCCAACGCGGCCGGGCGCGCTGGCATGGCGCCATAGGCGACGCGAACGGCCGGGGCCGCCGCGTTGCGCGGTGCGAAGGAAGGAGAGGTCGCCACGCGCGCGCCTGTGCCTTACGGTTGCAGCACTTCGACGGTGCCGGCGTACGACAGGCGGCGCTTCTTGGCCTGCGGCACGGTGACCTTGGCGTCTTCCATGCCGGCTTCGATCCAGTACAGACCGGGCTGCGGCCACTTCACCGAGAACTTGCCGTCCTTGTCGGTCTTGATCTGGATTTCGCCGACCTTGTCGCGATAACGGCTGCCGCCCGGCACGACGTTCACGTCCAGGTCGGCGGCGGGCTTGCCGTCCAGCAGCATCTGGAACGTGGCCGCTTCGTCCGTGAAGAGGTCGTTCGGGTGCGTCACGGGCGCCAGCTCCAGGCCACGGCCCACGGGCTTGACGGCCGAGGGCTTGCCGGCGGTGACGAAGGTCTCGACGCGGCCCAGGCTTTGCGAGACTTCAAGCTCGTCGGCCTTGGCCGGCACGGCCTGCGCCATGCCTTCCACCTTGCCGAAGTAGCGCTTGTTCTTGCCGTCTTCCTTCCAGCGCGCGAACACGCCGTCGTTGACCACGGCAACGCGGTAGGTGCCGGCTTGTTTCAACTGCAGGTCGAACGTGCTGCGCAGCTTGCCGCGGTTGATGTTCTCGGCTTCGGCGGCATTGCCGTCCGGCGCGGTGACGGTCAGGCCGTCCAGGCGCAGCGGCGCGTGGTTGAAGTAGAACTTGTCGTTGCCGACCGCGGCGTCCACGGTGATCCAGCTGTCGGTGCCGGACAGCACCGTCGAGGAGGGCACGATCCAGACGTCATGGGCGTGAGCGGCAAAGGGCAGGCACAGCGCCAGGGCGGCGGCCAGTTTGGCGGCGGATTTCATCGTTGCGTTCCTTGCGTTTCTTGCGTTGCTTGCGTTGCTAAAGGGGCTGGTCACGAGGCCGGTCAGGGTTTGAGGTCGAGCGCGATGGCGCCCAGTTCGTGTTCGCCGCGCGCGCTCAGTTGCTCGGCCTTTTGCGGCGGCCATTGGAAGGGGATGCGCACCAGTTCGCGGCCGCCCACTTCGCGCGCGGCTTCGACCACCACCGCGTACTGGCCGGGCTTGAGCTGCGCGAGCGGCTTGCTGGCCGCGTCAAACGACAGCGCGTGCTTGCCCACGGGCTTGGTCGCGCCGCTGACGCCGTCCACCGGGAACTGCTGGTTGCGGCCGCTGCGGCGCCACCACTGGCGCATGTCTTTGAGCCACTCGGTGCCTTCGTTGTTCTTCTTGGCCACGTCGTACCAGACGGCCAGGTCGGTGGCGACGCTCTGGTCGGGGTTCTCGATCCAGATCGCCACGTACGGGCGGTGGTATTCGGCCACGTCCAGACGCGGCACCTCGATGGACAGGCCGATGTCTGCGGCATGGGCCGTTCGGGCGATCAGGCCGGCGAGCAGCGCCGGCAACAGCAATTTGCGCATGGAAATCTCCAGGGCGTATCGATGGAATCAGTGAATGAAAAGCAGCGCCAGCACCAGCGGAATCACGACGCCCAGTCCCACCATGGGCCAGGTTGCGCTGCGGTTGCCGGCGTGCATCTTGAGCAGCACCAGTCCGGTCAGCGAGAACACCAGACAGGCGACGGCAAAGATGTCCAGGAACCAGCTCCACGCCAGACCCGTATTGCGGCCCTTGTGCAGGTCGTTCAGGTACGAGATCCAGCCACGGTCGGTGCGCTCGTATTCGATGTCGCCGCTGGCGCGGTCGATGGACAGCCAGGCGTCGCCGCCCGCGCGGGGCAGCGACAGGTAGACCTCGTCGGGCGACCACTCGGCGGTCTTGCCGGCTGTCGAGGCGTCCAGCGTCTCGTCCAGCCAGGCGGCGACCGAGGCGGGCAGGGGCGCCTTTTTTGCCGCGGGCGCGGCGGCGAGCTGCTGGAGCTGGGATTCAGGCAGACGGGCCTCGCGGCTGGTCACCACGGCCTTCGATTCGATGTGTGACGCGTTGTTCAGCGTCAGCCCCGTCACCGCGAACAACAGCATGCCCAGCAGGCAGAGCGCAGAACTGATCCAGTGCCACTGATGCAGTGTCTTGAGCCAGTAGGCGCGGCGGCGGGGAACGGGTTGGGTGTCCATGGAATGTCGGGCAGGAAGCGGCCGGATTCTAGCATTTAATGAGAATTACTCTTAAAAAAGCGCGGCCTTTTCGCGCACGAAAATTTCAATCGATTTCGGCGGAAAGCGCCTTATTTGCCGAAGCTGAATGCAGGCTGAACGGATGCGCCTGCCGGCCAGCGGGACTAAGATAGGCCACCCTTTGCAAACACCGGAGGTCGTCATGCTGCAACAGCAAGTCGTGGATCAAATCGGTCGTCATTGGGGATGGGTGGCGCTTCGCGGCGTCGTTGCCATCCTGTTCGGGTTCATGGCCATGTTCATGCCGGCCATCACCTTGTCGGCGCTGGTGCTGGTGTGGGGCGCTTTCGCGCTGGTGGACGGGGTGCTGGCGCTGATCGCCGGATTCCGCATCCGGGACAACGGCAAACCGCTGTGGGCGCTGATCATCGTGGGCCTGCTGGGCGTGGCGGCGGGTATCGTCACCTTTCTGTGGCCGGGGCTGACCGCGCTGATCCTGCTCTACATCATCGCGATCTGGGCGATCGTCGCAGGCGTCTTCCAGATCATTGCCGCCGTGCGCTTTCGCAAGGCCATCCGCAACGAATGGCTGCTGGGCCTTTCCGGGCTGGTGTCGGTGGCCTTCGGCGCCATGCTGGTCATGCAGCCGGGCGCGGGTGCGCTGGCGCTGGTGTGGGTGATCGGGATCTATGCCGTGTTCTTCGGCATACTGCTGCTGGTCTTTTCCCTGCGTCTCAAACAACACGGCACCGTCTGACCTCCATGTCCGCCTATCAAACGCTGGTTCCCCTGAATTTCCTGGCCGTGGGCCTGGGCGCGATCCTTGGCGCGTGGTCCCGCTGGCTGGTCGGTCTGTGGCTGAATGCGGGCTCGTGGCCGTGGGGCACACTGGCGGTCAATCTGGCCGGCGGGTATCTGGTAGGCGTGGTGCTGGCGCTGGTGGCCGGGCATCCCGAGTGGCCCGCCTGGGTGCGGCTTGGGGCCATCACCGGTTTCATGGGCGGGCTGACCACGTTCTCGACCTTCTCGGCCGAGACCGTCGCGATGCTGGAGCGTGGCGCGTATGTCAGCGCGCTGGGCTATGCCGGTTTCAGTCTGGCCGGGTCGCTGGCGCTGACGGCGGCGGGGCTGGCCACGGTCAGTCTGCTGCGCTAGGCACGTTGACGCATGTGCTTTAGCGGCGATTGAAGCTGCGGGCGTGCCGCCGCCATTGACGTCTTGCGCGTGCCGCGCCGATCAGGCCCCGTCTGCACGCGTGGCGACCGCCGCGGGCAGCCACGTCGGCTGGCCGGGCATGTCGTGCGCCTGCATGTTCATGCGGTATTCGTAGCGGTCTGGCCGGTAGCGGGCATGCAACCACTCTACCGGCCGCCCGGACTCGTCGCGCACCACACGGTGCAAGCTGAGCAGGGCCGAACCCACCGGCACCTCCAGCAATTCGGCGATGCCGGGCTCGGCCAGCACGGCTGAAATCGACTGTTCGGCCCGCGCCACGCGCACGCCCAGGTCGCGGAAGATGGCCAAGAGCGGTTTGGCGTCCAGATCCTGGCGGCGGATGCGCTGGCCGATGTCATCCGGCACAAACGTGGTCAAGTAGGAAAACGGCTGGCCTTCGTGGCTGCGCACGCGCACGGCGCGCTGCACGGGTGCGCCGGGCGGCAGTTCCAGGCGCGCCGCCACTGGCGGCGGGGCGGGCGCGGTTTCCAGTTCAAGCAGGCGCACCTGCGTGTGCATGCCCATGCGGGCCAGGTGCGCCATCAGCGCATCGATACCCGCACCGTGCTGCGGGCCCGGAAACTGCGCCGGCGGGGCCGCGAACGTGCCGCGCCCCTGCCGCCGCTCGATGAGGCCATCGGCCGCCAGCGCATCGAGCGAGCGCCGTATCGTCAGCCGGGACACGCCGTATTCGGCGGCCAGCGCGTTTTCGCCGGGCATCGCCCTGTCCGTGGCGAACCCGCCTGCTTCAAGCCGTTGCTTCAGCAACAGATAGACCTTGTGATAAAGCGGCAGCGGGCTGTCGGGCACGGAGGGGCTCCTGGTTGACGTTCAGTCGACGGTCGCGCCGGTGAACTTGACGATCTCGGCATAGCGCGCGATGTCCTCGCGCACGAAGACGCCCAGTTCCTCGGGGCTGCTGCTGACCGCGCTGGCGGCCTCGCCTTCGAGCAGCTTGCGGAACGATGGCGTGTCGACCGCCTTGCGCGCCGCGGCGTTCAGGGCCGCCAGCTTGTCGGCCGGCATCTTGGCCGGACCAAACAGCGCGAACCACGCGTTCGATTCGAAACCCTTGATGGTATCGCCGATGGGCGGCACGCCGGGAAACTGCGGCAGCGCCTGCGGACTGGTGACCCCCAGCGCCCGCAGTGCGCCGCTCTTGATGTGCGGCAGCGCGTTCAGCGAACTGGCGAACATCATGTCCACCTGACCGCCCAGCAGGTCGGTGATGGCCGGCGCCGTGCCCTTGTACGGCACGTTCAGGATGTCCAGGCCCGCCATCATCTTCATGCGTTCGCCGGCCATGTGCAGCGACGACCCGATCGCGCCCAGCGCCATCGTGTGCTTGCCGGGGCTGGCTTTGACCAGCGAGACGAACTCCGGCATGGTGCGCGCCGGAAAGTCCTTGCGCACGACCAGCACGCTGGGCACGTTGGCCAGCATGCTGATCGGCGTGAAATCGGCCACGGGGTCGAAGGGCAGGTTCCGGTACAGCGTGGCGTTGATGGAAAAGCTGGTGAAGGTGACCAGCAAGGTATTGCCGTCGGGATTGCTCTTGGCGACATAGTCGGCGGCGATGTTGCCGCCCGCGCCCGGCTTGTTCTCAACCACCACGGGGCGCTTCAAGTCCACTGCCATGTGCTGCGCGATGCTGCGCGCCACGGTGTCGGTGGTGCCGCCCGGCGGTGCGCCCACGACCAGCCTGATGGCGTCCGCCTGCGCGAGGGCGGGGGCGGTTGGCATGGCGAACGCCGCCAGCAGCGCGCAGCCCGCGGCGATCCGATGAAGTCCCGGCATGAGTTGTCTCCTGATATGTTGTATTGAGGACAATACAAGTATAGGAAGACGCTCCCGGGCACGCCAGATCGTTTCCCCGTAGAAAGGCGTCAATTGTCCGGCGCACCTGCCGCCTTCGCGTACTCCACGATGGCGATGTCCCGGAACGCCTGGATCAACGCCAGCCGCGGCGACACGCGCGACCAGATCAGTCCGAAGCGGCGCGGTTCGCAGTGCGCGGGCAGCGGCAGGGCGAGCAGACCCAGCCGTTCGATCGTGCCGTTGGTGGACCGGGGCAGGATCGCCACGCCCAGATCCCGGCTCACCATGACCGCAATCGATTCGATCGCGTTCAGCTCGAACCGGTCCCGCGGCGTGATGCCGACGCGGCGCAGATACTCGTCGACATGCCGCCCGCTCCAGTCGTTGCGCTGGTAGCGGATGAACGGCTCCGCGGTGAGCAGGCTGTGCGGATGACGGCCGGCGTGGCGCGGGGCCGCCGCCAGCACATAAGGTTCTTCGCGCAGCAACTGCCAGCCCAGGCTTTTGGACAGCGGATAGGGCGCTTCCAGCGCGATGGCCGCATCGAGTTCGCCGCTTTCAATGGCCGGATAGAAGCGGGCGCTGTGGCCGGGCTGGATCTCCACGCTGATCAGCGGATGGCGTCCAACCAGATGTTCAAGAATGGCCGGCACCATGGAGTTCAGCGCGGTGTTGCCGGCGCCCAGCCGAAGCTCGCCCATCATCTCGCCCGACCGCGCCAGGTAGCGGATCTTTTCGATCCGCTCCAGGACCTCGCGCATCGGTCCGATCAGTTCGATTGCCTTGGCCGTCAGGTGCACGGTGCGGCCGGCGCGCGCGACCAGTGGCACGCCCAGCTCCTGTTCCAGCTTGCGGATCTGCTGGGCGACGGCGCCGTGTGTCAGTCCCAGGCGGCGGGCGGCCTCGGCCATGGAGCCGTGCTGCGCCACGGCGGACAGCGTGTGGAGAAAGTCGGTGTTCATGATGATAGAGATTCTATCTTCTTATCGTATGGCGGCTTTCCCCTGGCGGCGTGCAGCGCGGTCACAATGCGGCCAGGAGACCACAATGAGAAGCAAGCTTTTCGTGCCGGCGTCACGCCCGGAACTATTCGACAAAGCCATGGCCAGCGCTGCCGATGCACTGTCCTTCGATCTGGAGGACGCGGTCGCGCCGCCTCGCAAGGCGGCTGCGCGTGCCGAGCTGGCCAGCTGGCTCGGGTCGCCCGCCTTTCAAACGGCGCAGGCTCAACATCCCAAGAAAATTATCGTTCGCGTCAATGCGTCGGACACCCCTTATTTCGCGGACGACCTGGACGCGCTGGGACGATCGCCGATCGACATGCTGAATCTGCCCAAGGTCGAGTCCGCCGACGCGCTGCGCGAGGCCGCGGACCGCGCCGGCCAGGCCGGTTTCGAGGGCGAGCTGCTGGTCACCGTTGAAACGCCGCTGGCGCTGGCCCGCGCGGCCGAGCTGGCGGCGGCGCACCCGCGCGTGGCAGGCCTGCAATTGGGGCTGGCCGACCTGTTCGAGCCCCTAGGCATCGACCGTTACCGGCCCGAGACCCTGCGCGCGGTGATGCTGGCGTTGCGGCTGGGCGCCGGTTCCGCGGGCAAGTACGCCATGGACGCCGCCTATGCCCGCGTGCGCGACGGCGAGGGCTTCCAGGCCGAGGCGCAACTGGCGCGCTCGCTGGGTTTCCTGGGCAAATCCTGCGTGCATCCCAGCCAGATCGCCATCGCCAACGAGGTCTTCGGATTCAGTGCCGAAGAGATCGATGCGGCCGAACGGATCGTCGCGGCAAGCCAGGCGCAGGAAGGGGTGGGCGCCTTTCTGCTGGACGGCAAGATGATCGACGCGCCCTTCGTGCGGCGCGCCCGCGACGTCCTGCTGGCCGCAGGACGCGCCGCCTGAAACGGCCTGCGCGAATTGCGGCCGAGCTTTTTATCGGATGAATTGCATGATGGAAATTGAAACCTCCGCTCAGTTGCCGCTGGCCGGCGTCAAGGTGCTGGACCTCAGCGCCTACATCGCGGGTCCGTACGGCTGCGCCTTGCTGGGCGACATGGGCGCCGACGTGATCAAGGTCGAGCCGCCCGAAGGCGACAACCTGCGCAAGTACCCGTCGACGCTGCCGGCCGAGAGCCGCGCCTTTCTCGGCATCAACCGCAACAAGCGCGGCCTGTGCCTCAATCTGAAAGACGAAGCGGGTTACGAGGTGCTGGTCAGGCTGGTGCGCGAGGCCGATGTGCTGGTCCACAATTTCCGCCCCGGCGTGCCGGAGCGCCTGCGCATCGACTTCGCCACGCTGGCCGCCATCAACCCGCGCCTGATCTATTGTGCGATGACGGGTTACGGCGCGGCCGGTCCGATGGCGCGCCACGCGGGCTACGACCAGGTGCTGCAGTCCATGACCGGCATGTGCGCGGCGCAGGCCAAGCCCGACGGCCCGCCCGAGGTGCTGTACGGATCGGTGGTCGACTACTACGGCGCCGCGCTGATCTCCAACAGCGTGTCCGCCGCGCTCTATCAGCGCGAGAAGACCGGGCGCGGGCAGGCCATCGAAGTGTCGCTGCTGGGCAGCGCGCTGGCCATGCAGTCCGCCCGCCTGGTCTGGGCCGAAGGCGAGCCGCGCCGCATCGAACGCGACATGCGCTCGGGCGGCATCACGGGCATCCATCCCACGCGCGAAGGCCATCTCTACATCTCGGCCAACACGCCGCATTTCTGGCGTGCGCTGTGCGATCACCTGGACCTGCAGGATCTGGCGGACCATCCCGACTACGACACCGTGAAAAAGCGCGCGGCGCAGGCGGCCGTGCTGATCCCGCTGGTGCGCGAGGCGCTGGCGCGCGCATCGGCCCGCGAATGGGCCGAGCGCTTCGGCCAGAGCGTGCCTTGCGCGGAGGTGCGGCCGGTCGAGGACATGTTCGACCACCCGCAGGTGGAGGCGATGGGATTCATGCGCCCGTATCACAGCGAGAAGGCGGGCAATTACCTCGGTCTGGCGCAATGGGCGCAGTTTGGCGGAGCCGCCGCGCAAGACGAAGCCAGTGCCGGCGCCGTGCGCGCCGCGCCGGGTCTGGGTGAACACAGTCGCACCATTCTGTCCGCCCTGGGATACACAACGAGCGAAATCGACCAATTGCTGCACACCTCCGTGGTGCAATAAGCAGTAACAACCAAGATAAGAATCGTCCGGCAAAAGGGCGAGGAGACAGGAATCATGAATCAAGCGCAACGCTATGTGCGCCGCCCGGACGGATCGAACTGGGGCGATTTCGGACACGATGACCAGCTGGGCACCCTCAACCACCTTGACGTCCAGGCGCGCCTGGCCGCGGTTGCCGAAATCCGCACCGGGATCTCGTTTTCGCTGAGCCTGCCGCTGACCGTGCCGCGCGCGCCGGTGCTGAATCCGCGCCGCAAGGGCCCGGTGATCCAGCCTGCCGAAAAAAACGGGGTGCCGGTCTACCGCTATCCGCTGGACCGCGACGTGCCGGGCGCCACCGATGTCATCAGCGACGACCGCGTCACGCTGTCGCCGCAATATTCCACGCAATGGGACGCGCTGGGGCACGTGGGCTCGATGTACGACGCCCATGGCACCGGCCAGCCGCAGCCCACCGGCTACAACGGTTTCGCCGTCAGCGAGCCCGCCACTGAGGGCTTTACCGGCACCCGCGACCTGTCCATTGAACCGATGGCGCGCCACGGCATCCAGGGACGCGGCGTCATGGTGGACCTGCGTGCCCATTTCGGTGATGCGCAGCGCAAGGTGTCCCACCGCGAGCTGATGGACGTGATGCGCGCCGATGGCGTGGAAGTCCGGCCGGGCGACGTGCTGTGCCTGCACACCGGGTTGGCCGACCTGGCGCTGACGCTGGGTGACGACGAGCAAGAGCGGCTCAAAACGAGCTGCTGCGTGCTGGACGGCGCCGATGCGGACCTCTTGGCGTGGATCAAGGACAGCCGGATCGCGGCCATCGCCGCCGACAACCACGCGGTCGAACTGCGCAACCATCACCTGGACACGGGCAAGGGCGCGCTGCTGCCCCTGCACGAGCAATGTCTGTTCAAGCTGGGCCTGCCGTTGGGCGAGCTCTGGCACCTGACCCCGCTGGCGCAATGGTTGCGCCAGCACGGCCGGCATGCCTTTTTCCTGACCGCGGCGCCCATGTACGTGCCCGGTCTGGTCGGCGCGCCGGTCAACCCCATCGCGACCGTCTGACGACGGCTCGCGCCACGACCCTTGACCGATCGAACATCCCCGCAGGGGAGACCCGAGGAGCACACATGAAGAAAACCCGTCGCACGGCCCTGGCCGCAATTCGTCCGCTGGCAGCCGCCATCGGTCTGGCCACCGCATTTGGCGCGGCGCACGCCGCCGGCTACCCCGAGCAGCCCATCACCGTGGTGGTGCCGTATTCCGCCGGCGGCGGCGCGGACAACGCCGCGCGCATCATCGCGCAAGGCATGGGCGAAGTCGCCGGCCAGAGCGTGGTGATCGAGAACAAGGGCGGCGCCAGCGGTTCCATCGGCGCGGCGTTCGTGGCGCGGGCCAAGCCCGACGGCTACACCGTGCTGTACGACGCGTCGTCCTTCTCGATCAATCCGGTGCTGCGCAAGCTGCCTTATGACGCCAAGAAGGACTTCGTTCCGGTCTCGCAGGCCGTCAGCGTGCCCAACATCCTGGTGGCCGCGCCTGGTTCCAGCTTCAACAACCTGCAGGACTTCATCGATGCCGCGCGCGCCAAGCCCGGCCGCCTGACGTTCGCGTCCTACGGACCGGGCAGCCTGGCCCAGATGGCCGCCGAGCTGCTCAAGAAGGATGCGAACCTGGATATGGTGCACGTGCCCTACAAGGGTGGCGCACCGGCCATCGTGGACGTCATGGGCGGTCAGGTCGACGTCTACTTTGCCAACGCCGCGTCCAGCCTGAACTACGTCACCGGCGGCAAGCTGAAGGCGCTGGCGGTCTCGTCGTCACAGCGCATGCCCGAACTGCCCAACGTGGCGACCGTGGGCGAAGCCGGCATCAAGAACTTCAACGTGGTCGAGTGGAACGGCTTCTTCCTGCCGGCCGGCGCCAGCCCCGAAGTGGTGGCCAAGCTGCAGGACCTGGTGCAAAAGGCGCTGGCGCGTCCTGATACCCGCGAGAAGCTCGCCAAGCTGGGCCTGACGCCGGTCGGCAGCAGCGCCGAGGACTTCGCCAAGTTTGTCGACGCGGAACAGACCCGCTGGGCCGAGGTCGTGAAAACCAATAACATCCAGGTGAATTGATCATCCGGGGGCGGGCGCGGCAACGTTTGCACGCGCCAGCCCCCGATCCGAATGGAGATTGACCAGATGAGCCGGGAAGACGATTTCGAGCGCGGCCTGGAAAACCGCCGCGCCGTGCTGGGCGATGAATGGGTGCAGCGTTCGCTGGATCGCGCCACCAAGTTCACCGCCGACTACCAGAACATGATCACGCGGTATGCCTGGCACGATATCTGGAGCCGCCCCGGATTGCCGCACAAGGCGCGCCGCATGATGGTGCTGGCGGTGACGTTGTCGCTGGGCCGCTGGGAAGAATTTGAACTGCACGTGCGCGCCGCGTTGACGGCGCAGGACGCCTCGCGCCTGACGCCCGACGAACTCAAGGAAGTGCTGCTGCAGAACGCGATCTACGCGGGCGTGCCGGCGGCCAACACGGCCTTCAATCTTGCGCAGAACATCCTGCGCGAGGTTGCGGGGCAGATCGGCTACGAGCTCGCCGCGGCGGATCCGCGCCAGGCCGACCTGTTCGGGACAAAGCAGGCCTGACCGGTCTGCGTCAGGCGGGCGGCTTGCCCGCCTGACGCTGTTCAGTCCGCGCGGGGATTCAGCACGCGAGCCGCCTGCAGGCCGCTGCGCACCGCGCCTTCCAGGACGCCGGGATAGCCGGTGTCGGTCCAGTCGCCCGCCAATGCCAGCGTGGGCCACGGCGTCGTATTCAGCGGGCGGGTCAGGCCCGGCACCGCTGCAAACGTCGCGCGCTTTTCAATGAACAGTTCAGCCGCGGCCACCTCGGGCATCGGCGGCAGCCGCAGCGGATGCGCCGCGGCCTGTTCGGCCACCTGATCGATCAGGGCTTCAATGGTTTGCCGCCGGTTGCGTTCGCTCATGCCGATGGCAGCGCTGGCCACCACGGCCAGCTCCCCGGCCTTGGTGTCGCCCGCGAGCTGGGCGCGGTCGAACAGCCACTGGCCGGCATGGCCGCGGGCCGCATCCTCGCGCAGCATCATCATTGGCTCGGGCAGCCGCCACGGGCCAGCCAGCCGTATGTTCAGCGTGGCGATGGGCAGATAGTCGAAGGCCTTCAGCGCATCGAGCAGCCCCGTGGCGCCGGCCTCGCGCAGCGGACCATCCAGGAGGCGCGCGGCGAAGGTGGGTGGCACGGCCAGCACGGCCGCGTCAAAACGTTCCTGATTGATGTCGATGCCGTCGGCGGACGGATGCAGCTGGCGCACTGTGCTGCCATAGCGCATGGTGACCTGTCGCGCGGCGGCGTCCGGCCACAGCGCCGACAGGTCCGTGCACGGCAGCAGCATATCGCTGTCTTCGCGCGCGCCAGCCAGGCTGTCGCGCAGCACGCGGGCGAACAGCACCGCGCTGGCCGAAGCAATTGGCGTGTTCAGCGCGGCCAGGCAAAGGGGTTCCCACATCTGCCGGATCAGCACGTCGGATTGCGCGTGATAGTGCAGCAATTGCAGCACGGTCCAGTCGCGCGGCGGCGACCAGGACATGGTCTTCAAGCCGCGCATCAGGCGCAGCATCGCCAGCCGGTCGCCCCACGACAGGCCACGTGCGCGCAGGACGGCCATGGCCATGTGCAGCGGCGCCGGCAGGCGCGGGGCGGACAGGTTGAAGCGGCCGTCCAGGCTTGCCAGCCGCAAGGGGCGCCGCATCAGCAGGGCGTCGGGGTTGCGGCCCACGCGGCGCATCAGCGCCAGGGTTTCCTTGTAGGCGCCGCACAAGAGATGCTGGCCGTTGTCGAGCGGTGCTTCAAAATCGCCATGGAACACGCGCCGCGCGCGGCCGCCGGGGGTGTGCCCGGCCTCGAACACCGTGACCTTGGCGCCGGCTTCACGCAGGGCGACGCTGGCCGCCAAGCCGGCCCAGCCTGCGCCAATGACTGCCGCCTTCACCGGGCCAACCGGCGGACCAGGCCGCGTCCGCCGCCCACCCAGGTTTTCCAGGCGAGCCAGAGTTTGCGCAAGGGGGTGAGCGAAATGCGCTGGTGCAGCACCTGCCAATTGTCGCGCTCGATCTCGTCGAGCAGCGCATGGTAGATGGCGGCCATCATGAGTCCCGGACGCTGCGCGCGCCGGTCGGCCTCGGGCAGGTTGCTCATCGCCTCGCGGTAGAGTTCGCGGGCGCGGTCGGCCTGGAACTTCATCAGCGCGCTGAAGCGGTCGGAATACTCGCCATTCAGGATGTCCGAGGCCTTGACCTCGAACTGCTGCATGTCGTTGACCGGGATATAGATGCGGCCGCGGCGGGCGTCGTCGCCCACGTCGCGGATGATGTTGGTCATCTGGAACGCCAGGCCCAGCTTTTCGGCGTAGACCAGCGTCTTGGGATCGGAATAGCCGAACACGCCGGCGGACAGCTCGCCCACGACGCCGGCCGCGTGCCAGCAATACTTGCGCAGGCCGGGCCAGTCCAGATAACGGGTCTGGTCCAGGTCCATTTCCATGCCGTCGATCACGGCCAGCAGGCGGGCGCGGGTGATCGAACAGCTTTCCAGGTGCGGCTGCAACGCGCGCGTGACGGGATGGTCGGGCTTGCCGTCGAACATCTGGTCGATCTGCGTGCGCCACCAGGCGAGCTTGATGCGCGCCAGCGACGGATCGGTGCACTCGTCGACCACGTCGTCGACTTCGCGGCAGTACGCATACAGGGCCGTGATGGCGCGCCGGCGCTCGGGAGGCAGGAACAGGAAGGAGTAGTAGAAGCTGGAGCCGCTTTTGGCGGCTTTTTCCTGGCAATACTCGTCAGGGGTCATTAGGCACGGCCTGTTACTTGATGGAGCGCCACAACATGATGGCCCAGTCTTTGGCGCCCAATTCGGGGCGATTCATGAATACATCGTAGCCGCTCGCCTCGATCCGCTCCAGGACGCGCAGCCCGCCTTGCACCACCAGGCGCAGCTCCAGGCCGATGCGGCCCGGCAGGCGGCGCGCCAGCGGAGCGCCGAAGTGTAGCAGCGCGCGTGTGCGGTCAACCTGGAAGGCCATCAGCTCGCGCCACGCTGGCGTAAGCCGGCAGGCGGCCAGGTCTTCATCCGACACGCCGTGGCGGCGCAGGTCTTCCTGCGGGAGGTAGACGCGGTGCTTGTGCCAGTCCACCCGCACGTCCTGCCAGAAGTTCACCTGCTGCAGGCCGGTGCAGATGGCGTCGGACTCGGTGATGTTCTGCGGCGTGCTGGCATCGAACAGGTGCAGCATCAGGCGCCCGACCGGGTTGGCCGAGCGGCTGCAGTAATCCATGAGGGTGGTGTAGTCCTCGTAGCGCTTGACCGTCAGATCCTGCTCGAAGGCGGACAGGAGGTCGTAGAACGGCGTGATCGGCAACTGGTGGCGGGCGATCGTCTGCGCCAGCGGCCCGAAGATGTCGGACAGGGGCGGCAGGCCGGGCGCCGGGGGCGTGCCGGGTTCGGCGCCGATGCGGTGCAGCTCGGTGCGGAACGTGGCGAGCTGAGCGAGGCGCTCCTCGTCGGTCGCGCTGCCTTCGTCGGCAATGTCGTCCGCGGCGCGGGCGAACCGGTAGATATCGGTCACGGCGCCGCGCAGCCTGCGCGGCAACAGCAGCGAGGCAACGGGAAAGTTCTCGTAGTGATCGATGGACATAAAAAGAGGCCAGTGGGCAGGAATGGACCTGCAAAGACGGCGTAAAGCGGAAAACGGTCTCATTTTAGAGTAGTCGCCCGCGCTTGATCCGGCGCGCCGCCGCCGGGGGCGGCGATCAGTTAGACTTGGACGCCACAGGATCCCACACCATGCCGCGCCCAATATCCGCCACCGTTTCCGTTTCCGCCCTTGCGCACAATCTGGCCACCGTGCGCCGCCACCTGGACCAGACCGCCGCCGCGGCCGCCGGGCTGCCGCCGTCGATCTGGGCCGTCATCAAGGCCAACGCCTACGGCCACGGTATCGAGCAGGCGGTAGCGGGCTTTTCCAAGGCGCAGGGCCTGGCCATGCTGGACCTCGAAGAAGCCGTGCGTTGCCGCGAGGCCGGCTGGGGCGGGCCGATCCTGCTGCTGGAAGGCTTCTTCAACCCGTCCGACCTCGACATCGTCGACCGCTACCATCTCAGCAGCACGGTCCACCACCGCGACCAGCTCGACATGCTGGCCCGCGCGCGCTTGTCGCGTCGCGTGGACATCATGCTCAAGCTCAACAGCGGCATGAACCGGCTGGGGTTCAGCCCGGCGGCGTTTCCCGCCGCCTACGAGCGCGCCGCGCTGCTGCAGCAGCAGGGCACGCTGGGCTCGGTCGGCAAGATGACTCACTTTGCCTGCGCGGATGGCCCGCAAGGCGTGAACGAACAGCTCAGCGTCTTCAATTCGGTGACGCATAAGCTGCCCGGCGCGATCAGCGTGTGCAACTCGGCCGCCGCCCTGCGCTTTGCCGACATCGCCGTCGGCTCCGAAAGCCAGGCGCACTGGGTGCGGCCAGGCATCTGCCTCTACGGCGCGTCGCCTTTCGCGGATGCCGAAGCATCCTCTTTCGGCCTGAAGCCCGCCATGTCGCTCCGCTCGGAAATCATTGGGGTCCAGGAAATCAAGGCCGGCGACTCCGTCGGCTACGGCGCACTGTTCCGCGCCGAACGCGCCATGCGCATCGGCATCGTGGCCTGCGGCTACGCCGACGGCTATCCGCGTCACGCCTCCACCGGCACCCCGGTCGTGGTGGCGGGTATCCGGACCCAGCTGCTGGGGCGGGTATCCATGGACATGCTGGTCGTTGATCTGGGGCCCGTGCCGTCCGCCGGGGTCGGTTCGCCCGTGTCGCTATGGGGCGAAGACGGCCCCTCGGTGGACGAAGTCGCCAGCGCGGCCGGCACCATCGGCTATGAACTGCTGTGCGCCCTGGCGCCGCGCGTCCCGGTCACCCGGGACGTCTGATCCCCCCGGCGCCACGGCGTCCAGGGGGCAAGAATTGCTACGCAATTTACAAGACACGCGGCGCCGGATGGTGTCTACTTTGAAAACCGGGCGCTCAGGCGCCCGTTTTTGACCAAGAAAACAGACTGCGAGGTTTCAATCCATGAAGGACAAATGCGTGCTCATTACGGGCGCCACCAAAGGCATAGGCTGGGCGCTTACTCAGCGGTTGTCCGACATGGGCTGTCACGTGGTTGGGATCGCGCGCAACACGACCGACGTCGATTTCCCGGGCTACCTGTACGCCTGTGATCTGGCCGACGCCGGCCGCACCGAAGAGGTCCTGCGCGAAATCCGCGAAAAATTCCCCGTCGACGCCGTCGTCAACAATGTGGGCATCGTGTCGCCCCAGCCGCTGGGCGAAATCGATCTGGCCACCCTGTATAACGTGCTGGACCTGAACGTGCGCGTGGCGGTGCAGGTCACGCAGGCCTTCATTGAATCCATGAAGGTGCGCCGCGCCGGCCGCATCGTCAACGTGGTCAGCCGCTCCATCCACGGTGCGCTGGACCGCACGGCGTATTCCGCCGCCAAGAGCGCGCTGGTGGGTTGCACCCGCACGTGGGCGCTGGAATTGGCCGAATACGGCGTCACCGCCAACGCGGTCGCGCCGGGTCCCATCGAAACCGAAATGTTCCGCGCCACCCGGCCTGCCGGCAGCGACAACGAAAAGCGCGCGCTGGCTTCCGTGCCCATGAAGCGCCTGGGCACCCCGGCCGAAGTGGCCGCGGCCATCGCCTTCCTGTTGTCGGATGACGCGGGTTTCATTACCGGCCAGGTGCTGGGCGTGGACGGTGGCGGCAGCCTCGCGGGCCGTTCCTGAATATCGCCGCTGCAAGTGTGAACAACGCACCCCACGGGGTGCGTTTTTTTGGCTGGCGCAAGCATGGCGGCGTTCAGCCGGGCTTGTATAATAATAACTATCATTTCCATTTTGGATGCTCGCCGTGTCGGACCGAGAGCACGCAGTTGGCGCATCGCTTTCCGCCCTGTACACCGCGCATTGCGGCTGGTTGCAGAATTGGCTGAATCGCCGTCTTCAGGATAATCACCAGGCCGCCGACCTGACCCAGGACACCTTTCTGACCTTGCTGGTGCGCCGGCACGCCATTGCGGATGTGCGTGAGCCCCGGGCATTCCTGACCACTATCGCGCGCGGCCTGCTGATCGATTTCTGGCGGCGCCGGGACATTGAACTGGCCTGGGCCGAAACGCTGGCCGCGCGTCCCGAGATCACCCACCCATCCCCCGAAGTGCAAGTCCAGGCGCTCCAGGCGCTGGTCGAGATCGACCGCAAACTGCATCGCCTGGGCGTGCGCGCGCGCGCCGCTTTCCTGATGCACCGTATCCACGGCATGACGCATCCCGCCATTGCGGCAGAGCTGCGCGTGTCCGAGCGGACGGTGCGCAACGACATCGCGCAGGCCATGCTGTGCTTTTTGCTCGATACCGACCTGCAACCCGCTGGTGTGTATGGCGAAGAGGCAGGACGTTGATGGGCGCCGCCGCCGTCGATCCGCGCATTCTTGAGGCTGCCGCGCAGTGGTATGCGCTGCTGAGCTCGGGGGCGGCCAGCGAGCAGGAGCGCGCACGCTGGCAAGCATGGATGGACGCCGACAACGCGCATCGCCGGGCGTGGCAACGCGTCGAGGATGTGGGCGCTCAGTTCGATGCGCTGGTCGCCCAGCCGATGGGACGTGAGGCCAGCCTGGCCAGCCTTAATGCCGCCGCGCAGGGCCGGCGCGAGCGCCGCCGGCTGCTGACGGTTGCGCTGATTGCAGGCGCGACGGGATTGCTGGGCCTGGGCATTGCGCAGTCGCCAGCCGGCCGTCGAACCTGGGCGGTCTGGCAGGCGGACCTGGTCACACCGGTGGGCGGATCGAAAGAAATCCGGCTTGCCGACGGCACGCTGATCCAACTCAATACCGATACCGCAGTGAAGGTCGACTACACCCGCGACCAGCGCCGCCTGGTGCTGCTGCGCGGCGAGATCATGATCGCCACCGCGCCCGACCCCGGGCGCACCTTCGTGGTGGACACGCCAGAAGGGCGGTTGCAGGCGCTGGGTACGCGGTTCAACGTGCGCAGCCTTGACGGCGAAACCACGCTCGCCGTGCTGGAGGGCGCGGTGCAGGCGCATTTTGCGGGGGCGCCGCCCGCCGGGATTCGAGTCGATGCCGGCATGCGGATGCGTGGCGGATCGCAAGGCATGGACGCGCCGGCAGCGCTGCGGGCCGACGACCACAACTGGACACGCGGCATCGTGCAGTTCGAGGAGGCGCCGTTGGCGCGGGTGGTCGCGGAACTGGCGCGTTACCGCCGCGGGCATCTCGGTTATGCCGATGACGTGGCGGCGCTGCCCGTGACGGGCACGTTCCCGCTGCATGACAGCGATCGCGCGCTGCGCCTGCTGAGCCAGGCACTGCCCGTGCGCATCAGCCAGCCGCTGCCGTGGTGGACGACCCTCCAAGCCCGCTGAACCCTCGCTGTTACAAATTAGTTTGCCGCTTTTGCCGCGCTCATCCGGCCTATGGGCAATTCAACACCCATATCGCGGATTCGTGGCATGACCATCCCCCTCACTGTTTTCCCCAACCTTCCGCGCCGCCGCGCGCGCATCGCCCCGCTGGCGCTTGCCATCGGCGTGATGCTGAGCGGCGGGGCGCCCCTGGGCGTCGTGCACGCGCAGTCCATCCAGACGCAGGTCCGCGACTACGACATCCCGGCCGGACCGTTGAGCCAGGTGCTCAATCTGTTTTCCGCCGAAGCCGGCCTCTTCGTCAGCGGCCACGGCGATCTGAGCAGCGGCCGGCAGAGCCCCGGCGTACGCGGCAGGTATACGCCCGAGGCCGGGATGGCCGCGTTGCTGACCGGTACCGGTCTCGTGGCGGAACGTCTGCCCGATGGCGGCTTCGTCCTGCGGCAAGGCCGCCAGGACGTGACGCTGCTGGAGCCGATTGCGGTGACCGCCCAGATCGAACGCCCGGATGGCCCGGTGCTGGGCATCGCCGCCACGAACAGCGCCACGGCAACCAAGACCGACACGCCGATCATCGAAACGCCGCAGTCGATCTCGGTGGTGAGCGCCGCGCAGATCAGCGATCAGAAGGCGCAGAATCTGCAACAGGCGCTGGGCTATACGCCCGGCATCATGCCCGGCATCGTCGCCAAGAGCTCGATGTTCGAAGACACGATGAGCATCCGCGGCTTCGAAGCCAACCCGCAGACCGGCAGCTATTACCGCGACGGCATGCGCTACATGATCAATCAGTACAACGGCAAGCAGGAGCCGTACGGACTGGAGCGGGTGGAAGTGCTGCGCGGGCCGTCATCCGTGCTGTATGGCGCCGCCGCTCCGGGTGGCATCGTCAACACCGTGACGAAGCGTCCGCCCGGCGAAACGATGGGCGAGATCAATCTGGACGGCGGCAGTTTCGACCGCCGTCAGGTGTCGGCGGACATCGGCGGTCCGATCGATGAGGCCGGGGTGTGGTCCTATCGCCTGACCGGCCTGTTTCGCGAGAGCAAGCAGTTCATCGACTACAGCGCCGACGATCGCACCTACATCGCGCCCGCGTTGACGTGGCGCCCGTCAGCGGCCACCTCGGTCACGCTGCTGGCCAACTATCAGCGCAGCAAGACGATCAATCCGACGGAGGTGCCGGTCACCGGCTCGCTCTGGACCAACCCGAACGGACAGGTTCCGCGTTCGCGCTTTCTGGGCGAGCCCAACAACAACCGCTTCGACGTCGAATCGACGTCGTTGGCCGTGCTGATCGAACATGCGTTCAATGACACGCTGAAGTTCCGCCAGTCGATGCGCTACTACGACGCGGACCTGACGATGCGCTACGTGCTGCTGCAAGGCGACGTGGACGCCGCGACGCAGCGCAGGGTGGCGCGTTCGGCACGCGGTTTCGATGACCGCACCACGGTGCAGACGATCGATACCAACATCGAAAAGCGATTTGAAACGGGGCCCGTGACGCAGACGATTCTTGCGGGCTTCGATTACACACGCTCCACCTACAACAGCGACCGCCTGCGCGGCAATCTGCGGCCCATCGACGTCTTCGATCCGGTGTACATGCCCGGCGATGTCGTGGTCCTGCCCTGGCAGCAGCGCCGCAACACCGAGCATCGCCTTGGCATCTACCTTCAGGATCAGTTGAAGATCGCGGACAAGGTGGTGGTGCTGCTGGGTGGACGGTATGACAACGTGCGCGCCGAGAACCGCGCCTTGCACGCGCCGTCCACCAATTCGAACGACAAGGACACCGCCTTCACCGGCCGCGCCGGCGTGGTGTATCTGGCGGACAATGGCCTGGCGCCGTACGTCAGCTTCAGCCAGTCGTTCGAACCCACCAGCGGACGCGACCGCACCGAGGGCGCCTTCGAGCCCAGCCGCGGGACGCAGTACGAAGTCGGCATCCGATATCAGCCTGCCGGTCAAGACATCATGCTGAGCGCGGCGCTGTTCAACCTGGAGCGCAAGAACGTGCTCACGCCGGATCCGGTGGATCCGACCTTTCTGGTGCAGACCGGCAAGGTGCGCTCGCGCGGCCTGGAGCTCGAGGCGCGCGCACGCGTCACGCCGCAAATCGATGTGATTGCCGCCTACACCTACACCGACGCCCGCGTGGTCAAGAGCAATCTGCCGGGCGAAGAGGGCGAGCGCTTCAACACGCCTCTGCACGCTGCTTCCCTGTGGACCGATGTGAACCTGTCGGAGTGGGTGCTGATGGGACTCAAGGCCGGCGCCGGCGTGCGCTATGTCTCGGCGCGTCCCGATCGGCCGTCCAGCGGTTCGCTCGGCGGCGCCGGCTACACGCTGATCGACGCGCGCGTCAGTTATGAAAGCGGCCCGTGGCTCTACGCGCTCAACGTCACCAACCTGACGGACAAGACCTACATTCCGTCGATCTGCTACGGCGGCGTGTGCGACTACGGCGAGCCGCGCCGCATCATCGGCACGGTGAGCTACCGCTGGTGAACGTGCGCGCCGCGCTGCTGCGGCTGCATCGCTGGACCGGCCTGGTGCTGGCCGGCTTTCTTTGCCTGGTGGCGCTGACCGGCATCCCGCTGGCGTGGTACGACACGCTGGACGCCGCCACCGCGCCGGCCTTGCATCGCGTGGCGCCGCCTTCGGCGGATGCCACGCGGCTGGACGCGTTGATCCTGCGGGAACACGTAGCCCGACTCGCGCCCGCCGCGGCGATGCCCGCCACGCCGCTCGGTGGACAGGACGGCCGCAGCGTGCCGTTCCCGGTCTGGCTGCACGAGGAAGGCGCGGGCGCGCCGGTGCTGCACGAGGTCTTCGTCGACCCGTACTCCGGCGCCATTCTGGGCCAGCGCCGCTGGGGCGATCTGCGGGAAGGGCTGCGCAATCTGATGCCGTTCCTGCATCGGATCCACACGGCCCTGCTGTTCGAGGGTATCGGCGAGCTGTTGCTCGGCATTGTCGCCTTGGCGTGGACGCTGGATGGATTCGTCGGCGCGTGGCTCACGCTGCCTGCCCGGCCCCGAGCGCGCAAGCCGGCGTCCTCCGCGTGGCAGCGCTGGGCGCCCGCCTGGCGCATCCGCTGGCAGGGTGGTCCGCATAAGCGCAACTACGATTTGCATCGTGCCGGCGGGCTGTGGCTGTGGGCAGCGCTGACGCTGATGGCATGGAGCAGCGTCGCGCTGAACTTGCCCTCCATTTACGATCCGGTGATGCGTGCCGGTCTGAGCTATCAGGCCGATCCCCGGCGCGGCGCGGCCGTGGCGGCCGGTGACCCGATGCCGCCTGCTCAGGCCCGCGACGCCGGGCGGCGGCTGATGGCGGAACTGGCTGCCCGCGAAGGCTTCGTCGTGCTCGGCGAACACTGGCTGGCGCTGGATGCGCGCCGCAAGCTGTATCGCTACAGCGTGCGTAGCAGCCGGGATCTGCGCACGCGTAGCGGCGCGACGTCGGTCGTGTTCAATGCGGTGAATGGGCAGTTCATTGGCAGCCATCTTCCAACGGGCAGGGCCGCCGGCGACACCGTCAAGCATTGGCTGACCAGCCTGCACATGGCGGCGTTCTGGGGCTGGCCGTTGCAGCTGATGGTGGCGCTGGTCGGCGTGGTTACGCTGGCGCTAAGCGTGACCGGGGTCTGGCTGTGGTGGACGCGCCGCCGCGCCCGTCAGTACGGACCCTTGCTTGCGCCGACGGCGGCCAGTTCCTTGAACTCGCCGGCCAGCGCCTCGGCCGCGCGCGCCAGCAGTACGGCGTCCACGCCCACCGCCACGAAGGTCGCGCCCAAGGACAGGTAATGCTTGGCCTGCGTCACGCCGCTGTGCAGGATGCCTGCCGCCTTGCCGGACCGCACGATGCGCGCGATGGCATCGTCGATGGTCTTCTCGACCACGGGATGCTCCGGCTGGCCCAGGTAGCCCATGCTGGCCGACAGGTCGGCGGGTCCGATAAAGACACCATCCACGCCGTCCACGGCCAGGATCTCGTCAAGCGCCGCGATGCCGTCCGGGGTTTCGATCTGCACCAGCACGCACATCTGGTCGTTGGCGCGTTCAAGGTAGTTGGGAATGCGATTCCAGCGCGACGCGCGCGCCAGCGCACTGCCCACGCCGCGGATGCCCTGCGGCGGATAGCGCACGGCAGCAACCGCGGCGGCCGCTTCCTGTGCCGATTGGATCATGGGCACCAGCACGGTCTGCGCGCCGGTGTCCAGGATCTGCTTGATCTGGACGGGGTCATTCCAGGCCGGACGCACCACGGGGGCAACCGGATACGCCGCCACGGACTGCAATTGGGCGAGGGTGGAGTCGAGCGTATTGGGCGCGTGCTCGCCGTCGATCAGCAGCCAGTCGAACCCGGCGCCCGCAAGGATTTCCGAGGTGTAGGCGCTGGCCAGGCCGGCCCACAGGCCGATCTGGGGTTTGCCGTCGCGCAGGGCTTGCTTGAACGTATTGGTCAGGAGGTCCATGGACTGGGGATCGCGTGGAGGGAGGAGAGGGGATTGACGTTCAGGGCGTACCGGCATCACGGGTGGGGCCGTCGCGCTTGATGAGGTCGACCATGGCGTCCACATCGGTGTACAGGCGCTCCAGCAATTCCTTGCCGATCCTTTCTTCGATTTCCTGGTACTTCGCGTCGACCTGGGGCCGCATGCGGTCGATGAGCTTGTTGCTTTTGGCGGTCAGGGAGATTTCCTGGCGGCGCTGGTCGGCGCTGGACCGCGTGCGCTTGATGAGCCCTTGCTCTTCCATGCCGGCCAGCATGCGCGTGAGGCTGGGGCTCAGGATCTGACAGGCCCGGGCGATCTGATTGGGTTCCAGCGAGCCTACCTCGCTCAGCGTGCGCAAGACCCGCCATTGCTGTTCGGTGACGCCGGCTGCGTGCAGGATGGGGCGGAAATGCGCCATCAGCGTTTCGCGCGCGTAGAGCAGCAAATGGGGAAGATTGCGGTGGTGGAAGCTCGGACTCATGGCGGCTATGTTAGCAAGAAGCCGCCCAAAAAATGCTCAATTATTCAGGCCTGAACGAGGCCTGCCCCGGCGCGGCGGCGGGCCGGGGCAGGGGCAGGTCAGGGGGGCAGAGCAGCGGCGCAGTCAGGCCGCAGTCAGGAGGCAAAGCCAAGGCCGCATTGGGACTGGCGAGGGCCAGTCCCGGACGTCACGCCGGGTTCTGGCGGGACAGTTCCTGCAGGTCGTCGGGCAGCGCAAAATCGGGCGCGCCCCGCTGCAGCTCGCGCAACGCCTGCACGGCGTCTTCTTCGCGGTCGTCCACGATCAGGCCGCGGATCTGGGCCACGCGCGCCTCGATGTCCTGTTCGGTAAAGGCTGCAACCTGCTGTGCTTCTGCCGGGGCCTCCTGCACGGCTGCTTGCGCGGATTCCTGCGCAGCCGTTTCAGGGGCCGCGGGCTCGGCGGGTGCTGCGGCCGCGGCGGGTTGCGCCGCTGCAGGATGGGTCGATACGGGTTGGGTCGATGCAGGTTGCGACACCGCCGGCTGTGCCGGGACGGCTGGTTCCTGTTGCAGCGCGACGACGCGGCGCAGGGGCGACGGATCGCTGGCCGGCGCGGCGGACGCGGAAGGCGCAGCCTGCGCGGCGTCGCTTTCCTGCACGGCCACCAGTTGCATCTGAGGCTCGGTGTCCTCGATGGCCTCGCGCATGTCGGTCCATGCAAAAAGGCCTGCGACCATCACGGCGCAGGCGGCGGCGCCCCAACCGGGATGCCAGCTATGGCCAGGGTGCCATCTGCGTCGTACTGCGGCATCCAGTTCCGGATTGGCGCCGGGACCCGGCTTGCGGTACAGGGCGCGCAGATCCCGTTCATCGTCTTCGTCAAAAGGGGGGCGATAAGTAATGCTCATGCGCGTACTCCTCGCACATACGCCGGGTGGCACAGCGTATCCGCGTTCGACCTTTGCGAGCGCCGCGCCGGTGGTCCGGCGTCTGGTCGTGCTTGGGTCATGTTCCGGTTTGAGCGGTCTCGTGAAAGGCCGCGAGTGATTGCGCCGCGATTCCCCACGCAGTGCGTCGCAAGGACGTCCGTCGTGGAGTATGCCGTCCGGTTGGGACGGTTCGACAATATGCGCTGCACCTGGCGATTATGCGCGATTTGAAACCGATCGGGCAGGAAATTTCTTCTGTTTGCATCATGTAACTGCTGTGCGTCCCTGTTTGTGAAAGCTGTCTGAAAGAAATGTCTTCCGCCCGCACGCAACCGGTGTGCCAAAACGATCTCTGTACTGGCGCAGCGCCCGGAGGTTGCCGGGTACACTTTCGCGCATGGCAAAAACCCGAACCGTATATGTGTGCGCCGATTGCGGCGGCACCACCCCCAAGTGGCAGGGAAAATGCCCGCACTGCAACGCGTGGAACACGCTTGAAGAAACGGTGGAATCGTCCGCGCCCGCGGCCGCTGCCCATCGTTATGCGCCGCTGGCCTCGTCCAGCCCGGTGCGCAGCCTGTCCGAAATCGAGGCCCGCGAAACCCCGCGCACGCCCACCGGCCTGGACGAATTCGACCGCGTGCTCGGTGGCGGCCTGGTGGCCGGCGCGGTGGTGCTGATCGGCGGCGACCCCGGCATCGGCAAGTCGACGCTGCTATTGCAGGCGCTGGCTTCGCTGTCAGAGTCCACCAACGTGCTGTACGTCACGGGCGAAGAATCCGCCGAACAGGTCGCGCTGCGCGCGCGCCGGCTTGGCCTGCAAACCGGCAACGTCAATTTGCTGGCCGAAATCCGCCTCGAAGCCATCCAGGCCGCGGTGTCGGAACAGAAGCCGTCGGTTGCCGTCATCGACTCGATCCAGACGCTGTACAGCGGCGAACTCACCGCGGCGCCCGGCTCGGTCTCGCAGGTGCGCGAATGTGCCGCGCAACTCACGCGGCTGGCCAAGCAGACGGGCATCGCGATCGTCATGATCGGCCATGTCACCAAAGACGGCGCGCTGGCCGGCCCGCGCGTGCTGGAACACATCGTGGATACCGTGCTGTATTTCGAGGGCGACACGCATTCGTCGTTCCGCCTGGTGCGCGCGTTCAAGAACCGCTTTGGCGCCGTCAACGAACTGGGCGTGTTCGCCATGACCGACCGCGGCCTGCGCGGCGTGGCCAATCCGTCCGCCTTGTTCCTGTCTCAACACGAACAGCAGGTCGCGGGCTCGTGCGTCATGGCCACGCAGGAAGGCACACGCCCGTTGCTGGTCGAAATCCAGGCGCTCGTCGACAGTTCCCATGCGCCCAATCCGCGCCGCCTGACGGTCGGCCTTGAAGGCAACCGGCTTGCCATGCTGCTGGCCGTGCTGCACCGGCATGCGGGCGTGTCCACCTTCGACCAGGACGTGTTCGTCAACGCGGTGGGCGGCGTGCGCATCACCGAACCCGCGGCCGACCTGCCGGTGCTGCTGGCCATCATGTCTTCGCTGCGCGACCGGCCGCTGCCGCGCGGTCTGATCGCGTTCGGCGAAGTCGGTCTGGCCGGCGAGATCCGTCCCGCCCCGCGCGGGCAGGAGCGCCTGCGCGAAGCCGCCAAGCTCGGCTTTTCGGTGGCCCTCATCCCCAAGGCCAACGCGCCGCGCCAGCCCATCGAGGGCCTGGAGATCTGGGCGGTGGACCGGCTGGACGCGGCACTGGAAAAGCTGCGCTGATGCGTGGCGTCGTTGGTTGGAGCAATACGTGAGTCTGTTCGTCATCGCCGCATGCCTGGCCGCCGGCTGCATGATCGGTTTCATGGGCGGCGTGCTGGGCATCGGGGGCGGGCTGATCGCCATTCCGGCCCTGGTCCTGCTGATGGGCATGTCGCAGCAGCTCGCGCAGGGCACGGCGCTCATCATGGTCTTGCCGACCATCATGATGGCCGTGCGCAAATACAACCAGCAGACGCGCATCGACAAGCGCGTCGCGCTGGCCGGGGCGGCGGGCGCAGTGGTGTTCACGTGGGTCGGCGCGCAGATGGCGCTGGGCATCGACTCGACCTTGCTGCGCCAGAGCTTCGCGGTGTTCCTGTTTTTCATCGCACTGTTCTACGTCTGGCAGACTTGGCGCGCCTCGCGCCCGGCGGCCCATCACGCACCCCGGCCGACACGCGCCACGCCCGTCTTCACGCCCCGGCGTGCCAGCGTGTTGGGCATGCTGTGCGGCACGCTGGGCGGGTTCTTCGGCGTAGGCGGCGCGGTGCTGGCCGTTCCCATCATCACAACGGTCTTCCGCCTGCCGCAGACCACCGCGCAAGCGCTCGCGCTCAGCATGGTGATCCCCGGCTCCATGATCGCGCTCATCACCTACACGTGGGCAGGCCAGGCCAACTGGATGGTCGGCGCGCCGCTCGCGATCGGCAGCCTCATCTTCGTGCCCATCGGCGTGCGGCTTGCCTACCGGCTTCCTGAACGCAAGCTGAGAGCGTGCTTTGCGCTGATGTTGTTTGCCACCGTCGCGTTGCTGGCGTTCGAAGGGTAAACCGACAAAAAAATAGCCGCCCCGCCGCCGGGGGCAAACGCCTCGGGGAGCAGCAAGCGAGCGAAGCGAGTGCGGCGTGGGGGCGACAAGAACAGCCGCCCCGCCGCCCGGCCGCCCGAAGGCGGGGCAGCCCCCTCGGGGGGCAGCAAGCGAGCGAAGCGAGTGCGGCGTGGGGGCAACAATTCTTTAGTGACCGAAAAATTGTGGTTCGGCGTTGAACCTTCTGGATGGGCAAGCTTCAAACCGCATACGGGCCTAGCGGCATCGTGCCGCCCCGTAACGGAAGAGGGCATCTGCCCTTCACCAACCAGGAGTACTTAGATGACGACTCACTCCCGCATTGCTGCGTTTCTTTCCACTTCGGCCCTGTGCCTGGGCCTCGCTGCCGCGCCGTCGGCGTTCGCGGCTGGCGCCAGCAAGACCGGCGACACCAAGACCCAGGCGCATCACAAGCATCACAAGGCTGACAAGTCGTCCGCCAAGCATTCAGCAGGCGCAGCGACCAACCACAAGTCCGGCGCCACGACGCCGACCAAGTAACCGCGCCGGGCGGCGACGCCCACGTTCCTTTGCGCGACAAAGACTGACCGGACACGCGGGGGCCGGAAAGTCGAAAGCCTCTCGGTATGGGCGCCGAGAGGCTTTTTCATTTCTGTTATCTGGCGCAAAAAGAAAGCAGGGCGTTGACGCAACCGTGGAATCGATGCGTAGCTTGCTCAAACGCATTGATGGACTCGTTCCATTTCGTTAATAGGACGCTTCTGATTTACGAGCCCCATGGGCGGCTTGTACAAGTGTCGATGCCATTCGGCGCTAAATATGCCTATACCCAACTTTCGGGAAACACTCGGAGGTCATAGGGAGTTGAAGGGATGTACTCGCCCCCCATTACCGGAAAGACCCGAGCGCTCGTGGCGCCCAATGCCACGGATGCCTATGTTCAAAAGCAGCAGCCAAAGCCCTGCATCGTGATCTTGATCCACGGGGTCAACGATCTGGCAGGCGTCTACGACACACTGGAAACCGGCATCTGCATCGGCCTGAATGAACGTCTGGACCACCTGCTCACCAAACGCGGCGAGCGCAGCCCGGCTGCGCTGAATCCCGCCCGGTACACGTCGCCCAAGGACGATGACGGCAGAGCGCCGGACCCGGACGCGGTCTACTACCGCCGCGTGGCGACGTTAGGCAAATATGGCGGTCGTTCGCGTAGCGTGGTCATCCCCTTTTATTGGGGGTTTCGCGAAGAAGAAGGCCGGATACAGAAACAGACCACCCATGGCGAATGGCTTGACCGCTTCGGCAATCGACTCGACAAGGCCGGGTCCAAGGAGGGCGGTCCCTTTGCCAATGCCACGACGGCCCTGCCGGACATGTTTGGCCAGGGATTCTCCGGCAAGGTGGCTGGGTTGCCTGCCAACTTGATGTTTGGATCTCCGGATCATCCGCTTTTTCCAGCGCCGTCGCGGCGTTACATGGTACTGGCGGCGCAGCGGCTGGCCATGCTGGTCCGGATCATTCGCGCCTATCGGCACCCAGATGGTCGTTCAGGCGCAGACGACACCATCAACGTGGTCGGGCATAGCCAGGGCAATCTCATTACGCTGCTGGCCAATGCCATGCTTCACGATGAAGGCCAGCGCCCCATCGACGGCTTTGTCCTGATGAGCCCACCCTACAGTCTGGAGGAAACCGTCTTCGAACGCAGTGAGTTGGGCAAGGCTCAGCAGACGACTCCCGCACGCGTAAAGACGCTGCGCAATATCGTCAGATTTATCGCTGACAACGCCCATCCGAAGCCGTCTTTGGCTGACATGGCCGATGCCACGAAAGATAGTTGCATCGGAGGTCTACGCTGGACGGGGCAGCAATGCGAAACCTCGATTGATGGCGATAAGGTGAGCTTCGCCGAGCGGGACAATCGAGGCAGCGTGTTTCTGTATTTCTCGCCGCAGGACCAGACCGTTGGCATGGCCAACGTTCAGGGAATCGGCTGGCAAGGCGTTGGTGAACATGCCAGCTACTACTGGTACTTTGATCCCGATGCTTCAAGCGCCACGACTTGCCGCGTTGAATCCCAATCGAGCTCGGATGGAGGGGATTACAGGCGCTTCGATGTGCCCGCCCTGGCTTCACTCGGTGCGCAGTTCTTCCAGCGTGTCTTCACGATACGTGAGCGAGACGGCCAGGGCGAGCACGTTGGCAAGCCTCCTTCCTATACCTACAAGCTGGTGGGACACGGCGTCTTGGGAATGGGTGAAAGCACCTGGGAAGGCACCCAATTCGGGGCGGGGCGCAAGATGGTGGCGAACGCCGATTTTTTGGTTGGACAAACCGTCACCATCCAGGCGCCGGCTCTGCCCGCTCTCTTCCTCCCGGATTTTGTTGCCGACGGTACTTCGCAGGGCCACGAAGGTTCCCGGGGCATCAAGCCCGTATGGATGGATACCGACCCCATCGACGCTTCGATTTCCATAACCAATGGCGGCATCAATGCGCAGACGACCCGGGTGATATCACTGCCCATCGCCGATCTGCGTGGCCCGGCGCTACGGCGCGCATTGGAGGAAAAAGCCCCCGATATCAATGATCCAAGCCGTAACCCCTACCTGGCTCCGGAAAACAATGAATGGGCTTCCGACTGGCATCGTGTCGCGCACATCAAGCCGCTCGGTGGAGGACGCTACGAAGCCATTTTTGAAGAGTCGCCTAACGAGGCGCGCCGGCGGATGATGGATGCGCCGGCGGGCAGCAATGAACCCATTTCGTTCCACTCGGCGATTCCCATGAGTGCCATGCACAGTCGTCGTGCCGTGGCCTACGACCTGGCCATCGGCCAGGCTTGCAGTATTGATGATGAGGTGTTCTACGCCTATTTGTGCCGCGTGGCGGATTGGCGGCTGCATTGGGAGAAACGAGATGGAACCTGGGGTGGTTCTCAGGACGCGGCAGCGAGCGATGAACCCGACGAAGCAGTATTGGAATGCTACGAGGCTGAATCAGAGGCGAATAGAAAGCTGATTGCCGCTACCTCCCTTTACCAAAGCGACGAGATTCCGCCTCCAGATAGTCCACTCCAAGGTGGTGGCTTCCTACCGCAGACGACGCTTGATGCGAACTATCCCAGCCTGGTCGCCTGGCAGAGCGTGAGAGATAGGAGCGAAGGCCGGGGTCTACAGTGCGGCTCAGGGAGGAGCCTATGAGCCCCATCTCGCTCCTGGCCGCATCATTGCTGTTGCGTTGGTGGGCGGTCGCCCCTGAGGCGCCACCGTTGCCCGAGCCGGAAACCGCGCCTCTCGCGGCAATGGCGTGTCCGTTGCCATCGGCTGAAGCGCATCGCACGGCGGCGGTCTTACCGAATACTCCCTCTGCTTCCAAAGGTGCTCCCATGTTGCAACCTCGTCTGGAAACCCTGGATATCGTCCGCGTGGGACTGAGTCTGGATGTCTATCGTCAAGGACAGGCCTGGGCGCAGTTGCGTAAGCAAAGCGCCGATCAACCCAATGCCTTGCTCGTGGATAGCGCCTTGCCGATGGATCCGCGCGACTATCCCGTTGACGGTACGCTTAAGGACATGGCCTGGGGCCAGCGAAAATCCAACGCGCTGGAACTGGCCCTGAAGAGTTTCCCGGAACGCTGGCCTCTGCCGACCATGGTGGTTGTAAGGGACTACAACCCAAAAATGGACCGGCCGCGTGTGCCGCCCGAGGAAATGGAAGTGGCGCTCAGAATAATGGCAACAGCAGAGCGCGGTGATGCAGGGTTGCACTGGCACCGGCTCCGTCAGTTGGACAATGGCGTCGTCTGCAATACCAACCCGGAAGCAGTAATCGAATCCATCTTTCAATTGTTCGAGCGCAATCCGGACATGCCAGCCTTGCTGGTCTATGCGCTCGACAGCTTCAACTTGCGGGCGGCGCTGTCCAGCAAGAATACTCGCCTGAACGACATTTCACCGCGCGGCGAGCGCACCCATCAGACACCCACCGATGCCGTCGTGGCCCTGGTTGTCGCCCGCCCCGAGCGTCTGGCTTGGCTGCGCGAGTTCGCCAAGTACACCAAAGAAAAACCTGACTCTATCGACCCGGCCTTCATCGGCTGGGAACGTTCACCGCGGCAGGCGTTCAAGCCGACAACGTTCTTCGCCGAGCCGATTACGCGCCGAGGCTTTGAGCAATGGGATCGCTTGAAGGTACTGGCGCGGTTGCATCGGCCGGTGACGGTTTCGTTGCACGCGAAAGATGACGCCGAAGTGCTCCTCAAGAACCCGGAACGGGACCAGGCAATTGCCAGCGGCTGGGACCAAGCGATCACGGCGCTGGGTTCCACGCCAACGCGCGCTTTCTTCGACACGGGCAAACTTTCGGGCGGAATTGCGCAGTTGGCTCCGGCCCTGCAACGGGTGCAGCACCCCCTGGACCTGCTGGACTCAACCCGAAGTTACGACCTTTCCCAACGGGTAGGCGATACAGGCGCCGCATCGCCCTTTGTCGGCCTGGCGCTGGCCACGATGGCGAGCTATCTCAATGCCGACAGTAGTCTGGTGGTGCCTTTGCGCCGCGCCGATCGTGCGACCTTCATCGGCATCAGCCCACCGGCGCCTGGTAAAAAACCCGTTGACGATCCGTTTGGCGTTTCGCTGAGACCACAACACACCGCAGTTACCGACGAGCCCTCCCCGGAGTTCAGGGCCTGGCTGGGGCAACGGCATGTTGACCACCAGCGTGAGCAGGAACGCAGTGCCCCGCGTTATCGAGACCCGGCAGTCGTGGCCCGGGAACAACGCGTTCTTGATGACTTTATTGCGGGCCTTTCCGGCGACGACTCTCTGGGGCCGAAGAATAACTAGGTTTCGCAGAAACGGAAATTGGTTGCCTGGCGCGACTGCGCTTCCCGATCGCCTTATGCCGACATCAATTCCGCGCCGAATGGTGAACCAGGTCAAGAATGCGCCGCCGCTCAGCGCCATGCCGGCGGCGGCCGCATTCGCTTACTCCACTGGCGTGATCACGCGGCCGTTCTCGAAGAACGACTGCAGGTTCTCCAGCATCATGTCTTCCATCGCCAGGCGCGTTTCCTCGGTGGCGCTGCCGATGTGCGGCAGCAGCACGGCCTTGTCGCTCTTGATCAGCGCTTCCGGCACCTTGGGCTCGTGCTCGAAGACGTCAAGCGCGGCGCAGCCCAGCTTGCCGGCTTCAAGCGCGGCGACCAGCGCCGTCTCGTCGATGACCGGCCCGCGTGCAATGTTGACGATGATGCCCTTGGGTCCCAACGCCTCGAGCACGTCGCGGTTCACCAGGTGGCGCGTGCTCGGTCCGCCGACGGTTGCCACGATCAGGAAATCGGCCCACTTGGCCAGGTCCGTCAGCGAGGCCTCGTAGCCATAGTCGACGTCGTCGCGCTTTCTGCGGTTGTGATAGCGCACGTCCATGTCAAAGCCCGTACCGCGCTTGGCGATGGCTTCGCCGATGCGGCCCAGACCCACGATGCCCAGTTTCTTGCCGCTGACGCGCAGCCCCAGCGGAATGCTGCCGTGCACCTGACCCCATTGGCCGGCACGCACGAAGCGTTCGCCCTGGCCCATGCGGCGCGCGCCGGCGATCAACAGGCCCCAGGCCAGATCGGCCACGCAATCCGTCAACACGTCCGGCGTATTGCTGACCAGCACGCCACGCTTGCGCGCGGCCTCGACATCGATCGTCTCGTAGCCCACGCCCCAGCTGCAGATGGCCTTCAGGTCGGGCAGCGCGTTGATGAGGTCGGCGTTGGCGCCGAAGTTCGCGGACGTGACGACGGCGGTGACGCCCTTGCCATGTTCGGCCAGCGCGGCCTTGCGATCCGGGTACTTCCACAATTCGATGACGTCATAGCCGTCGGCCAGGCGCTTGTTGGCGGAGGGAGAGCCGGCCAGCGAGCCGACCTGGATGATGCGTTGCTTGGTGGTCATGTTGTCGTACGGTTGGGTGGCGAAGGGGTCATGCTACTTGATTCAAGCTGGGATGCTGCGGGCCCGTCCTGCGTGCGTGGCAACAGGACAGGCCCCGGACAAAAGATGCCCGCCTCTGGGCATCCCGTGGCTTTACTCGAGCTGAATGTTGGCTTTCTGGATCACGTCCTTCCAGCGCTTGACCTCGGCCTGCTGGAATTCCGCGAACTGCTGCGGCGTGTTGGCGACCACTTCAAAGCCCAGGCCTTGCAGCGTCTTGTGCGTCTGCGGCTCGCGCAGCGCGGTGCGCAAAGCCTCGGCCAGCTTGTCGACGACCGGCTGCGGCGTGCCCTTGGGCACCGCAAAGCCCTGCCAGGAATACACGACCATATCGTTGATGCCGGCCTCGGCCAGCGTCGGCACATCGGGCAGGTCCGTCGCGCGCGTGTCGCCCGTGATGGCCAGCGCCTTGAGCTTGCCCGCCTTGATGTGGTTCTGCACCGCGCCCACATTCTGGAAGGACACGTTGACCTGGCCGCCGATCAGGTCCGCGATGGCGGCGCCGCCGCCCTTGTACGGCACGTCGACGCCGGTGCTCTGCGTGCGCTGCCGGAACAGCACGGCCGACAGGTGGTCCGACGATCCCGTGCCGGACGAGGCGTACGACACGCGGTTCGGATTCTTCTTGGCGTAGTCGACCAGTTCGGCCACGGTGCTGGCCGGGAACGACGTCGCCGCGACTAGCACGTTGGGGTTGCGCACCGCCTGCGTCAGGTAGGTGAAGTCCTTGCTGGGGTTGTACGACAGGTTCTTGTACAGGGCTTCGTTGATGGCGAAGGTGCCGATGGATCCGACCATCATGGTGTAGCCGTCGGGCGTGGAGCGGGCCAGCGCCTGCGCGCCGATCGCGCTGTTTGCGCCCGGCTTGTTCTCGACGACGAAGGTCTGCCCCAGCATCTTCGCCAGCGCCGGCGTGACCGAGCGCCCGGTGATGTCGGAAGAACCGCCTGGCACGAAGGGCACGATCATGGTGACGGGCTTTTCCGGGTAACCGGCGGCAAGGGCCGCCGGCGACCCAAGCACAACGGCGCCCGCCGCGAGTACGGCGCTGATCAGTTTGTTCATGGTGTCTCCTGGTTCGCGTGATGATGAAGAGCCCGCCGCTCACGCGTTGCGGACGGGCCCCGGATCGGCGCAGGGTCAGTCGACCTTGGCGCCGGATTTCTTCACAACGTCGGCCCACTTGACGGTTTCCTGGGCCATGAACTGCTTGAACTGGGCGGGCGTGTTGCCGGATGGGGTCGCGCCTTGCGCCTGAAGCTGTGCGCGCACGGGCTCCTGCTGCAAGGCCGCCGCCACGTCTCGCTGGACCTTTTCCACGATGGCGGGCGGCGTGCCGGCCGGCGCCAGCAGACCGAACCAGCTCGAGGCCTCGTAGCCCTTCACGCCGGCTTCAGCCATCGTGGGCACGTCGGGCAGGGCGGGGGAACGGTTGGCGGTCGTCACGGCCAGCGGGCGCAGCTTCCCGGCCTTGATAAAGCCCATGGACGAGGGGAGATTGTCGAAGATCAGGTCCGCCTGCCCGGCCATCACGTCGGTGAGGGCCGGGCTGCTGCCCTTGTAGGGCACGTGCGTCATGCGCGTGCCGGTCATGCTCTGGAAGAGTTCGCCCGACAGATGCGTGGAAGTGCCGTTCCCCGTGGACGCCATGTTGACGCTGTCGGGATTGGCCTTCAGGTATTTGATCAGGTCCGCCACGTTGCGGATGCCGTGCTTGTCGGCGAACTTAGGGTTGACCTCCAGGATGTTGGGCACCGGGATCACTAGCGTCACCGGCACGAAGTCCTTGACCGGGTCATAGGGCAGCTTGGCGTACACGGACTGATTGATGGCGTGGGTGCTGACCGTGCCCATCAGGAAGGTATAGCCGTCGGGCGTGGCGCGCGCGGCTTCGGCCGAGCCGACATTGCCGCCGGCGCCCGCCTTGTTGTCGACCACCACGGGCTTGTTCCAGCTCTTGCCCAATTCGGCCGCCACGACGCGCGCGGCTATATCGGCAGTGCCGCCGGCGGGGAAGGGCACGATGATCTTGACCTCGCGTTCGGGGTAGTCCGCGAAAGCCGGCGAGGCCGGCAGGGCAAAGGCGGTGGCCGTCAGCAGGGCGGCCGCAATAAACCGGCCTCGCACAGGGGCTGCATGCATGGAATTCGTCTCCTCGGTGTGCGCGTGGCCGCGCATCGTTTCTGGGGGGTATTCCGCTCCCGGCGAGCCGGGAGCTCAAAGCCGCATGCGGCCCGCGCCTCATGCGACTTGTTTGCTGCCGAACTACTTGTAAAACAAATATAGGTATTGAGCTATAGCTTGTCAACCAAGTATACTTTTTTCACCTTACTTATCTGACAACCGCACTGACAACCCACCCGCCAGGAGTCCCTTCCATGAAAACCACCCCGGTCACCGCCCAGGATCTGCAGCGCTCGGTCATCGCCGTGCCGCCGCTGGCCCGCAACGCCGATCTGTCGCTGAACGAAGCGGCCAACAAGACGCTGCTCGGCCACCTGGAAGCGGGCGGCGTGCGCAACGTCATGTATGGCGGCAACGCCAACTTCTACAACGTGGGTGTGAGCGAATATGCACGCATCGTAGACATGCTGGCAAGCCTGGCGGGTCCGGACACCTGGATCCTGCCCTCGGTGGGGCCCGACTACGGCAAGATGATGGACCAGGCCGCCATCCTGCGATCGCGCGCCTTTCCGACCGCGATGCTGCTGCCCATGTCCTTCCCCTATACCGACGCCGGGCTGGCCGACGGCGTGCGCCGCTTCACGGATGCGCTGGGCAAACCTGCGGTGGTCTACATCAAGTCGGCCGACTACCTGGCCCCGGAAACCGCGGCACGTCTGATCGAGGAAGGCCGTCTCGTCGCCTTCAAGTACGCCGTCGTGCGCGACAACCCGTCCGAGGACGCCTACCTGTCCGCGCTGCTGCAAGCCGTGGATTCGCGCTGGGTCGTCAGCGGCATCGGCGAGCGCCCGGCCATCGTCCACTACCGCGAATTCGGCCTCAAGAGCTTTACGTCGGGATCCGTCTGCGTGGCGCCGCGCGGTTCGATGCGCCTCCTGCATCTCTTGCAGGAAGGCCGCTTCGACGAAGCCGAAGCCGTGCGTGAGCAGTACATAGGCCTGGAAGACTGCCGCGACGGCATCAGCCCCATTCGCGTGCTGCACGATGCCGTGACGCTGTCGGGCGTGGCGGACATGGGCCCGATGCTGCCGCTCCTGACCGGCATCTCCAGCACCGAACGCGAACGCGTAGCGCCCGTGGCGCGCGCGCTGGCCGCCTGGGACCGCGAAACCGCCACGGCATGACCGCGTGCGGCGCAGCGGACGCAATGCGGGTACGATGAGCGCCGTCCGCGCATCGCAGCAGTCTTTCAGGGCCTGTTCTCCGCGCGAGGACAGGCCCTACTACCAGGAGTTTCCGTGGCTCGACCCAAAGCATCCCCCTCATCCACGCCGCACGCGCCCGACGAGGCGCAAGCGCCCGCCGCGCCGGTGCTGGAACGCGGGCACCGGGTGCGGCTGGCGGACCAGCTTTACGGGCAGATCTTCGAACAGATCGTGTCCGGCGGACTGAACGTCGGCGACAAGCTGCCGTCCGAAAACGAAATCTCCGAACGCTTCGGCGTGTCGCGGCCCGTCGTGCGCGAAGCCTTGCTGCGCCTGCGCGCCGACGGCCTCATCACCGCGCACCAGGGCCTGGGCACTTTTGTCAGCCACCAGCCTGCGCCGCGCCTGAAGGCCTTCAACGATGTGCAGAATGTCAGCGCCTATCTGCGCGCCCAGGAGGTGCGTGTGGCGCTGGAGGGCGATGCCGCGCGCCTGGCCGCGCTGCGGCGCACCGATGATCAGCTTGGAAAGATTGCCGACGCTCACGCGGCGTTTGCGGACACCCTGGCAAAGGGACAAGTGTCCGCCGAAGCGGACCTGGCCTTTCATGCCAGCATTGCCGAGGCCAGCGGCAACGACTTCTATCTGGGCGTGCTGGAAAGCATCCATGAGTCCATCAGCGGCTTCATGCGCCTGACGCTCAACCTGACGCGCACCGGCTCGCGCCAGCGCGCGCAGCGCGTCGTGGACGAACATGCCACCATCCTGGACGCCATCCGCGAACAGGACGGCGAACGCGCGCGCGTCGCCATGCAATTCCATTTGGGCCAGGCGCGACACAGACTGGTCGACCGCGACCGGGACTGACCCCGCTGCCGACGCCCGCCACACCTACAAGACGACAGGAGACAGACAGTGTCAGGGAACGGAGCAAACGCCACGGCCGTGCCGGTGGAGCAGGTGCGAGAACAGATCCTGCAGGTGCTGATGGCATGGGGCATGGCCGAAGACCTTGCCCACATCACCGCGGGCCTGATGGCGCGCACGGACCTGCTGGGCATCGATTCGCATGGCATCTCCATGCTGCCCGCCTATGAGGACAAATGGCGCGCCGGCACGCTGCGGCTGGACGCACGGGCCCGCGTGGTGCGCGACGGCGGCGCCAGCGCGCTGATCGACGGCATGGGCGGCCTGGGCTATCCGGTCGCCGCGCAGGCCATGAACCTGGCCGTGGACAAGGCGCTGGAACACGGCGTGGGCGCTGTCTCGGTCTGCAACTCGCACCACTTCGGCGCGGCCGGCGTCTATGCGCGCATCGCCGTCGAGCGCGGCGTGGTGGGACTGGTCACCAGCAGCGCCAACGGCGTCATCATGGTGCCCACGCGCGGCGCGATGCCGATGCTCGGCACCAATCCCATCGCGTTCGGTGCGCCCGCCGCCTACAACGAACCCTTCGTGCTCGACATGGCGACGACGACCGTCGCGGCCAACAAGGTCAAGGTCTACGACTTCCTGGACAAGCCGCTGCCGCCGGGCTGGGCGGTGGACGGGCAGGGCGCGCCGGTCACGGACGCGGATGCGGCCATGCAGTACATCTTCAAGCGCCCCGAGGGCGGCCTCACGCCGTTGGGCGGCACCACCGCCATGAGCAGCCACAAAGGCTATGGCCTGGCGATGATGGCGCAGATCCTGGGCGGCACGCTCAGCGGCAGCGCGTTCGCTGCGCGGCGTGCGGGCACGCGCCGTCCCGGCGAGCCCGACGACGTCGGACATTTCTTTTTGGCGCTCAACCCCGACGCCTTCCGCGCGGCCGGGTCGTTCGAAACCGACATGGACGACATGATCGACGCCATGCACGACACGCCGCCCGCCGATCCCGCCGAACCCGTGCTGGTGGCGGGCGAGCCCGAAGCGGCCGAACGCATGCGCCGGCTGCGCGAGGGCATCCCGATTCCCGCAGCGCTGGCCGAACGCCTGCGCGGCATCTGCGAGCGCGCTGGCACGCCGTATCTGCTGGATCCCGCCTGACCGGTCGTGGCGCGCGCGCAAGAAGCCCGGGGCGCTTTGCGTTCCCGTGGCCATCGGATTCCAAGTTCACTTTTCAAGACATGAGGTCAGCAATGAATTCACCTCTTCCCAATCGTTTCCGGCAACGCATCCTGGCCCGCGAGCGGCTCATCGGATTCTGGATGTGCATGTCCAGCCACATCACCGCCGAACTCGTCGGCCTGGCGGATTTCGACTGGCTGCTTCTGGATGGCGAACACTCGCCCAACGAGGTGCCGATGTTCCTGCAGCAGCTCCAGGCCCTGCAGGGCAGCGCCAGCGCGGCCGTGGGGCGTCCGTCCTGGAATGATCCGGTCGAGATCAAGCGCCTGCTGGATATCGGTTTCTACAACCTGCTGATTCCCTTCATCGAATCCGAAGAAGATGCGCGCCGCGCGGTGGCCGCCACGCGCTACCCGCCGCAAGGCATTCGCGGCGTGGCGGGCGCGATGCGCAGCAACCGCTACGGCACGGTGCCGGATTATCTGCACACCATCAACGACAACATCTGCGTGCTGCTGCAGATCGAAAGCCGTCCGGGCATTGAGGCGGTGGACGAGATCGCCGCCGTCGAAGGCGTGGATGGCGTGTTCATTGGCCCGTCGGACCTTGCTGCGGCATTGGGTCATATTGGCAACCCCGGCCACCCCGAGGTGCAGGAGGCGATCCGCCACCTGCATCAGCGCGTGACTGCGCAAGGCAAGGCGGTGGGCATTCTGGCGCCCGTGCATGCCGACGCGCGCCGTTATCTGGACATGGGGATGCACTTCGTGGCCGTGGGGACCGACCTGGGCGTATTCAAGCAGGCGACCTTCGCGTTGCGCGAGGCGTTCCCGACCTGATGTCTTGATGCGCCAGGCCCCCCGTGGGGGCATTGGCCGTTGCGAGCGAAACCGCTACGCCGGCGCCGGACAGGCAAACTGTCCGGCGCCGTTTGCATTTACAGGCGGCTTACTCTTCCAGCGCGAGCAGCTCGGCCACGGTCTGGCGGCGCCGGATCAGGCGTGCCTCGCCCTGGTCCAGCAGGACCTCCGGTGCGAGCGGTCGGCTGTTGTAGTTCGAGGACATCGACGAACCGTAAGCACCTGCGTTGTGAAAGACCATGAAGTCGCCGATGCGCGGACGAGGCAGCAACTGGTCGGTCATGACGCCGCCTTCGTTCTGCGTGAATACGTCGCCCGATTCGCACAGCGGGCCGGCCACCGCGATGCGCGTCTGCGGCGCGTCCTGCGGGTCGCTGCCGTCCGGCGCATGCACCGAGATCCGGTGATAGCTGCCATACATGGCCGGGCGCATCAGATCGTTGAAGCCCGCGTCAACCAGCGCAAAGTCGCGCTCGGGACGCCGGTTGATCGAATGCACTTCGGCGACCAGCACGCCGGACTCGGCGATCAGGAAGCGGCCGGGTTCGATCTCCAGGCGGATCTCATGACCCAGATACTGGGCAATGCGCTGACGCGCGGCATCCCATTGCTCGAAGTAGTGATCGCAGTCGATGCGCGGCTCGCCGTCACGGTAGGGGATCGACAGCCCGCCGCCCGCCGAAATGGCTTCGATGTCGTGATCCAGCGACTTCACCACGTCCACCATGGCGTCGCACACGTTGGAAAGATGGCCGTAGTCCACGCCCGAACCGATGTGCATGTGCACGCCCACCAGCTTCAGGCCGTGGCGGCGCACGATGGAGATCGCCTCGGCCACATCGCCGATCCAGATGCCGTGCTTGCTTTGCGGGCCGCCGGTGTTGGTCTTGTTGCTATGGCCGTGGCCAAAGCCCGGGTTGATGCGCAACCAGACGCGATGGCCCGGCGACGCCTGGCCCACACGCGACAGCATATCCAGCGACCCGGCGTTGACCGTGATGCCGTGCTTGAGCGCGGTGGCCAGCGTGGCGTGGTCGATCAGGTCGGCCGTGAAGACGATGCCTTCCGGTTCGCTGCGCGGGTCGAAGCCGGCGGCCAGGCTGCGTTCGATCTCGCCCAGGGATACCGCATCCACCACCACACCTTGCGCGCGCATCAGGCGCAGGATGTGCAGGTTCGAGCACGCCTTCTGCGCGTAGCGGATCGTGTCGAAGCGGCGCAGTTGGGCGATGCGTTCGCGGATGACGGCGGCGTCGTACACCCAAAGCGGCGTGCCGTGTTCGGCGGCAAGTTGGGTGAGCTGGCGCGGATCGAAGGTCATGATGAAAGGAACCCTGTGGGAAGTGAAGCGAAGGCGGCATGATGCCTGCGGCGATCCATCCAGTAAAATGCTTTGATTTACGACACCGATTCATTCCTGATATGGGAGGCGCGATGCTCACGCATCGGCATATCGAAGTCTTCCGCGCGGTGATGATCGCGGGCAGCGTGACGAAGGCCGCCGATCTGCTCAACACGTCGCAGCCCACCGTCAGCCGCGAACTGGCTCGGATGGAGCAAACGATCGGTTTCGCCCTCTTCGAACGGATCGCGGGGCGCCTGCGGGCCACGATGCCGGCGTTGGCGCTCTTCGAAGAGGTGCGGCAGTCCTACGCCGGCCTTGAGCGCGTGGCGTCCGCCGCGGCCCGTTTGCGGGCATTTCGCGAAGGGCAGCTCTCGGTGATCACCTTGCCGGCGTTTTCGCATTCGATACTGCCCGATGCGTTTCAGCGTTTTCATGGTCAACACCCGGGCGTTAGCCTGTCACTCGAAACGCAGGAGTCACCGCTGCTCGAAGAGTGGCTGACGGCGCAGCGCTATGACCTGGGCCTGACCGAACACGATGCCGCGCCCGCCGGCACCCGGCTGGAATTGCTGGTGCAGGTTGACGAGGTCTGCGTGCTGCCTGACGGCCATCCGCTGCTGGCGCGCGCGGCGGTCGAGTTGGCGGATTTTGAGGGGCATTCCTTCGTCAGTCTGTCCGCCAGCGATCCCTACCGCGTCCAGATCGACGAAGCGTTCGCCCAGGCGGGCGTGTTGCCCCGCTCCATTGTGGAAACGCCTACTGCGGTGTCGGTTTGCACATTCGTGCGGCAAGGACTGGGCCTGGCGATCGTCAATCCGCTGACCGCGCTGGACTTCGTGGGACGAGGGCTGCACATCCGGCCGCTGACGCGATCATTTCCGTTTCGCGTCAATGTGGTGCTTCCGGAACACCGTCCGGGCAATCCGCTGGTCGGCGCGTTCATGGAATCGCTGCACGACGCCGCGGCAGCCATCAAGGGCAGGCTGGCGGCAGCAGAATCCGCATGAAGCGGGGGAAGGCACGCTCGAGAGGGGCGGCCCGGTAGGCAGGCTGAGACGCAGGTGCTGGACCTTGGGGCGCGCAGCGAACCGTTCAGTCAATCGGCGCAGACAACAAAAAAGGATGCCCTTGGGCATCCTTTTTTATTTGCCGTATTCGTGTCGCCCCGGAAGACCGGAGCGGCAGAATGGCTTAGGCCAGCGCCTTGATGGCGGCAGCCAGGCGGCTCTTGTGGCGAGCGGCCTTGTTCTTGTGGATGATGTTCTTGTCAGCCACGCGATCGATCACGCTGGTGGCCTTCTGGAACACTTCGCCAGCCGCAGCCTTGTCGCCAGCGGCGATGGATTGGCGAACGCGCTTGATGGCGGTGCGCAGCATCGAGCGCAGGCTGGAATTGTGCTTGTTGCGCTCAACGGATTGGCGAGCGCGCTTGCGGGCTTGGGCGGTATTGGCCATGTTGCTTTGTAAGTTGAATTCGGCAAAGTCGAACATTGTAGCAAGTCCCGTGGGGAATGCAAGCTTTTAATGTCGCTTCAACCGATGGAGCGCCCGTCAACCGGGCGGGAGGGCGCTGCTGGGAAGAATTCCCGGGTTGGAGAACCCTTGCGTCAGATCCTCTTGAAAACATGAGGAAAATTCGCGGCGCCTATCGATAAAACCAATGGACAAACCACTGGATAAAAACTAGGTGTCGAGTATACAACGGAAACCGCGCCGCCCGGCATACCTTCGGGGCGGACGTTGTCAGGCGGCGACGTTGATGGAGACGAACCAGGGCGTGAAACGGCGCACCTGGATGGGCATCTGGTCTTGCAGGCTGTCCAGCGCGGCGTCGGTGTCGTCCAACGGAAAATGGCCGGACACGGGCAAGCCGCCTGCGGCCATGGACACGCGCAAGGTGCCGCTGCGATAGGGGCGCAGCGCCGCGATGACTTCGCCCAGGGGGCGGCCACGGGCCTCAACCCAGCCCGATTCCCAAGCGGCTTCGGCCATGAGCTCGGCGCGCGGCGTGTCCATGCGGGCATTGTCGAAACGGGCGCCGGTGCCGGCGCGAATGGTGCCATGCGCCCCGGACATGGTCTCGACTTCGGCTTCGTGTTCGTGCACCACGACGACCGTACGCTGCGCCTGCTGGCGCACCATGTAGCGGGTGCCGAGCGCGCGGACCGTGCCTTGCGCAGTCTGCACCAGAAAAGGACGGCGGGAATCGGGTGCGACCGACACGGTCACGGCGCCATCCAGCAGACGGACCTGACGATACGCAGGCGTGAAGTCCAGGTTGACGCGGCTGCGCGCGTCGAGCAAAAGCTGGCTGCCGTCCGACAGCAGGTAGCGGCGGCGCTCGCCCGTTGCGGTGGCCGCGTCGGCGGCAACGTTGTTCAGCGGGTAGAACGCATTGCCGACATAGGCAGCGGCCGCGCCGGTGCTGACGAGCGCAAGCGCGCCAGTCAGAAAACGGCGGCGGGGCGGCACGATGGCGGCGGGTGGGGGCGGGATCAGCGACTGGGCAGCGGCAGCGGCGTCGCCACTGCCGGTGGCATAGGCGTCGCCAAGCCGGCCAAACGACGAACCTGCCAGGGTGCCCGTCAGTTGCTGCCAGGCGTTTTCATGGACAGGGTCAGCCGCTCGCCAAGCCAGGAAGTCGTTGTAGTCTTGGGCCGTTGCCTTGCCGGAGCGCAGCAGCAGCAGCCAATTGATCACCTGGTCCGCCATGGGTTGTCCTTGGGCGTACTTCAATTCATGCTTCCCGCAGGCGGGGGCCTACAGGGGGTCCTCTCAGTGGCAATTTTTAAATCATAAAGGTTTTTTACCAAAGATTACGGGGTGGTTGTCAATTCTTGACGAAATTAATGCGAAAAGCCGGCGTTTGGCCGGCTTTTTGAAGGCAATGTAGCCCGAACAGGCGGAATTACTGCTTCGGGCGTCGTCCGAAGTCCCTGGGGCGAAATCCAAACAGTAACAACATTCCGAAGTACACCACGCCGCTTGCCGCCAGCACGCCGGCCAGCAAGAGGACACGCTGGCCGGAGTGCGTTTGCAGCGCGATCCAGTCGATCTGTGTGTCCGCATACCAGAGCAGCGCCGCCAGCCCGGCCAGCGCGGGCACCAGGCGCAGCGCAAACGCAGTCCAGCCGGCGCCCGGCATGTACACGCCCCGCCGCCGCAGCCCGATCAGGAGCGCCAGCGCGTTCAGGCAGGCGCCCAGGCCAATGGCCAAGGCGAGCCCCGCGTGGGCCAGCGTCGGCACCAGCATCACGTTCAGCAGCTGCGTCACCACCAGCACGGCGATGGCAATCTTCACGGGCGTGCGGATGTCCTGCTTGGCATAGAACCCGGGGGCAAGGATCTTGACCGCAAGCAGTCCAATCAGCCCGGCAGAGTAGGAGATGACGGCCAGGCGCGTCTGCAGCACGTCCTGCGCGCTGAAGGCGCCGTAATGAAACAGCGTGGCGACAAGGCCGTCCGACAGCATTGCCATGCCCACCGCCGCGGGCAGCCCCAGCAGCAGTACCAGGCGCAGGCCCCAGTCGAGCAGCGCGCTGTAGCCGCCGTGGTCGTCGCGGGCATGCGCCGCGGACAGGCTGGGCAGGAGGACGGTGCCCAGCGCCACGCCCAGCAGCGCCGTGGGAAATTCCATGAGGCGGTCGGCGAACGACAGCCACGTCACGCTGCCCGGCGTGAGCCACGTCGCGATATTGGTGTTGATCAAGAGCGAGATCTGCGCCACCGACACGCCCAGCGTGGCGGGCGCCATCTGCTTGAGGATGCGCTGCACGGTCGGATCGGCCCAGGCCTGCCCAAAGCGCAGCGAAAAACGTGGCGTCAGGCCCAGGCGCGCCAGGGCCATCCATTGCACCGCCAATTGCAGCACGCCGCCGATCATGACGCCGACGGCCAGCGCGTAGACCGGGATGTCCATGCGCGGCGCAAGCCAGATGCAGGCGCCGATCATGGACAGGTTCAGCAGCACGGGCGTGAAGGCGGGCACTGCAAAGCGCCGCCACGTATTGAGCACGCCGGACGCGAAGGCGATCAGCGACATGCAGAGGATGTACGGGAACATCATCCGCGTCATCCAGACCGCCGCGCCGAATTCGGTGTCGCGCGCCGCACCCCGCAGGCCGCTGGCCATGGCGGACACCACCCAGGGCGCCGCGACGATGCCGATCAGCGTGACCAGCATCAAGGCGGCGGTCAACAGCAGGGCCACGCGGTCCAGCAGCGTGCGGACTTCTTCTTCGGAGCGGTTGTTGCGCGCGGCGCCCAGGATGGGGACGAAGGCCTGGGCGAAGGCGCCCTCGGCGAACAGGCGGCGCAGCAGATTGGGAATGCGGAAAGCGACCCAGAAGGCGTCGGTAATGGGGCCGGCGCCAAACGCGCGGGCCACCAGGATGTCGCGGATCAGGCCGGAAATGCGGGACAGCAAGGTGAAACTGCTGACCGTGGCCGCCGAACGGAACAGGCTCATGGGTGGACTACTGAAGTGAAAAGCGGGCCGGATCGCCGCGTTGATGGGGACGGAATGCCGGCCATCTGCAGGGCCGGCATTGCAAGGCAGGCCCCTTTGGACCGGCCCGTACGGACCGGCCATAAAGCTGAGTTACTTCGGCGGCATGCGGATGGCGCCGTCGAGACGGATGGTTTCGCCGTTCAGCATGTCGTTGGTGATGATGCTGTGGACCAGCTTGGCGTAGTCTTCCGGGCGGCCCAGGCGCGCGGGGAAGGGGATGCTGGCGGCCAGCGAGTCCTGCACTTCCTGCGGCATGCCGAAGATCATCGGGGTGCCGAAGATGCCCGGGGCGATGGTCATGCAGCGGATGCCGGTCTTGGACAGGTCGCGCGCGATCGGCAGCGTCATGCCCGCAACGCCTGCCTTGGAAGCTGCATAGGCCGCCTGGCCGATCTGGCCGTCAAAGGCGGCGACGGATGCCGTGTTGATCATGACGCCGCGTTCGCCGGTGGGTTCGGGCGTATTGGCGCTCATGGCCTCGGCGGCCAGACGCATCATGTTGAAGCTGCCGATCAGGTTGATCGACACGACTTTCTGAAAGAGCTCCAGCGGGTGCGCGCCATTCTTGCCGACGATCTTGGCGGCGGGGGCGACACCCGCGCAGTTGACCAGACCGAACAGCGAGCCCAGTTCCAGCGCGGCGGCCACGACCTTCTTGCCGTCGGCTTCCTGCGTCACGTCGCAGTGCACGTAGCGCTGGCCGAGTTCCTTGGCGAGGGCTTCGCCCGGCTCGTCCTGCAGGTCGGCAATGACGACCTTGGCGCCATGTTCGACCAGCATGCGGGCGGTGCCGGCGCCCAGGCCGGATGCGCCGCCGGTAACGATGAATACCTTGTTCGCGATTTCCATGTGTGTACCACCAGATCAGTTCAAGGGAAGGAAGGCGGCGCGCCGGGCGCCGGATGCAACAAGGCCTTCGGGCCTGGGCCGGAACGCGCTGCGTCCGGCCGGCGCCGAAGGCCTTTGGGCCATCGAGACGCCGATCAGCTTTGAACGGCTTCGAACAGGCGCGACTTGATTTCGTCGACGGCGCCCACGCCCGAGATCTTGCGGTACTTCGGGGCAGCGGCCGAATCTTGCTGCGCCCAGGCCGAGTAATAGTCGACCAGCGGACGCGTCTGCTCGCGGTACACCGACAGGCGATGGCGCACGGTTTCCTCGCGGTCGTCGTCGCGCTGGACCAGGTCCTCGCCGGTGACGTCGTCCTTGCCTTCGATCTTGGGCGGGTTGAAGCGCACGTGGTAGCTGCGGCCGCTGGGCTGGTGCACGCGGCGTCCGCTCATGCGTTCGATGATGTCTTCTTCGGGCACGGCGATTTCCACGACGTAGTCCAGCTTGACGCCGGCGCTCTTGAGCGCGTCGGCCTGCGGGATGGTGCGGGGAAAGCCGTCGAACAGGTAACCGTTGGCGCAGTCGGGCTGCGTCAGGCGGTCTTGCACGAGGCCGATGATGATCTCGTCGGAAACCAGGCCGCCGGCGTCCATGACCTTCTTGGCTTCAATACCCAGCGGGGTGCCCGCTTTCACCGCGGCGCGCAGCATGTCGCCGGTGGAGATCTGGGGAATGCCGAAGTGCTGCGTTAGAAACGCGGCCTGGGTGCCTTTGCCGGCGCCGGGGGGTCCGAGCAAGATGAGACGCATGAGTGCTCCTGAAGGGGTTTATTTTTTGTGATCCGGGGGATTATGCCGCAACGCAGCAGCCAATGCGGGGCTGCGCCATGGGAAATAACCCTTATATCTGATTGCTGTAGATCAAGCGGACGCGTTCGAGATCGGCCGGGGTATCTACCCCACCTGCAGGAGGCGTCGACGCCCGATGGACGACGATGACGTGGCCGTGTTCCATGGCCCGCAATTGCTCCAGCGATTCGAAGCGTTCCAGCGCGCCTTGCGGCAGGGTCGGGAAGCGGCGCAGGAACGACGCGCGGTAGGCGTACAGGCCGATGTGATGCCAGGCGGGCAGTCCCTGCGCCAGCACGCGTTCGCCGCCGGCCAGCGCGTCCCGCGCCCAGGGAATGGGGGCGCGCGAAAAATACAGCGCGCGGTCGTCCGCGGCGCAGACCAGCTTGACGACGTTGGGATTGAACAGCGCCTCGGCGTCGGCCAGGGGGCAGCCACAGGTGGCGATGTCAGCCTGCGGATACGCTTGCAGCTTGGCCGCCACCGCGTCGATGAGTTCGGGTTCGATCAGGGGCTCGTCGCCCTGCACGTTCACCACGATGGCGTCGTCGGGCAGGCCAAGCTGCTCGACCGCTTCGGCCAACCGGTCGGTGCCGGTGGGGTGATCGCCACGGGTCATCAGGGCGCGCAAGCCGTGCGCCTGCGCCGCCTGCTGCACGCGCCCGTCATCGGTGGCGATGAAGATCTGCGAGGCGCGGGACAGGGCAGCACGGTCGGCGGTGCGCACGACCATGGGCTTGCCGGCGATGTCGGCCAGCGGCTTGTCGGGCAACCGGGTCGACGCAGTGCGTGCCGGAATGATGGCGATGAAGCTCACGATGCGGCGTTCAGCGAGGGGCGGCGGTGTCGTCCAGCGCGCGGGCCTCGGACTCCAGCATGACCGGAATGCCGTCGCGCAGCGGGAAGGCCAGCCGGTCCGCGCGGCAGACCAGTTCGGCCTGCTGCCGGTCGTGTTCGAGGCGGCCCTTGCACAAGGGGCAAACGAGGATGTCGAGAAGGCGGGATTCCATGACCGCGATTCTAAAACAGTTTTGCCGCCGGACAGCGCGCGGCGCGTCGGGGTTGCGGCAAGCGGCCTGTTACGCCGTTGGGTTGCGGCCCCGATTTTCGCCGCCACCGTTCTGCCCACGACCCGGGCGCTCTTTGCGAGCGCGCAGCAGGTCGGCCAGCCAGTCAAAGAGCTCCGGGTCGGAGAACGCGGCTTGCACCGGCACTTCCCACAAGCGGGGATCGTTCAAGGCGCCGCATTTGATGGCGTCCTTGGCGGTCACCAGGATGACGTCGGCGTCCAGCGCCTGGAAGGGTGACGTGGCGTAGTCGTGGTGATCGGGCAGGGATAGCGTTGCGGACAGCGTGATGCCGGCTGCCCGCAGCGTGGTGAAAAAGCGTTCCGGATTGCCGATGCCGGCTGCGGCCGCAATGCGCGGCTGGCCGGCAAAGGCGGACAGCGGCTGCGAGGCCTGTCCCCCGATATGGCGCGCCAGGCCGGGTTCGAGCCACATCTGGATATGGCGGGGCCGGGTGTCTGACACCATCGGGACACGGCCGTCATGCTGCGAAGGCGCCTCAAGGGTGTCGGACACTGCAGGCGAGGCGCTGGGCGTACCGATATTCGTGACCACGGCGTCCACGTCGGCCAGACGGCTGGCGGGTTCGCGCAGCGGGCCGGCGGGCAGCAGGCGCCGGTTGCCCACGCCGCGCTGGTCCTGCACCACGATTTCGATGTCCCGTGCTAACGCCAGATGTTGCAGGCCGTCGTCCGAGACGATGACATCGACCTTCGGATGCGCCTGCAGCAACACCTGGGCGGCGAGGGCGCGCTTGGGGTGGATGCACACGGGGGCGCCGGTGGCGCGCGCGATCAGCGCGGGTTCGTCGCCGAATCGAGCGGCTTCCAGGTCGCCCAGCCCCACCCGCGGATGGGGACCGACCTTGACGCCATAACCCCGGCTGACCACGCCCGGCGTGTAGCCGCGGGCCCGCAGGTTTTCGACGGTGGCGATCACCATGGGCGTCTTGCCCGTGCCGCCCACGAAGATATTTCCGATGACGACCACGGGCACGGGCGGCCGGTAGGACACCTTGGCGCCGCTGGCGTAGCGCGCGCGCTTGCGCTCGACCGCCCAGGCGGTCAGCGCGGACAGCGGGCGCAGGGCGGTGGACAGCCAGCCGCCGCGCTGCCATTGGCGGGCCAGCAGTGATGCGCGTCGGGTTTTCAACGGTTGGTCTGGGCTGCGAAATTGACGCGGCCGATGCCGGCAAGGCGCGCGGCTTCCATGATGTTGATCACGGACTGGTGGGTGGCCTGGGCGTCGGCATTGATGATGACGAGCGGCTCGGTCTTGCCGGCCGCGGCCTGGCGCAGGGCGTCGGCGATTTCGGGCGGCGTGGAGACGTCGATCAGGGTTCCGTTCAGGGCGTAGCGGCCATCCTGGCTGACCGCGACTTCCAGCGCGGGCGGCGTGTCCTGTTCGGACGATGCCTGGGGCAACGTCACCTTCAACTGCGTGAACCGGGTGAACGACGTGGTGGCCGCCAGGAAGATGAGGATGACCAGCAGGACGTCGATGAGCGGAATCAGGTTGATGTCCAGCTCATCGCGGTCGCCCCGGGAACCGCGGAAATTCATGGGCGGGCCTCGCGGGAGGCGCGCGCCGGCGCAAGGGCACGGATCAGGCGCGATGCAGCCTGTTCCATGGCGTTGAGGTAGCCGTCCACGCGGCCGCGCAGATAGCGGTGCGCAATCATGGCGGGAATGGCGATGAGAATGCCGAAACCGGTGTTGTAGAGCGCAATCGAAATGCCGCGCGCCAGTTGGGCGGGGTCGCCGCCGCCGGGCGTGTAGGAGCCGAAGATTTCGATCATGCCGACGACCGTGCCGAACAGGCCCATCAGCGGGGCGACGACGGCGATGGTGCCGATGGCGGAAATGTAGCGGCTGAGATCATGCGCGACGGCGCGGCCCGTGTCTTCGACCACATTGCGCAGTTCTTCGCGCGGCAAGTGGCGGTGGCGCATCACTTCGGCCAGCACGCGACCCAGCGGCGAATTGCGTTCCAGCCGGTGGATCGAGTCTGGCGTGTCCTGGTGATTGCGCAGCATTTCGGCGACCTGCTCGTTCAGGCCGCGCGGCATCACCAGGTTTCGGCGCAGGGACAAAAAGCGCTCGAAGATCAGCGCCAAGCCCAGCACGGATGTCGCCAGCAGGGGCCAGATGGGCCAGCCGGCCTCGCGCAGAATGGAAAGCAAAGCGGTCAACTCCTGAGGAGCCGATGGCGCCGCAAGCGGCGCACAGTGGCATCTAAACAAGCCGAAACTGTAACGGTGCGGCGCGTATGTGGCAAGGCAGGGGAAGACCCGAATTATCCACAGAATCTGTGGATAATTCTGTGTAGAACTCAGCCGGAAGGCTTATGGGCACGGGGCTTGCGCTTGTTTGCTTCAAATGCGCGCACTGCTGTGTCCTATATAAGTCCTTATAAATCAATGATTTGCACCGAATTTGCTGGCTTTCTGGGCAGTTCGTGCAAATTTCTGCGAACGCGGTATCATTGCGCCCCGCTCCGCCTGCCCTGTGGACAGGTTCGCATCGGAAAGCCCCATGACAATTGAGCTCCCAGTCACAAACAACGCATTTGCGCGGGATATCCTTACAGTTGCCCAGCTAAACCAAGCAGTGGGGCAGTTGCTGGAACGCAGCATCCCGGCGCTGTGGGTTCGCGGCGAGATTTCCAACTTCACGCAGGCAGCGTCCGGGCATTGGTACTTCACGCTCAAGGACAGCCGGGCCTCCGTGCGGGCCGTCATGTTCCGCAGCCGCGCCAGCGCCGTGGGCTTCGTGCCTCGGGCAGGCGACCAGGTCGAGATTCGGGCGCGCGTTTCCCTGTACGAACCGCGGGGCGACTATCAGCTCCAGGCTGACGCCATGCGGCGGGCAGGATTAGGGAATCTGTACGAGGCTTTTTTGCGCCTCAAAGAGCAACTGGCCTCCGAGGGGCTGTTCGATCCGGCCCGCAAGCGCGAGCCCGTCCGTCTGCCCCGCGCGATCGGGGTGATCACCTCGCTGCATGCGGCAGCGCTGCGCGACGTGCTGTCGGCCCTGGCCCGGCGGGCGCCGCAGGTGCCGGTCATCATCTATCCGGCCCCGGTTCAGGGGGCGGATGCCGCCAACAAGCTGGCCGCGCAGTTGCGTCTGGCCAACGAGCGGGCCGAGGTCGATACGCTCCTGCTGGTGCGGGGCGGCGGCAGCATCGAAGACCTCTGGAGCTTCAACGACGAAGACCTGGCGCGCCAGGTGGCGGTCAGTGAGATTCCCGTCATCAGCGGCGTGGGTCACGAAACCGACTTCACCATCGTGGACTTCGTGTCGGACCTGCGGGCGCCCACGCCCACCGCTGCGGCCGAACTGGCCTGCGCGCCGCGCGCCGAATTGCTGGGCCGCGTCATGCAGATCCTGCAAACGATGGTGCGCGGCCAGCAGCGCCGGCTGGAGCGGGCGGCGCAGCGGCTGGACCGCGCCACCGCGCAGCTGGTGTCCCCGGCACAACGCCTGCAACACCAGCGCGAGCGCTTGAACAGCCTGCAATACCGACTGGCGTCGGCCTGGTCCGCGCCGCAAGGCCGGCGCGCCGCGCGCGTCAATCTGCTGGCGCAGCGCCTTGGCCATCGCGTGCCGGATACGGGCAGGGCCGCCGAACGTCTGGCGGGCGCCGTGCGTCAACTGGGGCAGGCCCATGCCCGCCTGCTGGTGCAGCGGCGTAATCGCCTTGCCGCCGCCTCGGCGCAACTGCGCGCCCTGGATCCGGGCAATACGCTGGCGCGCGGTTACGCGATCGCCCGCGACGCGGAGGGCCGCATTGTTCGTGACGCAGCCGCGCTGTCGGCGGGCCAGCCGCTCGACCTGAGCTTCGCGCAGGGCGGGGCGCAGGTCCAGGTGCAATCCACGCGTTCCACGCGCGACCCAAGCTAGTTTTTCCGCGAGCCCCGACAGGGGACGGCGCGCGGCGCAATCGCACGCAAATCCTCTCCCCCCGAATCATGGCGGCAGGATGTTCCACGACAGAAATCTGAAATGGGCGGCCACCGGACTGGCCGCGGCGATCTGGGCGGCCGGGGTTGGCTCCGTGGCCTACGCGGAAAACGCAGCCGCTTCCCCGGCAGCGCCCGCAGCCACCGCACCCTCAGTCACACCACCCTCAGCCGCAGACGCGGATTGCAACTGCACGTCGCCGTACCGCGAATACAAAAGCGCCGACACGCCGGAGACGGAGGCCCTGTTCGCAGCAGTCGGCGGCAACGACGAGGCGGCATTCCTGGCCGCGCTGGCGCAGGTCGAACGGCCCGGCGACTATGCCCGTGACGGCGTCCCCTTGCTGCACGCCTTGCTGATGCCGCCACGTGATCTGCGGTCGCAGTACGTGTATTGGGACATGACGCCGGAAGACGCGGCGCGGTTGCGCCAGGCGCACGAGGCCGGCCTGCCGGCCCGCGCGCGCATGCTGGCCGCGCTGCTGGCCACCAAGCCGGACCTGAACGACATCACGTACGAATCGCGCCGGCCACCGCTCCACCTGGCGCTGTTGTACGGCACGCCGGTCATCATGGAGGCGTTGCTGGCCGCGGGCGCCAACCCCGACCAGCGGGGTGACCAGAACAACACCCCGCTGGAATTCCTGCTGCACCGGGATTTCGAATTCGCGGTGCGCCAGACCTACCTGCCGCGCCTCGTCGACCGCAAGAGCCTGACGCGCATGGTGGTGGCCTTGTTCGGTGCCGGCGCCAGCCGCCCGTATGCGGCGCTCGACGCCGATACCGCCGCGTCAAGTGTCTTGAAGGACGGACAGGGCAAGACGCGGCCCGCGGCGGACTTCCTTGCGTGGTTGCCCCTGGTGGAACTGACGGAAGGTGCAGAGGCGCTGCGAGCGCTGGCCGCCACGGGCAGCCGGCCTGCCTATGAAGAGGAACTGACCGCCCTGGCGTTCGCCGCCTACGAAGGCGATGCGCAGGCCGTGTCGTACCTGATGGAGGTGAGCCCTCGCACGATCCCGGCCACGGCGTACGGAGAAACCGGCGACCGTGACGTGTGGCTGGATGCGGCGCAAGCAGCGGTCGAAGGCGGACACCCCGCAATCGCAGAACAATTGCTGCGCGCGGGCATGCCCTTCGCGCAACGCGGCCCGCAAGTGGGCTCGGGCGGCCTGATATTCGCCAAGCCCCAGATGGGCAACCGGCCGATCATGAACCTGGCGGCCCAGCGCGGCGACACGCAGACCGTGCAGCGCCTCCTGGCCCTCGGTGCGCCGGTCGACGGCGATCCCGCGGAACCGCATGGCAACACGCCGCTGGCCGATGCCGTCGAAGCCGGCAAGTCCGGCGTCGTGAACGCGCTGCTGGCCGGGGGCGCCGATCCGGGCTTGCGGCGCGAAGGCTACGACCGCCGGTCGGCGCTGGAGGTTGCGGTGCGGGCCGGAGACACCGCGCTGCTGCGCACCCTGTTGGCGGCGATGAAACCGGACGCGCTGCGCGCGGCGCTGCAGAACCCCGCCGACTCGCCTGTCGCGCAACTGCTGCGGCAGCCGGGCGGGCAGGGCGCGGCAGTGCTGCGCATGTTCGCGGACGCCGGTTTCGATATGAAGACGCTGGACGCAAGCGCCATTCGCCAGGCACTCGAAAGCCGCGATACGGCGCTGGCCTTGATGCTGATAGAGGCGGGCGTGCCGGTGAATCCGTATGTGGACCCCGCGGTAAAGGCGGCCGATAAAGCAGCCGGGGATGGGGCCGGCCGCGATGCCTGGCCGCCAAGCCTGGACGATCCGCGCGGCACGCCGCCGCTACTCCTGGCGGCGACCTCGGGCCAGGTGGCGGTCGTCGATGCATTGCTGGCCAAGGGCGCGGACCCCGCCGCCATCGCGCCTGACGGCGAGAGCGCTTTGTATTGGCTGATCGGTCGTCAGGACGCCGCCATGCTGGATCGGCTGCTGCGCGCCGGCGCGCGGTTGGACGACCCGCGGCTGCCGGTCGCGCCCAACCCGTACGCACTGCTCAATGCCGCCGTGGCGTCCGGCGACATGGAAACGGTGCGCCGCGTGAGCGCGGCGAACCGCCAGCCGGTTGCGCAAGCGTGCATGCCAGACAACGGGGAGTTCGTGCTGATCGACAAGCCTGGCTACTTTGCAGCACTGCATGCGGCCGGTTTCACCGGTCAGCCATCGTCATGCGCGCGGGATGGACGTGCCTTGCCCGATCGCATCGTGTCGATGCTGCTGCATAGCCGGGAGCTGGTCACCGCGCGGCATGACACTGTGGTGCAGGTATTGCGTCTGTTGAAGGCGTCGGGCACCGATCTGGATGCGCCGCTGCCCGACGGCGATACGCCCCTGAACGCCGCCATCCGGCTGGGACGCCGGGACCTCGCCCAAGCGTTGCTCGACGCCGGCGCCAGCCCTGAAGCCGGCGACGGCTCGGGCCGCGGTCCTGCGTGGATCGCACTTGAAACCGGCCAGCCCGCCATGCTGGCCTTATTGGCGCAGCACCACGCGCGCTTCGACGCGGCGGTGGCGCCGCCGGGCCAGTCGTTCCGCACGGCGCTTGTCTGCCAATCCGATCCGGCCTTCGCGCGCGTCCTGCAGGATGCGGGCATCACGCTGCGGGCGGACTGCGCGCCGCCGCCCGCGCAAGGCCGGCGCGTGGGATCCAAAGCCGCCAGCAAGTCTTCGGAAGCCGTGCGCATTCCGGGGCATTACTACCTGCGCGGCGTGCGGGAAGTCGGCAGCGAATTGCTGCTTCTGGAAGACGGCAGCTTCGAATATTTCCTGAGTTATGGCGCCGTCGACATCAACGCGCGGGGCGTCTGGCGTAGCGACGGCAAGCAGGTATTCCTGGACACGCCGCCGCTGCGGCCGTACTCCGCCATCGCGAACGTGCGCCCGGACACACAGACGGCCGAACCCGGCATGCTGACGGTGCGCGTGTATTACCGTGGCCGTCCGGTCAATATCGACGTGGCGGTGTCATCGGCCGATCAGGACTACGGCGGCGGGCCGCGCCAATCGGAAGGGGCGGACGGCGTCTCCGTGCCCATCGCGGCAGGCGCGTTGAAGGCGCTGGCCGTCTTCGTGCCGGCGCCGTCTGGTGGACGTTGGCACGAGGTGGACGTCTCCCGCATCGACGCCGCCACGCGGGCCGTGCGCATCGACGTCGACGTGCCCGACGACGCGGCCAGCGCGCCGCTGCACAAGGTCCTGGCCATGGATAAGGACGGCGCGCTGGTCGAAACCGGCAGCGGGCAGGAGCTACGTTACGTGAAGTGACGCCATGCGGTGACGCCATGCGGTGAGGCCGCGCGCGGGCGCAACAACGCGCGGTCATAAGCATGTGCCCGTTAACCCCGCGCCAGCGCGGGGTTAACACGGTATCCTCAGGAGTTGCCGATACAATTGACCGGCTTGATCGTGCTCTCAACAGAAGGAACCATCACATGGCACATACTCTTCCCCCCCTGCCTTACGAACTCGACGCTCTGGCGCCGCACATCTCCAAGGAAACGCTGGAGTTCCACTACGGCAAGCATCACCAGACGTACGTCACGAATCTGAACAACCTGATCCCGGGTACGGAATTCGAAACGCTGTCGCTGGAAGACATCGTGAAGAAGTCCTCGGGCGGCATCTTCAACAACGCAGCCCAGGTCTGGAACCACACGTTCTACTGGAACAGCCTGGCTCCCAAGGCCGGCGGCGCACCGACGGGCGCGCTGGCTGACGCCATCAACGCCAAGTGGGGCAGCTTCGACGCCTTCAAGGAAGCCTTCAACAAGTCGGCTGCCGGCAACTTCGGTTCGGGCTGGACCTGGCTGGTCAAGAAGGCCGACGGTTCGGTCGACATCGTCAACACCAGCAACGCCGCCACCCCGCTCACGACGGCCGACAAGCCGCTGCTCACCTGTGATGTCTGGGAACACGCGTACTACATCGACTACCGTAACGCGCGTCCCAAGTACCTGGAAAACTTCTGGGCCCTGGCGAACTGGGATTTCGCTGCCAAGAACTTCGCCTGATCGGCGGTTCCGGCGCGCATGCGGCCCTAGCGCCGCATGCCTGGAAACACGACCCCTCGCCCCGGCGAGGGGTTTTCTTTTGTTCAGCAAAAAGTCAGTTTCGAAAACCCTGTCGACTGTCGCGTTCATTACACGGAACTGACGCCTGAACTGGCTTTTTCTCAGGGTAAGCCCTAGACCAAACGTCGATATCGTTCCTCCCCGGTCAGCGCTTGCACCCCGGAGCGCATGGCTGCGGCAACGCCGCCACAAGCCGGGGCACATACAGGGAAGGGAAGCATGTTGCGGTTATTCAAGGGGATGCGCATCGGCGCTCGCCTGACAGGCGCGTTTTTGCTGGTGGCGGTGATAGGTGGTGCGATCGGGGCCTTCGGCGTATGGGGGCTGTCGCGTATCAATGAAATGAATGACAGGCTTTACGACACCGAATTGCGCGGTATTTCGGATCTGAAGGAAGCCAACATCAACCTCATTTACGCGGGGCGTGCGCGCAACGCATATCTGGCGGCGTCGACCGAGGCAGACCGGCAGGCGCTGCGCAAACAGTTCGACGACGCGGTCAAGAACATGGACGTGCTGCGCGAGAAGGCAGCCGCCAATTTCTACGAAGAACAGACCAAACACCTGCTCGCGCAGTTCGGCGAAACCGAACAGGTGTGGAAGCGCGAGGCGGCCGCATTCTTCGATGCGGCCAAGTCGCAGCCCATGACGCAGACCGATCCGCGCGTGGCCGAGGCCGAAAAGCGCGTCATCGCCTCGTCGCAGAAGCTCGATGACCTCATGACCAATCTGGCCATCAGCAAGGAAAAGGCCGCCGAGCGCTCGGTGGCGGAAGGCACGGCGCTCTACAACACGGTTCGCGCCATCATGATCGCCCTGGCGATCGCGGGCGTGGCGGTTGGCATGCTGTTGGGATGGCAGGTGACGCGCGGCATCGTGCGTCCGCTGGGCGAAGCCGTATCGGCCGCACGCCAGGTGGCCGCCGGCGACCTGACCACCGAAATCCGCGTGGTCACGCGCGACGAGACCGGCGACCTGATGGGCGCGCTCAAGGCCATGAACGAAAGCCTGGCCCGTATCGTCAAGGACGTGCGCGACGGCTGTGAAAACATTGCGTCGGCGTCGTCGCAGATCGCGCAGGGCAACGCGGATCTGTCGCAACGCACGGAAGAGCAGGCATCTTCGCTCGAGCAAACTGCGGCCTCGATGGAAGAGCTGACCAGCACGGTGCAGCAGAACGCCAACAACGCCAGCGAGGCCGACCGCCTGGTCAGCCAGGCGTCGAACGTCGCCGTGCGCGGCGGCGAGGTGGTCGAGGGCGTGGTGCAGACCATGAGCGCGATCTCGGACAGTTCGCGCCGCATTGCCGACATCACGGGCGTGATCGACGGCATCGCGTTCCAGACCAACATTCTGGCGCTCAATGCCGCCGTGGAAGCGGCGCGCGCGGGCGAGCAGGGCCGCGGCTTCGCGGTCGTGGCGGGCGAGGTGCGCACGCTGGCCCAGCGTTCCGCTGTGGCTGCAAAGGAAATCAAGGCCCTGATCGACGAATCCGTGACGCGCGTCGAAGGCGGCTCGCGTCAGGTCGACGAGGCCGGACGCACGATGCGCGAAGTGGTGGACAGCGTGCGCCAGGTCGCGACGCTGGTGCGCGAGATCTCGGGCGCATCGGAAGAGCAATCGACCGGCATCGGGCAGGTGAACCAGGCCGTCTCGCAGATGGACACGGTGACCCAGCAGAACGCCGCCCTGGTCGAGGAAGCCGCGGCCGCCGCGGCCAGCATGCAGGAGCAGGCCACGCGTCTGGCGCAGGAAGTGCGCCGCTTCAAGGTGGATGCAGGCAGTGGATCTGCGGTTCAGGCGCAAGCCCGGCTGCTGCCGGCCGAACGCATGGCGGTGCGCAAGCCCGCTGCGCCGGCAGCCCGTGCGGCGCAGGCCCGGCCCGCGCTGGCAGGCGCTTCGCAGGACGAGTGGTCGTCGTTCTGAAGCCTTGCCGCGTCGTGATGGACGGCCGTTGACCGGCCGTTCCCGTCCGCGCTTGCGCGTGCGCAACGCTGCATTCTTTCGGCTACGGGTCAGGATGGGATGGTAAGGTTGGCAACCTCCCACGCCGCCCTGTCCCCGTCCATGAGTCTGCCCGACCCCGTCCGTCGCGTCATCGCCCGAACACGCCGGCTGGTGCGCCGCAAGGTGCGCCAGATCAACCGTCTGTCCAGGAAGAGCGTGCAGCTCGGGCTGTTGCTCGGCGGCGCCGCGTTGGTGGCGCTCATGTCGCTGGGCTTTACCTATCTGGCCGACAAGGCGCTGGCCTGGAACCGCCAGTGGGTCGCCTACAACGGCTGGCTGGCGTTGCTGGTCATGCCGTTTGGGCTGGCCGCGCTGCGCTGGCTCACGCTGCGTTTCGCGCCCAACGCTTCCGGCAGCGGCATTCCGCAAGTCATCGGCGCCTTGTCGCTGCCGCCGGGTCCCAGCCAGAACAGCCTGGTGTCGCTGGCCCAAAGCCTTTGGAAGATACCGCTGGCGTTCTTCGGCATGCTGTGCGGCGCGTCGATCGGCCGCGAGGGTCCTTCCGTGCAGGTCGGCGCGGCGCTGATGCTGGCGTGGGGCGATTTCTGGAAACGCCGCGGCTTGCAGCTGCGCGGCTTTCACGCCAACGAGCTGATCGCAGCGGGCGCCGCCGGTGGCCTGGCGGCGGCCTTCAACGCGCCGCTGGCCGGCGTTATCTTCGCCATCGAGGAACTGGGGCGCGGCACCGTGCTGCGCTGGCAGCGGCTGGTGCTGATCGGCGTGCTGGCCGCCGGCTTCCTGGTGGTGGCGGTGGAAGGCAACAATCCTTATTTCGGCGTCTTTGCCGGCGCGCCCCTGTCGCAGAACATGGTGATGTGGATCGTCATCTGCGGCGCCCTCAACGGCGCGCTGGGCGGCATCTTCGCCCGCCTGCTGGGCAAGGGGCCGATCGGCGCGGCGCCGCAGTCGTGGCGCGCGTGGATCCGGACGCATCCGATCTGGACGGCGTTCATCATGGGTCTGGCGCTGGCGGTGATCGGCCTGTGCACCGCGGGCAGCGTGTACGGCACCGGTTACGCCGTCGCGGCTGACCTGCTCAACGGCAAGGACGCGGTGCCGGACGGCTTTGGCCTGGCCAAGCTGGCGGCCACCGTCGCGTCCTATTGGGCGGGCATTCCCGGCGGCATCTTCACGCCGGCGCTGACCACGGGCGCGGGCATCGGCCATCACATCTGGGAGTTGGCAGGCGAGGGCGTCGACCAGCGCGTGCTGGTGCTGCTGTCCATGGCGGCCTTTCTGGCGGCCGCTACCCAGGCGCCCTTGACGGCGAGCGTCGTGGTGATGGAAATGACGGGCAGCCAGCCGATGCTGTTCTGGCTGCTGGTCGGGTCGTTACTGGCGTCGGGCGTGTCGCGCCAGTTCTGCCCGCAACCGTTCTACCACCTGGCGGCCGGCCGTTTCCGCCGTCAGGCCATCGTCGACGCGGGCCGCGCGGCCAAGGCCGGCGCGCACTGATCCCGGGCATGGCGGCCCGGTTCCGTGCACGCGCGCGCCGGTCCAATGTGAACGTCTACTGGACACTGTCCGTTCTTCGGACATCCGGGTAACGCACCAACTTGGCGCGAAACCGCTGCGTTAACATCGTCCGATCCCGAGTTCTTTCACTTCACTTCGAGCTTCCCATGACCGTGAATGCCTTTATCTGTGATGCGATTCGTACCCCCTTCGGCCGCTACGGCGGTGCGCTGGCTTCCGTGCGGCCCGACGATCTGGCTGCCGTAGCCATCAAGGCGCTGGCGGCGCGCAATCCTGGCGTGCGCTGGGAAGAACTCGACGACGCCATCATGGGTTGCGCCAACCAGGCGGGCGAAGACAACCGCAACGTGGCCCGCATGGCCACGCTGTTGGCCGGCCTGCCGGTCGAAGTGCCCGGCGCCACGGTCAACCGCTTGTGCGGCTCGGGTCTGGACGCCATCGGCACCGCCGCGCGCGCCATCCGCGCCGGAGAAGCCGGCCTGATGCTGGCCGGCGGCGTGGAAAGCATGAGCCGCGCCCCGTTCGTCATGGGCAAGGCCGACAGCGCCTTCTCGCGCAGCGCCGCCATTTATGACACCACCATCGGCTGGCGTTTCATCAACAAGCTGATGAAGGCGCAGTACGGCGTGGACTCGATGCCCGAGACCGCCGAAAACGTCGCCGACGATTTCAACATCAGCCGCGCCGACCAGGATCTGTTCGCGCTGGCCAGCCAGGAAAAGACCGCGCGCGCCCAGAAGGAAGGATTCTTCGACGCCGAGATCGTGCCCGTGTCGATCGCCCAGAAAAAGGGTGACCCGATCATCGTCTCCAAGGACGAGCACCCGCGTGAAACGTCGCTGGAATCGCTGGCCAAGCTCAAGGGCGTGGTCCGCGAAGGCGGCAGCGTCACGGCCGGCAACGCGTCGGGCGTGAACGACGGCGCCGCCGCGCTGCTGCTGGCCGATGAAAAGGCTGCCGCCCGCCATGGTCTGACCCCGCGTGCCCGCGTCGTCGGCATGGCGACCGCCGGCGTCGCGCCGCGCATCATGGGCATCGGTCCTGCGCCCGCCACGCAGAAGGTGCTGGCTCAGACCGGCCTGACGCTGGATCAGATGGACGTGATCGAACTGAACGAAGCGTTTGCCGCGCAAGGCCTGGCCGTGCTGCGCCAGCTTGGCATCGCCGACAACGACCCGCGCGTGAACCCCAACGGCGGCGCGATCGCCCTGGGCCACCCGCTGGGCGCCAGCGGCGCGCGTCTGGCCACCACGGCCATCAACCAGCTGCATCGCACCGGCGGCCGCTATGCGCTGTGCACGATGTGCATAGGCGTCGGCCAAGGCATCGCGCTGATCATCGAACGCGTGTAACGCGCGTGGTACGGCCGGCGGCGCGCGTCGCGCTGTCCGGCAAACAACAAGGGAGCCCTCGGGCTCCCTTTGTCATTACCTGCCGGGGCGGTCTGCCGGAAGGCGTCATGGCAGGCCGTCGAGCTTTTTCCCGGCAGTGATGCCGTGCTTGCCGAACCACCCTTGCGCCATTTCCAGCGCGTAGCGCACCGGCTTCTTTGCGCAATGCGGGTCTTCGGTCTGCGGCGCCATGTCTTCAATGTTGACGATCGTGCCGTCGTCGGCGATAAAGGCAATCGACAGGGGCAGCAGCGTGTTGCGCATCCAGAAGCACTGCACGTCCGGCTGGTCGAAGACGAACAGCATGCCGTCGTTGCCCGGCAGTTCCCTGCGGAACATCAGACCGTCGCGCCGCGTGGCGTCCGTGTTTGCAACTTCTGCCCGGATAATATGGATTCCGGCCGACAATTGCGTCGTGGGCAGACGCGGCTGCGGGCCGGTCTGCTGCTGGGCGCTGGCGGGCAGGGGCAGGGCGGCTGCGATCGCGATGGCGGCGGCGGCGATCACCGGCGCCTTGCGGCCGCCCGCGTTTGCCGCTGTCGTTGCCTTGTTGAAGGTTGTTTTGAACAGCGTACGAACAATGGGAAACAAAACGGCAATCTTCAGCATGGCCCGGCGGAGTATTAAGAAAAATAACAAGGCGGGGCCCGAAAGCCCCGCCTGGATAATGGCGCAACCTTACCGTTGCGCTTTAAAGGGTAACTCAGGCAGCCGTAATATTGAGCGCCTGTTTTCCTTTAGGCCCCTGGATAATCTCAAAGGCCACTTTCTGGCCTTCTTTCAGGGTTTTAAAACCATTCATCTGGATGGACGAGAAGTGGGCGAACAGATCTTCACCGCCATCGTCGGGCGTAATGAAGCCAAACCCCTTTGCATCGTTGAACCATTTGACGGTGCCCGTCGATTTGGGATTGTCCCCTTGGACGGCGGTTGCGGTCGTATCAGACATGCGGCCTGCCTCATTGAATCGTATGTTGACAGAAGGGCATTGTGGTCTAGACCCCTGTCCCCCCTCCGGCTTCCTGGCAGATTTTCGGTAAATTGAAAACCCCAGAATGCGTGGATAATGCGCCGCTTTTCTTGACCTAGTCAAGTATGGATACTACGTATTTCTGCGTGTAATTTTCAGTAAGTTGAGTGGTTGCCGTCCCCAGTTTAAATAGAATACCCGCCCTATGAGTTCTACCTTGGATTCCCAGCATGACTTGGTCGTCGAGAAGGCGCCGGCACGTACTGCGCCGCCGCCGATGTACCAGGTGTTGCTGCTTAATGACGACTACACCCCGATGGAGTTCGTCGTGAAAGTGCTGCAGAAATTCTTCAATAAAAACCAGGAAGAGGCGACGCGCATCATGCTGCAAGTGCATCACGAAGGCCGAGGCGTCTGCGGGGTTTACCCCCGTGACCTCGCCGCCACACGGATCGCGCAGGTAGGTCAGTATGCGCGGGCGCGTCAACACCCGCTGCAGTGCGTGATGGAACCGGTTTGAACTCGACAAAACACAATGGCGCCGCCAGCAATGGCGGCGTTGTGCTGCCGGTTGCATCCCAGGCATAGGGATGGACGGTTTTGCCGCGTAACGGGAAGCGCGCGGCACATGCGGGTCGGCAGCTCCGCCGCTAAGGAGCGTTGCGTTCTAGTGGGCGGGGAGGTTTCGCCGTGAGTGGAAAGTTCAACAAGACCTGGCTGGCTGTAGCCGGGATCGCGGTGGTGGCCGGCGCAATTGGCGCGGGCTGGTGGATGGGCAAGGGGCAGCAGCCGGCAAGTCCGGCAGCGGTTCCGGCGGCGCAGACAGCGACCGCCGCGGCTCCGCAGGCGGCGAACAACGCGGCGCCAGCACTGCCTGCCACCGCAACCGTGGGTGCCGCGGATCCCTTCGCGGCCTTGAATTGCCAACCCCGCCAATACAACGATGCCTTGTCGCTGGCCGTGACCTTCACGCAGCCGGTGGATGCCAAGAGCAATCTGGACGCTTTCCTTCAGGTGACCGATACGGGTTCGACGGCCGGCAAGGCCGACGAGGACAGCGAATCGGCCGCCGCGCCGGGCCAGCAGCCGGCCTCGGTGCGTCCTGGCGATTCCGCGCCCAAGGGCAAGATCCTCAAGGGCAACTGGGTCGTCGGCGACAACCCGCGCGTGGTGTACTTTCCGTATGTGCAGCCGCAGCGCTCCTACGCGATCACGGTCCGCTCGGGCCTGCCCGGCGCGGGCGAAAAGGTCGCGCTGACCGAGGCTTCGCATTGCGAAGTCAGCACGCAGGCCATGCCGCCGTCGTTTTACTTCGCCAGCCGCGGCGTCGTGCTGCCCGCCGGCCAGAACGGCGGCCTGCCGGTCGCCACGGTCAATGTGCCCGAGGTTGACGTGCAGTTCCTGCGCGTGTCCCCCGACCGCGTGCCCGAACTCTTCGACACCGTGCTGGGCGTGGGCCGCACCCCCGCCGCCTCGGAAGACGAGGACGACGGCAACTATGACGAGAACGACTGGCGCTACGCCGGTAACCGCAGCCTGAAGGGCTCGGTCAGCAACTGGGACCTGGACCGGCTGAATTCGCTGACGACCAGCGTCTATCAGGGCCGCTTCGTCACCGACGACAAGCCGAACCGCCGTCACGTCACGTTCCTGCCCGTCGAGGGCATCAAAGAACTGCAGGAGCCGGGCATCTATGTTGCGGTCATGAGCCAACCGGGCCGTTTCCGCTATGAGTACCAGGTCACCTATTTTTACGTCAGCGACATCGGGCTGCACGCGCGCCGCTACAGCGACCGCATCGAAGCGTATTCGGTGTCGCTGAAATCCGGCCAGGCCATTTCCGGCGCGGTGTTTGAACTGGTGGACGGCGCCGGCAAGCCGCTGGCCAAGGCGGCCGCCGATGCGCAGGGCCATGTCCGCTTTGACGGCAGCTTTGCCAATGCCCGCGTCATCCGCGCCTCGCGCGACAAGGAAATGACCGTGCTGGCGCTGGGCGAACCGGCGCTGGATCTGTCCGAATTCGATACGGGCGGCCATGCGTCGCGCGCCAACAATCTGTTCGTCTACGCCGGCCGCAACCTCTATCGCCCTGGCGAAACCTTCCACGTATCGGTGCTGCCGCGCGACCTCGACGGCCGCGTGCTGACGCCGTCGCCGCTGACTGCCACCATCAAGCGTCCGGATGGCCGCACGATGCAGACCGCGCTGTGGCAACCGCAGAAGGATCTGCCCGGTTACGTCGAACGCGCGATCGATCTGCCGCTGGATGCCCAGACCGGCACGTGGCTGCTGGAACTGCGCGTCGATCCGTCCTCGCGCGCGCCGGATGCCTCGTGGAAGTTCCAGGTCGAGGAATTCCTGCCCGAACGCATGAAGATGGCGCTGACCTCGGGCCAGGACGTGTTGTCCCCCGACGAGGAGCTGACCGTCGACGTGCAGGGCGACTACCTGTATGGCGCGCCGGCTGCCGGCAACCGTCTGCTGGCCACCTTCCAGGTCAAACGTGATCGTTTTGCGCTGGCCCAGCAATGGCCCGGCTTCATCTTTGGCGATGTGGCCGACGATACGCGCCGCAGCTTCGGTGAACTGCCGGAATCCGCGCTGGACGACAAGGGCCGCGCGCAGCTCGACGTGAATCCGAACGCCGCCGGCACGCATTCGCCCATGAAGGTCCGAGTGTCCGCCAGCCTGCTGGAATCCGGCGGCCGCCCGGTGGTCCGCTCCATCGAACGCACCGTCTGGCCCGCCGACAAGCTGATCGCCGTCCGTCCGCAGTTCGACAGCGACGTGGCCCGCGAGAACGCGCCGGCCGGTTTCGAAGTCATCCGCGCCAACGCGCAAGGCAAGATCGAACCGCTCGCGCAGGCGCAGATGCGTCTGTTCCGCGAAGAGCGCCAGTACTACTGGCGATTCGACGACCAGCGCGGCTGGAACAGCGGCTATACCGAAACCGAAGAACTGGTCGACTCGCGCGAAATTGCGCTGAACGATCGCACCCAGCTGACCGTGCCGGTCAAGTGGGGCCGCTACCGTCTGGAAATCACGGATCCGGAAACCGGCGAAACGATGCGCTATCGCTTCTATGCCGGCTGGAACGCGCAGGACGCCGACGCCATGGGCAACCGCCCCGACCGCGTGCAGATGAAGCTGGAAGGCGTGCCCGCCAAGCCGGGCGACACCGTCAAGCTGACGCTGACGCCGCCGCATGATGGCCAGGCGCTCATCACCGTCGAAGGCGACCGCATGCTGTGGTCCAAGTGGGTGGCCGTGAAGGCAACGGGCACCGAGGTCGAGATTCCGGTCGACAAGGAATGGAAGCGCCACGACCTGTACGTGGCCGCGGCGGTGTTCCGCCCCGGCAGCGAGGGCGACCGCGTCACGCCGGCCCGCGCGCTGGGCCTGGCGTTCCTGCCGATCGCCAGCGCCGACCGCAAGCTGGACGTCAAGCTCACCGCCGCGCCCAAAGCCGTGCCGGAGACCAAGACGACCGTGCGCGTCAAGGTCGATGGCGCGCAGGGCAAGCAGGCGATGGTGACGCTGTCCGCGGTCGACGTGGGCATTCTCAACATCAACCAGTACGCCACGCCCGATCCGCTGGATTACTTCTTCGGCAAGCACCGCTACGCGCCGGAGTTGCTGGACATGTACGGCAAGCTCATCGAGAAGATGGACGGCACGAAGGGCAAGCTGAAGTGGGGCGGCGACGCCGCGATGCGCGGCGACAGCAAGAGCCTGCCCAAGAAGGTCAAGCTGGTGGATCTGTTCTCGGGTCCCGTTGCGCTCAATGCGCAGGGCGAAGCGGACATCCCGCTGGACCTGCCGGACTTCAATGGCACGCTGCGCCTGATGGCCGTCGCGTTCACGCCCGACAACTACGGCAGCACCGACGCCGAAATGGTCGTGGCAGCGCCCATCGTGGCGGAACTGAACACCCCGCGTTTCATCACGCCGGGCGACCAGGCCGCCATTGCGCTGGACGTTACCAACATGAGCGGCGCCGAACAAAAGATCTCGGTCAAGCTCGAGGCCCTGGATCCGCTGGCCATCGTCGACGGCGTGCGCACTGTCACGTTGAAAGACAAGCAGCGCACGACGCTGCGGTTCACGGCGACCACCACCGGTTCGTACGGCCTGGGCCTGATGCGTCTGACCGTGGACGGGCAGGGCGGCGCCAAGCCGATCCGCATCGTGCGCGAGTCCGTGCTGCAGGTGCAGCCCGCGCATGCGCCGGAGCGCCAGGTGCGGCGTCTGCGCCTGAATCCGGGCGAGTCGCAACCGGCGCAGGCGTCGTGGGTCGCGTCCTATTACCCGGATTCGACGACCGTCAGCCTGACCGTGTCCAATCGTCCGCCGTTCAACGTCAACCGTCTGGTCGAGGACCTGCTCAACTATCCGTATGGATGCACCGAGCAGACCATCAGCGCGGCCATGCCGTGGGTGATGCTGGATGAAGACGCCGCCAAGCAGTTCGGCCTGAAGCCGCGCACCGAGGCCGAACGCGCCGCCAAGGTCGCCGGCGCCATCAGCCGCCTGTCGGGCATGCGCAACTCGGTCGGTTCGTACAACCTCTGGAGCGGCGCGTCCTCGCGCGACGTGTGGCTGACGGCCTACGCCGTGGGCTTCATGCAGGACGCACGCGATCGTGGCTTCGACGTGCCCGAGGCGTCGCTGGATCGTTCGCGCACGTGGCTGCTGGAGCAGGTGCAGCAGAGCGCCGGCGCATTCGGCACGTGGTCGGCCAATCTGCGCCGCAACGTCGAGGCCAACCGCATCGACAGCAGCGACGCCAACGTGCTACGCGAAGACCATCGCCGCTTTGCCGGCCTGGCCACCGCCGCGCTGGTGCTGGCGCGCGACAAGAAGGCGCCGTTGTCGACCGTGCGTCAGCTGTTCGACAACTATCAGGAGCGCGCGCGCTCGCCGCTGCCGCTGGTGCAACTGGCCGCCGCGTTCAAACTGATGGGTGACGAAGGGCGCATGAAGCAGGCGCTTGACCTGGCCATGACGCGCACCTATGGCATCAACATCAACAACCGCAGCAGCGCCTACTACGACGAATGGATGGGCGACTACGGAAGCAGCGTGCGCGACTACGCGTTGTCCTACGCGCTGGTCTCGCAATACGAGCTGCGCCACGAACGCAGCGAGAACCTGCTGAATCAGCTTTCCAGCCGCCTGGGCAATCGTTCGTACCTGTCCACGCAGGAACAGATGGCCCTGCTGCTGGCCGCGCGTGCCGCGGGCGGCAGCAAGAACACGCCGTGGGAAGCGGTGCTGACTGTCAATGGCGAGCGCAAGCCGCTGACGGGCGGCAAGAGCGACCAGACCGTGTCGCTGTCGGCCGCGGATCTGGCGGGCACGCAGTTGCAGAACACGGGAAGCCAATCGCTGTTTGTCGAATACGACATCCAGGGCAGCCCGACCGCGACGCCCGCGCCGCGCAACGACATCATCCAGCTCAAGCGTGGCTGGTACCGTCCGGACGGCCGCCCGTGGGACGGCGGCACCCTGAAGACCGGCGACATGCTGGTGGTGTGGGTCCAGGCCAGCGCCAACCAGAACATCCCCGATGGTCTGCTGGTTGACCGCGTGCCGGCGGGCTTCGAGGTCGAAAACCTCAACCTGTCGCAGAGCCCGGAAATGCAGGACTGGAAGATCGGCGGGCGCCGCGTGGCCGACGCCATGTCGGATTCCAACATCAAGCATCGCGAGTTCCGCGACGACCGCTATGTCGCCGCGGTGTCGCTGGGCCGTGGCAAGGTGGACGTGTTCTATCTGGTGCGCGTCGTGACGCCGGGCCGCTACGCGGTGCCGTCGACGGTGGCCGAGGACATGTACCGCCCCGAAATCCGCGGCGTGGGTGAGCAATGGAGCACGGTCGAAATCCGCGATCGCGGCGCCAAGCGTCCTTGAACGCCGCCGCCGCTTGCCAGGCGGGCGCATCGCGCGCCCGCCGCTGGCGGCGGCGCGGCATCTTCGCGGCCAGCGCGTTGTCAGCGCTGGCCGCGTTGTTATTCGCGCTTGACCGTCTGTATCCGCTGCCTCCCATCGATTCGGGCGGGGCGGCGGTTGTCGTCGCCGCTGATGGCACGCCGCTGCGCAACTATCCCAGCCGCGACGGCATCTGGCGCTACCCGGTCCAGCCCGATCAGGTGTCGCCCCGCTACCTGGAGACGCTGCTCACCTACGAGGACCGCTGGTTCTACTGGCATCCCGGGGTGAATCCCGTGGCGCTTGCGCGCGCGGGCTGGCAGTGGGCCACCAATCGCCGCATCGTGTCTGGCGGCTCCACGCTGACCATGCAGGTGGCGCGGCTGATCGATCCGCAACTGGCGGGCAAGCCGTCGCGCACGATGTCGGCCAAGCTGCGGCAGGCGTGGCGCGCCGTGCAGCTGGAGATGCACTACAGCAAGGATGAGATTCTTTCCCTTTACCTGACCCATGCGCCGATGGGCGGCATCGTCGAGGGCGTCGAGATGGGCTCGCGGCTGTGGCTGGGCAAGCCGGCCCGCGACCTGGGCCCGGCAGAAGCGGCGATGCTGACCGCCTTGCCGCAGGCCCCGTCACGGCTGCGTCCCGACCGTCACCCCGAGGCCGCGCAGGCCGCCCGCGACAAGGTGCTGGATCGCATGGCCGAACTCGGCCGCTGGACTCCGGCCGAGGTGGCTGACGCCAAGATCGAAACCGTCATCGCGCCGCCGTTGCGGGCGCGCTGGCTGGCGCCCCTGGCGGCGCAGCGCCTGCTGCTGGAAGCGGGCGGCGCGCGCCGCGCGGGCGGCCGGCCACCGCTGGTCACCTCCACGCTGGATGCGGACATGCAGGCGTCGGTGGAACAAATGTTGCTGGACCGGGTCGATAACCTTCCGCCCAAGGTGTCGATGGCGGTGCTGGTGATGGACAACGACTCGCTGGAGGTCAAGGCTTACGCCGGATCGGCAGATTTTTCCGACGATACCCGGTACTCGCATGTGGACATGGTGCGCGGCGTGCGATCGCCGGGGTCGACGCTCAAGCCGTTTCTGTATGCCCAGGCCCTGGACGAGGGGCTGATCCATTCGGAAAGCCTGCTGATCGACGCGCCCATGTCGTTCGGCGGCTACGCACCCGGGAATTTCCAGGCGGCCTTCGCCGGGCCGATCAGCGTGGCGCAGGCGTTGCAGCGGTCGCTCAACGTGCCTGCGGTGGATTTGCTGGACCGGGTCGGACCGGCCAGTTTTGCCTCGGTTATGCTGGCGGGCGGCGTGAAGTTACGAATGCCCGCGGGCGCCGAGCCAAATCTGAGCTTGATTTTGGGCGGGGGTGGCACCACATTGGAAGAACTGGTCGGCGCGTATCGTGCGCTGGCCCGGGACGGCATCTCGGGGCGGCCCCGCTTGACGGCGGAGCAGCCGGTTGTCGAGTCCCGTATGATGAGTCCTGGCGCGGCCTGGATCGTCCGGGACATCCTCGAAGGTGGTGGACACCCGGACCGGCCGTTTTACCAGTCGGGCAATCCTGGCCGGCAACTGGCCTGGAAAACCGGGACCAGTTTCGGATTCCGGGACGCCTGGGCAGTCGGCGTGACCGACAGATGGACGATCGGCGTATGGGTCGGCAGGCCCGACGGTACGCCGAATCCAGGATTTTTTGGGGCGAACGTGGCGGCGCCGCTACTGCAGGACATCGTGGCGGCATTGCCGGAAGGGGCCCAGCAGGTCCGCGTCAGGCCCGAAACGGTGCAGGCGGTGGTGACATGCTGGCCCTTGGGTTACAGGCTGGGTAGCGAGCCCTCGGGCGCGTGTCCCGAACAGCGGGCGGCCTGGATGCTCAATGAAACGGCGCCGCCCTCGTTTGCCGGCTATGCCGATGCCACCCAGGGACCGCTTCGGCTCGGGGGTGTGGCCAACGGCTCGGTGCTGCGGCCCGTGCCCGGCATGCGGCAAGTTGCGCTGGACGTCGACGTCCAGGGCGCTGAAGGCGAAGTCTGGTGGATGCTCGATGGTCGTGTCGCAAGTCATGGCGCCGCGGGTCATCCGTTTAATTTGGTGCTGGCGCACGACGGCCGGTATACGCTAACCGTCATGGATACACATGGCCGGCACGACAGCGTGGTTTTTGAAATCGCTGGCGTTACGCCATGATCGGCATAGAATATGAATCGTGTATTAGCCCGCTTCGATGCGTTACGGAGGAAGCGTGATTTCTCAAGAGCTTGAAGTCAGCCTGCATATGGCTTTCGTCGAGGCCCGTTCGGCCCGGCACGAATTTATTACCGTCGAGCACCTGCTGTTGGCGTTGCTCGACAACGCTTCGGCGGTCGAGGTCCTGCGCGCCTGCGCGGCCAATCTGGACGATCTGCGCCGCAACCTGCGCCAGTTCGTATCGGAAAACACCCCGGTGATCCCTAGCGGCGCCGAAGTCGACACGCAGCCCACGTTGGGTTTCCAGCGCGTCATTCAGCGCGCGATCATGCACGTCTCGGCCGGCGGCACGGGCAAAAAGCCTGTGACGGGCGCGAACGTGCTGGTGGCCATTTTTGGTGAAAAGGACTCGCACGCCGTGTACTACCTGCAACAGCAGGGCGTCACGCGCCTGGACGTGGTCAATTTCCTGTCCCATGGCATTACCAAACAGCCGCAGGTGGAGTCCGCCGCCGTGCAGAAAGAGCAACAGCCCAATGGTGAAGAGCAGGGCGACTCGCGTCAGTCGCCGCTGGATCAGTACGCCACCGACCTGAACGCCGCCGCGCTGGCCGGCCGCATCGATCCCCTGATCGGCCGCGAGCACGAAGTCGAGCGCGTCATTCAGGTGCTGTGCCGCCGCCGCAAGAACAACCCGCTGCTGGTGGGCGAGGCCGGCGTTGGCAAGACCGCCATCGCGGAAGGCCTGGCCTGGCGCATCACGCGCGGCGAAGTGCCCGAAGTCCTGCAGGCCGCTCAGGTCTATTCGCTGGACATGGGCGCGCTGCTGGCCGGCACCAAGTATCGCGGCGATTTCGAACAGCGTCTGAAAGGCGTGCTCAAGCAGATCCGCGGCAACCCCGACGCGATCCTGTTCATCGACGAAATCCACACGCTGATCGGCGCCGGTTCGGCGTCGGGCGGCACGCTGGATGCCTCCAACCTGCTCAAGCCGGCGTTGTCGTCGGGGCAGCTCAAGTGCATCGGCGCCACCACCTACACCGAATACCGCGGCGTCTTCGAAAAAGATCACGCGCTGTCGCGCCGGTTCCAGAAGATCGACGTGCCCGAGCCCAGCATCGAACAGACCGTGCAGATCCTGCGCGGCCTGAAAAGCCGCTTCGAAGAGCACCACAGCGTGCGTTATTCGGCCGCGGCGCTGTCGGCTGCCGCCGAGCTGTCGGCGCGTTTCATCAATGACCGCCACCTGCCCGACAAGGCCATCGACGTGATCGACGAGGCCGGCGCCGCGCAACGCCTGTTGCCGCGTTCGCGCCAGAAGAAGGTGATCGGCAAGGTCGACATCGAAAACATCGTTTCCAAGATCGCGCGCATCCCGCCGCAGTCCGTCTCCAACGACGACCGCAGCAAGCTCGCCACGCTGGACCGCGACTTGAAGACGGTGGTGTTCGGCCAGGACGGCGCCATCGACGCGCTGTCGGCCGCCATCAAGATGGCGCGCTCGGGCCTGGGCAAGCCGGAAAAGCCGATCGGCGCTTTCCTGCTGTCGGGCCCCACGGGCGTCGGCAAGACCGAAGTCGCACGCCAGCTGGCGTTCACGCTGGGTGTCGAACTGCTGCGCTTCGACATGTCCGAATACATGGAGCGCCACGCGGTGTCGCGCCTGATCGGCGCGCCGCCGGGATATGTGGGTTTCGACCAGGGCGGCCTGCTTACCGAGGCAATCACCAAGCAGCCGCATTGCGTGCTACTGCTCGACGAAATCGAAAAGGCGCACCCGGATGTGTTCAACATCCTGCTGCAGGTCATGGACCACGGCACGCTGACCGACAACAACGGCCGCAAGGCAGACTTCCGCAACGTCATCCTCATCATGACGACCAACGCGGGCGCCGAGACCTTGAACCGTCCGTCGATCGGTTTTGCGAACTCGCGGATGGTGGGCGACGAAATGGCGGAAATCCGCCGCATGTTCACGCCCGAATTCCGCAACCGCCTGGACGCGATCATTCCCTTTGCCGCGCTGGACCACGAGGTCATCATGCGCGTGGTGGACAAGTTCCTCATGCAGCTTGAAGACCAGTTGCACGAGCGCCGCGTGGAGGCCGTATTCACCACGCGCCTGCGTGAACACCTTGCCAAGGAGGGGTTCGATCCGCTCATGGGCGCGCGTCCCATGCAACGTCTTATTCAGGACACCATCCGGCGCGCGCTGGCCGACGAGCTGCTGTTCGGCAAGCTGGTCGACGGCGGGTCGGTCACGGTGGATCTGGACGAGTCGGGCAAGGTCACGCTGGACTTTGACGATAGCGGCAAGCCGCCTTCGTCGGACGCGCCGGATAAGCAGGAAGTCGAACTCGTCGACTGATGACCGCGGACCGCCAGCCGCTGATCGAATGCGAACATTGCGCAAGCATCTATCGCCGACATCAGCTTGAACCTGGCGAGACCGCCAATTGTGCCCGCTGCGGCGCCGTGCTCTGGCGCTACAGCGGGCTTACTTTGTCCAATTGGCTGGCGCTCGCCATCACTGCCCTGATCGTCTTCGGGGTGGCCAACGCCTACCCGGTCGCTTCGATGTCCGTGCAGGGCATGGTCCAAGAAGCTTCCCTGCTGGATTCCATCTCCATTACCTGGCGTCAGGGCCATTGGGTCGTCTCCATCATGACCGGCCTGGCGGGCTTCGCGCTGCCGCTGTTGCAACTGATCGTGCTGCTGTGGGTGCTGGGTCCGCTGTCGCGGGGCCGCGAGCCTGCGGATTTCCACGCCGCCATGCGTCTTTTGGGTGTGCTGCGGCCGTGGTGCATGGTGCCGGTTTTCCTGCTTGGTGTGCTGGTTGCGGTCGTGAAACTGGCCGGGATGGCCGCGGTGGCGCCTGGCATCGGTCTGGCAGCGTTCGGCATCCTGACTGTGCTGCTGACGATGCTCGGCAAACTGTCGCCCCATGTGCTGTGGCGGTATGCCGAATCCGTCGGCGTGGTGCCCGTGCATGTGCCCGAAGCCGGGCCCGACGTCGTGTTGACCGGGTGCCACGTCTGCGGCCAGGTGCAGGCGCTGTCGAAGGACGCCGACCCCGAGGCGCATCATCACTGCGTGCGCTGCGACGCGGTGGTGCATTACCGCAAGCCCGACCATGTGGCCCGCACCTGGGCGCTGCTGCTTGCGGCCGTCGTCTTCTACATCCCTGCTAATGTGCTGCCGGTCATGAACGTCAGTTCGCTGCTGGGCGACAGCGCGCACACCATTCTTGGTGGCGTGGTGGAACTCTGGCAGATGGGCTCGTGGGACATTGCGCTGATCGTGTTCATCGCCAGCGTGGCGGTGCCGCTGACCAAGCTGCTGGCACTTATCTTGCTGCTGCTGACTGAGCAATGGCGTAGCACAACCAATCTGGGTGCGCGTACGCGGTTGTATCAGATGGTTGAATTCATTGGCCAGTGGTCCATGCTGGATGTATTTGTCGTTATATTGCTGGCGGCCCTGGCTGACTTTCAGGGCTTGATGGAAATCAGCGCCGGTGCCGGCGCCGCCGCATTCGGCGTGGTTGTCATCCTGACCATGCTGGCTGCCATGAGCTTCGACCTGCGTCGTAGCTGGGACCTTGAAGGTCAGACCGAAATCGAATCAGCGCCGGTGGAGGGCCGGCATGCGCCGGCGTCCGTCTCCGGCAAGCAAGTGGGCTAGGAAAGGCCTCCCGCCGTTGTTTTCCGCTCAGAAAAGGAAAAAGTAGATGTCCGAGCAAGCCCCCGGATCTGGTGAAGAGAAATTCGCGTCGCCCGCGATCTCGCGCAAGAAGAAGAGCCGGATCTCCTGGATCTGGCTGGTCCCTGTCGTGGCCGCATTGATGGGCCTGTCGCTGGTCGTGCGAACCTGGATGCAGGCCGGACCCGACATTTCCATCTCTTTCAATACTGCCGAAGGCCTGGAAGTGGGCAAGACCCAGCTTCGCTACAAGGACGTGAACATCGGCACGGTCAAGTCCATCGGCTTCAATGCCGACCGCAGCAAGGTGGTCGTGAAAGCCGAGCTCTCCAAGCAGGTCTCCGACCTGGCGCGCGAAGGCACGAACTTCTGGGTGGTGCGGCCGCGGCTGGACGTAAGCGGCGTGTCGGGCCTGGGCACTCTGCTGTCGGGCGCCTATATCGGCGTGGACGCGGAAGAGGGCAAGGACAACAGCAACCGCGCCACGAAGCTGTCTTTTGAAGGTCTGGAGACCCCGCCCGCCGTGACCCACGACCGCGCGGGCAAGCGCTTCATGCTCAAGGCCTCGGACCTGGGCTCTCTGGATATCGGCTCGCCCGTCTATTACCGCCGCATCAACGTGGGCCGCGTGATCGGTTACGCCCTGGACGAGAACGGCAGCGCCGTGAACGTCGAGGTGTTCGTCGATGCGCCCAACGACAAATTCGTCACCAACGGCACCCGCTTCTGGAACGCCAGCGGCGTGGACTTCAGCGTCAATGCCGATGGACTGAAGGTGCGCACGCAGTCGCTCGTCTCGATGGCGGTGGGCGGCGTGGCGTTCGCGACCGTGCAGAACGCCCGCGACGGCGATGCGGCGGCCAAGGCCGACACCGAGTTCGACCTGTACGCCACCGAGGCCGCAGCCAAGGCCAACCCGGACGGCGAGGCCTTCCCGATCCGCATGCGCTTTGACCAGTCGATCCGCGGGCTGACCGTGGGTGCACCGATCGACTTCAACGGCATCACGCTGGGCGACGTCACGCAGATCACGCTGGACTTCGATCCCGCCACCAAGCGCTTCTATTCGCTGGTGGACGCCACCCTGTATCCGGAACGGCTGGGCCGCGTCTACGAAGAAGTCCGCGAACGAGCGATCAAGGAAGGCGACGTGGCAGGCGGCCGCTTGCTGGGCGTGATGATCAAGCATGGCCTGCGCGCGCAACTGCGCACGGCCAACCTGCTGACCGGCCAGCTCTACGTGGTGCTGGACAACGTGCCGAACGCCAAGCCGGTTGAGTTCGAGATGTCGGAACCGGCGATCATTCCGACGGTGCCGGGCAATCTGGATCAGCTCCAGCAGCAGGTCACCAACATCGTCACCAAGATCGAGAAGATTCCGTTCGACAAGATCGGCGAGGACCTGCGCGCCACGCTGGCCAGCACGTCCAAGCTGATGAATCGTCTGGACAAGCAGGTGGCGCCCGAAGCCCAGAAGGCGCTCAAGGCAGCCAAGGACTCGATGGCGAACATCAACTCGCTGCTGGCCTCTGACGCCTCGCTGCCGGTCAATACCGAACGGGCGATGCAGGAACTGAGCCGCGCGGCGCGTTCGCTGCGCGCGCTGGCCGACTTCCTGCAATCGAATCCCGAAGCCCTGCTGCGCGGCAGAGGCGAAGACCCCATCCCGGGCGCCGGCCCAGTCAGGAACTAGACGCTCATGAAAAGCCGACTCTCTTGCTCCGCAACCCCGTCCCGCAGCAAACGCGCCCGCGCCGCGCTGGCCGTGCTGGCGCTGTCCGGCGCGCTGGCCGCGTGCGGGTCGTCGCCGCCCGTCCACTACTACACGCTGCAGACGCCCGAGCGGTCGGGTGCGCCCGCCGCGGCGCCGGGTTCCGCCTCGTTCCTGATCGAGGTGCAGCCCGTCACGCTGTCCACGCAAGCCGACCAGCCGCAGTTGATGGTCCGCACCGGCGACGGCAGCATTTCCGCCTTGTATTCCGAACGCTGGAGCTCGCCGCTGGGCGACGAGTTGCGTAATGCCTTGTCCGATGCGCTCAAGCGTGACCTTGGCGCACTCGACGTGCAGATGGTCAAGCCGGGGCCTGGGGCACCGATCTGGCGCGTCCAGACCGACGTGCAACGCTTCGAGATGGTGTCGGGCAGCATGGCGCAACTGGACGCCACCTGGCGAGTACGGCCCGTCGACACCAAGGGCAGGGGCCTCTTGTGCCGCAGCGTCGTCACCGAAAACGTGCCGGACGAGGCCGTCGGCAGCCTGATCGCGGCGCAGCAGCGCGCGGTGGTGAGCCTGGCGGGCGTCATGGCGGCTGCCATTCGCGGCCAGAATCCGGCGGGTTCCGGCTCGGTCCAGATGATGGGATGTTCCGCGCTGAAGGAATGATCCTTCCGGGTTTCCCGGATAAACCTCGCGATCTCAAGCGGTTAACTGGGTTCAACCTAGGGTTAACCTTAATACAAACGCGGTTGCAACCTGTCTAGCATACGGTCCTACCCATACTGGGTCCCGTCCGGGCCCAGTTACACCTTTGCCATGCGACAGGAAGCAATCTCTTATGGCCAGCACGACCCTCGGCGTCAAAGTCGACGACGCACTCCGCGACCGCCTGAAAGCCGCCGCCACCAAGCTCAACTGCACGCCGCACTGGTTGCATAAGCAGGCGATCCTGTCCTATCTGGACAAGATCGAGCGCGGCCATCTGCCCGCCGAGGTGTCCCACCTGAGCGCGGATGCCGCGGGCGAAGAGGATGCGGCCGAATCCCATGCCGCACCCACGCCGCCGTTCTACGAATTCGGCCAGGACGTGCAGCCGCAATCCGTGCTGCGCGCCGCCATCACGGCGGCCTATCGCCGGCCGGAACCCGAGTGCGTGCCGCTGCTGCTGGGCCAGGCCCGCGTGCCCAACCTGGAAAAGGTGCACGCGATGGCGGCCGGCCTGGTCAAGAAGCTGCGCGGCAAGCGCACCGGTGGCGGGGTCGAAGGCCTGATCCAGGAATTCTCCCTGTCCAGCCAGGAAGGCGTGGCGCTGATGTGCCTGGCCGAAGCGCTGCTGCGCATTCCCGACCGCGCCACGCGCGACGCGTTGATCCGCGACAAGGTCGCCCGCGGCGACTGGAAGTCGCATATGGGCGGTTCGCAGTCGCTGTTCGTCAACGCGGCCACCTGGGGTCTGATGATCACGGGCAAGCTGGTGGCCGTGAGCAGCGAGCAGTCGCTGTCCAAGGCGCTGACGCGCCTGATCGGCAAGGGCGGTGAGCCGCTGGTGCGCAAGGGCGTGAACATGGCCATGCGCATGATGGGCGAACAGTTCGTGTCCGGTCAGACGATTTCCGAAGCCCTGGCCAACAACCGCAAGATGGAATCGCGCGGTTTCCGCTATTCGTACGACATGCTCGGCGAAGCGGCGACCACGGCGGAAGACGCCGAGCGCTACTACGCCTCGTATGAGCAGGCCATCCACGCGATCGGCAAGGCCGCTGCGGGCCGCGGTATCTACGAAGGCCCCGGGATCTCGATCAAGCTGTCCGCCCTGCATCCGCGTTATTCGCGTGCCCAGCGCGAGCGCGTCATGGCGGAACTGCTGCCGCGCGTGAAGGCGCTGACCATCCTGGCGCGCAGCTACGACATCGGCCTGAACATCGATGCCGAAGAAGCCGACCGCCTGGAGATCTCGCTGGACCTGCTGGAAGCGCTGTGCTTCACGCCTGAACTCGAAGGCTGGAGCGGCATCGGCTTCGTCATCCAGGCGTACCAGAAGCGCGCACCGTTCGTCATCGATTACGTGATCGATCTGGCCCGCCGCAGCCGCCACCGCGTGATGGTCCGCCTGGTGAAGGGCGCGTACTGGGATAGCGAAATCAAACGCGCCCAGGTCGACGGCCTGGAAGGCTACCCGGTCTACACCCGCAAGCTGTACACGGACGTGGCGTACATTGCCTGCGCCCGCAAGCTGCTGGCCGCGCCCGAAGCCGTGTATCCGCAGTTCGCCACGCACAACGCTTACACGCTGGCGGCGATTTACCAGCTTGCCGGCCAGAACTACTACCCCGGTCAATACGAGTTCCAATGCCTGCACGGCATGGGCGAGCCGCTGTACGAAGAAGTGGTCGGCCCGCTGACCCAGGGCAAGCTCAACCGTCCGTGCCGCATCTACGCGCCGGTCGGCACGCACGAAACGCTGCTGGCGTACCTGGTGCGCCGCTTGCTGGAAAACGGCGCCAACACCTCGTTCGTGAACCTGATCGGCGATGAGACCATCCCGGTCGAAACGCTGGTTGCCGACCCGGTGGAAGCCGCCTCGCGCATCACGCCGCTGGGCGCCCCGCACGAGAAGATTCCGCTGCCGCGCGAGCTTTACGGCAATCCGCAGGACGGCGCCCGCGCCAACTCGGCGGGCCTGGACCTCAGCAACGAACATCGCCTGGGCTCGCTGTCGGCGGCGCTCCTGGCCAGCGCCGGCACGCCGTGGCGCGCCGGTCCCATGTTGGGCGAAGGCGGCGAACACTGGGATGCCGCCAAGGCAATCGAAGTGCGCAACCCCGCCAATCTGCGCGACGTGGTCGGCCATGTCATCGAAGCCGATTCGGCTGACGCCGAAGTCGCCCTGCGCGCCGCCGCCAATGCCGCGCCGATCTGGCAGTCCACGCCGGTCGCCGAGCGCGCGCAGTGCTTGCGCCGCGCGGCGCAATTGCTGGAAGAGCAGATGCAGACCCTGCTGGGCCTCATCGTGCGCGAAGCCGGCAAATCGCTGCCGAACGCCATCGCGGAAGTGCGCGAGGCCGTGGACTTCCTGCGCTACTACGCCGACCAGGCCGAGCAGGAATTCAGCAACGACACGCACCGTCCGCTGGGCACCGTGCTGTGCATCAGCCCGTGGAACTTCCCGCTGGCGATCTTCACCGGTCAAGTGGCGGCTGCGCTGGCGGCGGGCAACACCGTGCTGGCCAAGCCGGCCGAGCAGACCCCGCTGATCGCGGCGCAAGCCGTGGCCATCCTGCGCGCGGCCGGCGTGCCCGCCGGGGCCGTGCAGCTGCTGCCGGGCCGCGGCGAAACCATCGGCGCGCAACTGGTCGCCAATCCGGGCGTGCGCGGCGTGATGTTCACGGGTTCGACCGACGTCGCCCGCATCATCGCGCGCACCCTGGCCGACCGCCTGGACGACAACGGCCACACCATCCCGCTGATCGCGGAAACCGGTGGCCAGAACGCCATGGTGGTGGATTCGTCGGCCTTGTCCGAGCAGGTTGTGTTCGACGTGCTCAGTTCGGCCTTCGATTCGGCCGGCCAGCGTTGCTCGGCGCTGCGCGTGCTGTGCGTGCAGGAAGACAACGCGGATCACGTGCTGACGATGCTGCGCGGCGCGATGCGCGAGCTGGCCGTCGGCAATCCGGATCGCCTGTCCGTTGACGTGGGTCCCGTGATCGACACCGAGGCCCGCAACGGCATCCAGCGTCACATCGAATCCATGCGCACGGCCGGTCATCGCGTCGACCAGGTCGAGCTCAACGGCGAATGCCGCCACGGCACCTTCGTGCCGCCGACCATCATCGAAATCGACAACGTCAGCGAGCTGACCCGTGAAGTCTTCGGGCCGGTGCTGCACGTGGTGCGCTACAAGCGCGACGAACTCGACGCGCTGCTCGACGCCGTCAACGGCACGGGTTACGGACTGACGTTTGGCGTGCACACGCGTATCGACGAGACCATCGCGCACGTGACGGGCCAGGTCCACGCCGGCAACGTCTACGTCAACCGCAACATCGTGGGCGCCGTGGTGGGCGTGCAGCCGTTCGGCGGCGAAGCGCTGTCGGGCACGGGTCCGAAGGCGGGCGGTCCGTTGTACATGTACCGCCTGCTGGGTACGCGCCCCGCAGGCCTGCCGCCGGCGCTGGACGCCGCGGCGCCGCTGCCGCAGCGCATCGCGCTGCCCGGCCCGACGGGCGAGACCAACACCTATATGGTCGAGCCGCGAGGCGCCGTGTACTGCGTGGCCGCCACCGAGGCCGGCGCGCGGGCACAGTGGTCCGTGGCCCGTCTGACCGGCAACCACGCGTGGTTTGCAGACACGCCGGCCGCGCAGGCGCTGCTGGCGACGCTGGATGCCGATCAGCAGGGCCAGGCCGGCATCCTGTCGGATGCTGACGTGGACGAGGCCGACTACCAGGCCGTGCTGTTCGAAGGCGACGGCGACGCGCTCAAGGCGCTGAACCAGCGCATCGCGCAGCGCCCGGGTCCCATCCTGGCGGTGCACGGCCTGACCTCCGACGCCTTGGCGGCGGGCGCCAGCTACGTGCCGGAACGCCTCCTGACCGAGCGTTCCGTCAGCGTCAACACGGCGGCCGCGGGCGGCAACGCCAGCCTCATGACCATCGGTTAAGCGTGACCAGGGGTAACCCTCAGGAAACTGAGGGTTATCTCCAATATCGGGCTAGGTTGCACTGGAACGAAAATCCGGTCGCACCTCTGGCCTGGCTGCCGCAATCCGGCATTCAGGCTCTGCAGAAAATGCATGCGCGGGACCCGGATATCACTGGGCCCGCGGTAGTAAAAAACCAAAAGCCTGGCTAAAAGCTCAGGTATAACAAGGCCTTAGTCCGATATTTCGGAGGATTCCCCATGAAGTTCCGCACCCCTTTGAAGCTTCTCGCTGCAAGCATCGCCGCCGCCGGCATGACGGCCGCCGTGCAGGCCGCCGACGTCAAGTTCGGCTTCGCAGCCCCGCTGACCGGTCCGCAATCGCACTACGGCGAGGACATGCAGAACGGCCTGAACCTGGCCCTCGAAGAAGCGAACAAGAAGGGCATCAAGATCGACGGCGAGACGGCCAAGTTCGTGCTGGTTTCGCGCGACGACCAGGCTGATCCGCGCGTGGGCGTGCAGGTCGCCCAGCAACTCGTCGACCAGGACGTCGTGGGCATCCTGGGTCACTTCAACTCGGGCACCACGATTCCCGCGTCGCGCGTCTACCACGAAGCCGGCCTGCCGCAGATCGCCATGGCGACCTCGCCCGAATACACCAAGCAGGGCTACGAAACCACGTTCCGCATGATGACCAGCGACACCCAGCAGGGCGCCGCGGTCGGCAAGTTCATCGTGCAGAACTTGAAGGCCAAGAAGGTCGCGATCATCGATGACCGCACCGCCTACGGCCAGGGTCTGGCGGACGAAGTCGAGAAGGCCGTCAAGGCCGCCGGCGGCCAGGTCGTGCGCCGCGAGTACACCACCGACAAGGCCAACGACTTCACGGCCATCCTGACCAACATCAAGGGTTCCGCGCCTGACGCCATCTTCTACGGCGGCCTGGACGCCCAGTCCGGCCCGATGAAGCGCCAGCTCGCCACGCTGGGCCTGAAGGCGCCGCTGGTGTCCGGCGAAATGACGCGTAGCGACACCTTCATCAAGCTGGCGGGCGACGCCGCCGACGGCACCTATGCCTCGCTGGCCGGCGTGCCGCTGGACAAGATGGCCGCGGGCAAGGACTTCGATCAGAAATACCAGGCCCGCTTCAAGAAGGCCCCCGGCGTGTACGCGCCGTACGCCTACGATGGCGCCTGGAACATGATCACGGCCATCGAAGAGGCCGGTTCCGCCGACCCCGAAAAGTACCTGCCCAAGCTGGCCAAGCTGAACCGCAAGGGCGCGACGAGCGAGCACATTTCCTACGACGACAAGGGCGATCTGAAGGAAATCTCGGTCACCATCTACGAAGTCAAGAACGGCAAGTGGGAGATGGTTGAAACGATGGTCAGCCAGGCTAACTAAGCCGGCTTGAAACCAGGGCGGAGCTGGCCGCGCGCCACTAGCCGTGCGCCACTAGCCGCGCGCCACGTTCCGCCCGCTCTTTTCCGCACGCGCCGTCCGGCGCAGCGGCGCGCGACCCGCGGCCAGGCCTTTGCGCCCTGGCCGCCCCCGCGCGATTCTTCCAGGCTTATTCAGCGGCCCCTATGGATATCTTCATTCAACAACTGATTAACGGCGTCACGCTAGGCAGCGTGTATGCCCTGGTCGCCCTTGGCTACACCATGGTGTACGGCATCATCGGGCTGATCAACTTCGCGCATGGCGACGTCGTCATGATTGGCGCAATGGCGGCCACCACGGTCGCCATCACGCTGGTGGGCGGCGATCCCGGCGCCTCGGCCTTCGTGGTGCTGGGCGTCGGCCTGCTGGTCTCCGTGCCGCTGTGCATGGCGGTGGGCTGGACGGCCGAACGCGTGGCCTACCGGCCGCTGCGCCGCGCGCCGCGTCTGGCAGCGCTGATCACCGCGATCGGCGTGTCCATCATCCTGCAGAACGTCGCCATGATGGCCTGGGGCCGCAACTACCTGAACTTCCCGCAGGTGCTGTCGCCGCAGGTGTTCGAGTTTGGCGGCGCGCGCATGAGTTCGCTGCAGATCGCCATCGTGGTGATTGCGGCGCTGATCATGGGCGGACTGCTGGCGGTCGTGCACAAGACCCGCCTTGGCACCGCGATGCGCGCCACCGCGCAGAACCGCGAGGTTGCAGGCCTGATGGGCGTGAACATCAATACCGTGATCTCGGCCGCCTTCCTGATCGGCTCGGCGCTCGCAGCCGTGGCCGGCATGATGGTCGCCACGTATTACGGCGTGTCGCAATACACGATGGGCTTCATGCTGGGCCTGAAGGCCTTCACCGCCGCGGTGCTGGGCGGGATCGGCAATCTGGTGGGCGCGATGGCTGGCGGTCTGCTGCTGGGCATCATCGAGTCGCTGGGTGCGGGCTACATCGGCGACCTGACGGGCGGCTTCCTGGGCAGCCATTACCAGGACGTGTTCGCGTTCTTCGTGCTGGTGCTGGTCCTGATCTTCCGTCCCTCGGGTCTGCTGGGTGAACGGGTGGGGGATCGCGCATGAGCACGCATCTGAAGAAAAGCGGGTTCTCCACCCGCACGCTGATCGGCATCGCGTTGATCGGCGTCGTGCTGGCGGTGCTGCCGTTCGTGATCGGCATGGCCGGGCAAAGCTGGGTTCGCATCCTGAACTTTGCGCTGCTGTACGTGATGTTGGCGTTGGGCCTGAACATCGTGGTGGGCTTCGCGGGTCTGCTGGACCTGGGCTACATCGCGTTCTACGCGGTGGGCGCCTACACCTGGGCATTGCTTGCGTCGCCGCATTTCGGGCTGCACCTCCCGTTCTGGGCAATCCTGCCGATCGCGCTGGCGGTGGCATGCCTGTTCGGCGTGCTGTTGGGGGCGCCGACATTGAAGTTGCGAGGCGACTACCTGGCCATCGTCACGTTAGGGTTCGGCGAGATCATCCGCATCTTCCTGAACAACCTGAACGCGCCCATCAACATCACCAACGGGCCGCAGGGCATCAACCGCATCGACACGTTCAAGGTTGGCGAGTTTGCGTTCGGGCGTACCCAGAACCTGCTGGGCATCCGCTTCACCGGGCCGGAAAAGTACTACTACCTGCTGCTCGCGCTGACGCTCATCATCATCGTGGTCTGCGTGCGCCTGCAGAATTCCCGAATCGGCCGTGCGTGGGAAGCCATTCGCGAAGACGAAATCGCCGCCAAGGCGATGGGCATCAACACCCGCAACATCAAGCTGCTGGCCTTCGCGATGGGCGCATCGTTCGGTGGCGTGGCCGGCGCGCTGTTCGCGTCGATGCAAGGATTCGTCAGCCCCGAAAGCTTCTCGCTCATGGAGTCTATTTCGATCCTGTGCATGGTGGTGCTGGGCGGCATGGGCCACATTCCGGGCGTCATCCTGGGCGCGCTGATCCTGGCTGCGTTGCCGGAGTTCCTGCGCGCCGTCGTGGAGCCCGTGCAGCACATGCTGTTCGGCGCCGTGGTGCTGGATCCGGAAGGCATCCGCATGCTGCTGTTCGGCCTGGCCATGGTGTGCGTGATGCTGTTCCGTCCGGCGGGCCTGTGGCCGTCCGCGGTGCGCAAGCGCGAACTGGCGACCAAGACGCAAGGAGGCGCGGCATGAGCAAACTGCTGCAAGCCCAGGGACTGGGCAAGCGCTTCGGCGGCCTGCAGGCTTTGTCGGGCGTCAGTTTCGATATCGAACAGGGCGAGATCTACGGCCTGATCGGCCCGAACGGCGCGGGCAAAACCACGCTGTTCAACGTGCTGACCGGCCTCTATATCCCCGAGGAAGGCACCTGCACGTTCAACGGCGAATCCATGTCGGGCAAGAAGCCGCACGAGGTCGCCTACGCGGGCCTGGCGCGCACCTTCCAGAACATCCGCCTGTTCGCCAACCTGAGCGCGATCGAAAACGTGATGATCGGCCGCCACATGCGCACCCGCGCCGGCGTGCTGGGCGCGGTGCTGCGCACGCGCGCAACGCGTGCCGAAGAGGCCGCCATCGAGGCGCGCGCTCAGGAACTGCTGGACTACGTCGGCATCGGCCATCGCGCCAACGACGTCGCGCGGTCGCTGCCGTATGGCGACCAGCGGCGCCTGGAGATCGCGCGTGCGCTGGCGACGGATCCCAAGTTGCTGGCGCTGGACGAACCGGCCGCAGGAATGAATGCCTCGGAAACGGTAGTGCTGCGTAAGCTGGTCGAAAAGATCCGCGCGGACGGTGTCACCGTGCTGCTGATCGAACACGACATGAAGCTCGTCATGGGCCTGTGCGATCGCGTGCTGGTGCTGGAGTACGGGAAAGTGCTGGCGATGGGCAAACCCGCCCAGGTGCAGCGCGATCCCAAGGTCATTGAAGCGTATCTGGGCGCGGGCGCCGCGCAGGATCCGCTCATCCACAACGAGGGCCAGGCAACATGACGGCATCCCAACCCCTGCTCGAGCTGCGGGGCCTGCAAGTGTCCTACGGCGGCATCCGTGCAGTGCGCGGCATCGACCTGCGCGTGGACGAAGGCGAACTGGTCTGCCTGATTGGTGCTAACGGCGCGGGCAAGAGCACGACGCTGCGCGCCATCTGCGGACTGGTGCCGCTGGCCGGCGGCGAAGTCGTCTACGCCGGGCAATCCATCGGCGGCCAGAAGTCGCATGAGCTGGTCCGCAAGGGTCTCGTCATGGTGCCCGAAGGCCGCGGCATCTTTGGGCAACTGACCATCGAAGAGAACCTGGCGATGGGCGGCTACATCCGCCGCGACGCGGCCCAGATCCGCCAGGACACGGATCGCGTCTTCACCTTGTTTCCGCGTCTGGCCGAACGCCGCAAGCAGGCCGCCGGCACGCTGTCGGGCGGCGAGCAGCAGATGGTGGCGATGGGACGCGCGATGATCGCCCGTCCCAAGCTGCTGCTGCTGGACGAACCGTCGATGGGCTTGGCGCCCTTGATGGTGGAAAAGGTGTTCGAAGTGGTTCGCACCATCGCCAGCGAAGGCGTCACCATTCTGCTCATCGAGCAGAACGCGCGCCTGGCCCTGGAAAACAGCCATCGCGGCTACGTGATGGAGTCGGGCGAGATCACCTTGTCCGGTCCCGCGCGCGACATGCTGCACGATCCCAAGGTGCGCGCGGCGTACCTGGGCGAAGTGGAGTAATCAGGCGGACGCAAGGCGGTCTTGCCGCCTTGCGTTCTTGCTGCTTCAGGCCTGCACCGGCTCGCGGTCCACGGCCGCGACCACCCCGGCGCCGATCAGCGCGTCGATCTCTTCCTTGCCGTAGCCGAATTCCCCCAGGATCGCGATGGAGTCCTCGCCCAGCCGCGGCGCGGCGCGATGGTAGCGGGCGGGCGTGGCCGACAGTTTCACGGGCATGCCGACGGTGCGCACCTTGCCGGCCACCGGATGATCCTGTTCCACCACCATTTCACGCGCCAGCGTCTGCGGGTGCGATAACGCCTGCGCGATCGAGTGCACGGGGCCCGCCGGAACACCCGCGTCGTCGAAGATATTCAGCCATTCCTGCGCATCACGGGTCTTCAGGATGGCGGAGATTTCCTCCACCAATTCATCGCGGTTCTGCATGCGGTCGCGATTGCGGGCAAAGCGCGGATCTTCCGCCCACTCGGGCCGGCCCAGCGCCTGCGCGATGCGCTGCCAGTTTTTTTCGTTGGCGCCGCCGATGATGATCCAGTCCGTGCGCGTGGGAAACGCCTGGTACGGCGCGCTCAGCACATGCGCCGATCCCGTGGGACCGGGCGAGACGCCGCTGCCGAAATAGATGGCGGCGTGCCAGTAGAGCTGCTGCAGGCTGGCTTCCAGCAGCGAGGTTTCGACGATCTGGCCTTCGCCGGTGCGTTGCTTGTGCTGGTACGCGGCCAACACGCCAAAGGCCGCCAGCAGGCCCGCGTTGATGTCGGCCACCGAATTGCCCGTGCGCAGCGGCGGGCCGCCAGGCTCACCGGTGATGGCCATCAAGCCTGAAAACCCTTGCGCCACGAGATCGAAGCCGCCTTTATCCGCAAAGGGGCCGGTCGTGCCGTAGCCGGACACGGCGCAATAGATCAGGCCCGGGTTCTCCTTGCGCAGCGTCTCGTAGCCCAGCCCCAGCTTCTCCATCGTGCCCTTGCGGAAGTTCTCGGTCACCACGTCGGCGTCGCGGATCATGCGCAACAGGACCTTCTTGCCCTCCGGATGTTTGAGGTCCAGCGCGATGGCGCGCTTATTGCGGTTGAGCATCAGGTAGGGCGCCGAGATGCCGTTGATCTGCGGGTCGCGGTACTGGCGCGAATCGTCGCCGCCGTCGATCTTTTCGACCTTGATGACGTCGGCCCCCAAGTCGGCCAGCATCATGCCGCAGGTGGGGCCAGCCATGATCTGGGACAGCTCGATGACGCGCATGCCGGCCAGCGCGCCGGCGGGGGCATCAGAACCAGGGAAGGGCGGGCGGCCGGAGCCGCGGGTGTCGTTGTGCATGCGTATTCCTCGATCTCTCGTTCAGCGGCCGGTGAATTGCGGCTTGGCCTTGGCCAGAAAGGCGCGATAGCCCGCGCGGAAATCCTCGGTGTCGAAGCAGTCGAAGGCTTCGTCGCGGTCGGCGTCGGTCAGCGTCTTGCCCTGCACCAGATTGCGCACGAACTTCTTGTGCCAGCGGGCCACCAGCGGCGCGCCATCGGCGATCCGGCGTGCGGCCGCCTGCGCCTCGTCGGCCACCTTGTCGTCCGCGACCACGCGCGAGACGACGCCCAGGCGCAAGGCTTCGGCGGCGTCGAAGATGTTGCCTTCCAGCAAGACCTGCAGCGCGACGGTCGGACCGACCAGCCGAACCAGCGGGGCCAGCTCCGAGTACGACATCACCAGGCCCAGGTTCTTGATGGGCACGCCGAACCGCGAGCTTTCGCCGCAGATGCGCAGGTCGGCCAGGCTGGCGATCTCCAGCCCGCCGCCCACGCAGATGCCGTGGATCTGCGCGACCACGGGGTGACGGCAGCCGCCGATCGCCTCGATCGTGCGGCGCATGACGGCGCCGTATTCCACCGCCTGGCGCTTGTTGCTGCGCGCGGTCTCGAATTCGCCGATGTCGTTGCCAGGCGAAAACGCCTTCTCGCCCGCGCCGCGCAGCAGCACGCAGCGCACGCCGTCGTCGCGGTCCAGTTCGAGAAACGTGTCGCCCAGCAGCCGCCAACTGTCGATGGTGAACGCGTTGAGCTTTTCGGGCCGGTTCAGCACCACGGTCGCGATGTCGCCGTTTCGCTCGAGCAGGATGGGGGTAGCGGTAGCAGTCATGAGGTTCCTTTTGCTTGCGCGGGGCGGTCCCCGCCGGATGGATCGGGTTCAGCGTCGAGGCTTATTGCTTCTTCAGGCCCAGGCTGGCGGTGAGCTTGCCGTACTTGCTCCACTCATCCCGCACGTAGGACGCGAAGGCCGCGGGGGTTTGCGGGCCGCCGCCCAGGTCCATGCCCTGGTCGGCCAACTTGGCGGCGATCTCGGGGTCCGCGAGCGTCTGGGCGAGTGCCCGATCCAGCTTGTCCATGATGGGACGGGGCAGTTGGGCGGGCGCGAGGACGGCGTACCACTGCACGACGTCCAGACCCTTGATGCCGGATTCGGCCAGCGTCGGCACGTCGGGCAGCCGCTTGCTGCGTTCGGGGCTGGTCACGGCCAGCGGACGCAGCTTGCCCGCCTGGATCTGGTTGATTGCGCCGGGCAGCGTGTCGAAGTTCAGGTCGACGTTGCCGCCTAGCAGGTCGGTCATGGCCTGACCGCTGCCTTTGTAGGGCACGTGCTCCATGGACACGCCGGCAATCTGCGAAAACCGTGCGGCGCTCAGGTGCTGCGGACTTCCCATGCCGGATGAGGCGTACAGCAGTTGCTTGGGCTTGGCCCGGGCGTCGTCCACCAGGTTCTGCACGGTGGTGTAGGCATGCTTGGTGGGGTTTACGACCAGCACGTTGGGCACGGATCCGATGTACCGCACCGCCGTGAAATCCTTGTTGGGGTCGATGTTGGACTGCACGACATAGGGGGCCGCGACAGTGGATTGCATGTTGGCCAGGAGCAGCGTGTAGCCGTCCGGGTCGGCCTTGACCACGTAATCGGCCGCGATCAGGCCGGAGGCGCCCGGCTTGTTCTCGACCACGACCTGCTGGCCGAGCAGGGAGGAGAGCCGTGCCGACAGAATCCGGGCCGACACGTCGGTGCCGCCGCCCGGAACGAAACCGACGACCAGGCGAATGGGGCGTTCCGGCCATTTCGAGTAGTCCTGCGCCAGGGAGGGGGTGGCGGCCGACAGTCCGGCGGACAGCGTCAATACGCCGATCCAGGCGCGAGCATGCTTTTTCATAGGGTCTCCTTTGGTGGATGAATCCTGCCCAGGGGCTGCTTGCTCTATGATTTGGGTCAGGTTGGTATGCCGTTGGTGTTTGGTATACCAGATACAAAAATAGTCGAAGTCGCGAGCATGAACAACCCATGGCTAACCCTGAACCCCTGATTGCCGACGTGTCCGTCCCCGATTTGGCTATCCACCATCCCACCTTGCCGGCGGTCGTGGCGGAACGGCTACGCCAATTGATCATCGATGGCACCCTGAAGCCGGGCACCTGGCTGAACGAACGGGATCTGTGCGATCAACTGAAGATTTCCCGCACGCCGCTACGCGAGGCATACCGGATGCTGGCCTCGGATGGCCTCGTGACCTTGCAGCCCAAGCGCGGGGCGATGGTGATCGAGCTGTCAGCCGAAGACATCGAAAACATCTTCGACGTGTTGTCGGTGCTGGAGGGGCTGGCGGTGCGCAGCGCCGCCGAGCGCGCGTCTGAGGCGGAGCTTGCCCAGATCGCGCGTCTGCATGCGCAGATGCTTGAAAACTATGAGAAACGCGATATCCGCGCGTACTTCGCGGCCAGCATGGGCACGCACATCGCAATCAACCGCGCCGCGCACAATCCGGCGTTGTCGCATTCCTACGACCGGTTGAACCTGCAGGTGCAGGCGCTGCGCTACAAGTCCAATTTCGACCTGGATGAATGGACGACGGCGGTGGCCGACCACGAGGCCTTCGTGCAGGCACTGTTGGCGCGCGATGGCGAACGCGCCGAAGCGCTGATTCGCAAGCACGTCGGCGGCAAGAAAGCCTACAACCTGCGCGGCCGGTCCGGGAACGGCGTGGCCTGACGGCATGGCGGCCTGCGCCGCCATGCGGTTGGGAATCAGGCGGGCTGCACGACCACGCGCTTTCGGCCGATCATCAAGGCAAGCACGGCGGCGATGATGCCCGTCGCGCCTGACACCACGAAAGCCATCAGGTAGTTGCCCTGTGCCTCGCGCAGCGCGCCCGCCATCCAGGCGGCGCTGGCCGCGCCCATCTGGTGACCCGCCACGATCCACCCGAAGACGATCGACGCGTCGCGTTCGCCGAACGCTTCCGTCGTCAGGCGCAGCGTCGGCGGCACCGTGGCGATCCAGTCAAGGCCGAAGAAGATCGCGAAGATCGACAGGCTGTAGAACGAGAAATCGGAGTAGGGCAGGTACATCAGCGACAGGCCGCGCAAGGCGTAGTAAACGAACAGCAGCTTGCGCGGGTCGTAGCGGTCGGTCAGCCACCCGGATGCCGTGGTGCCGAGCAGGTCAAAGATGCCCATCATGGCCAGCAGTCCGGCCGCCTGCACCTCGGGCATGCCGTGGTCGCCGCAAAGCGCGATCAGGTGCGTGCCGACCAAGCCGTTCGTCGTGAAGCCGCACACGAAAAACGTGGCGAACAGATACCAGAACGTGCGGGTCTTGGCCGCCCGGACCAGCGTGCCGAACGTGGCGGCCACCATGCCCGTGCGCGGCGCGGCGGGCGCGGGCGGTGCGTGCGGATCGCTGCCGAACGGCACGAGGCCCACGCTGGACGGCCGGTCGGGCACCAGCCACCAGGCCAATGGCACCAGCGCGGCTGCGGCGCCCGCCACCGTCCAGACCACGCGCGTCCAATCGCCGGACGAGGCCAGCGCGGCCAGGACCGGCAGAAATACGAGCGTGCCGGTGGCGGCGCTGGCGGTCAGCAGGCCCATCATCAGCCCGCGGTGCTTGACGAACCAGCGGTTGACCACGGTGGCGCCCATGACGATCGCCACGGCGCCCGAACTCAGGCCCGAGAACACGCCCCAGGTCATGATCAGATGCCAGGGCTCGGTCATATAGGCACTGACGGCGCTGGACGCCGACATCAGGATCAGCGCGGTGATCAGCACGCGCCGCAGCCCAAAGCGTTCCATCGCGGCGGCCGCGAACGGGCCCACCAATCCGTACAGAAAAATGCCCAGCGCCGCGGCAAACGAAATGGAGCTTCGGCTCCATCCGAACGTCTCTTCCAGCGGCACCAGCAGCACACTGGGCGAAGACCGCAAGCCGGCCGCGACCAGCAGTGAAAGAAAGATCACGCCGACGACCACGAACGCATACTTTTGGCCGGCGCGGCGGAAGGGAAAGGGAGGCTGGGCTATACTCATGTTACTGACCGGTACGTATTAGGGTTCGCGCATAGTACGTACCGGTCAGTAACATCGTCAAGCGTTTTTTGGCGACCCTGTTTCCGGAGCGGCCGTGCGTGTCGTTCCGCAGAAAAGGAGCCCCTGTATGGCCAGCAAGACCCCTTCCGCCGCCGCCACCGGCAAGGCCGGCAAATCCGCGTCCAAGCCGCTTCTGGCGGCCGACCGCATTCGCAAGACCGCTCGCGAGATGTTCTACCGCGACGGAATCCGCGCGGTGGGTGTAGATGCCATCGTCACCCAGGCGGGCGTAACCAAGCCCAGCCTGTACCGCAGCTTTTCCTCGAAGGACGAACTGGCCGCTGCGTACCTGCGCGACTACGACGCCGAATTCTGGGCACGCTTTGACGCCGCCTGCGCTGCGCATCCGGGCGACCCGCGCGCCCAGTTGCTCGACTATCTGACCGGCATGGCCGGCCGCGCGGTGCAGAACGGCTATCGGGGTTGCGGGCTGACGAACGCGGCCGTCGAGTACCCGGAATCGGAGCATCCCGCCCGCGCCGTCGCCGTGGAGCACAAGCGCGAACTGCGCCGCCGGCTGAACGCCATGGCTGCCGGGATGGGGGCGGAGGACCCGGAAGCGTTGGCAGACGGATTGCTGCTGCTGATCGAGGGTGCATTCGTCTCAAGCCAGCTTTTTGGTGAAGGCGGACCGGCGGGCAGGGGGGCGGCGATGGCCGACAAGTTGATCCAGGCGCATCTGCCCCGCCGGACGGGCTAGGTCATCGCACAAAAGCGGTGCGTAACCCTGTGCGGCGCGCACCGTTTTGGTGGTGTTTGTCCCCATTGCGCAACGCCGAAAAAAATGTTTGTGATTTTTATTGCAACGCAGCATACGTGGATCTAAGATGGCTTCACGTTGTTCCACATCGCTTTTCTCAAGGAGAGAATCATGAGCGATACCGCGTTGAAAAATGCCCGTATGTCGGATGCGCTGGAGCGGTCCCTGATCCGCGAGGCCATCAAGGCGGAAACCCTGTCCGGCCCCCACGCAGGCTCGCGCTGGTTGCGCCTGAAGCTGCGCATGGCCGCACTGGGCGGTGCCGTCGGCGAGGTCCTGCACAATATGGACGCCGGCCGTCGTCAGCACCCGGTAGTCTCCGCCTACCACTGAAGTACCCCGCCAGAAAAAACGCCAGCTTTGATCGCTGGCGTTTTTTTTGTGTCCGCCGCATAGGGCGGTGTGGCCCTTTCAGGCGACGAGATCAAGCAGCAGGTAGCCGTCCAGCACGATGATGCCCACGGTTGCCCCGATCGCGGCCCAGGCCCAGGCGCCCCGCAGCACATAGGCGCCCATCAGACGTTTGCGGCATGCCAGCACCACCAGCGGTCCCAGGGCGAAGGGCAACGCCAGGCTCAGGATGACCTGGCTGAGCACCAGCAATCCGTCCGGATCCTTGCCACCCGTGAACGCAAGCAGGCCCACGGCGGCGGCGCCTGCCACCACGCGCGTCATCAACGCACGGCGCCGGTCCGACCAGTTGCTGCCCACCTGGAATCCCTGCGACAGGATGCGGCCAGCCAGCACGCCCGTGATGGTGGAGCTTTGTCCGGCGGCATACAAGGCCACGGCGAACACCACCGCTGCGCCGATCCCTAACGTATGGCCGATCACCGCGTGGGCGTCGTCCAGGCTGGACACCACCATCCCGGAACCGGACAGCGACGCCGCAGCGACGATCATGATCGCCGCGTTGATCAGCATCGCCACACCCAAGGACACGATGGTGTCGTTGCGCGCCACGCGCATCGCCATGCCGCGCGCCTGCTGGGGCAAGCCTTGCGCCCGTTGCGCCAGCGTGCCGGAATGCAGGTAAAGGTTGTGCGGCATAAGGGTGGCGCCAAGAATCCCCAGCGCAATCAGGAAACCTTGCGGATCGCGCAGTGCCTTGCCGGTCTCGGTCACGCCATGCGCCACTTCCGTCCAGGCCGGGTTGGCCTTGAACAGCAAAAATATGAACGACAGCGCCACAACGGACAAGAGCAGGGCGATCACGCGTTCGTGCCGATCGGCATTGCCACGCGTCATGGCCAGCACGGCGAAGGTGCCGATGCCCGTGACAGCAACCCCTGCGATGAGCGGCAGATTGAACAGCAGCCGCAGTGCAATCGCGCCGCCAATCAGTTCGGCCAGCGCGGTGGCCAGGATGGCGGCCTCGCCGGCCAGCCAGGCGGCCTTGGCCAGACGGGGCGACAGATGGCGGGCGGTGAGGGTGGCCAGATCCTGGCCGGTTGCCAGCGCCAGACGCGACACCAGCACTTGAAAGCCCAGTGCCAGAAAGGCCGATGTGATGACGACCATCAACAGCCCATAGCCGAAGCCGCTGCCGCCGGCGATGTCGGTGGCCCAGTTGCCGGGGTCGATGTAGCCGACGGCCACGAGGATGCCGGACCCGACCATGCGGCGCAGGTTGGCGGAAGTCCGCGCGTCCTGCGCCAGGGCGGCATTGCCGCCTGAAATCGCGTAGATGAATCCGGTCATGCGTCGCTCCTGAGAATGGTTCTCATTGTCCGGAAGCGACTTTGCATCGTCCAATTGATTTTGACCACGTCCGGAATAGGGCGCGCCAATGATCCGGCCCCGGTTCGGAGGCCGGATCGCCCGCGTTGATCAGGACTTGAGCTTGGCGTCCATCGAGATCTTGGCGTTCAGCACCTTGGAAACCGGGCAGCCCTTTTCGGCCTTGCGCGCGGCGTCCTCGAAGGCCTCGGCGGAGGCGCCCGGAATGACCGCCTCGACGGTCAGATGGACGGCGGTGATGGCAAACCCATCGTCGAGCTTGTCCAGCGTGACTTCGGCCTTGGTGTCCAGGCTGTCCGCGACCAGGCCGGCTTCGGAAAGAATGTTGGACAGCGCCATGGTGAAGCAGCCGGCGTGCGCCGCGCCCAGCAGTTCTTCGGGGTTGGTGCCCGGCGTGTCGCCGAAGCGGGTATTGAAACCGTAGGGTTGGCTCTTGAGCGCGCCGCTCTGCGTGGAAATCGTGCCTTTGCCAGTCTTCAGATCGCCCGACCAGGCGGCGGATGCGGTTTTCTTCATACAGGACTCCTGTGTGGGAACGCGGCCGTGCGCGGCGCGTCCGGGGTGGGTGAGAGGCGCCGTCTCGCGGACGGCGCGCCTTGCCTCAGGCGGCACCGTCGATGATACGGCCCGTCACCCCGCCCGGCGCGGAAAACGCCGGTACGCAACGGCAAGCCGATGTAACGGCAGGTCGGCCACGCGTGCCGGTCGCGCGCCCGGCCGATGAAGATGGGCCGGCCACATCAAGAGCCCGCGTGAGCGCATCAGGCAAAATAGCGGCATCTCCTTCACTCCTACCCAAGAGCCGTAGTCATGCCTCGCATCCTTGCCCGCTACGCCTGCGCTGTCGCGCTGGCTGTTCCCGTCCTGTCCGCTCAAGCCGAAATCGTGATCGGCGTGGACGTGTCAACCACGGGCCCCGCCGCCGCCATCGGCATCCAGACCAACAACGCGATCCGGCTGTGGCCCAACACGCTGGGCGGCGAGCCTGCTCGTTACGTGGTGCTGGACGACGGCACGGACGTGAGCCGCGCGGTCAAAAACATGCGCAAGCTGACGTCCGAAGACAAGGTAGACGCCATCGTCGGCCCCAACATTACGGCGTCTGCATTGGCCGGACTGGACGTGCTGGCCGAGACCAAGACGCCGATGATTGCGTTGGCGGCGTCCAGCGTCATCGTCGAGCCGCAGTCGGATCCCAAGCGCACCTGGGCCTTCAAGATGCCGCAGAACGACTCGCTCATGGCGACCGTGCTGGTCGAGGACATGAAGAAAAAGGGCCTGAAGAACGTGGCCTTCATCGGCTTTGCGGATTCCTACGGCGATAGCTGGTGGAAAGAGTTTTCGGCCGCCGCCGGCTCGGACCTGAAGATCGTGGCGCAGGAACGTTTCCAGCGCACCGACGCCTCGGTCGTCGGGCAGGTGCTTAAGGTCATTGCCGCCAAGCCCGACGCGGTGCTGATTGCCGGCTCCGGCACGCCGGCGGCGCTGCCGCAAAAGACGCTGCTGGAGCGCGGTTTCACCGGCGCTGTCTACCAGACGCACGGCATCGGCACGCTCGAGTTTCTGCAGGTGGGCGGCAAGGACGTGGAAGGGACGTTGTTCCCCACGGGCCCGGGCGTCGTGGCGCGCGAGCTGCCCGATTCCAATCCGGTCAAGAAGGTGGCCGTGGAATTTGCCGACAAGTATGAACAGCAATACGGCCCGAACACGTTGACGCAGTTCGCCGGTGATGCCTACGGCGCCTGGATGCTGCTGGACTCGGCCGTGTCGCGCGCCTTGAAAACCGGCGCCAAGCCCGGCACGCCGGAATTCCGCCTGGCGCTGCGCGACGCGCTGGAAAACACCCGCGATCTGGTCGTGCCCAATGGCGTCCTGAACATCACCAAGGACAATCACCAGGGCTTCGACGAGCGCGCCCGCGTAATGGGCACGGTCAAAAACGGGCGTTTTTCGTACGCAGAATAATTGGTGCCATATCTCTGTACCGTTCGTAACGTGTTCTAACGCTCCATAGGGCAACGGACGACAAAAGCAGGCTTAGGCCTGCTTTTTCATGTCTATATCATTCGTGTCCGAATCATTTCTTAGCGTATTATTTTTAGTGAAGCCATGCACCTAGAAATAAATTCGGGAGAAATAATTCATGACCCTCATCCAATCCAGACGTCTGTTGCTGGCCCTGAGCCTGGGCGTGCTTGCTGCATGTTCGGATTCGGGCGGCGACAAGTCCGCGGCCGGCGGCGGCGAGACCGCCAGTAACGCCAGCACCCTGGAAGCGGCCAAGGCAGCGGGCAAGATCCGCATCGGTTATGCCAATGAGGCGCCGTTCGCGTACATGGATAGCAAAGAGGCCAAGGTCACCGGGGAATCCGTGGAGATTGCCCGCGTGGTGCTCAAGCGCATGGGCATCAACGAAGTCGAAGGCGTCCTGACCGAGTTCGGATCGCTGATCCCCGGCCTGGCCGCCAAGCGCTTCGACATCATCGCGGCCGGCATGTACGTCACGCCCAGCCGTTGCCAGCAGGTCGCGTTTTCGAATCCGACGTATGGCGTCGGCGAAGCGTTCCTGGTCAAGCAGGGCAATCCCAAGAATCTCCATAGCTACGAAGACTTGCTGAAGAACCCCGACGCCAAGCTGGGCGTCGTGGTCGGCGCCATCGAAGGCGAGTACGCCGAAAAGCTCAAGATCCCGGCCGGCCAGGTGGTCGTGTTTCCGGATGCCGTCAGCGCGCTGTCCGGCGTGCAGGCCGGCCGGGCCGACGCCTACGCCGCCACGGCGCTCACCGTCAACGACCTGATGGGCAAGACGCAGGAGGGCAGCGGGCTGGAGAAGGCCGATCCGTTCACTGATCCGGTCATCGACGGCAAGGGCGTGCGCGGCTACGGCGCCTATGCCTTCCGTACGGACGACAAGGCCTTCGCGGATGCCTTCAACGCCGAACTGGCCAAGTTCATCGGCACCGATGAGCACAAGCAGCTTGTGGCGCCTTTCGGCTTTACCGCCGACGAACTGCCCCAAGGGGTGACCGCGGACAAGCTCTGCAGCGGACAGTAAGGGGCGCCGATGCAGCTGATGTCTGAACATATCGCGGAGCTGGTGCCGCCCCTGCTCGAGGGGTTGGCCGTCACGCTCCAGATCATGGCGGGCGCGGTGGTCCTGGCGGTGCCGCTTGCGCTGCTGTCCGGGATCGGGCGGCTGTCTTCCCTGCGGCCGGTGCGGTGGACGGCGTCGGTGTACGTCGAGGTCTTTCGCGGCACATCCGCCCTGGTGCAGCTCTTCTGGTTCTACTTCGTGCTGCCGCTGTTCGGCGTGCAGCTGCCTGCGATGCTGGTCGGCATTGTGGTGCTGGCGCTGAACGCGGGCGCGTACGGTGCGGAGGTGGTGCGCGGCGCCATCCGGGCCGTTCCGCCCGGGCAGCGTGAAGCCGGCGTGGCGCTGAACCTGACGCGCCGCCAGATCATGCAGCGCATCGTGCTGCCGCAGGCGGTGCCCGCCATGCTGCCGCCGGCGGGCAACCTGCTCATCGAGCTGTTGAAGAACACCGCGCTGGTGTCGCTGATCACCATCACCGACCTGACCTTCCGCGGCCAGTTGCTGCGCAGCGAAACCCTGCGCACGACCGAGATCTTCACGCTGATGCTGCTGATGTACTTCGGCGTGGCGCTGCTGATCACCGCGGGCGTGCGCCTGCTTGAGCGGAGGGTCCGAGTCCGATGACACCGATATTCGACTGGTCTTTCGCACTGGAAATCCTGCCCACGCTGGGCTCGGCGCTCGTCATCACCATCCAGGCCACTGTGCTCGGCATGCTGGTGGCGGTCACGTTGGGCCTGGTGCTTGCGATGCTTCGCCGATCGAAGCTGCGCGTCGTGTCGCTGCCCACGGCGTTCTTCATCGAGTTCGTGCGCAGCACGCCGCTGCTGGTGCAGATGTACTTCCTGTTCTATGTCATGCCGCTGACGGGGGCGCAGATGTCGCCGCTGATGACGGGGATCGTGGCGCTGGGGTTGCACTATGCCACCTATTGCGCCGAGGTCTACCGCGCCGGCATCGAGGCCGTGCCGCGCGGCCAATGGGAAGCCGCCACGGCATTGAACATGTCGCGCTGGCGCACGACGGTGGGCGTGGTGCTGCCGCAGGCGATTCCGCCCGTGGTGCCCGCGCTGGGCAACTACCTGGTGGCCATGTTCAAGGACACCCCGCTGCTGTCGGCCATCACGGTGGTCGAACTGCTGCAGCAAAGCAAGATGATCGGATCGGCGACGTTCCGGTACACCGAACCCCTGACCCTGGTGGGCCTGCTGTTCCTGGCGCTGAGCCTGGTCGCGGCCTGGGGCGTGCGCGGCCTGGAGGCCCGCCTGCAACGATTTGGAGGAAAGCGATGAGCGCCAGCGTAAGCATCAAGAATCTGCACAAGCGTTTTGGAGACGTGGAAGTCCTGCGCGGCATCAACCTCGAGATTCCGGCGGGGCAGACGGTGGCCGTCATCGGGCCGTCGGGCTCGGGCAAATCCACGTTGCTGCGCGTGCTGATGACGCTGGACCCGCCCACCAGCGGCGAGATCGAGATCGACGGCGAACCCATGTGGACCGACGCGCAGGGCCGCCCCGCCGGCGTCAATTCCGAACACCTGCGCAACGTGCGCGGCAAGATCGGCATGGTGTTCCAGCACTTCAACCTGTTCCCGCACATGACGGCGCTGGGCAACGCCATGGAGGCGCCGCTGCACGTGCTGGGCATGCCGCGCGACCAGGCACGCGATCGTGCCGTCGAATACCTCGAGATGGTGGGGCTGGGCGACAAGCTGGACGTCTATCCGGCGCAACTGTCGGGCGGGCAGAAGCAGCGCGTCGGCATCGCGCGCGCGCTGGCGATGTGTCCGCAGGTCATGCTCTTCGACGAGGTCACGTCCGCGCTGGATCCGGAGCTGGTCGGCGGGATTCTGCAGATCCTGCGCGACCTGTCGGCCCGCCGCAGCATGACGATGATCATCGTGACGCACCAGATGAAGTTCGCCGAACGCAGCTCGGATCGCACGCTGTTCTTTGACCAGGGCAACATCGTCGAAGACGCGGAATCGTCAGTGCTGTTCAGCCAGCCCAAGGAGGCGCGCACGCGCCAGTTCCTGGATTCGGTGATCGAAGGGCAGTAGGCGCGCGCTTAAACCCTGCCGGGGGCGTTGGGATTTGGGGGCGTTTGCATGTCCGGGCGCTATGCTGTTTCGTCCAATGCACCCGGAGCCCCTCGCATGAGCCATCTGTTCAGCCCCACGTCAATCGGCAACGTCGAACTGCCCAACCGCATCGTCATCGCACCCATGTGCGAATACTCGGCGGAAGAGGGCCGTGCCACCGACTGGCACATGATTCACCTGGGACATCTGGCGCTATCGGGCGCGGCGCTCCTGTTTACCGAAGCCACCGCAGTCGAGGCCGATGGCCGCATCTCGCCGGGAGACCTGGGCCTGTGGTCCGACGAGACCGAAGCCGCACTGGGCAAGGTGGTCGCCGCCGTGCGCCGCTATTCGCCGATCAAACTGGGCATCCAATTGGGACACGCCGGCCGCAAGGCATCCAGCGATGCGCCCTGGAACGGCGGCCAGCTCGTGCCCGAAAGCGACGGCGGCTGGCTGGGCTGGGCGCCGTCGGCTGTACCGCACAACGCGCACGAGCCCGCGCCGCATGCGCTGGACGATGCGGGCCTTGAACGCATCCGCAATGCATTTGTGGACAGCGGCCGCCGCGCGCTGCGCCTGGGCTTTGATGCGATCGAGGTGCATGCCGCACACGGTTATCTGCTGCATCAATTCCTGTCGCCGCTTTCGAATCGGCGCGACGACGCGTACGGGGGATCTCTGGAAAACCGCATGCGCTTTCCGCTGGAAATCTTCCAGGCCCTGCGCGACATCACGCCGCCTTCCGTGGCGCTGGGCGTGCGCGTATCAGCGACGGACTGGGTGGAGGGCGGCTGGGACCTTGAGCAAACCCTGGTGTTCGCCGAGGCGCTGAAAGCGCGCGGCTGTGAATTCATCGACGTGTCCAGCGGCGGCGTGTCGCCGCAGCAGAAGATTCCGGTGGGGCCGAATTACCAGGTCCCGTTCGCCGAAGAGATCAAGCGCCGGATCGGCATGCCGACCATCACGGTGGGATTGATCACCGAGGCCCAGCAGGCCGAGGACATCCTGGCGCAGGGCAAGGCGGACATGGTCGCGCTGGCGCGCGGCATGCTGTATGACCCGCGCTGGCCGTGGCACGCGGCGGCCGAACTGGACGGCCAGGTCAGCGCGCCGAAGCAATACTGGCGGTCGCAGCCGCGCGAGCTGAAGGCGTTGTTTGGCGAGACGCGCTTCGGACAGCGATAGGCTGTCAGGCAAGGTCAATGAAGAAACGCCGCGATTGCGGCGTTTTTTTCGTCAGAATTCTGCGGGCAGCTTTTCGCGTCAACGGATTGCGGGCAGCGCCGGCCGTCATCGGCCACGCCGCCTACAGCTTGGCGTATGCGGCTTCCAGCTCGCGATGCAACACGTCGGCAAAGTCCGCGCTGGCGGGATCCTGCTGCGACAGCAGGCGCGCCAGCACGACGTTGTCTTCCTCGCCGTTCCAGATCTTGATGTAGGTGCCTTCCTTGTAGCCGTGCTGCTGGCGGAAGATGTTCAACACGTTCTTGGACACGTATTGGGTGTAGGCGTCGTTCCAGGTCATCTCGCAGGCGGTCATCGTCTGCTCCAGGACCTTGAAGCTGGCGCGTCCGCACACGGCCAGACCGCCGATCAGCTCAAGCAGTTCCGGCACGTTCAGCGCGTCCAGGGCGTAAGCCTTGCCGTCCAGCTCGACGCGGGCGGGTGAGGCCAGGTCGGCCACCAGCGCGCGGGCGGCGGCGTCGACGTCGCCAGCCGACTGGACGATCGTGTGCGACAGATAGAAGTGCAGGATGTCGACCAGTTCCATCTGGACCTGCGGCAGGTCGATGGTCTGCTTCTTCCACCACTTCCAGCCGTAGTGCTCCAGGGCTTCGGCCGATTCGACGAACGCGGCGCGCAGGAAGCGGGCGCCGCCGTTGACCCAGTCCGGATTGATCATGCTGTTCAGATGGCCTTGCAGCTTCAGCATCGTGGCCGCCTGGGCCTGGTTCAATCCGACTACGTTGTTCACTTTCACTCCGGGAGGGGCTGGTTCAATGGGCGGAAATGTTAGCACCAACGCCAACCAGCCAAGCCGCGGCGTGTCAGGCGCCGTCCTTGCGGTATGACGACGGCGTCAGGGGCGGCAGCTTGTTCAGCGGCGACTTGCGCGGGTTGCGCGCGCTGCTGGCCGCCTTGAACAGCATGAAGGCAAAGAAGGCCAGGAACACGGCGGGCATCAGTTCGTCCAGTTCAAACCGGGGGCTGTGAAACGCGCGGAAAGCGATGTTGGCCGCGGCCCAGCCTGCCATGATGCCGGCCACCGTCAGCACGGCGCCGATCTTGCGTGACCGCGCCTGGCGGGCGAGCGTGATGTTGGCCTCGTCGGGCTGGCCCGGGAACGTCGCCAGGGGCGCTTCGGATGCCGAACGCGCACGCGGGGATGGCGACGCGGTATTGCCCCAAGGCGCGTCGGACAGCGAACCGGGCGTCGGGGAGGGCGGGACGGCCACGGGCATCGGCACGGCAACCGGCGCCGTCTGCCTGCGCGTTTCGCGCCGGCTGGCGATGCGGCCCGGCGAGGCGCCTTTCGCGTTGGTCAACTCTTCGATATAGCGCGCGAAATCGCCGTTCTTGGGCTCGGCATCGATGGCCATGACGCTCTCCGGATCAATTGCCCCGCCGCGCGCGCACCGGTTGGCGGCGCTTGCGCACCATGGCGAGGAGAAGCCCGCATCCTAGCAAAACCGAGAGCCCCGCGCCGATCATCATGGCGATCTGCTGCGCGTTCTGCGCCGTGCCCAGGCTGCGCGCGGTGATGTAGCCGGGCGCCAGCATCAGCGGCATCCACAGCACTGCCGACAGCACGTTGGCCAGCTGGAAGCGGCCATGCGCCATGCCCATCACGCCCGCCACCGTGGGAATGGTGGAGCGGATGGGGCCCAGAAAGCGGCCGATCAGCACCGACGCAAAGCCGTAGCGGTAGAAGAACAGCCGAGCCCGTGCCACGCCGGTGCGCTGCTGCTTGAGCGGCCAGCGCCGCAGCACGCTGGGTCCTGCCCAGCGGCCCAGATAGTATGAGAGCGCGTCGCCCACGATCGCGCCGGCGATGCCCCAGGCGATCACGCCCCAGGGCGCGAGCGTGCCGGCGCCGATCAGGCCGCCCGTCAGCAGCATCAGGGCGGTCGCGGGAATGAAAAGTCCCAGGAGTACCATGGACTCGCCCAGCGTGAGCAGGAAGGTGATCGGTCCGGCCCAAGCCTGGTTGGCTTCGATGAACTGGCCGATCTGGGTGATGTATTCATCCATGATGCAAAGTTGAAAATTAGCTGAACGCAATCGAGTATGTTAACGCCTGCGCGGCCGGCCGTGAGGCGGCTAGGCCATTTGGCGGAACGCTCGACGTTGGAGAAACATGGATTCAGTTACACAAGCGGTGCTGGGCGCCAGCATTCAAGGCGCCATGCTGGGGCGCGTGCAGGGCAGACGCGCCCTCATCTATGGCGCGGCGCTGGCCACCTTGCCGGATCTGGATGTCCTGATGAGCTACCCGGACCCGGTGTCGCTCATGACCTATCACCGCGGCTTCTCGCATTCCGTTTTCGTGCTGACCGGCCTGGCGATGCTGCTGGCCTGGCTGATACGCAAGTATTGGCCCAATGCACCCTATGGCGGGCGAAGGCTGTTCCTGACGATATGGCTGGTGCTGGTGACGCATCCCATCCTGGATGCGTTTACCGTCTACGGCACCCAGTTGTTCTGGCCGCTGGCCCTCACGCCGGAAAGCTGGTCCACCGTGTTCATCATCGATCCGGTCTATACCGTGCCCCTGCTGTTGGGCGTCCTGTTTGCCATCGCGGTCGGAATGACCCGCAACGCGCGCCGCTTCATGGTGGGGGCGCTGGTCTTCAGCACGCTATACCTTGGTTTCGGGCTGGCTGGCCGCATGGCGGCCGAGCATCGCGTGCGGGACGCCATGCAGGAACAAGGCGTTACGGTGACGCAATTGCGCGCGGTGCCCATGCCGTTCAACACGTTGGTGTGGCGGGTGTTTGCCAAGACCGGCGATGGCGACTATTACGAATCGGTCAGCAGCCTGTTCGACCGCGATCCGCCTGAATGGGTGCGTTTGCCGCTCAATCTGGACGCCGGACGCGTGCTGTCGGGCGAGCCGCTGCACGAACGGCTGCGTTGGTTCACGGATGACTGGCTGCGGTATGACGTGATCGGCGATGCGCTGGTCGTGTCGGACCTGCGCATGGGAATGGCGGGTCACTATACCTTCCGGTTCAAGATGGCGGAGCGTGCGACAGATGGCACGTGGCGCGCGGTTACGCCGTCCGTCTGGCCGACCAGCCGCGGCGGCTGGAATGAGATGAAGCTGGTGCTGGGTCGCATCCTGCATGCGCAACCGCCGCTGCCGCTGGCCGAGTGGTCCGAACTGACGAAGCAGTAGGCTGAAGTCGGGCTGACGGCTCGCACGAACAAGGCTCCCGCGACCCGGGAGCCTTTTTTCTTGCGCGGCCGTATTGACCTGTTTCCGCTGCTTGCATTATTCTTGTTCGCTAATAAGGAACTTCAGTTCCGTTAAATGGAACAAACATGAGTATTCTTGACGGCGTTCAACGCGTGCTGTCGCTGTACGCAGAGGGCGCGGCCGAACTGAGCTTTACCGAGGTCGCCGCTAGGCTGGCCATGCCGAAAAGCACGGCTTCGCGTCTGCTGAACCAGATGCAGAACTACGGCATGCTCGATCAGGACGCCGCCACGCGCCGCTATCGGCCTGGCGCGCTGCTCGCGCAGGCCGTGCGTGCCGGTATGGCCGCCACGCCACTGGACGAGGCCTGCCGCGCCGTCCTGGCCCGGCTGTCGGACGACAGCGGACTCACGGCGTATCTGTCCACGCTGAATCAGCGCGAGACCGTCGTGCTGCAACGGCTGAATGGCTCGCACCCCGTGCAGGTGCTGTCGCCGCCCGGATCGCGCCGCGCCGCGTCGGGCACGGCGATGGGCCGGGCGCTGCTGTCGCGGCTGACCGACACCGAATTCCAGGCCCTGTATGGCGCCGATCCCGCCCAGTCGCTGCCAATGGAAGGACGAGACTGCCCGGCCACCGTCGGCGACCTGGCCGCGTTGGTTGCGCAGACGCGCGCGGACCACTGCGGCGTGGCGATCGACCAGGCTATGCCGGGCATCGGCGCCGTCGCGGCAGCTGTGCGGGACCCCGCCACCGGCGAACTGCGCGGGCTCTGCCTGTCGTTTGTCTCGTTCCAGGCTGATGCGGCGCGCGTGGCGGTGCTGCGCGAATCCGTGCTGCAGCACGTCGGCGCGCTTGGCCGCGAGCTCAACGATCCCTACTGGCTGAACTGACCTACTGAATGCCTTGTGGCGGCCTCGCCGCCGCATCCAGAACCATCACCTATCGGACCTCATTCATGAACCTTCTGCTCCTCAGCAATTCCAGCAGCGACGCCGGCTATCTGGTGCACGCCATGGCCGACATCCGCGAACTGATCGAATCCCTGCCGCAAGGCGCGCCGGCCGTGTTCGTGCCGTTCGCGGGGGTCACGCGCAACTGGGACGACTACACGGCGCTGGTCACGTCGGCATTGGCCGACACGGGCCTGGCCATCCAGGGCCTGCACACCGCGCAGGATCCGGTCGCGGCACTGGAAGGCGCATCCGTCATCATCGTGGGCGGCGGCAACACGTTCAACCTGCTGGGCGAATTGCGCCGCCAGGGCCTGCTCGACGTCGTGGCGCGCCGCGTGCGCGAGGGCGCGGCCTACCTGGGCTGGAGCGCGGGTTCCAACCTGACGTGCCCCACCATCTGCACGACGAACGACATGCCCATCACCGACCCGAAAGGCTTCGACGCGCTGGGGCTGGTGTCCTTCCAGATCAATCCGCACTACACCAACGCGCATCCTCCCGGCCACCGCGGCGAAACGCGCGCCCAGCGCCTCGCCGAGTTCTGCACGCTGAATCCGGCCATGCCGGTGCTGGGCCTGCCCGAAGGCGCAGGCCTGCGCGTGCGCGGCGCTAAGATCGCGCTGGTTGGCCCGCACGACGCGCCGCTCTTCCTGGGCCGCGAAGAACCGCGCATGTTCCGTCCTGGCCCGGTGGAGATCCCGGCATGAAGCAGGTGATCGACGCCATCGAATTGCTGTCGTCCGCGCACGTCACGGGCGAATCCGTGGCACGGGTGCTACGCGACGCGGGCAATTGCGAAGTCGAGGTCACGCCTCTTGCGCGTGACGGCTTGGCCACGGATTTTCTGTCCATCGTGATTCCCGGCCTGGATGATTCGGCTCCGCAATTGGGCATCGTCGGCCGGCTGGGCGGCATCGGTGCGCGCCCCGCGGTGACGGGCCTGGTGTCCGACAGCGACGGTGCGGTCGTGGCGATTGCCGCCGCGCTCAAGCTGATGGCGATGGCGAAGCAGGGCGACGTGCTGCCCGGCACGGTCCGCATCCGCACCCACATCTGCCCGCGCGCCGGCACGCGGCCGCATCATCCGGTGCCGATGATGCGCTCGCCGTTCCCCATGCGCGAGATGATGTCGCACGAAGTGGATCCGCGCATGGACGCGATCCTGTCGGTGGACACGACGCGCGGCAACCGCCTGGTCAACAAGCGCGGCGTGGCGCTCACGCCGGTCGCCAAGCAGGGCTACCTGCTGCGCATTCCCGAGACCATGCTGGACGTCATGGGTTGGGTCAGCGGTGAACTGCCGGTGACGCTGCCCTTGACCACGCAGGACATCACGCCCTACGAAAACGGGTTGTGGCACGTGAACTCCCTGATGCAGCCGGCCATCGTCACGGACGCGCCGGTCGTCGGCGTGGCCTTGACGGCGCAGACCACCGTGCCGGGTTGCGCCACGGGTGTCACCAACGCCGTGGATGCCGACGTCGCCATGCGCTTTTGCATCGAGGTCGCCAAGCTCTACGGGCAGCGCGCCATGACCTTCTTCGACGACGCCGAGTGGGGCGCGCTGCAGGCCCGCTACGGTTCGATGGCGCACCTGCAGACCGTCGGCCGCGAAGACGGAGCCGCGCAATGAGCGCCCTCACACCGCGCCGCGTCGCGTTCTTCACCATCGGTCAATCGCCGCGTAGCGACGTGGTGCCGGAGATGGCGCCCGTGCTCGGCGCCCATGTGCGCATCGATGAGTTCGGCGCGCTCGACGGCTTGGACGCGGAAGCTTTGGCCGCGCTGGCGCCGCGACCGCGCGAATACCGCTTTGCCACGCGCATGCGCGACGGTTCCCAGATCGAACTGGACGCAGCCGCTGCCGAGGCGCGCTTGGCCGACGTGATGCGCCAGGCGGACGGGCAGGGCTACGACATCCTGGTCCCGCTGTGCACCGGCACGGCCATCGCGCCGATGCGCACCTTGGTGGTCGAGCCGCAGCAGGTCGTGGATCACCTGGTCGCGGGCCTGGCGCAGCATTGCCGAAAGGTCGGGCTGGTGGTTCCGCTGGAAGCGCAGGTCGACGCTTTTCATATGGCCGTGCCGCTGGAATGCGAAACGCAGGTCGTGCACGCGTCGCCGTACGAGGCCGACGCGCAGCAGGCCGCCCGCAACTTCGAGGCCGCCGGACGCGAACTGGCGTCGTGCGATCTGATCGTCATGCACTGCATGGGCTACGCGCAGTCCATGCGCCGAGCCGTGGCGCAGGCATCGGGCCGCCCCGTGCTGTTGTCCAACCGCCTGGTCGCGCAGGCCTTGGCACAAATACTGGAATAACGCCGCCGGACGCAATCCCGAAGTTCCGGCCGCACAGGTTCGCGCGGCCGGTCCGGGCGAGCGGCGAGAGGAGACGAAGCCGACTTCGTCAATCAATCGTTGGGAGTTTTTTTATGATCAGCCGTACCTTGCACCGCGCCGCTGGCGCTCTATTCGCCGTCGCCGCGCTGTCGGCCACGTCGGCGTATGCCGCCGACGCCTGGAAGCCCGCCAAACCCGTGCGCCTGCTCGTGGGCTTCGCGCCGGGCGGTTCGGCCGATACGCTGGCCCGCCTGCTGGCCGAGCCGCTGTCGGCCCGCCTGGGCCAGCCTGTCGTCGTCGAGAACCTGGCCGGCGCCGGCGGCAACATCATGGCGTACCGCCTGAGCCAGGCGCCCGCCGACGGCTACACCATCGGTATCGCCGCGGCCGGTTCCATGGCCATCACCCATGTCCTGAATCCCAAGGGCACGAACTACAAGCCCGCCGACTTCACGCCCATCACGCTGGCCGCGGTGCAGCCCAATGTGGTCATCGTGAACAAGGACGTGCCGGCCAACAACCTGGCCGAACTGAAGGAATATTTCCAGAAAACGCCGACTGCCACGTACGGCACTGCGGGCGTCGGCATCTCCAACCACCTGATCGCCGAGACCATGCTGTACAAGCTGGGCGTCAAGGTGCCGCACGCCGCCTACCGCGGCGCCGCGCCCGTGATCACCGACCTGCTCGGCGGCCACATCGCCATGACGATGGACAACATTTCGACCGCTGCGCCGTTGGCGTCGCAAGGCAAGGTCAAGGCAATTGCGGTAGCGTCGATCAAGCGCGCCGCGCAATTGCCCAACGTGCCGACGCTGGACGAACAAGGCCTGAAGGGCTTTGACATGCCGACGTGGCAAGGCGTGTTCGCGCCCGCCGGTCTGCCCGCGGACGTGCTGGCCGCCTATTACGCCGCACTGCAGGACGTGCTGAAGCAACCCGCGCTGATCGAGAAGATGGCCGGCCTGGGTTCGGAGCCCGTCACCGGCATGACGCCCGAGAAGTTCAGCGAGTTTCTTGAAAACGACCGCAAGCAATGGGCGGACATCGTCAAGGCCGCGAACATCAGCCTGGAGCAGTAAGGCGCCGCAAGCGGCTTGAACCGCTGTAAGGCAAAACGCCAGACCCGAGAGGGCCTGGCGTTTTTTGTTGGAGCGTCGGAGAAGAGGCGGCGGCTTGTCGGAGCATGACGCGCGGCTGGCCGGCGATTATCGGATCCTGCCTAGGCTCATCGAAGCTTGCGCAAGCCAATCGGCGCTTGCGCAGGCTCGGCGCGGCGTAGCGCGGCAATGCGCCACCGCGTCAGGCCGGCATGCGCGCCGCGATCTCCGCGATGAGACGGCGCGCGGCATCCAGCTTGTTGCCGGCGGGCAGCGGGTGTGTGCCTTGCGCGTCGAACAGCACCAGTTCGGTGGTGTCGGCGTCCATGACCTTGTGCGCCAGATTGCCGACCAGCAGCGGGATGCCTTTGCGCGTGCGCTTGGCTTCGGCGTGCTCGGCCAGCTTTTCCGTTTCGGCGGCAAAGCCCACGCACCAGGGGCCATTTTCGAGCTTGGCCACTTCGGCCAGGATGTCCGGATTGGGCTCGAATTCCATCAGCGGCGCGCCGCCGCCTTCGCTGGTTTTCTTCAGCTTCTGCGTGCTGACGTTCTTGACGCGCCAATCGGCCACGGCGGCGACGGCGATGAAGATGTCGGCATCGCCCACACTGGCCATCACGGCGTCGTGCATCTGGCGCGCGGTGGTGACGGGCAGGGCGGTTACGCCGCGCGGGATGGGCAGGAATGTGGCGCCGGTGATGAGGGTGACACGGGCGCCGGCCTCGCGGGCGGCGCGAGCCAGCGCATAACCCGTCTTGCCGGAAGACCGGTTGCTCAGCACACGCACCGGGTCCACGGGTTCAGAGGTGGGGCCTGCGGTCAGCAGCACGTGGCGGCCGGCCAAGAGCTTGGGCTGGAAGAAGGCGATCAGGTCGGTCAGGATCTCATGGGCTTCGAGCATCCGGCCGTCGCCGGTTTCGCCGCAGGCCTGTTCGCCCGCCGAGGGGCCCAGCACGGTGACACCGTCTCCGCGCAGGGTTTCGACGTTGCGCTGCGTAGCGGGGTTAGCCCACATTTCGCGGTTCATGGCGGGCGCCACCAGCAGCGGACAGGCGCGGGCCACGCACAGCGTGGACAACAGGTCGTCGGCCATGCCGTGTGCCACCTTGGCCATGAAGTCGGCGCTGGCGGGCGCGATCAACACGGCGTCCGCGCCGCGCGTCAGGTCGATGTGCGCCATGTTGTTGGGCACGCGCGCATCCCAGGCGTCCACGAACACGGGGCGGCCCGACAGTGCCTGCATGGTGACCGGCGTGATGAAGTGCGTGGCCGCCTCGGTCATCACCACATCCACCGTGGCGCCTTGTTCGGTCATGCGCCGCACCAGCTCGGCGATTTTGTAGCATGCGATGCCTCCGGTCAGACCGAGGACGATGCGTTTGCGGGCGAGATCGAGCATGAGGACGGAGCGGCGGGTTAGCGCCGCGTAATCGTGGAAGTGAGAGGGATTTTATTCTGCATTGCCGCAATGCGCCGTTCGCCATGCATTAGAGGGGGCATCAAACCGGACGAAAGTCGCGGAAGGCGCAGCATGGGTAGGCCTGATGAAAGCAGAAAGGGGCGCAAAGAGGGCCGCTGAATGGGGGCGCAAACAGGCGCTTCGAAACGGCGCTTGGGAGAAGGCGCTGCAAAAAAGCACTGCAAAAAGGCGCTGCAGAAAAGGGGGGCGTTGCCCCCCCTTGTCTCGTCACGCTTGCGGCTTGCGGGCACGAAGCAGTTCGTCCAGCACCAGCAGCACGGCGCCGCAGGTGATGCCGACGTCCGCCAGGTTGAAGGCGGGGAACTGCCAGTCGTTCCAGTAGAAGAGCAGAAAGTCCACCACGTGGCCATAGGCCACTCGGTCGATGACGTTGCCGATGGCGCCGCCCAGGATGAGCGTCAGCGCCAGGCTGAAACGCGGCTGGCCGTGCGTACGGCGCAGCATCCATACGATGACCACCACCGCCACGACACCGAGTCCGGTGAACAGCCAGCGCTGCCAGCCTTCTTCGGAAGCGAGGAAGCTGAAGGCGGCGCCGCGGTTGAACACCAGCGTGAAGTCGAAGAAGGGCAGGATGTTGACGCGCTCGCCGTACTGGAATGACGTGTTGAAGTACACCTTCGTCAATTGGTCCAGCACGATGATCAGCAACGCCAGCGCCAGCCAGCCACCCACGCGTGCGGGCGCGGCGCGGGCGGGGGCGGCGCCCGTCACTCCGGGTTCGGCGGGGCGGGCCATGTTCAAGCCTTGTCGCGGGCTTCGCCCGAGCCGAACAGGTTGGACACGCAGCGGCCGCAGATCTCGGGATGATCGGCGTCCTGGCCGACGTCAAGACGCCAGTGCCAGCAACGTTCGCACTTCTTGTGGGCCGACGGCGTGACCTCGATGCGGGTGTCACCTTCGCCCGCGTGCACCGCGGCGCGCGAGACGATCAGGACGAAGCGCAGGTCGTCGCCCAGGCTGGCCAGCAGTTGCTGGTCTTCGCCGCTGGCGTACAGGTCGACTTCGGCCTGCAGCGACGAACCGATATCGCCCGCCGTACGCACTTCTTCCAGCTTGCGCTGGACCTCGGCGCGGATGGCGCGCAGGCGCGTCCACTTGGCGGTCAGGGCATCGGCGTCCGCAAACGGCGGCAGCACGTGATAGACCTCGGTGAAGATCGTGGCGCGGGCTGCGTCGGCCTGGTTCTTCAGGGCGGAGGCAACCAGTTCCTTCCAGGCCTCCTCCGCCGTGAACGACAGGATGGGCGCCATCAGCTTGAGCAGCGTCTGCGTGATGTCCAGCAGGGCCGTCTGCGCCGAGCGGCGGGCGCGGCTGTCGGGGGCCGACGTGTAGAGGCGATCTTTCAGGATGTCCAGGTAGAACGCGCCCAGGTCTTCCGAGCAGAACGTCTGCAAACGCGAGACGGCCGGATGGAAATCGTAGCGTTCGTAGTTGGCCTGCACTTCCGACTGCATCTGCGCCGTCATGGCCAGCGCGTAGCGGTCGATCTCGAAGAGTTCGCCGTAAGGCACCGATTGCGACACGGCGTCGAAGTCGGCCAGGTTGGCCAACAGGAAGCGCAGGGTGTTGCGGATGCGGCGATAGCCTTCCACCACGCGCTTGAGGATCTCGTCCGAGATCGACAGCTCACCCGAGTAGTCGGTGGAGGCCACCCACAGGCGCAGGATTTCGGCGCCCAGGGAATCGGAGACCTTCTGCGGGGCAATCACGTTGCCGACCGACTTGCTCATCTTGCGGCCCTGGCCGTCCACCACGAAGCCGTGCGTCAGCAGGGCCTTGTAGGGCGGCTGGCCGTACAGCATGCAGCCGGTCAGGAGCGACGAATGGAACCAGCCGCGATGCTGGTCCGAGCCTTCCAGGTAGAGGTCGGCGGGCCAGGCGAGTTCAGCGCCATGCGAACCGGCGAATTCGCCGTCCTTGCCGCCCAGCACCGTTGCGTGCGTGCTGCCCGAGTCGAACCATACGTCCAGTGTGTCGCGGTTCTTTTCGTACTGGTCGGCTTCGTCGCCGAGAAGCTCGCGGGGATCGAGCGCCTGCCAGGCCTCGATGCCGCCCTGTTCGACGCGCTGCGCCACCTGTTCCAGCAATTCGGACGTGCGCGGATGCAGTTCGCCGGTTTCCTTGTGCACGAAGAACGCCATCGGGACGCCCCACTGGCGCTGGCGCGACAGGGTCCAGTCCGGACGGTTGGCGATCATGGCATGCAGACGGGCGCGGCCCCACGCGGGGTAGAACGCCGTGGCGTCGATGCCGGCCAGCGCCGATTCGCGCAGGGTCGGGCTGCCATCCTTGGGCGCGACATCCATGCCCGCGAACCATTGGCTGGTCGCGCGGTAGATGATCGGCGTCTTGTGGCGCCAGCAGTGCATATAGCTGTGCTTGTGCTTTTCGACGTGCATCAGCGCGCCGGCTTCCTTGAGCGCTTCGACGATCTTGGGGTTTGCGTCCCAGATCGACAGGCCGCCAAAAAGCGCCAGGCTGTCCACGTACTTGCCGTCGCCCATCACCGGGCTGATGAAGTCGGTGTCCTTCATGCCGTGCTCCTTGCACGACACAAAGTCTTCGATACCGTAAGCCGGCGCCGAGTGCACCACGCCGGTGCCGGAGTCTGCCGTGACGTAGTCGCCCAGGTACACGGGCGCCTTGCGATCGTAGGCGGCGTTGAACTGCGCCAGCGGATGGCGGAACTCGATGCCTGACAGGGCCTCGCCGGGCGCCCTAGCGATGACTTCGCCTTCGAGGTCCCACGATTTCAGGCAGGCTTCGACGCGTTCCTTGGCGATGAGCAGCAGGGGACCGAACTTGGGCGTGGCAGCCGAAGTGACCCGCACCAGCGCGTATTCAATTTCGGGATGGACGTTCAGCGCCTGGTTGGACGGAATGGTCCAGGGCGTGGTCGTCCAGATCACGATGGCGCCGTCGTCCACCGAATCCAGGCCGAACGCTTGGGCCAGCCGTTCGTGGTCGGCGAACGGGAACGCGACGTCCACGGCGGGATCCACGCGATCCGCGTATTCGACTTCAGCCTCGGCCAGCGCCGAGCCACAGTCAAAACACCAGTTCACCGGCTTCAGGCCACGGAACACGTAGCCCTTGTCCAGGATGCGGCCCAGCGCACGGATCTCGTCGGCCTCGTTGCTGTAGTTCATCGTCATGTACGGACGATCCCACTCGCCCAGCACGCCCAGGCGCTTGAAGTCCTTGCGCTGGCGATCGATCTGTTCGAGGGCGTAGGCGCGGGCCTTGGATTGCACTTCCGCCACGGGCAGGTGCTTTCCGTACTTCTTTTCGATCTGGATCTCGATGGGCATGCCGTGGCAGTCCCAGCCGGGCACGTAGTGCGCGTCATAGCCGGCCATGTTGCGGCTCTTGACGATGATGTCCTTCAGGATCTTGTTGACCGCGTGGCCGATGTGGATGTCGCCGTTCGCATAGGGCGGGCCGTCATGCAGCACGAAGCGCGGCCGGCCGCGGCTGGCCGCACGGATCGCCTGGTAGACGTGGTTTTCCTCCCATTGCGCAATCCAGGCGGGCTCGCGCTTGGCGAGGTCGCCCCGCATGGGGAAGGGGGTATCGGGCAGGTTGAGGGTCTTTTTATAGTCCATGAACGGCAAAATAGGCGCGCGCGTTTCGCGCGTCTTCGGCGATGGCGGCAGTCAGGGAAGGGAGATCAGGAAATTTTTCTTCGTCCCGCAGCTTTTGCAGGAATTCAACGCGTACGAGTTTACCGTAAGCGTTGACGGACTCGTCGAGCAGGTGTGACTCAAGCAGCACTCTGCCGCGGTCCTCGACCGTCGGGCGCACGCCCAGGCTCGCCACCGCCGGCAGCGCGCGGTCGGCCAGCCCATGAACCTGCACGACGTAGATGCCCGACCGCGCGGCGCATCGTTCGGCCACACGCAGGTTCATGGTGGGATAGCCGAGCGTACGGCCGAGCTTCTGGCCGTGGATCACGTGCCCGCTGATATGGAACGGGTGGCCCAGCAGATGGCGCGCTCGTTCCAGGTCGCCCACGGCCAGCGCGGTGCGCACCTCGGAACTGGAAATGCGGTGACCTTGACGGTCGGTCACGTCCGCCAGCGTCTGGACCTCGAAGCCATGCACCATGCCGGCTTCGCGCAGCAGGTCGATATCGCCGCTGCGCTTGTGCCCGAAGCGAAAGTCCTCGCCCACGAGCAGCCATTTGGTCTGCAGGCCCTGCACCAGTAGGTGCTCAATGAAGGCGTTGGCCGACATTTCAGCCAGCCGGGCATTGAACCGCTCGACCACGACCTGCGATATGCCGTAGCGCGCCAGCGCGGCCAGCTTGTCGCGCAGCCCCGAAATGCGGGTCGGCGCCAGTTCCGGACGCTGGTTGAGGGTGGCGAAATATTCCCGCGGGTGGGGCTCGAACGTCATCACGGCCGGCGTCAGCCCGCGTTCGCGGGCCACCTGGCAGACGCGGGCAAGCATGGCCTGGTGCCCGCGATGGACGCCGTCGAAATTGCCGATTGTCAGCGCGCAAGGGGCGCGCCGTTCGGGCGGGGGCAGGGATCGGTAGATGCGCAGCGATGGTTTCACGAGCGAGAGTTTACAATTTTGGATTACGGGTTTGTTCGTATCCCACCCGCAGGGGGGGCTCAGCCGCCTTTGCGGGCACGGCGTGCGCAGGGCGCGCGCCTGATTTCGGGACTGGAACCGCCCGTTTTCCCTTGGAATTGTTCATCTTGCCGGAAACTTCTTCTATCAAGCGCCGCCTCGTCATCCTGATCTCGGGGCGGGGCAGCAATATGCAGGCGCTGGCCGAGGCCTGCCGCGACGAACACTGGCCGGCGGAAATCGCCGCCGTGATCGCCAGCCGTCCCGACGCCGGCGGCCTCGAATGGGCCGCCGCGCAGGGCATTCCCACAGCGGCCCTGTATCACAAGGACTACGCCAGCCGCGAAGCCTTCGATACCGCACTGGCCGCCGAAATCGATCGCTATGCGCCCGACTACGTCATCCTGGCCGGGTTCATGCGCGTGCTGACGCCCGGCTTCGTCAATCATTACGCCGGCCGTCTGGTCAACATCCACCCCTCGCTGCTGCCCGCATTCCCCGGCCTGCACACCCATGCGCAGGCGCTGGCCACCGGCGTGCGCGTGCATGGCTGCACGGTGCATTTCGTCACCCCGGTGCTGGACCACGGGCCCATCATCGCCCAGGGCTGCGTGCCGGTCCTGGCGGGCGACACGCCTGAATTGCTGGCCGAGCGCGTGCTGGCCGTGGAGCACCAGGCCTTTCCGGCTGCCGTTCGCTGGCTTGCCGAAGGCCGGGTTACCCTGACAAACGATCACCGCGTGGCCGTCCAGGGCGACCCCGTGCGCCTTTTTTCCTGGTCGCCGGCCGCTTGAACGGCCCTGAAAAGCATTTTTCGGGCGGAACGCTTCCGCCCTATTGGAATACACCATGACTAAACCCCAATCCCCGCGTTCCCGCCCGGCCGGCTCCTTCGGCGCCGCCTCGGAAGGCCGCGACGGCCGGTCTTTTTTCTCGCGTCCCAAAGGCGACGCCCGCAAACTGGCGCCGCGTGACCGGGCCGAATCCGGCGACCGCGCGCGCGACGAGCGCACGAGCGATCGCGGCGGCTACGGCCAGGACCGCGGCGAGGGCCGGGGCCGCCCCGACTCCCGCTCGTCGTTTGGTGGACAGCGCAATGAAGGGCGCGGCAGCGAACGCGGTTCGTACAGCCAGGACCGCCGCGAAGGGCAAGGACGCCCGGATTCGCGTTCCTCGTTTGGCGGTCAGCGTGGCGAAGGGCGTGGTTCCTATGGTCAGGATCGCGGTGAAGGCCGAGGCAGCGAACGCGGTTCGTACAGCCAGGATCGCCGTGAAGGCCAGGGACGCCCGGACTCCCGCTCGTCGTTCGGCGGCCAGCGTGGCGAAGGCCGGGGCTCCTTTGGTCAGGATCGCGGCGAAGGCCGAGGCGGCGAACGCGGGTCGTACAGCCAGGACCGCCGTGAAGGTCAGGGGCGCGCGGACTCGCGCTCGTCGTTCGGCGGCCAGCGGGGCGAGGGTCGCGGCTCCTATGGACAAGATCGCGGCGGTGCCCGTGGCGGCGAACGCGTTTCGTATGGACAGGATCGTGGCGAAAGCCGAGGCGGTGAACGCAATCCGTACGGCCAGGACCGTCGTGATGAGCAGGGACGTTCGGACTCCCGCTCCTCCTTCGGCGGCCCGCGCGGCGAGTCGCGCGGCGGCGAGCGCGATCACGCCCCGCAAAAGCCCCAGTCCAATCGACCCCGCCTGTCGCATGCGGCCATCCGCATCGATCAGGTGCAGCGCGTGCTGGGCGAAATCCTGCAATGGACCTATCCGGCCGACGCCGCGCTCTCGCACTGGCTGCGCCATCACCCGAACCTGGGCGCGCGCGACCGTTCCGAAGTCGCCGAGGCCGTGTATGACGTGCTACGCCACCTGCGCCGCTACCGCCAGTACGGCGAAAGCGGTGTCGGCCCCGCGTCGCGCCGTCTTGCCATCCTGGGCCTGAATGCGACCCTGGGCGCCGAGTTCCTGCAGGAGGGCATGGACGCCGCCGAGGCAGAGTGGCTGCAACGGGTCACCCGTATCGACGTCGCGACCTTGCCCCGTGCCGTGCGAGGCAGCATCCCCGACTGGCTGGACGAGCGCCTGAGCGCCATGGAAAGCCCGGAAACGCTGGTGGAAGCCCTGAACCGCCAGGCCAGCCTGGACCTGCGCGTGAACCCGCTCAAGGCCGAGCGCGACGCCATGCTGGCGGAACTGCAACAAGGTGCGGGCCGGTATGAGCCCACGGCCATGCCTTTTTCGCCCTGGGGCATCCGGATGGAAGGCCGCCCTGCCATCAACCGGTGGCCCCAGTTCGAAAACGGCAGCATCGAGGTCCAGGACGAAGGCAGCCAACTGCTGGCCCTGCTGGTCGCCCCGCGCCGTGGCGAAATGATCATCGATTTCTGCGCAGGCGCCGGCGGCAAGACGCTGCTGCTGGGCGCGCTGATGCGGTCGACCGGCCGGCTCTACGCCTTCGACGTCTCGGCGGCCCGCCTGGCGCGCGCCAAGCCGCGCTTTGCCCGTAGCGGCCTCTCGAATGTGGTCCCGGTGGTGATCGACAACGAGAACGACGCCCGTGTGAAGCGCCTGGCCGGCAAAGCCCAGCGCGTGCTGGTCGACGCGCCTTGCAGCGGCATCGGCACCTTGCGCCGCAATCCGGACCTGAAGTGGCGCCAGCACCCCGAGGCGCTGGCGGAACTGGGGCAGCTCCAGGAACGCATCCTGAACAGCGCCGCGCGCTGCGTTGCGCCCGGCGGCCGCCTGGTCTACGCCACGTGCAGCCTGCTGGCCGAGGAAAACGAAGTCCAGGCTGACCGCTTCCTGGCCAGCCATCCGGACTTCGAACGTGTGGATGCCGCCGAAATCCTGGGCGCCCGTTGCGAGTCCCTGAAACTGGAAGGCCCGTACGTGCAACTGCGTCCGGATCTGCACGGCACCGACGGCTTCTTTGCCGCTGTGTTCGAACGCAAGAAGAAGGGCGCCGGGACGGATGCCGCCGAGGCTGCTGAAGCCAACCTCGCCGACGAGGACGACCAGATCGACGCGGCCGATGGCGCTGAGGCCGAAGCCCAAGCGGGCGCCGACGCTCAGACCGTTACGGCCGAGGAAACCGCCGTCGAGCAAGCCGAAGTAAAAGCTTCCGACGTCAAAGAAACGGAAACCGCGGTCAAGGACCCGGCGTAACGCCCACCGTTGCACTGTAGCGGCGGGTTCCGATGGTCTTGTTCTGGTACTTCACTTCCCAGGACAGGGTATCGGAACCCGGCTGGTCGGCTTGGTACACAATCTGCGCCACCGGCACCGATTTGTACGCGCAGCGCCCGGAATTATTGGACTGCCCGCGTGTCTGCTGGATGCTGGCCTTGCCCAGCGTCGGCATCTGGGTGATCGACACGCGCGGCGCCCGCAGCGCCAGGCAGTCCGACCCGCGGATCTCATAGTAAGAAGCCAGGACGGCGACGTCCCCAGACTTCAGCGTTTGCGCTGAAGCCGGGGCGGATATCGCCACACCAAGCGCGGCCAAAACAGTTAAAAAACGGTGACGCATTGTTGTGGGCGACATTCGTGGGAGAATTGAGACAGTGGGCGGGCGGAACGGGGTGCAGTGTGCCCCGGTATCGTGGCGCCTTCAAGACTGCGGGTTTGCCTGACTGGAACTTTAAACGCCAAATGGTGCCAAAACCCGGTGCTACTGCGATTTTCAGGCCGTCCCCCTCTGGGCAAAGCCGCCGCAACCGCACAAGTAAAGCCTCTGCGCGCGCTCAAAGCGCTCGCAGGGCGGCTTTTTGGCTCAAAACCGCGCCTTAGTCCTTGATTTCTCTCAATAACTATTTTGAAACTAGATTGTCATCAGACGGCTAAGGTACGCTAAACTTTCAGCCACCTTCTCATGCGAGGCTCATAACAGCTTTATGGATTACATCCTCTCCTTCATTGCCGGCGGCCTGACCCAAGCGACTTGGTGGCAGATCGTCGTTTTCACTTTGGTCGTGACGCACATCACGATTGTTGCGGTCACGGTTTTTCTCCATCGCAGCCAAGCGCACCGCGGTCTGGATCTCCATCCGGCTGTCATGCACTTCTTCCGCTTCTGGCTCTGGATGACGACCGGTATGGTCACCAAGGAATGGGTGGCTATTCACCGCAAGCATCACGCCAAATGCGAAAAGGAAGGTGACCCGCATTCGCCCATGCTGTTCGGCATCTGGAAGGTTCTGTTCCGCGGCGCCGAGCTGTACCGCGAAGAATCGAACAACAAGGAAACCATGGCCAAGTTCGGCCACGGCACGCCTGACGACTGGCTCGAGCGCAACGTCTACAGCAAGCACAGCCTGTGGGGCGTGCTGACCATGCTCGCCATCGACGTCGCCCTGTTCGGCGCGATCGGCGTCACGGTCTGGGCTGTGCAGATGGCCTGGATTCCCTTCTGGGCCGCCGGCGTCGTCAACGGCATCGGCCACTTCTGGGGCTACCGCAACTACAACAGCCCGGACACCAGCACCAACGTGTTCCCGTGGGGCATCGTGATCGGCGGCGAAGAGCTGCACAACAACCACCACGCCCACGGCACGTCGGCCAAGTTTTCGGCCAAGTGGTACGAGTTCGACATCGGCTGGTGCTACATCAACATCCTGAAGTTCTTTGGCCTGGCCAAGATCAAGAAGGTTGCGCCCAAGCTCAAGCTGGACGACTCCCGCACGGGCATCGACCTGCGCACGCTGCAAGGCGTGATCACGCACCGCTACGAAGTCATGGCCCGCTATGCGGACGTGATCAAAAGCGCCGCCCGTGAAGAACTCGCCAAGCTGAAGGCTTCGCGCCAGGAAGGCAACGCCGAATGCGGCTACACCAAGCTGCACAGCGTGCGTCGCGCCATCCATCGCAACGAAGATATCCTGCAGCCCGAGCAACTGGCTGCCGTGGACAAGGCCATCGCCCAGAACAAGTCGCTGTCGACGCTGGTGCAGATGCGCCGCGAACTCGGCCGCATCTGGGAAAGCTCCAGCGCCAGCAGCGAACAGCTTCTTCACGACCTGCAGGCCTGGTGCCAGCGCGCCCAGCAAAGCGGCATCGCTGGGCTTGAGCAGTTCGCTCAACATCTGCGCCGCTACGCGGCATGATGCTAGAGAAGCTAAATCCTGAACAACGCGCCGCAGTAACGTTAGAACCGCAGCACGCCCTGGTCTTGGCCGGGGCGGGCAGCGGGAAGACCCGGGTGCTCACCACCCGCATGGCCTGGCTGATTCAAACCGGCCAGGCTTCGCCTTTTGGGCTGCTGGCGGTTACGTTCACCAACAAGGCCGCCCGCGAGATGCTGGCGCGCATGTCGGCGATCCTGCCGATCGATACGCGCGGCCTCTGGATCGGCACGTTCCACGGCCTGTGCAACCGCATGCTGCGCGCGCATCATCGCGACGCCGGTCTGCCCCAGAGCTTTCAGATCCTCGACGTCACGGACCAGCTTGCGGCCATCAAGCGCCTCATGAAGGCCAACGGCGTCGACGACGAAAAGTACCCGCCCCGCGATGTGCAGCGCTTCATCAACGGCGCCAAGGAAGAGGGCCTGCGTCCGCCGGACGTCGAAGCCTACGACGCCCATCGCCGCCGCCTGATCGAGATCTACCAGCTCTACGAAGCCCAGTGCCAGCGCGAAGGCGTGGTCGACTTCGCCGAATTGCTGCTGCGTGCCTACGAGCTGCTGTCGCGCAATGCGCCCGTACGCGAACACTATCAGCGCCGCTTCCGTCATATCCTGGTCGACGAGTTCCAGGACACCAACACGCTGCAGTACAAGTGGCTGCGCCTGTTGGCCGGCGGCGGCGCGGCCATTTTTGCCGTGGGCGACGACGACCAGTCCATCTACGCGTTCCGCGGCGCGAACGTCGGCAACATGGCCGACTTCGAGCGCGACTACGCGCATGGCACCGTCATCCGCCTGGAGCAGAACTACCGGTCCTACGGTCACATCCTGGATTCGGCCAACGCGCTCATCGGTCACAACTCGGGCCGCCTGGGCAAGAATCTCTGGACCGATCAAGGCGAAGGCGAGCCTGTCCGCGTCATCGAACAGCCGTCCGATGGCATGGAAGCGCAGTGGATCGTGGACGAAATCCGTTCGCTCATCCACGAAGGCAGCGACCGCCGCGAAATCGCCGTGCTGTATCGCAGCAACGCGCAGTCGCGCGTCATCGAACACGCCATCTTTTCCGCCGGCATTCCGTACAAGGTCTACGGCGGCCTGCGCTTCTTCGAACGCCAGGAAATCAAGCACGCGCTCGCCTACCTGCGCCTGATGGCCAATCCGCACGACGACACCTCGTGGATGCGGGTGGTCAACTTCCCGACGCGCGGCATCGGGGCGCGCACGCTAGAGCAGTTGGCCGACGCCGCCCGGCAGCATGACACCAGCCTGTATGGCGCGGTGGCGCTGGTCGGCGGCAAGGGCGGTTCGAATCTGGCGCAGTTTGCGCAACTGATTCATCGCCTGATCGAAGAAACGCGCGAGCTGCCGCTGCCCGAAATGGTCGAGCACATGCTCGAAGCCAGTGGCCTGAATGCGCACTACAAGGCCGAGCGCGAAGGCGCCGAGCGGCTGGAGAACCTGAACGAACTGATCACGGCCGCGGCCGTGTTCGCGTCCGAGGAAAACTACGACGGCATGCCCGCCGGCCTGGTGCCCGACCACGACACGTCGTCGACGCTCATGCCGGGCGTGGTGGACGCGCCGGCGGTTGCGGGAGACAACCTGACGCCGCTGGCCGCGTTCCTGTCGCATGCGGCGCTCGAGGCCGGCGACAACCAGGCCCAACAAGGCCAGGACGCCGTCCAGCTCATGACGGTGCATGCCGCGAAGGGCCTGGAGTTCGACGCCGTGTTCATCACCGGCCTGGAGGAAGGACTGTTCCCGCACGAGAACAGCATCCTCGAGCCCGCCGGCCTCGAAGAAGAACGCCGCCTGATGTATGTGGCGATCACCCGCGCGCGCCAGCGCCTGTACATCAGCCTGGCGCAAAGCCGGATGCTGCATGGCCAGACGCGCTATGCGATGCGCTCGCGCTTCCTGGACGAAATTCCCGAGCAGCATCTGAAGTGGCTGACGCCCAAGGCTGGACTGGCGCCGATCAGCGCCACGGGCGCGGGCTGGGGTGGCGGCAACCGGGGCGATGCCTTCGGCCGCAAGCCGACCAACACCATTGCGCCGCGTCAACCCCGTGGCGTCGCAACCGGCGTCACGGTGGGCGACAAGCAGTATCGTGTGGGTCAGGGCGTCCGTCACGCGCGTTTCGGCGACGGCACCATCATCGGTCTGAGCGGCGCGGGTCAGGACGCACAGGCGGAAATCCACTTCCGCGACGTAGGCGCCAAAACGTTGGCGCTGGGCATCGCCAAGCTCGACATTGTTCAGGGTTGACTACATATGGCTACCAACGATTCCCCCAAAGCCGAGCTGGCGGCCCTGCGCGCCGAAGTCGACGAGATCGATCAGCAGATCATGTTGCTGCTTGGCGTGCGATTCCGTTGCACCGACATGATCGGCGAACTCAAGACCAACCACGGCATGGACCTGGTCGATCCCAAGCGCGAAGCCCAGCAGGTCGAACGCATCCGCCGTTTGGCGCTGGAAGCGGGCGTTCCGCCCGATCTGGCTGAAACCATCCTGCGCGAAGTCATCGACACGGTAATCGACAACCATACCCGCTTGCGCGAGCGTCCGTACTCGTAACCGCAGGCGCGCGCCCGGCGCTTCCCACGCAAGCGCGCAGCACGCTCAAGCCCAAAGAAATCGGCCCCGGATTGGGGCCGATTTCATTTTGGATCAGGCTTCGCTCTGGTCTATCTCTTCCAGCGAGCCCTGCAGCTCCAGCCACTGCTCTTCCAGTTCCCCCATCCGCTTGCCGTGTTCGCCATGTTCCGCCATGACCTTCTGCCGTTCGGCGCGGCGTGCGTCGGAATACAGGTCCGGGTCGGCGATCACCGCATCCAGGGCGGCCAATTTGCCGCGCAGCTTTTCCATCTCGGTTTCGACCTTGGCCAGCTTGGACTCCAGCGGCTTGCGCAGGGCAGACAGGCGTTGCCGTTGTTCGGCCTCGGCGCGGCGTTGCGCCTTGCGATCCACGACAGGCTCGCCGCTGCTTTCAGCGTTTTCACGCGCCTCGGCCCGCTCGTCCGCGTTGCGCGCGGCCAGCCAGTCGCGGTAGTCCTCAAGGTCGCCGTCGAACTCGCGCACCGCACCGTCCGCCACGATCCAGAAGCTGTCCACCGTAGTCCGCAAGAGGTGCCGGTCGTGCGACACCAGCAACATGCTGCCGCCGAAGTCCGCCAGCGCGGTGGCCAGGGCCTCGCGGGTCTCCACGTCCAAGTGGTTGCTGGGTTCATCCAGCAGCAGCAGGTTGGGCTTTTGCCAGACGATGAGCGACAGCGCCAGCCGCGCCTTTTCGCCGCCCGACATCGGGCCGACCTTGCTGGTGACTGTATCGCCCGAGAACCCGAACCCCCCAAGGTAATTGCGCAGCTCCTGCTCGCGCGCCTCGGGCGCCAGGCGGGCCAGGTGCGCGATCGGCGTGCTGTCCACGTCCAGCATGTCCAGCTGGTGCTGGTGGAAATACCCGATGGCCAGGCCGCGCGAGGCGCGGCGCTCGCCCGCCTGCACGGGGATCTCTTCGGCCAGGGTCTTGATCAGCGTGCTCTTGCCGGCCCCATTGGCGCCCAACACGCCCACGCGGCTGCCGGCGCGCACCATCAGCGTCACGTCGCGCAGGATGGGCACCGCGTTGCCTTCGGCGTCGGTGTAGCCCGCGGACAAGTGTTCCAGCGTCATCAGCGGATCGGGCACCTGTTCGGGTGACGGAATGCGGATGTCGATGCCCGCTTCGGCCTGCAGCGGCGCCAGCACCTGCATGCGCGCCAGCGCCTTCACGCGGCTCTGCGCCTGCTTGGCCTTGGAGGCCTTGGCCTTGAAGCGGTCGATGAAGCCTTGCAGCCGGGCCGTCTCGCGCGTCTGGCGCTCATAGGCAATGTTGGATTGACGCAGGCGCTCGGCGCGTTGCGTCAGGAAGTCGCCATAACCGCCGCGATACCGCGTCAGCTTGGCATGGTCGAAATGCAGAATGGACCGCGCGACGGCATCCAGGAATTCGGTGTCATGGGAGATCAGCATGACGGTGCCTTCGTAGGCGCCGAGCCACTTCTCCAGCCACAACATGGCGTCCAGGTCCAAGTGGTTGGTGGGCTCGTCCAGCAGCAGCAATTCGGACGGAGCCATCAGCGCGCGGGCCAGCGCTAGACGCATGCGCCAGCCGCCGGAAAAGCTCTCGACGGGCTGCGTCCATTCGGCAGGCTTGAAGCCCAGGCCGGCCAGCAGTTGCTCGGCGCGCGAGGCGGCGCTCCAGGCGCCGGCTTCCACCAGCGCGGCTTCCACTTCCGCGATCTGCGTGCCCTGGTCGTCGGACAGCGTCGCGCGCTGCGCCTGCAACGCGCGCAGGTGCGTGTCGCCGTCGATGACGAACTCGCGGGCAGGGCGGTCGTCGGCGTGAAGTTCCTGCTCGACGCTGGCGATGCGCCAGCCGGCGGGCAGCGACAAGGTGCCGGCGTCCAGGTCCAGCGCGCCGGTCAGCAGCGCGAACAGCGAGGACTTGCCCGCGCCGTTTTTGCCTACGATGCCGACCCGTTCACCGGGGTTTACAACGAATTCGGCGCCGTCCAGCAGCACTTTCGTGCCGCGGCGCAGGGTCAATCCAGAGGCGCGTATCACAGGCTCAGTTGCTCGCGGGTAAGCAGCAGCAGCTGGTCCGAGGCTTCCTCGGTGTCCAGCCAGACGGGCGAAAGCTGCGGGAAGGCGGCCTCGAAGAAATCGCGCTCGTGGCCGATTTCCAGCACCAGCACGCCGTTTTCCGACAGGTAGCGTGGCGCGGCGTCCAGGATGCGGCGCACGAGGTCCATGCCGTCGTCGCCGCCGGCCAGCGCCAGTTGCGGTTCGTGCAGATACTCCTGGGGCAGGGCGCGCATCGAACCGCTGTTCACGTAGGGAGGATTGCAGACGATCACGTCGTATTCGCGCGCGGGCAGGTTGTCGAAGAGATTGCTGGCGTGCAGGTCCAGGCGATCGGAAAGCCCGTAGTCGTCGACGTTGCGGCGGGCGACTTCCAGCGCGTCGGCGGAAACATCCACGGCGTCCACGTGGGCGTAGGGAAAGGCCAGCGCCGACAGGATCGCCAGGCAGCCCGAGCCGGTGCACATGTCCAGCACGTTCTCGACCGCCAGCGCGTCCTGCACCCACGGCGACAGCCCCTGGTCCAACAGCTCGGCGATCGGCGAGCGCGGCACGATGACCCGCTTGTCGACGTAGAACCGATGACCGCGAAGCCAGGCTTCGTTGGTCAGGTAGGCGGCGGGCACGCGTTCGGTCACGCGGCGGTCCAGCAGGTCTAGCACGCGCTCGCGCTCTTCGCGCACCACCCGGGCATCCAGGAACGGATCCAGCGTGTCCAGCGGCAGGTGCAGCGCGTGCAGTGTCAGGTAGACCGCCTCGTCCCAGGCATTGTCGCTGCCGTGTCCCAGCGACACCTGGGCGCCATTCAGGCGCGACACGCCGTAGCGGATCAGGTCGCGCACGGTCTGCAGTTCTTCGCGGGAGGTTGCGTTCGTATCAGGCATTCAATTCACCGCCCCAGGGGGAAAACGGAAAAACGCCCCCGGCAGGGGGGGCTAAAAAGATCGCGCGGCGGGACTTGCATCCCGCCGGCGCGAGCATCAAGCGGGCAACAGCAGGTTTTCCAGCGTGCGCCGATAGATGTTCTTGAGCGGTTCCAGCGAGGCGACCTCGATGCGCTCGTTGACCTTGTGGATCGTCGCGTTGCCGGGGCCGAACTCGATGACCTGCGGGCAGATCTTGGCGATGAAGCGGCCGTCGGACGTGCCGCCCGTGGTCGACAGCTCGGCGGTCACGCCGGTTTCGGCATGGATCGCCTTGACCAGTGCATCCGTCAACGATCCGCGCGGGGTCAGGAACGGCTCGCCGCCCAGTTCCCACTCCAGGTCGTATTCCATGCCATGCTTGTCCAGCACGGCATGAACCCGCTGCTTCAGGCTTTCCGGCGTGCTGGCGGTCGAGAAGCGGAAGTTGAACAACGCCACTGCCTCGCCCGGCACCACATTCGTGGCGCCCGTACCGGAGTTCAGATTCGACACCTGGAACGTCGTGGGCGGGAAGTATTCATTGCCCTGGTCCCATTCGATGTTCACGATGTCGGCCAGCGCGGGCGCAAGCTGGTGCACGGGGTTGCGCGCCAGATGCGGGTAGGCCACGTGGCCCTGGATGCCCTTGACCGTGAGCTTGCCCGACAACGAGCCGCGGCGGCCGTTCTTGCAGGTGTCGCCCAGCACGTCGCCCGACGTGGGCTCGCCGACGATGCAGTAATCCAGCTGCTCGCCGCGCGCTTTCAAAGCGTCGCAGACGATGGCGGTGCCATCGATGGACGGGCCTTCCTCGTCGGAGGTGATCAGCAGCGCGATCGAGCCGCCATGGTCCGGATGGGCCGCCACGAACTCCTCGGCCGCCACCACAAAGGCGGCGATCGAGCTTTTCATGTCGGCCGCGCCGCGGCCATACAGCCAGCCGTCGCGTTCGGTGGGAACGAAGGGATCGCTGTTCCACTTTTCGCGCGGGCCCGGGGGCACCACGTCGGTGTGGCCGGCAAAGACCGTCAGCGGGGCGGCGCTGCCGCGCCGGGCCCACAGATTGGTCACGCCGCCCTGCGCGATGGTCTCGCAGGTGAAGCCGATGCGTTCGAGCCGGGCGGCAAGCGCCGCCTGGCAGTCTTCGTCCGCGGGCGTCACTGAGGGACGGGCGATCAGGTCCTTGACCAGATCCAGTACGGCCGAATTGCTCATCAAGCCCTCAGCAGATCGTTGATGCTGGTCTTGGCGCGGGTCTGCGCATCGACACGCTTGACGATCACGGCGCAGGCCAGGCTATGCGAACCGTCAGCCGACGGCAGCGAACCGGGCACCACGACCGAGCCGGACGGCACGCGGCCGTACGTGATCTTGCCGGTGGCGCGGTCGTAGATCTTGGTGCTTTGCGACAGGAACACGCCCATGGCCAGCACCGAGTTCTCTTCGACCACGACGCCTTCCACGACTTCGGAGCGCGCGCCGATGAAGCAGTTGTCTTCGATGATGGTGGGGTTGGCCTGCAGGGGCTCGAGCACGCCGCCGATGCCGACGCCGCCCGACAGGTGGACGTTCTTGCCGATCTGGGCGCACGAACCGACGGTGGCCCACGTGTCGACCATGGTGCCTTCGTCAACGTAGGCGCCGATGTTCACGTACGAGGGCATCAGCACCACGTTGCGACCAATGAACGAGCCGCGGCGGGCGACGGCCGGCGGCACCACGCGGTAGCCGCCTTGCTTGAACGCGTTGTCGCCGAACTCCGAAAACTTGAGCGGCACCTTGTCGTAGAACTGCAGGGGCGCCTGGCCCATGATGGCGTTCTCGTTCAGACGGAACGACAGCAGCACGGCCTTCTTGATCCACTGGTGCACGACCCAGTCGTCATTGATCTTCTCGGCCACGCGCAGGCGGCCCAGATCCAGACCGTCGATGGTGTGCTCGACGGCTTCGCGCACTTCGGCGCTGGCGTCGACGGGCGACAGGTTGGTCCGGTTTTCCCAGGCTTGTTCAATGGTGGTCTGCAGGTCGAGAGTCATATCGGCTCAGCTTTTAAAGGTTGGTCAAACAGAGGTATGTACAAAATGGGCGATGCGCTCGGCCGCCTGCACGCAGTCGGCCAAAGGCGCCACCAGGGCGATGCGGATGCGTCCCTGGCCCGGATTGAAGCCATGGGCCTCGCGTGCCAGGAAACTGCCCGGCAGCACGGTAACACCGGTGCGGCCATAGAGGTCGCGCACGAACGCCGTATCCGAACCGGGCGTTGCCGCCCACAGATAAAACGAAGCTTGCGGCCGTGACACATCCAGCACCTTCTGCAGGATGGGCACGACCGCATCGAATTTCTCGCGGTACTGGCGCCGGTTTTCCTTCACGTGGGTCTCGTCCGTCCACGCGGCAATACTGGCCGCGGACACGATCGGGCTCATCGCACTGCCATGATACGTGCGATACAGCAGAAAACGGCCGATCAGCGCGGCATCGCCGGCCACGAACCCGGAGCGCAGGCCCGGCACGTTGGAGCGCTTGGACAGGCTGGAAAACGCCACCAGATTGCGGTAGTCGTCCCGGCCCAGACGGCGCGCCGCCTGCAAACCGCCCAGCGGGGGATCGCCTTCGTCCAGGTAGATCTCGGAATAACACTCGTCCGACGCAATCACGAAGCCGTAGCGGTCGGACAATTCGAACAGGGTTTTCCATTCTTCCAGCGACATCACGTTGCCCGCGGGATTGCCCGGCGAACACACGAACACCAGGCGCGTCTTCTTCCAGATGTCGTCCGGCACCTGGTTCCAGTCGCTGCCGAAATTGCGCACCGGATCGGCGTTGACGAAGTAGGGCGTTGCGCCCGCCAGCAGCGTGGCGCCTTCGTAGATCTGATAGAACGGATTGGGGCAGATCACCACCGAACCTGCCGACGGATCGATCACGGTCTGGGTGAATGCAAACAGCGCCTCGCGCGATCCGAGTGCCGGCAGCACCTGCGTGTCGGCATCGGGCGCCGGAATGCTGTAGCGGCGCGCCAGCCATTCGGAAATCGCCCGGCGCAATGCCGGATCGCCCTTCGTGGAGGGGTAGACCGACAGCCCGGCCATGCTGTCGCGGATGGCTTGGGCGACGCGCTCCGGCGCGGCGTGTTTGGGCTCGCCGATCGACAGGTTGATGGGCGCAATACTGTCCGGTTGCGAGCTGGCTGAGGCCAGCAAAGCCCGCAGTTTTTCGAACGGGTAGGGGTGTAGGGCATCGAGGCGCGGATTCATGACGCAAGATTTTAACAAGCAAGCTACAATAGCGGGCTTGGCCTATTGCGAAGGTGGCGAAATTGGTAGACGCACCAGGTTTAGGTCCTGACGCCGTAACAGGTGTAGGGGTTCGAGTCCCCTCCTTCGCACCAACTTATTGAAAACTGTTGATAGGCTATCATCAAAGCCTTTCAAATCAACGGTTTGGCGGGGTGGGTGGGTGATTGGTTGACTGCCAAAAAGCAAGAATTCGCAGTCGCCGGCCCCATCCAGGCCCCGCTCCTGGCCCCACATGCCAAGCATCCAAAAGACCGCAAAAGGCTACCGCGCTCAGATCAAACTAGCCGGGGTGCGTGAGAGCGACACCTTTCCGACACGTCGTGAGGCGGTCGAATGGGCTGCGAAACGTGAGGCGGAGATCCGCGATCACGCTACGAAACCTGCCGGCGACCTGCATTCGCTTCGGCAAGCGTTGCGAAAATACAGCGATGAAGTGTCTCCCCACCGTAAGGGCGAGAGGTGGGAGCAGGTGCGCCTCGCGGCGTTCGAGAGCTATCTTCTGCCCCTGGACCTGCCGATTTCCAAGGTGACGGCCCAGCACGTGGCTGCATTCCGAGATGCTCGGTCGAAGAAAATCGGTCCGTCTTCCGTGCTTCGTGAGCTCAGCCTGCTAGCGTCCGTGTTTGAGGCGGCTCGTCTCGAATGGGAGTGGGTCGACGTCAACCCGTGCCGAGGGATCCGCAAGCCCTCGAAGGGAAAGCACCGCGATCGCGTCATCAGTATGTCGGAAGTGCGCGCGATGTTGCGCACAATGGGCTACAGCCGGCGCGGGCGAGTGGCGAGTACGGGCCAGGCCGTGGCCAACTGCATGCTGTTGGCACTGCGTACGGGCATGCGGGCTGGCGAGCTATGCGGGCTGACCTGGGCAAACGTGCATGATCAGCATGCTCATTTGCCTGACACGAAAAGCGATCGCCCGCGCAATGTGCCTTTGTCGACCCGAGCTTTAGCCATTCTGGCGCGGATGAGGGGGTGGGATGATGAGTTGGTGTTGGGTATCAGCTCTGCGTCTCTAGATGCGCTGTTCCGGAAGTACCGCAAACGAGCCGAGCTAGACGGCTTCACTTTCCATGACACCCGGCATACTGCGGCGACGATGATCTCCAAGAAGATCGACGTCCTCGACCTCTGCAAAATGTTCGGATGGACCGATCCGAAGATGGCCATGGTTTACTACAACCCTCACGCCTCAAGCATCGCCGATCGGTTGGGGTAACGTAATCCTTCTCACCTGTGAAGGTATCTATGATCTCCGAGTTGGATCTTGGCAAGTTGGACTTGCACTACAAGACGTTCTTACGTGCGGCCGAAACCGACGATGAGTTGGGAACCGTTCTTCGCCTGCATCTGCTGATCGAGACGTATTTAGAGGTTGCGCGCGATGTGCTGCTGCAGCCGGACGTAAAGCGATTCGCTTCCGAGCCGCGCAACTTCGGGGACAAGCTTGGGTACGCTGCAGTTGCCGGGCTGCCTGTCCCGTTGGCGGCTGTGATGCATCACATCGGCAAGATGCGCAATAAGCTGGCGCATCGAGATGAGAGCGGCATCGACGCGGGCGATATGAAACAGCTCGCCCGCCTCGTCAATCTACTGCAGCCGCTCACACCCGATACGGAAGAGTGGAAGCCCATCGAAAAAGGCTACCTCGAACTGCCTCAAAAATTCCCAGGGAAGCGATGGCTTTTTGGAGGCGGCGACCTGCGCGCGGATTTTGTTATGTGCTTCGGGAAGTTGTGGTACGTTGCGATGGCTTGGCTTATCGTTCGAGCGGCAACTACCTCAGGGAAAGGTAGCGCCTGATTTCGGCGCCTGTAATGCGCCCATCGATGCAGCGGATCTTGCCCTCACAGATCCGCTTTTTCAGAGTGTTGTAGCTCATCCCCAGGCGCGCGCAGGCGTCCTTAAGGTGGTACAGGGTCAGCTCCTCAAACGCCGTGTGCGCGCCGCGTCGAGCGGCCTCCTCGAGCAGCTCGCGCAGCTGGTCCTCGTGCATCGTGACCATTCTTAACCCCGTAGCTTCAGGCGGCTATTGCGCTGGATCGCATCAATCGCGTCCAGCAAGCCATCAACCAGCCGCTGCATGCTTTTCACTTCAAGGCGCGCAGAGGCGTATACGCCGGCGTCGATGGCGGCGATTGACAAGTGCGCAGCGACATCTCGCGGCCCATGCTCAAGCTTGAGCATGGCGTCGTGCCCGGCAGGATGGGTAAACGGGATCGACACATCGGTCGCCTTAATCATGGGTCTGCTCCTGTGCCGGCGGGGCAACGGCCGAGCCTGCCGGGGCCCTGGCCTCCTCGACGCTCGGGGCTGCGCCGCCGGCTGCCTGCGGCAGCGTGTTGGCCTTGCGCGTGCGCTTAGCCGGCTTCTTCGCAGGGGTGGCCGCTTCCTCGCCCACGCTGGCGGCTGTGGCAGGGCTGGCGTCCGTCTGCTCGCCGACCAGGGCCGTTGCTGCATCAGCGGTGGCCTGTGCTGGCGCGGCCTTTTTCGAGCGAGCGGCCGTCTTCTTTGGCTCGGGCCTGGTGGTCGGCGTAGACGCTGCAGCTTCGGCCTGGTCCTGCTTGCCGATAGTGGCCGTCTTCTTGGCGGTTTCTTTGTCGATCTTCTGCGCCTTCGGCTTTGCCTTTTCCCGAGCTTCGGCGCGGAGCGCCTTCTTGGCGGCGCTGGGATCAACGCCGTAACGCTCCGCCGTCGCGATGAGGTACGTCGGCTCGTTGGTCGAGTAAGAATTGACCGCCAATTCAGGCGCGATCGCGATCTCCATGAGCAGCAGGGCCAGCTGGCCGGCAGAGAGCCCGTCGATTCCGGCTCGGACCTCGTCGTGGTTCTTGGGGTCCCATCCCCAAAGGCGGCATACAGTCGGTCTGAGATCGTTCCACAGCCGCGCCATGGAAGCTTGCGCGATCATGAGCAGATCTTCGTGCTTGAGTGTCTCCCCCGCGCTGATGCGCTCCGATACTGCAGCGTGGATGCTTTCGAGCGTCCCCCGGCGCGAATCGCGCTCGAGCTTGCTCTTGGCTTCCTCTTTCTTCATCCGTTCCCGGTGTGCGTCTTGGCTGGACTTGATGCCCTTGTCTGCCAGCGCCTTGATAATCGCCTTCTCCGGAACCATAGCGATCAGCTCGCCGCTGTGCGGATTCTCGACCATCACGGTGGGGGGCATATCGTCGCCGAGGACCTCGGCATAGGACTTTCCGCCCGTGCTGTGCTCCCAAGAGCTCGCATCGGGCTTGACGTAGCCGCGAGGGTACGAATGCTCGCCCGGGAAAATCTTCTCCGCTTCCTTGCCCTGGATGACCTTTTGCCCGGCCTGCTTGGCGGCTTCAGCCAGCTTGGCGACGTGGGCCTGCTTCTTTTGGTCGAAGCACGAAGGGTCCGTGCAGACGTCTGCACTCTCTACATCCGAGAACAGTTCCGGTTGCGCTCCGGTGCGCTTGACGCAGCTGGTGCAGGAGCCGGCCGTGGGGAGCAGGTCGGCTTGGGCGATCGGGAACGCTGCGCGCTTGAGCTCGAGCATGTAGGTTTCTTGAATGTGCTCTGCAGCTTGACGTGCGGACATGGGGCCGTCAGTCCGAGAGTAGTAATCCTCGGCTTCACCGGTGACGACCTCATGAAGCGCCTTGAGCTGCAACTCCCGAACCGGGATGCGGGCGACCAGCAGCGCGACGGAGGCGGTGAGCTTATCCTCGTAGAACGCCGTACGCGCCTCGGGTTGTAGGTCGCACAGTTTGAGGCGGGCGTAGATATAGGCGCGGGACTTCTTGAGGCGCAGCGCCATTTCATTCACGCCGTACTCGGCGTTGTCCTTGTTCGCCGCGAGCAGGGCCTCGTAGCTCTCCGCCTCTTCAATCGGGTGCAGGTCCTGCCGCTGCAGGTTTTCGATCACCTGCAGTTCAAGCATTTCGAGGTCGTCGACGGCGATGATACGGACCGGAACCTGTGCCAGCTTCGCAATCCCAGCTGCGCGCCAGCGCCGCTCCCCCGCGATCAGTTCCAGCTTGCCGGGTTCGGTGGGGTGGGCGCGGCAGAGGATCGGCTGCAAGATCCCGTGCTTGCGGAGGCTGCCTGCGAGCTCCTGCAGGGCCTCTTGATCGAAGCGCTTACGCGGATTGGTCTTGGACGGAATGACGTTATCGCGCGAATACACTGCTTCCACGTACTCGCGGGGCGAATCCCCGGTGACTTCCCTTTCTGCGGATTGCGTCGTCTTGACGCCAACATCGGCGTTGGTTTCAGTGGTCATGGCGTGTCCTAGGCTTGGTGGTTATCCGGCGCGGTGCCGGCATAGACGATGCGGGCGAGGCCTTCGGTTTCGGCTTCGAGGCGCTGCAGCTGCTGGGCGAGCTCGTCGCGATCATGGGCGGCGGTGCCGGAGCGGAGCGCGAGCGTCTGCAGCGAGGCGAGAAAGGCGCGGGCAGCGGAGATTTGACGCTTGGCCTGGCCCCGGAGCTCGTTCGGGCGGGCGGTCATTGGAATACCCCGCCCGCGTTGGGATTGAGCTGGGCGCGCATGGCGGGCACGTACTCGGCGGGAATCTTGATCGTGTGGCCGTCAACCATGATGAGAAATTCACCGGTATTCAGCAGGCCGAACGCCGGGGCCGGGATCTCGGAAAGTCGCTGAGCATCCTGCTGCGCCCGTGCGCGAGGGGCGGGCAACGGTTTGGGCTGGGGCAGAGCGGCGTCATGCCGTGGCGGGCGCATGTGCGCATCCGCCAGATCATTCATGGAGGTGGGCTGGGCCGGGGTGCGCGCGGCCGAGGGGGCTTCGGCCTGGACAAGCGAGTGCCCGAAGTCGGTGAGGCTGTATGCCGCCAGCCCATCGATTTCACCGTCGGTCTTGAGCTTCTTGCTCGTGCGCATGAAGCTTACAAGCTGCGTCGCCTTCTTGGTGTCGCAGCTGATCTGCGCGGCCAGTTGTCGGGTGTTAAGGCGCCCGCGCTGGGCCAGCGCCTGCAGAATCTTTTCGGAGTACGAGGTCGTCATGTTCGGTCCTGATCTAATCGTCATTGGCGGCAATGGAGCGCCAGTCGGCCTTTCCGACGTAGCGCCTGAGCCGCTCCTTGATGGGCGAGGCACGGCGGCGTGCCAACGATTCCGCCGTGTTGGTTAGGGCGATCGCAAGGGCGGGAATAGACATGGCCGTCTCGAGGTCGAGCGTGCAGCGCGCCTCACGGAGTGCGAGGAGTAAGTCTTCCCGGGTCGGTTGCGATCGCATGGGGTCACCTGCGTGCGACGTATTTGCTGCCGCCGGGCGGCTCCCACGCGTCGAGGTAGGGCACGTCCGGGACCGCTTGAACGAGCGATTCACCGTCGGGATTGGTGAACACGCAGGCGTAATAGCCCGAGCTGGGCTCACGGAATAGCTTGCCGCGCGGCTCGCACGCGCGGGCGATCATGCGCTCGCGCCTTTCGTCGTCCGCCTTGAGCATGCGATCGTCATTGGTGACGATGATTTGCGCCCATGAGAACAGCGATGCCACGGCCATGACGACCGCGGCTGCGGCGGCGGAGAGGCAAACGGTTGCTTTGAACTTGGTACCCATGGCTCACCCCCTCCTGTATTCGTTCACTGCCGCCCACGTGCGGCGGAGCAGGAAGCGGGTTTCGTGATGCGCGCCGAGGGCTGCGCACTCGATATCGCGCAGATTGGCGAACGGGAGGACGCGCGCAGCGAAGTCCACCAGAGCAGACAGGTAGGCCTGCGTTTCGGACTCGCGGAAGGCGTGGGGGATGCTGCCGGCCAGGCGGCAGGCGAGGCAATGGCTTCGAACTACGTGGCAGTACGAGCGGATCTCGTCGGCGAATGCATCTGCCAGCCAGTCGGCAGAGATCGCCACGTCAGGGGCGTTAAAGGGGTTCACGCTGGGGCTCCGTTGTAAGGGACAACGGCGCGAGTATAGAAAACCTATCCTTTTTCAGTCAAGGAAATCTATACCTTTTGGGCGTAGGCGTGTTCGCGGCGGTTCTGACGCGGGACTTTTTGCAGGGTTTTGACGAAGTCGGTCGTCTACGGATACATGCAGGACAAATGAACGGCGGCCAAAAGGCGCGCCGTGGAAGACGTTGCCGATGCGGCGGACTCTAGCGACCGTGGGTTCCGGTCGGGAGAGGGTCCCCGTCGCTTTTGTCGCGCTTGCTCTCCCATTCTCGGACTACGACCTCGACCATCGCCTCCGCGCGGATGAGCTCTTCGGTCGGCAGACTGTGCAGCTGCGTCGCGGTAATTCTACGGAACGGCCAATCGGCGATGCCCATAGACAGCCCAGGTAGCGGGAGCTGCCAGCCGGCACGTTCGGCAATTTTGAGCATTTGGGAGTAGCTGGGCTCGTGGCGGTTGTTCTCCCACGCGCTCACGTTGCCTTTAGTGACGCCGAGGGACTCGCCCAACTGTTCTTGATTGATGCCTGCAGCCTTGCGCGCAGCGCGGATCCATTCGCCGATGTTCATGAGGCCAGTGTATGGAATCCCTATACCTGGGAGGGCTAGAGTTTCTTGACCTATAAAGTCTAGAGAATCTATACTTCGCGGCATTATGGATACCTCCTCTATTCATCCTCTCGACCGCGCGGCACAGATTTTCGGTTCGGCCCAAGGGCTGGCAACCGAGCTTGGCGTGTCGAAAGGGGCATTGCACCAATGGAAGCTCGATGGGCGGGGAGTGCCCGCGAAGCATTGCCCAACGATCGAGCGCTTGACAGGTGTCCGCTGCGAGGAGCTTTGCCCCGACGTTGAGTGGTGGGTGCTACGCCGCGTGATTGCAGGCAATAGGGGGCAGCTTGATCTATTGCATTGAGGGCTTATCAGTGCGTCACCGGCGGATTTGCCTCGTCGTACCGAAAGCACAGCTGCTCGAACACGGCTGCCACAACCTGCGGAGCTCCCGTGCCTGTCTCCTCGAGCGCGATGCGCTGCGCGAGCCGAAGGCGATTGCGCAGTTGCCGCTCAATGGCGCTGTAGACGATCCCCGGTTCGGTGCCGTCCAAGTTATCCATGCCCTTAGAACTCACAGCGCTTCTCCTTCGCTTTCGTTAAGCCAGTGGAAGGAAGCGTACGCCGGGATCTCCGCAATGCATACGAGAAAAAAGGTTGATTTTCGGGTGATGCCGTGGGCTGGACAGCCGGGCTCACCCGGGCAAATCGGAGACGGGAGGCAGCCATGACTAAGCGACACAGCAACGGCCATTGGCGCGGGGCCCTGTATAACGCGCTGCGGCGTGCGTCGGATGGCGTGCAGGGTTTCTGCGTGTGGGCAGCGGGCAATCGTGACCGAAAGATCGCCGCCAAGACCCTTTACAAGCGACTCGACGGGACCGCTCCAAATGAGCGCATGTCAATTGAAGACGCTGAGCTGATTACTGAATACTTGCTCCGGGATCGCGCCGCCGATGAATATGCGCTGGACTGGCTGAAAGCGCTCTGCGCGCGATTCGGCCTGGTCGCCATCGAGCTTGACGCGCCGCCGACCGGCGGGCGCTGGCCTTGCGAGATAACTGCCATCGTCCAGAAGGGATTCGAGCTGACCCAGCAAGGTGGGCTCATATCTGGCGCTTTAGCGCGGGCGATACAGGATCGCCGGATCGCTCCACGCGAGGCCGACGAGATTACTGAGATCGCGTACGCAGAGGTGCAGCTGCTGCTGCGGCTGGTGCGAAACGTACAGCGTGCAGCAGATCAAGGCGTGACCGTGCGAGTCGCGGAAGGCAGAGACGATGAGTAGTCGGCTTGCCTCGGCCAAGTGGGGCTTCCATGGCTAGGCCAATTGGACCCCTTGCGCGCCGCATCCTGGCGCGGCTGGCTGCACACCCGTCTACTGCGGCACAACTCGCCGACGCGTTCAAGTTGCCGGTACGAGAGGTGGTCGTGTCCTGCTACAAGCTGCGCGTGGCCGGCCGCATCTTCGTGACCTCGACAGTCCGCGAGGGCGGATCGTGGCGACCCGTCGCGGTGTACTCCACGCAACCACCTCGGCCATGGGTGCCGTCGATCGTGCTGCATCACAGGACAGGTACGAGCTGATGGCACGCGATCTCTTAGGTCGGGCGCCAGTCCAGGCTCAGTCCCCGCGTCGACCGGCTCAGCAAGAGACCCGGGAGCGAGCGCACGTGCGAGACCCTCCTGCGCTCGGACGCGGACCGCCAGGTCCGGCCGAGTACTTCCAATGCGGAACGCGTAACTACAGCCGTGATGAGCTCAAGCGCCTCGTCGACTTCGAAGGCGCATGCCGGCGGATGCCTGACGACGATCTGATCATCGTTGTCGAGACGACCGACGGCCGCTCGCATGCCTACCTAATTGCGCTTCCGCGCAACCACCCGTCAAGACTGGACGCCACTGGGCGCCCGGATCCCGCTCGCCAGCCCTTCTGGCGGCATGGAGAGGTCATGCATATCAAAAAGCAAAGTCAGCCGCCTTAACCGGCCGCAGCCGAGGGACGAAGAGGCTGAATACGCGGTTATCCCTCGGTGTAGTGCCCCAAACCGATCCCAAGGGGCAGCGTGGGTGCGAAAGGCTAGAGCGCGGGTAGGAGTGCCTGTACGGGCGCTGACAGTCTGGCCGAGTCCTGGGGCGTACATCCGCCAGGACGCCCTGATGCATACCGTCGGCTCCGGCGAGGCAAATGCAAGGGTGGGCATTGCTCCTGTTATCCACAGGCGGGTAGGGGGAGCTCTGCCCATTCGCACCCATCTCACCAACGAAGCAATGATCGAAACCTCTCACCTGCTGAGATATCACATGACAGCATTTACTCTGAGCATGCAAGAAAATTCCGCGAGCGCGGGCCGAAAATCCACGGCGGAAGGCCCGGACTTCGCAGCGTTCTGGTCTGTTTGGCCGAGGAAGGTCTCCAAGAAGGATGCGGAGCGGGCATGGTCCAAGCTGAAGGCGCGACACCGGCAAGCAGCTATCGCGGCCGTGCCGAAGCATGTGCAGTTCTGGAACGCGACGAGAGCCGCTGCCCAGTACATTCCGCACGCGGCGACATGGCTAAACGGCGCGCGGTGGGAGGATGAGATCGAGATTCCCGCCGCCCGGACAACGCCACAGCCGGCGCGAGGGCCGGCGTGGTGGACTTCACACGCGCTGATGGACCAGAAGGGGCGTGAGGTCGGCATAGGGTCGGCGCGACCGGGAGAGTCTGCGGAGCAGTACCGCGCGCGGATACAGCAGGCTCTCGTCGAGCGCGAGCGATATGGCGGTCAATCATGAGCAGCCTGCAGCGTATTCGTTGGGTTCGTGAGCGCCTCGATCGGTGGGGTGCATGGCAACTCGTCGGCACGTCCCGGACTGGAGCCTCAGTGCTGGGCCGGTTGTCCGACGCGGCGGCGAAAGGAGGGCGCAAACGCTCCACGGTTCCGTTTGACGATATCGAATGCGGTCTGACGGATCGTGCGGTCGCTCAGTTGCCGAAGGAACTGAAGTCCGCCGTCTCGACCTGGCACACGGAGGAGGGGACGCTCGAGGGTATTGCCGAGCTGCTCGGCGTGTCGAAGATCACACTGCAACGGCGGCTCGCTCACGCGGACCGTCGCATCGAGGAGTGGTTCAGGGCGCGCAAAGCGCATGCGGAGCGCGTGGCCGTAACAATTGGAATTAGGTGATGTAGCCGAGCCCCTCCTAGAATTCGCTACATTCCTGCGGAGCTCGCGTCAAAAGCGCTCCACCATCAAGGCCCGGCCCTCACGCCGGGCCTTTTCTTTTGGTGCTTCCATGCCTGTAGCTCGTCCTCGTCCTTGCCTGCATCCGGGGTGTGCAGCGCTCGTTCGCGGCGGCGGCTACTGCGAGCGGCATGCGCCAGCCCAGCAGGAAGCCGCCCGCGAAAAAGATCGCGAGCGCGGAAGCGCCGCCAGCCGGGGGTACGGTCATCGCTGGGCGAAGACCAGCCAGGGCTTTCTGCGAAACAACCCGTTGTGTTGTGAATGCTCTGCACGGGGCCGGGTGACTGCAGCAGAAGTTACTGACCACATCGTGCCGCACCGGCTGGCGGAGGCGCTGGCGTCCGAGGATGCCGAGCGCATCTTCGCGGCCCGCGCTTTGTTTTGGGACCGCAGCAACTGGCAGCCGCTCTGCTGGCGTTGCCACTCGCGCAAGACTGCGCGAGAAGACGGCGCGTTTGGCAACCGGCGGCGGGGCGGGCCTGCGAATTCGATGCACACGTCTGCACGGGGCGACCCGGGAGGGGTAGGGGGGGCGAAAGTCACGGCAAAACGCGCCGGGACCGAGCGCCCAGCTGCATTTTTATGGGAAAGGTTCGGAAAAGGGGGGGAGGGGTGAAATAGCAGCCCCTCTGACGCATCGAAAGCACAGTAAACGCTTCGCGTGATCCCTCATCAACATTTGGAGTCACGATGGATCAGAAAAAGCCTCCCCTGGGGGTCATTCATGGCGGGGGTGGGTCCGAGGCATGGCGCTCGCCGAGATTCGGCGTTGACCTGCCGACGCCACCTCCTTCGATCAAAGTCGATGCCGAATGGCGGCGCATCTACCTCTGGTTGTGTGACCAGCTGATCGCCAGCAAACGCGACATCACTGCAGCGGGCATGCAGCTCACGTTGCTGGTCGAGTGCATTCGCGCATGGGTGTCGGACCGCGCGCTGTGTGAAAAGGAAGGCCGTTACGCGATCTCCGAAAACGGAAATCGCTACGAGCTGCCGCACAGCTACAACGAGCGTAAGAACGCCGAACAACTTAAACGGGATCTGCCTGAAGCATGTATGACGGTAATGTCTCAAGTCGAGGCGCGGCTCAAGGAGAGCAAGATCGGGGAGGGCGGCCAGGACGATCTGTTCGGCGATCTCGTCGAGCACGGCCGAAGCCGCCCAAGCGCCGCCTGAAGCTCATTCCTCCCGAGGAATCCTGGGAGACCTGGGACCGCGAGTACGGCGTGCCAGTCCTGCGCGGCGAGCTGGTGGTGGGTGAGCTGGTGATGCTGTCCGTCGAGCGGCACTACCGGGATTTGCAGACGTCTGCAAAACGCGGCTTGTACTTCAGTGCCGCGCACGGTTGGCATATGATCGAGTACATCGAAAAGTATTTCGTTCATGTGAAGGGGCGGCTCGCAGGCCAGCCCATCCTGCTGGACCCGTGGCAGAAGTTCTGGACTGCCGTGCTGTACGGTTGGCGCAGGACCGGAACCGGGCGTCGGCGATTCACCCGCGCCTATGAGGAAGTCGCACGCAAGAACGGCAAGTCGACATGGAAGGCACCGCAGGGTGCCTACCTATTCATGATGGATGGGGAGCCAGGCGCGGAGGTTTACGCTGTGGCGACGACGCGAGAACAGGCCATGACGGTATTTCGGCCTGCCTTCGAAAACTTCCGGCGTTGGGCGAGGAAGTCGGCGGGCGTGAAACGCTCGTTCCGAATCTTCGAGGGGCAAAACCAAGAGCGCATCGAAGCGGGCGCGTCCGTTTTCAAGCCAATAGCCAGCAACGCAGACGCCCAGGACGGCTTTAACCCTTCAGCGGTGCTGTACGACGAGCTGCACGCGCAGCGATCGCGGGAGCAGTGGGATGTGCTCGAGTCGGGGTTCGGTGCGCGCGAGCAGCCGTTGCTTTCGGCAATCACCACGGCGGGCTTCATCCTTGACGGCATCTGTACGGAGGTGCGTTCGTACCTTATCTCGGTGCTTCGAGGCGAGCGGGAGGATGACAGCTTTTTCGGCTATGTCTACACGCTTGATTCCGGTGACGACCCATTTGACGAGGAGGTGTGGGTAAAGGCGAATCCTGGCCTGGGTCGGTCAAAGGCGATTGACTATATGCGGGACATGGCGCGCAAGGCGAAGGCGCTGCCATCGGCGCTGGCCAACTTCAAAACGAAGGACCTGAACCTCTGGTGCAACGACGCCGAGGGCTGGCTCGACCTGACCCAGTGGGACCGAGGCGCTGCCGCTGTGACGATTGAGCAACTGCGGGGCCGGAGGTGCTTCGGTGGTCTGGATCTTTCATCCACGCGAGACCTCACGTCGTTCGCTTTGGTGTTCCCGCCGACTGACGATGACCCGCGCTGGTACGTGCTGGTGTGGACGTACTGCCCGAGGTCCAAGGTCGAGGAGCAGTCCAAAGCCGACGCCGCGCCTTACGGAAAATGGGAGGCGGGCGGCTCGCTGGTGGTGACAGAGGGCGAAGTCGTCGATTACCGACCCATGCAGGAGCAGGTGTTGTGGGCGGCGCAGACCTTTGACCTGGCCGAGCTGGCATACGACACGTGGAACTCGACGCACCTGACCAATGAACTTGCGGATGAGGGGGTCAACTTAGTTGAGGTGCCGCAGAACACGCACGGAATGTATCCCGGGTCCAAGAAGCTCGAGGAGTTGGTGTACAGCGGGCGTCTGATCCACGGGGGCAATCCGGTGCTGCGGTGGGCGGCGGGCAACGTCGCCCTCCTCTACGACTCCAACGGCAACTTTCGTCCAGATAAGAAGCGGTCCAAACAGAAAGGCCGGATCGACCCGATCGTTGCGGTCGTCATGGCTCTATCACGCGCGAGTGCGCACAACCAGCAGGACCTGTCTGACTTCCTGCGCAACCCGATCGTGTTCTGATGAAAATCTCAATGAAGGCCGCCGCATCTTGGTTGGGGAGGGTAATAAGCCTTCGCCAGCCAGGATTCTGGCGTTACTACGCGTCCACGACGAACTATTCAGGCAAGAGCGTATCTGCCCAGACGGCGCTGCAGCTCGATGTTGTCTGGGCCTGCGTGAAGCTGATCTCGCAACTGGTGGCGACGCTTCCGTTATCGGTGTATGAGAAGAAGGAGGGCCGACGGCGAAGCGCGAGCGAGCATTGGCTGCACAAGGTCATAGCGGCAGCGCCGAATGCCGACATGACGGCGGCGGATTTCTGGGAATCGCTGCTGACGTCCATTCTGCTTTGGGGAAATGCGTACGCGCTGATCGTGCGCAATGGCGTCGGAAAGATCATCGCCCTCGAGCCGTTGCGGCCGGAGCGCATGGCACCGAAGCTGCAGCGCGACGGGTCGATGCTATTCGTCTACGTCGATCAGAATGGTCATCGGTTTGAATACAGCGAGCTCGAGATCCTGCACCTGAAGGGCTTCACCCTTGACGGCCGGATGGGGCTGTCTCCGATCTCTTACGCGCGTCACACGCTGGGCGCGGCAATGGCGCAGGAGGAAACGGCCGCCACCATATTCAAAAACGGTTTGCGCCCATCCGGCTATGTGACCACGGACCAGGTTCTCACCAAGTCGAATCGCGAGGAGGTGCGTGAGAGCGTCGTCACTCAGGTCGCCAGCGGTTCGGAGTCGGGGCGAACGCTCGTGCTTGAGGCCGGTATGAAGTACGCGCCGGTCGCGATGAACCCGGAGGACGCTCAGCTCTTGCAGAGCCGGGCTTTCTCCATTGAGCAGTTGTGCCGGTGGATGTGCAACGTGCCGCCGGTCTTGATTGGCCACGCCGCCCAAGGTCAAACGATGTGGGGCTCGGGTGTTGAACAGCTGTTGATGGGCTGGAAAGTCACGGGGCTTAACCCGCTGATTATCAAAATTGAACAGGCGCTCAACGGCCTCTTTCCTGCCAACGAGCGGGAACGGTATTACGTCAAGTTCAGTTTGCAAGCGTTGCTTCGCGCGGATGCGAAGGGCCGGGCGGCGCTGTATGCGTCCGGCCTACAAAACGCCTATCTCAGTCCGAACGAGATCATTGAGCTGGAGGACGGAGAGCCGTACGAAGGGGGTGATCGACATTTCGTGCAGGCGAACTTGGTGCCGGTCGATCAGATCGGGAAGGAGGACGCGACGCAGGGAAAAGCGCGCGAGGCGCTGCTTGATTGGCTGGGGAGACCCAAACAGGAAACTCACGATGAAACGTAAAAACGCGTCCTTGAAGATCAGGGACTTCAATCTCGAAATCAAGGCCGTCAGTGATGACGGCCTTTTTTCTGGCTACGGCAGCGTATTCGATGTGGTCGACACCTATGGCGAGGTGGTCGAGCGCGGCGCGTTCACGGAGACGCTCGCCACGATCGCCGCCAAAGGTCGCGCCGTGCCCGTGCTGTGGCAGCACCGTAGCGGCCAGCCGATCGGTGTTTACACGGACATGAAGGAAGACAGCCACGGCCTCTGGGTCGAGGGCCGTCTGCTCAAGGACGAAGTCCAGCAGGCCAAGGAAGCGTACGCGCTCCTGCGGGCCGGCGCCGTATCGGGGCTCTCCATCGGCTACTACGTGCGCGACGACTCGTTTGACCAGAAGGCGGGCGTCCGCCGGCTTAAGCAGCTCGAGCTGGTCGAGGTCAGCCTCGTCACGTTTCCGGCGAACGAAGAGTCGCGCGTTGACGCGGTCAAGTTCGCACTCAGTCAGGGCACCTTGCCCGATCTTCCGGGATTTGAGCGACTCCTGCGCGAGGCAGGGTTCTCCAAGTCCCAGGCCGTGGCCATCGCGAGCCACGGATTCAAGCATCTGCTCCGGAGCGAGTCCGAGGGCGGGCTTGTGACGGACCTGCAGCCGCTCGCCGAGCAGCTGCGCAACTTCACTCTCCCCCAACTTTGAAGGGAAAACTATGCAATCCAATCTGTCTGAACAAGGCGCGCTGATGGGCGCGGTGGCCGGCGCGATGGGCGAAATGGCTCGCAAGAGCGGCGGCGCCGGCAATGATCCCGAGCGCCTCGAGATCAAGAGCCTGCTCGAGGACCTGGCCAAGCGCGACGAGACGATCAAGAAGTTCGCTGAAAAGGCCGGCGAAGAGATCAAGACGCTGGGCAAGATCTCGGCCGAGACCAAGAGCGCTCTTGAGAAGTTCGCCAGCGATGGTCTTGAAGTGCAGCAGCGTCTGTTCGATCTGGAACAGAAGATGGCCCGTCGCGGCGCCGCCGAACAGCCCCAAGTCAAGACCTGGGGTGAGGTCGTCGCCGAGTCCGATGGTTACAAGAGCGTCGCCGAAGGGCGCGCAGCTCGGTCCGGCCGGATCGCAGTCAAGGCGGTCACGAGCACCGTGACGTCCGCGGGCGTCATGGTTCCTGCGGACCGGCTGCCGGGCGTGGTTGTGGCTCCGCTGCGTGAGCTGGTAGTCCGCGACCTGCTCCTGCCGGGTCGCACGACCAGCAATTCGGTCGAGTATGTGCGCGAGGACGTGTTTACGAACAACGCCGCAGCGGTGGCCGAGGGTGCGCAGAAGCCTGAAAGCGACATCACGTTCGAACTCGCCAATGCTGGCGTCAAGACGATCGCCCACTGGATCCCGGCCAGCAAGCAGATCCTCGACGACGCGCCGCAACTGCAGTCCTACATCGACATGCGGATGCTGTACGGCCTGCAGCTCAAGGAAGAGCAGCAGATCCTGCTGGGCGATGGTACTGGCGCCAACATGCTGGGCATCATCCCCCAAGCTGCGGCTTACCAGGTGGCGCGCAACAAAGATGGCGACACGATGATCGACGTGGTGCGGCACGCGTTGCTGCAGGTTCGGCTTTCGCTGTATCGGCCCAGCGCCATCATCATGCATCCGGAAGAGTGGGAGGCGATCGAGCTGACCAAGGACAAGAACGGGAACTACATCTGGTCGAATCCGACGCTCTACAACGGCAAGAACCTGTGGGGCTATCCGGTCGTGGAGTCGATGGCGATGGCTCCTGGCGATTTCCTGGTCGGCGCATTCAACGCCGGCGCGCAGCTGTTCGACCGCGAAGATGCGACGGTCGAGATCTCGGCCGAGGACCGCGACAACTTCATCAAGAACATGCTGACGATTCGCGCCGAAGAGCGGGCGGCGTTGGCCGTTTATCGCCCGGCGTCGTTCGTGCATGGCACGTTCCCGTCGACGGCGGTCGCTCCGCCCTCGGGCGAGTAATTGGGAATCAACGCGACAACATGGAGGGCGGCGGCTGAGCCGCCGCAGCAACGATGAAAGCAATCGCACTCAGCACGTTCGAGAACGAAACCGAGGGCCTGGTACGTCGTGGGACGGTCTTGCAGGACCTTGACTCCCGCCGCTTCAAGGCCCTTCAACTTGCCGGCCTGGTTGATGAGGAGGGAGCCGGCCGCAAGAAGCTCGAGGCCGGTCAGGTGCTGCCGAAGCGCGCTCCGGGGCATGCCGACAAGAAGGCGCCGGAGCCGCAGAACAAGGGTCGCGGAGGAGCGCGCAATGGCGGGGGTACCTAACCTCGAGGAAGTGAAAGAACACCTTCGAATCGATGGCACTGAGTTGGATCGCATCCTCGGCCGCCTCTTAGCGGCGGCGATTGGAAGTGTGGCGCAGACGTTGGGGCGGCCGGTGCCGTGGACCGAGCGCAACGATCAGGGAGTTGACGTTCCGACGTGCCCCGACGCGGTCGCTGCTGCGATCCTCCTGCAGGTGGAAGCCCTTTACGGGCCGAAGGGTAGTTCTCCGGATGTGAACAGTCGCGCGGTACTGGCGCTGCTCACGCCTTATCGCATCAATATGGGGGTGTAGATGGACTATCCCGAGGCAGGCGAATTAGACAAGAGGGTGACTTTTCGCCGGCTGCAGCACATGCCCGCTGCGGGCGGTGGGTTGGCGGATGAATTCCCCGCTTCGTTTGATCGCTGGGCGAAGATCACGCCGGTCGGGACGGCAGCCTATCTGGCGGGGATGCAGATCGACGCCAAGGTGACGCATCGGATCGTGGTGCGCTTTCTCGAAGGGGTGGAGCGTGACTTTCAGATCGTGCACAGGAACGTCACCTATCGCGTCGAGCGCAGCGCACCCCTGAAGGGTGGTCGCGACTTTACCGTCTTCGAGGTGGAGATGTTGACCAATGGCTAAGACGTCTGGTGTTCGCGCCGGGTTGCATGTGGACGGTTGGGACAGCTTCAGGCGCCTGGACTTTGATCGCAAGGAGGTGCGCAAAGGATTCAGGCGCGTAGGGCGCCTTGTCCAAATTGCCGCGCGGAAGAGGATCCGGAAAGGTGCGGCTCTCCAAGACTATCCCGCCGGGCGCCGTGGAACGCTCGCGCGCAGCATCACCGTCAAGGTCAGTCGTCCGGGATTTTTTGTGCGCGTGGCACCGTTCAAGACGCCAGCTATGGGTGAGGATTTCTACCCTGCGTATCTCTTCTACGGGGTGACGGGCAAGCCCAGACGCAAGGACCGTCGGTCCCAGGCCAAGGATGGGAAGTGGCGCGTCAAGCCGCGCGGCAACTACATGACAGATGCTCTGGACGAGCAGACCGGCAACATCCGGTCAGTGCTCTCGTCGGCTCTGGCTCAAGCACTCAAGTAGGGGGGCGAAATGCAAATTTCTCCGGTGGTCGAGCACATAAGGAAGTACGTGCCGGCGTTTGAAGGTCGCGTAGCCGGAGGGCTGGACACTGATGTGGTGATGGGTTCGGCTCACATGAAGCCGCCGGCGGCATATGTCATCCAGACCGAGGACGACGCGGGTGATACGCAGTCGCAGACTTCTTATCTACAGGAGGTCCGGGACTCGATTGACGTTGTTGTGGTCCTTGCGTCCCAGGATGAGCAGGGCTTTCGCGACGCCGACCTATTGCACGAGATCCGGCGGCAGCTGCTGGTGGCGCTGGCGGGGTGGGAGCCTGACCCTGTATACGAAGGGCTGATCTACAACGGCGGCGACCTGGTGCGATTGGATCGTGCTCGCTGCGTTTACCGATTCTCCTTCTCTGCCGCCTTCACGCTCGGTCGTGCTGCCTACGACCAAGCGCCAGGTAAGCCGGCGGAAACGTGGGGGGAGTATCAACGAGATCGACTCGAGCCGTTTGCGGGCGTCACATTGCGTCTGGACGCAATTGATCCTATGGCCGATCCGAACCTCAAGAAGCCCGGCCCCGATGGCCGGATTGAACACGAAGCAAGAATGGAGCTGCCTCATGGCGAAACCTGAAATTCACGTGGTGCCCGCGCCGGGCCGGACCGTTCCGGATCCGGCGCGCGGTGATTACCTGCCCGCCGAAGGGCGCAAGGTGATGCGCGATCCGTACTGGATCCGCCGCATCGATGACAAGGATGTGACCGTTACGGAGCAAGGTGCGGTCAAGAAGGCAGGGAGCAGCAACAAATGATTTCCTTCAACTCCATTCCAAACGATCTGCGCGTACCGCTGTTCTATGCGGAGATGGATAACTCCCAGGCCAACAGCGGGACGACGCAGCTGCGGCGTCTCATCATGGCGCCGGTTAACGACAGCTCCACTGCGCCGACCGAGCTCGTCATCGCCAGCCAAGAAAGCGAGGTGCGCGCGTTGGCCGGTCTCGGTTCGCCGCTCGAGCAAGCGCTCGCCGCATGGCGGCGCTGCGATCCGATGGGCGAAGTCTGGATCCTGCCCGTTAAGCTGGAGGAAGGCACTGCCGCCGCCGGCCAGGTCGTCGTGACTGGCACGGCTACGGAATCCGGCGTGCTCAGCTTCTACGTCGGCGATGACCGCGTGCAGATCACGATCGCTAGCGGCATGAATGCTGCTGCGGTCGGTAGCGCGCTTGTTGCGGCGGTGAATGCGCGGGGCCTTAGCGTTCGCGCCACTACTGCTCCCGCAGAAACTGCGACGGTCGCGCTGACCGCCACCTTTAAGGGGCTGCTCGGAAACGACATTCGCCTCGGCATGAACCTTCGGGGCAGTGCTGGCGGCGAGCGAACGCCGGGCGGCCTGACGCTAGCTGTGACCCAGCCCACTGGCGGTGCGGGCGTTCCGGACGTGGAGGAGCTCCTCGCGAAGGTGGGCGATGCCGAGTTTGAGTTCGTGTTCCACACCTTCACGGACAGCGGATCGCTGGACGCGTTCAAGGTCTGGATGGATGACAGCGCCGGCCGTTGGTCGTGGGGGAAGATGCTGTACGGCCACGTCTACACGGCCCGACGCGGTACGGTGGGAGAGATGGTCACGGAGGGCCGCGCGCGAAATGACCAGCATCACACGATTCATGGATTCGAAGTGCAGACGTCTGCACCGGCGTGGAAAGTGGGTGCTGCCTATGCGGCCCGCCAGGCGGTGTTCATCTCCGCTGATCCCGCGCGTCCGACGCAGACCGGCGAGCTGACGGGGATTGCACCTCCCCCCGAGGGAAAGCGGTTCCTGTTGTTCGAGCGGCAGTCGCTGCTGTGGTCCGGGATCGCGACGTCGTACTGCACCGTCGACGGTGTGCGGATCGAGCGGGCGGTGACGACCTACCAGCGTAACGCGTACGGGCAGCCGGATGATTCTTACCTCGACAGCGAGACGATGCACCAGTCGGCGTACATCATCCGCTTCTTGAAGGGGCGCATCACGAGCAAGTATGGCCGTCACAAGCTCGCGAACGACGGTACGCGCTTCGGCGCGGGCCAAGCCATTGTGACGCCCAGCATCATCCGCAACGAGCTGATCGCAGCGTACAGCGCCCTCGAGCGGCAAGGCATCGTGGAGAACATGGAGGCGTTTCAAGAACACCTGATCGTCGAGCGCGATGCGCAGAACCCGAATCGCGTGAACGTCCTGTTCCCGCCGGACTACGTGAACCAGCTGCGCGTCGTGGCGCTGCTCAATCAGTTCCGGCAGCAGTACCCCGACGCCGCGTAAGCGCACACACGTGCAATCCAGGGCCCGCCAAGTGTGGGCCCCTTTTTTTTGGACAAGGAGTTAGTCATGGGCCAGAAGGTAGCCGGCACCGTCTATTTCAAAGTGGACGGCGAGCAGCTTGAAGTTACGGGCGCGGTGGAGGCGCCGACCACAGACAGCACCCGAGAGAGCCTGCGGCCGGGGTTCTTCTCGGAAACCGACCGCGTGCCGTACGTGAAGGTCGACGCATTGTTTACGCCGGGCTTTCCGATGAAGAAGCTGCAAGATGCGACCGATATGACGGTAACCGCCGAATTCAAGAACGGACGCACCTATGTGCTCTCGGAGGCCTACCAAGTCGGAGAGCCGGTAGTGAGCGGTGATGACGGCAAGATTCAACTGCAGTTCGACGGTGTTAAGGGGGTGTGGCAATGAGCGATGAATACGTCCTGGCCAGCCCCATCAAGGCCCACGGGGAGGACTTGAAGGTCCTCACCCTGCGTAGTCTGACGCCGGCGGATGCGCGGGCTGTGAAGGCGCTGCCCTACCACGTGGCGGCGGATGAGTCCGTCCGTATCGACACCGATGCGGCGGCGAAATACATCGTCCGTATGGCCGGAATTCCGCTCGGTTCGGTCGATCAACTCAACTTGGTGGACTTCAACGCGCTGGCCTGGAAGGTGGCCAGTTTTTTCTTGGGATCGGAGTCGCAACCTACGGCGAGCTCCGACGCCTCGTCTACGACGTCGCGTACTTCTGGCGAATAGACCCGGAAGTAACCATGTCGCGCCCGCTCGAGCTGCTGCTCGAGCAGGCGCAGGAGTGCGATCGCATCGCGCAGTCGCGTGATCAGCAGGAGGGGTAGCAAATGGCCGGAGAGAAGTTCCAGCTTAAGGCGTTGATTACGGGTGTTGACAAGCTCTCGCCTACGCTCGCCGGCGCCCGCAAGAACGTGGCCGGGTTTCGCAAGACGCTCGAGTCGAGCAGCCTCTCAAGGGGCTTTAGCTTGGGCGACGTTGTGCGAGGCGGAGCCTTCGCGGCACCATTCATTGCAGGCGCGAAGGCGGCGATCGAATTTGAATCAGCGATGGCCGACGTTCGCAAGGTCGTCGACTTTGACTCGCCGCAACAGTTTAAGGACATGGGGCAGGACGTCATCAAGATGTCCACGCGCCTTCCGATGGCGGCGAAGGACATTGCGGCGATCGTCGCGGCCGGTGGGCAGGCCGGCCTGGCCCGGGGCGAGCTGACGCGATTCGCCGAAGACGCCGTCAAGATGGGCGTTGCGTTCGACAGCACGGCGGAGGAGTCCGGCGACATGATGGCGAAGTGGCGCACGTCATTTCGCATGACGCAGGATGAGGTCGTCGCGCTGGCCGACAAAATCAACTACCTCAGCAACAACGGCCCGGCGTCCGCAAAGCAGATCTCGTCGATCGTCACGCGGATCGGCCCGCTGGGCGAAGTGGCGGGCTTGGCATCCGGTCAGATAGCAGCGATGGGCGCGACGTTGGCCGGTATGGGCGTACAGGAGGAGGTCGCGGCGACCGGCATGAAGAACTTCATGCTGACGCTGACCTCTGGCGCGTCCGCAACAAAGCAGCAGCAGCAGGTCTTCAAGGCACTGCGTATGGACTCCAAGAAGGTCGCGGTCGACATGCAGAAGGACGCGCAGGGAACGATCGTACGAATCCTGACCGCGATCAGCAAGGTCGACAAAACGAAGCAGGCATCTGTGCTGCAGACGCTCTTCGGGCGCGAGTCCATTGGCGCTATCGCGCCGATGCTCAACAACCTTGATCTGCTCAAGCGCAACCTAGCGAACGTCAGTGCCGAGACCGAGTACGCGGGCTCGATGAACAAGGAGTATGAGGCGCGCGCGGCAACGACCGCGAACAACATCCAGCTCCTGCAGAACCGTGCGGTGGCGCTAGGGAACGCAATCGGCTCGACGCTCCTCCCGCCGATTAACGGCTTCATTGGCGCTGCTGGGCCGATGATCGAACGGGTGACTGGCCTGATCCAGTTAAACCCTTGGCTCGTTAAGGGCGTCCTGGGCGCAGCACTTGCGTTCGGTGCGATCCGCGTGGCGATGGTCGGCGCCGCCTTCGCAATGAAGGCGCTCAATGCAGTCGTCTCAATGAGTCCGCTTGGCATGGTCGTCCGCGGAATGGCACTGGCGGCGGGCTTTTTGCTTGCCAACTGGTCAACCGTTGGACCGTGGTTTAGCGATCTGTGGGGGAGCATTGAAAGCTGGGGCAATGCTGCTTGGCAGGGCATTCAGGGCGTGTGGTCCACAGTGACGGGCTTTTTCGACGGGATCTGGACGTCGGTGGTCGCCGGAGCGTCGGTCGCCTGGGAAGGGCTGAAAGGCGCCTTCCTGAATGCGACTCCGCTTGGCCTGGTCATGAAGAACTGGGAGCCGCTCGTCGGTTGGTTCAAGAATCTGTGGGAGCGGGTGAAGACCTACATCGAGCCGATTACCGGGGGGCTCCAGTGGCTGAAAGACAAGGTGGGAGGGATCTTCGGCGGCGGGGATGAGAAGCCAGCCGCCGGCCTTCCCGATGGCGCCGGTGCGGCGGGTTCTGCGGCTGGCGGGCTGGTCGGTCGTGGGGTGGGGGAAAGCATGGCGGCGTATCAGGAGGCACGAGCGAGCGGTGGTGGTGCGGGCTTGGCGGCCTCCGCAAGCGCTCAGCAGCCTACGAAGCTGGACGGAGACTTGCGGATTCGCTTTGACGGCGCTCCGCAGGGTATGCGGGTGGAGAGCGCGAAGACCAATCAGTCGGGCCTGAGCGTCAGTCCATCCGTCGGTTATCGAACGCTTGGCGGGGTGGGTTGATATGGGCTGGAAAGAAGAAAAGCAGAAAGCGTCGTTCCGTGGTGTGCCGTTTCTTGTCGATGCGGATAGCGGCCGGCGCGGTCGTCGTACTGTGCTGCACGAGTATCCGAAGCGCGACGAGCCGATGGTCGAAGACATGGGGCTCGCGACTCGCAACCACAAAATGGCTGCATGGGTTGCGGGTCCTGACTGCTTTGCCCAGCGCGACGCATTGCTCAAGGTGCTCGAGGAGCCAGGTGCCGGCGAGCTAGTGCACCCGTGGTACGGGCGCGTGGTGGTGGTCTGCACGAGCGTTGACGTTTCTCACTCTGAGAGCGAGGGCGGCGTCGTGCGATTTGATCTGGAGTTCGTCAAGGGCGCCTCTTCTGCCTTTCCGGTTGGTACCGCGAACACGGCTGTGCGGACTGATCTTGCGGCTTCGAACGTGCAGACGTCTGCAATGTCTCGATTCGCAAACGCGACGCGGGCGCTGGACATGGCCAAGGCGCAGAGCAAGGCGGTACTTGGGGCTCTGTCAGAGGTGCGCGGGTTTATCGACCAAACCACTTCGCCGCTGCGGGCCGCGTTTCAATCTGTTCAACAGGTCTATACGGATATCGTCACCGCGCCGGACAAATTTGCTGCGATGCTCTTTTCGATAGTGACTGATGCGCAGCGGGAGTTTGGAGGCTTTGGCAACTTCGCCAAGGGGAGCGGGTTGATCTCGTTGGCGGGAATCTTTGGCAAGAGCAGCGCGGCTCGCAGTCTGGGCAGTGTCAATCGCTCCAATGAGCCGGTGACAGCGGCGCTGATCGGCGGGATTGTCGACCTTACTCGGGATGCCCTGATCGTGGATGCGGTCCGCGATGTGTCCGTCCTGCCTAGCGGCAGTCCGCCTCGACGCCCGTCCGCGATGGTTGCTGTCGGGTCGGCGAAGCAGGATCCCGTCCAGGCCGACGCGGGTAACGGTGGCGAGCTCGCAGAGGTCCTGCTCGGGGATCAGGTGCGCGATCTCCCGGTGGCCGATGACGTGCGCATCGTGCGGGACGAGTTGAAAGAGGCGATCTGGGACGTCGCACTTAACGCGCCGCCTGCGCATTACGAAGCGCTCGCCGGGGCAAGACAGGCTGCGAGCCGACATTTGGACGTTGTGGGTTTGAGGGGGCATCGGCTGACGAGCTACGCGCCGGCCGCTGTCATGCCGGGCCTTGTCCTCGCGTATCGCGAGTACGCGGACGCAACACGCGCGGGCGAGATCGTGACTCGCAACCGAGTACAGCATCCGGGCTTCTTGCCCGCGCGTGAGCTCAAGCTAATTGGAGGAAGCCGTGGGGGCACAGGTTGATCTAGAGAACGTGGTAACGCTCACGGTAGATGGTCAGGATTACCGAGGCTGGAAAGAGATTCAGATCGGCGCCGGCATTGAGCGCCTGGCGCGGGATTTCTCCCTGTCCATTACCTGGCGTTGGCCGGGAAGTACTGAGCGGCCGACCAGGATTCGGCAAGGCGCTCGGTGCGAAGTCCGGATTGGGCGCGATCTGGTTTTGACTGGCTATGTCTTTGCCACGCCGATTCGGTACTCCGCCACGGAGGTAACCGTGTCGGTGACAGGGCGGTCCCTCACGGCGGACCTGATTGACTGCACGGTTGACGAGAAGCCTGGTCAATGGCGGGGGCAATCCGTTGCAGAAGTTGTGCGGGCTTTGGCTGGTTCCTACGGTGTTGCCGTCGTCGATGAGATTGGTGACGGCGCGGTGGTCGCCGATCACAGTGTGGAGCCGACCGAGACTGTGTTCGAGTCGATCGACCGGCTGCTCAGTCTGTCGGAGCTCTTTGCGACCGACGACGGGCGCGGTCGCTTGGTCATGGCACGGCCAGGCAGCGAGGGACGAGCGACCGACGCCCTCGTCCTGGGAGAGAACATTAAGGAGGGGGACGCAGGGCTGGATTTTGCGAGCTTGTACTCCGAGTACCGGTGCGTGGGGCAGCGGTCGGGCTCCGATGAGGAGTTTGCGGAAGCTGCCTCTGAAGTCTCTGCGCGCGTGACCGACGGGCGTGTCCAGCGTCGTCGCACGCTCAAGGTCAATCCAAGCGGGCAGCTTACGCCGGCGTTGGCGCAGCGCCGCGTTGAATGGGAGCGGGACTACCGGCTCAGCCGCGCGCTCAAGGTCTCGTACGTGGTCCAGGGGTGGCGGCAGCGCGACGGGTCGCTGTGGCGACCAAACCTCATCGCGAGAGTGCGGGACGATCTGATTGGGTTTGACCGCGACATGCTGATTTCCGAGGTGTCTTACGTCCTCGGGGATGGCGGCATGGTGAGCCGGATGACGTTGGCGCCGCCCGAAGGGTTCATCCCGGAGCCCTCGCACAAGAAGGGAAGGAAACGCAAGAAGGGGAAGGGCGGTGACGCCTTTGAGTACTTATTGGCTGAAGATTGGGAGGATGGACCATGAGCGGTTTGGGCGGCGCGCTGCGCAATGTTGTTGTCCGTGGTGTGGTTGCCGTGGTGGAGGCCGGGCGAAAGCTGCAGGCGATTCAAGTGCGGCTCACTGCGGGAGAGGTGAAGGGCAATGTCGAGCACTTTGAGCCGTACGGCTGGTCGTCGCACCCGCATCCTGGCGCCGAAGCGGTGATCGCCTTTATCGGCGGCGACCGATCCCACGGCGTGGCCCTCTGCATTGCGGATCGCAGATACAGACTCGTTGGGCTTGAGGCTGGCGAGGTGGCCATCTATTCGGATGAAGGCGATTCAGTGGTACTCAAGCGCGGGCGCGTCGTGGAGGTCACTACCGAGACGTTCCGCCTGAACGCCCAGCGCTGTGAGCTGAACGCTGCCGAAGGCATTTTTCTGAACTCGGACCTTGTTTCAGCAAGCAAAGATATCAGGGCGGAGGGGGACGTTGTTGCAGGCGGGACGAGCGTGCGCGGCCACCGGCACAAAGAGGTGCAGCCAGGCTCAGGTACCAGCGGAGGGCCGGTGTGATGGACCTTCGATACGTATCAGGAGTGAGCACGCCGCTCGGTCGGGCGGTAGTTATCAGCCTTTTCACCTGGCGGCGCGCACTGGATAGCGACCCGGTCGACGACTCGGATCTGCAGGGGTGGTGGGGTGATTCGTTTCCGACGACAACTGACGACCGCATCGGATCGCGTCTGTGGCTGCTTCGGCGCCGCACTTTGACCGAGCAGACGCGGCTCGACGCGATCGCGTACGCGCGCGAGTCGCTGCAGTGGATGATTGATGACGCAATCTTGATTGGTGTCGATATCGAGGCCGAGAGGCAGGGGCGAGAGCGCCTGGCGATGCGCGTCGTCGGCTTGCACGCGGACGGCTCAACCGAGCTGCTCGCTGACTTCAACGATATATGGCAGGTGATAACAAATGCCTTTTGATATTCCATCGTTACCCGTGTTGGTGACGCGTGCCGAAAGCGATCTGACTGCCCTGGCCGATTCGGCATTGCGCCGGTCGGATCAGCAAGTCCTGTCGCGCTGCCACGCTGGGGCAACGTACGGTCTTTACGGATTTCTCGGTTGGCTGTCTCGCCAGATCCTACCGGACACTTGCGAGGAGGACGTCCTCGCGAGATGGGCTGCGATGAAAGCCGTGCCCAGAACTCCCGCAACGAGTGCATCCGGCGGCGTAATGATGCGGGGCGCGGTCAGTTCGATTCTTGATGCCGGCGCCTTACTCCAGTCACAGGACGGCCGGCAGTACGTCACGACTCAAACGGTCATCTTCGCGTCCGACCGTGAGACGGTGCCCGTTCGCGCGGCGGTACCCGGCACCGCAGGTAATGCGCCTGCCGGGACCGCTCTTTCCTTGGTGTCTCCGAATGTCGGCGTACAAGACCAAGGGGAGGTGGCGGCCGGAGGGCTGGCGGCCGGGACCGACGAGGAGCGGCTCGAAGCATGGCGCGCTCGAGTGATCGCGGACTTTAGGCGCGTACCGCATGGCGGGGACGAGGAGGACTACGAGAATTGGGCGATGGAGGTACCCGGTGTGACGCGCGCGTGGGCGCGTGGAAACTACCTTGGGTTGGGCACCGTCGCGGTGTTCTTCGTTCGGGACAATGATCTCAATCCCATACCGGGCGCGGAGGCAATCGCCGCCGTCCTGGCACATCTTGAATCGAAGCGGCCTGTCACGGCAGAGGCTTATGTGCTCGCTCCGAAGCCGCTGCCGGTCGAGTACCGGATCGCGCTGACGCCCGACAGTTCGACGCTTCGCGCAAGGGTTGAGGCATCGCTTCGCGACTTGCATCTGAGGGAGGGGGACCTTGGGCAACGGCTCCTCTGGACTCACATCGGTGAGGCGATCAGCGGGACGCCCGGCGAGGAGGACCATCGCCTGGTGGCGCCATTGGCCGACGTGGTGCCGGGCGCAGACCAATTGCCGACGTTTGGGGGTGTGGAATGGCTTTGAGGTCTGGGCAGGATTATCTCGCGCAGCTCTTGGCACTCCTTCCGCCTGGCCCTGCTTGGGACGTCGAGGCAGTACCGGAGCTGGCCAAGGTGCTAGAAGCGCTCGCCCAGGAGTTCGCCCGCGTGGACGCGCGCGCCGACAGTCTGCTCGGCGAGATGGTGCCTTCTGGGGTGCGCGAATTGTTGCTGGACTGGGAGCGAGTGCTCGGTTTGCCTGATCCTTGCCTCGGAGCTGACGGTGGATTCGCCGAGCGCAGGGTGGAGGTCGTGAGGCGCTTTGGGGAGGTTGGCCGGCAGGATTCGCTTTACTTCGTGGAGATCGCACGCAAGCTCGGCTACCCCGACGCCCGGGTCGAGGAATACAGGGCGCCGCGCTTCGGACGGTCGATATTCGGCCAGGCCCGGTTCGGCACCCGTCGGCAGCAGTTTCTGTGGACGTTTCACCTAGGTGCTCGTCGAGCTGGTGGGGCTCGGTTTGGCGTTACGCAGTGGGGCGAGCGCTTCGGGGCGAACCCGAACAACATCGTTGAGTGCATTGTGCGGCGCTACCGGCCCGCGCACACGCATGTCATTTTTGAATACCAGTGAGGTAACAGATGGACTATCCGAAGAGTGTCCCTGGGGTGGGATTGGTTGCGGGTCGGTTTGTGAACGAGGATCCGATCGCCGGCCGCGCTGGATCGTTGATTCCCGCTGAGTGGGGTTGCGCCGTGACGGACGAACTATTAGCGGTCATCCGGGCGGCTGAGCTCGAGGAGAGTGAGGCGGACAACGCCCAGTTGATACAGGCGATCAACATCCTGATCGAGCGTGCCGTTACCGTGCCCGGGCGTCTCCTCCGTACGTCGGTGTACCGAATCCTCTCCGGCACGCAGCAGGTCAGCGTTGACGGCGGCGCGTTCAGCGCCGCAGGCGCGACGACGTTTTCGTCGTTACCCGGCGCCACGAAAGTTCGAGTGCAAGTTGTTAGCGGTGGCGGAGGTGGCGGCGGGACGGAAGGAAACGGAGCTGGTGCGCGCAGTACCGGCGGTGGCGGTGGTGGCGGTGGTCATGCTGCTTCGCTGTTGGCCGCGCCGCTGTCTTCCATTCCTGTGACAGTGGGTGCTGGCGGCGCTGGCGGTTCGGCAACGGGCGTCGGCGTCGGCGGGACTGGGGGCACAAGTTCGTTCGGCGGGTTGTTGTCCGCGACCGGAGGCGCGGGCGGGGCAAAGGGTCTAACCAGCACCGGGTTCCCGTTGTTGATCTTTGGCGGAACCGGTGGATTCGGGTCGCTTGGAAACCTTATGACTGGCCGGGGCGGGAACGGCGGCGATGGCTACACCCTTTCGGCCTCGGTTGGGGTCAGCGGCGAGGGAGGGTTCTCGCTTTTCGGCCAAGGTGGCGGGAAAACCGGGATCACGAACGGCGACCCGGCGTCCACTGTGGGCGGAGGAGGTGGAGGCGCAGCGGCGGCACCTAGCACGGGTGGGTTTAACGGAGGTGCTGGTGCTGGTGGGGTGATTGTTGTCGAGGAGTACACATGATGCGATCTTTTGCACGTATTGAGAATGGCGCGGTGGTGGAGGTTATCAACCCGCTTCTGTATGACGATGGAAGCGAGATTCCTATCGAGCTGCGGTTCCCATCGCATGTCTTAGAGGCGCTCGTTGATATCACGGAGAAAAGTCCTATGCCGGCAGAGTTCTGGACGTACGATGGAGTGGACTTTTCACCTCCTAGACCTTGAGTGCCAAATCCACAGCCCGCGAAAGCGGGCTTTTTTTATCGTCTAGGGGATGCGATTGAATATCCAAGACTTCGACGCCTTTGCGGCAAAATTCGCCGGCTTGCTCGGCGCCGCAGTGTCCATGCGGTATCTGCAAGGTTCTTGGCCTGCGCGTCTCAGCATGGCCTTAAGCGGCTCGGCCGTGGCGTACTACTCCGCGCCGTATCTTTCGTTGATGCTGGGAATTCCGGAGGGCCTAGCTGGCTTTCTGACTGGAATGTTCGGCATGGCCATCGTGTCGCGTGCCTGGGAGGCCGTCCAGGCGGCGCCTGTCGGCGCCTTGTGGCAGGCCGTGATCGACCGCGTACGCGGTAAAGGGGCGTGACATGGACAGCACCATATACCTCACCTTGTGGGCCGTCCTGGCCTTTGTCTGCTGGCTGTTCGTGGCCGGCGGCGCGGCGCTGGCCGTGTTCGCCCGAGCGATCAAGGACACGACGCTGGAGCGGATCGGCCTGTCGGCGGTCTGCCTGACGGCGACCGGCGCGGCGTGCCGCATCTTCGTGGCGGGCTGGGCCAGCGCGGGAGACGCGGCGCTCGCGGCCTCTGCCGCCTTCTACGTGGCCGCCGTGACGGCCAAGCACATCAGGAGCCCGAAGCAATGACGTTATCCGAAATCATCGCCGCCGGCATCAACCCCGCGCTGGCGCTGCTGCCCGCCAGCATGGACACGCCCGAAGCGCGCATCATGCTGCTGGCGATCGGGCTGCAAGAATCCCGCTTCGAGAATCGGCGACAGCTCGTGGGCAAGCCGCCCCGCCCGATCGGACCCGCGAAGAGCTTCTGGCAAGCGGAGCAGGGCGGCGGCATGGTGCATGGAGTCCGCCTGCACGCCGAAACCCGCGCCGCTGCCGCGCACCTGTACCAGGCCCGTGGCGTGCCAGCGCGCGATGCCGCAATCTGGGATGCCATCGAGAACGACGACGTGCTTGCTGCGGCGTTGGCTCGTTTGCTGCTCTGGACGGATCCGCAGCCCTTACCGAAGGTCGGGGCCGAGGAGGATGCTTGGGCTCTGTACGTGCGTACCTGGCGGCCGGGTGCTTACGCGCGAGGGACGCCGGCACAGCGAGCGGATCTCCGGGCCAAGTGGGGCCGGAACTATGCCTTGGCCGTGGGCGAGGTGGTCGGATGAGCCTAAGCCGAAAGATCCTGGCCAGTCTTGGCGGCTGGAAGGGCTACGCGGTCGTCGCTGGCGCGGCACTTGTAATGGGCACAGGCGCTGCGTGGGTGGCGCAAGGGTGGCGCTATGGCGCTCAGATTGCCGCCATCGAGCGGGACCATGCAAATGAAAAGTCTGACCAGGCCCGAGCTACCGTCGATGCAATCGAAGCCGCGAGGACTGAAGAAAGGCGGCGTACTGCTGCCGTGGAGAAAGTTCGTGAGACTGCAACGAAACAAACCTCTATCGCAGTGGCTGATGCTATTCGCGCTCGTGACGAGCGCGACCGGCTGCTCGTCCGCGCCGACACGCTGGCTCGCGCCGCAGCCGATCGAGATCCCGCCGCTGCCGTCGGAAGCACGGCAGGATCTGACGCCGTCGATCTGCTCGCCCACATGCTCCGACGGGTTAGCCTCCGAGCTGAAGAACTTGCAAGAATTGCAGACCGTGCGCGCATCGCAGGACTGACCTGCGAGCGAGCGTACGACAGTCTCAGGTAGCAGTGGGAGCACATGACATTCGCTCGACTGGTAAATCCAGTAAATTATCGAGCGTTTTTGTTATCATCCAGGCCAATTCTATTGGCGGGAGGGCCAAGGCATGGGCTGGTTGGATTATTTCACCAAGGCGCAGGATTACGTGGGTTTTGACCAGGCGCTGGAAGATGTGGCGGTCGCTACGAAGGACGGAAATATTCCTGAAAACTGGCGCGACGTCACCAAGCATAAAGCTTGGTTCGATCGCCCAGATGCGCTCGCTCATGTTGAAACAATGCGCGCGCAGATGAACCTCTCCGACGAGCAGTCAACACTGTTGCGTCATTGGGTAACTGACGGGTATGTCGTGCTGGAAAAGGCGATTCCTGAAGCCGACATTGATGGCACGGTGGACTTTATTGAGAACCTTTTTACGACCGATATTCCGAACCCGAATATTTCCCTTCTCGGCTACACCCTGGACCCGAGGGGGAAGCCTGGCGCCGTTCCTCATTCTGAGGTGGTGAAGCTGACGCCGGCAGAGCGTCAAGCTAACGCGCGTATCAGCCCTTGGAGGATTCACGAGCTGTGGACCCAATGCGACGCCGCGAAACGGATATATCAAAACCAGGCGCTTACGGACCTCTGTTCACTGATTTTTGACCGCCCGGCATATCCGCGCTCAACGATCAATTTTTACTTGGGCAGCCAGCAAGAGCTGCACCAAGACATGACCGTCTTCCATGTCTTTCCCGGGAATTACTTGATTGGGGCTTGGGTAGCATTGGAAGATATCTCCGCTGATAGTGGCCCTCTACGCTTCGCGCCGAAAACCCATTTGGCGCCACCCTACAAGAAGTTCAAACACCACCCCCAAACCACGCTAAGAACCAACCCGCTCTCCGATTACGCCGGCTATTACAGGTATACCAACCGGCTTGCAAAGAAGCAGGGCGGCGCGAAACCCTTTTTGGCCAAAAAGGGAGATGTATTCCTGTGGCACGGAATGCTGGTTCATGGCGGTAGCCCGGTGAACAATCCGGCATTTACCCGCAAAAGCATGGTGATCCATTACTTAACGGAAGGGGTCGACCAGACAGCCAAGATCACCGGCCCCTTTAATTGGGAGTGACTTCGTTCGGCGCCTCTAGCGGGGCGCCATTCCCTTGCGCAGCTTGGCCGGCGTTTCCATGAGGGCATCCACAATGTCGTCGCGCTCCCGGACGCAGGGCTCCGCAGCCAGCCGAGCCAGGAGCTCGTCGTAGATGTCGCCAATCAGGCCTGTGGGGCGCTTCAGATCGTTGGATACCTGGTGCCAGCGCAATAGCTCGGAGCGCATGCGCTTGACTTCCCATAGCAGGGTGATCACATCGGAATTCCAGGGCTGGCGCTCGCGGATGGTCTGGAGTTCGGAGTGGGTGAGGGGGGGGTTGAAAGTCATGGCGGAAAACACTGGTTGAATAAACAGCATATTCCGCCTTTATAGGGGTCACACCATCGGCGTGGCGACAAGCCGATCATGTGGGTAGGGCACCAGAAAATCCCGGCTTTGCTCGGCGGCGGCCGTCAGCCAATCGCCGTAGGCACCCTCCGGCAGAATCACGAGCATCCGCTTTTCCTTGCCGGTCTGGTGGTAGTCGCGGAACAGTGGGTCTTGATCGGCGTTGATGGTGAGCATGGTGTAGCTCTCCAGCCATGCGCCCGTCGCGTCGCGGTAGCGGTCCCACAAGCCGGCGATGCCCAGAGGCGCGCCGTCGGCCCGGGTGAAGCGGGTGGCTACGGCCTTTCCAGAGCGCCAGTCAGGCTCGAAGATGGCGTCGGCGGGGATGATGCAGTGCTGCGCCCGGCGCCAAGCGTTGCGGAAGGTGAAGGCGTTGGCGACGCGATCGTCGCGTGCGTTGAACGTGGACAGCTTCTCAGCGCCCACCAGGCTGTCAGGCGTGGTTGAGGACGAGATGAGGCCCCAGCGTCCTAGAACCGATTCACGGTCCGCCACGGCTTCGTCGCCTGCGTCATGCTCGGGTGGCCGGCGCACAAACGCGCCCTGGTAGCGCGGCCACATGTCGTACTTGCCAAGCACGCCCGGCCTGGTTACGCCGAACTTCTTGAGCAGTAGCTCAGCGTCCTTCAAGGTCTGATAGTGGCTGCACATGAGATCCTCCGTTGTAGCCTCGGAGTATAGGACCGGCGCATATCGCTGCAGCATCCCGGGCAGACGCATGCGCGCTCTGTTCGGGTCTCAATAGAGGCCTCGCCAAAGCGGTACGCGCAGGCCCCATAACGGCCCCAAGACTATCGCTAACCCGCATGGATGCTCGCGGTACGTTTCCCGCCGTCGGCCTCTATGTGGTGGATCTGGCGATGTCTCGTCAATCTTTTCGATACCGCATCGCCGGCTGCAGCAACTCGAAGATCCGGCTTTTTCGCAGTGCGCGGGCTGTGTACATCATTCCCTGATAGCTGTATATTTATACAGTATTGAGGGCGAACTAATGTACTCGGTTGACCTGTGTTCAGATATTTCATACCGTTCCTGTATGTTTTTTGGAGGAGGGGATATGAAAGCGAAAGAACGGTGGGTTAAGTACTTTGATTGCGTGGTGCGGGCAAGCGTTCGTTCCACCGTTGGGAGGTCTCCCACAATGTCGCGAGTGCGGCCGACGTCCCTCCGTGTGATTCTGGCCGAACTGCAGGCGCTGATTGCGAACGGTCATGTGGTTGAAATCGGTGGTGCCGGCGACAAGCCTTACCTGTGGCTGACCCGCGTGCATCTTCCGCCTCAAGGTGATAAAGCCCTGATCCTGCTGACGCGGTCTGACAGATCTGCCGCTGATTTGGCCATCCATGATTCAGCCACTGGCGAAATCACCATCGCGGCGAAGACAGCAACGCAGGGCAACGCTTACTCCGCTCATATTGGGATCAGTCTGAGTTCACTCGCGGGCGACAGGTATCTCATGGTCGTGGAGGATGCCATTGGGATCGGCGGGGCTGCAATTTCGCGATTGCTCAGCAAGGGAATTCGTGAGGCAACAAAGTTGGGATCGACAGCGTTCCTCTATCCTCACCCCGACAACACCCTCAATCGCGATGGAAGTCCTAAAACTCTGAAAGGCAGCTACAAAATTGAGGTGATGGGTCATCCCTCATTGGACTTCGAATACGAGCTCAACAACGGAGAACTCAAAGATATTGAAGTTGTGGACGCTACGGTCACGGCTCAAAATTATGACGGCTATAACGCCACTAGCTTTCGATCCAAAACGATCCGGTTGAAGCCTCTCAACACACTGAATGTTAAGGCTCATGATGTGGTAAGGGGCGTGTGCAAGCGCGCGGTCCAGCAGAAGATGGATCAAGTGCGGATCAAGTTCGCAGACACGGAAGGAGTAGACCATACGGTCGTCTTGGATCCTCGGAGCGCGGGGATGTTGAATGAAGATAGGTTCATCAAACGCGAACTCATTGACGGCTTCGTGAATCGACTGAGCACGGCGACTGCGGAAATCAACGTAGAAATTCGAGACAGAATTCTTGCCAAACTTTAGCGAGATCAAATGTTCTATCAGCTACTACGTCCATTCTCTTACTTGACCATCAACCACCCTGCAAAGAAAGTGGTTGATTGGCGCGTTCCTGGACTGCTGACGCTTGTTGCGATGTGCGTGCTGGTCGTCGGTCGAGGGGCAATCAATGTGTGGGGAGCCGATGGACTCGTCAGCATCCTTCAGGGCCTGGTGCAGGGGCTCCCTGGCTTTTACATCGCGGCTTTGGCTGCGGTTGCCACCTTCGGTAGGCAAACCACGCTTGACTCATTGATTCCCGAGCCCACTCCAACGATAGAGACGTGGTACGGCGAGGGCAAGATCGAAATTGGACTAACGCGTCGAAGGTTCTTGTGTCTGCTTTTTGCGCATCTCACCGCAGTGAGCGTGTGCATCAGTGTGTTTGCTTCATTTGGGAGGGCTGTTGCCGGCCCGGTTCAGCGAAGTGTGGGATCGTATGCGCTCGACGTGGCCTTCTATGTCGGCTCAACGGTGTACGTTTTTTTCGTTTTTCAAATGATCGTCGTCACGCTTTGGGGGCTCTACTACTTGAGCGACAAGATGCATCAGCCTGATGCGGACCCTCTGGAATTGGTCGTCGACGAGGAGCAGCGCTGACCGATGCCCCAAAGCGTCCTGCTATAGTGACGTTGCTCGCTGGCCCCAGGCTGGCCCCAAATAATCCGGAAAGCCGCGCCAATGCTAGTATTTCGAGTCCCCTCCTTCGCACCACCAAATCCCCCCATGATTTCAATGATTTAGGTTTTAAACCTATCATTTCCTGAATGATTGGGCGGTCAGGCCAAACCCGCTACAGTTCGTGGAAAGTGTCCGGTTACCCGCCGGTTTCCCTGAGCTTTTCAGGCCGATTCGTCCAGACCCACTCTGGAATTCCCAGGCGACAGTGGCACCCAGTGGCGCCATTAAGCCGTGGCCCCATCCACGCAGTCCGTCGGCAGCGATTCATGCGCCGCGTTGACCGCCGATCCATCGACGTGCCGCAGTGACGGGCCGATCGAACAGATTTCCCACAGATTACGCCTGCTCGCTTGAACATTAGCCTTGCCGCGAGCCTTTCCCCGCCCGACCCGTTTGCACAGAGCACGCCATGCTATCGACACTGATATACCGCAGCCGTGCTGTCACTTCGATGAACGCGCAGGATCTGACCGACCTGCTGACGCCCGCCCGAGCTCGCAACGCCGCCCTGCAGGTGACCGGCATATTGCTCTTTGACGGCGTTCATTTCGTCCAGTTGCTGGAAGGCCCCGACGAGGCGGTCAACCTGATATTCGATGCCATCCGGCGCGACGATGCCCACAAGAACGTCGTGCTGCTCATGCAGGATCACGGGCCTACCCGCCGGTTTGGGGGGGATGCGATGGCGCTGCTTGACCTGCGAGCGCTCGATCCCCAACAGGTTTCTGCGCGCATTCTGGCCAAGATGAAAAAGCCGGGGCGCTGGCCGGGCGGTGACGACCGGGTGGTAAAGATTCTTGGCTGGTATGCCGATGCGCATGGCACGGACCATATCGTCGAAGGAGACGACGCGGCCAACTGGCGGTTTGCGGCCAGCGGTGTTCGGTTGGCGCATGAAGATCCCGCAGCGCCTGCGCGGCCGTATCCCTTTGCGCTGCAACCCATTGTCGATCCCCTGCGGCGCGAGATCACCTCCCTTGAATTCCTGATCCGCGGTCAATCGGGCGGATCGCCGGAACAGTTGTTCGCCAGCCTGGATCCCGCGGACCGTTATCGCGTGGATCTGGAATCCAAGGCCTCGGCGTTCGAGCTGGCGCGGCGGCTGGGCCTGACCGATGTAAAGCTGTCGGTCAATCTGTTGCCCATGTCGTTGATTGAAGATCCGGCCGCGGTCGACCGCCTGGTGGATCAGATTGCGGCGTGCGCGCTGTTGCCACAGCATGTGATCGTCGAAATCACCGAACAGGAAGCGATCGAGCGGCCGCGCGCCTTCAGGGATGCGATCGAACGGCTGCGCCGCGCCGGTATCGGCGTTGCGATCGATGATTTCGGGGCCGGCTATGCGGGCCTGTCGCTGCTGGCCGAGTTTCAGCCGGACAAGCTCAAGATCGACCGCCAGCTCATTCAGAACATTCATCAGGACGGACCGCGCCAGGCAATCGTCTGCGGCATTGCCCGCACGTGCAGCGCAATGGGCATCACGCCTGTCGCCGAAGGCGTGGAGCGGATCGAGGAATGGTGCTGGTTGCAGGCTGCCGGAATCGAGCGGTTCCAGGGCTATCTGTTTGCCAAACCAGCGCTCAATGCCGTCCCTGAAGTGCAGTGGCCTGAACGCGTCCGGCTGGACTGATTCGGCTCAGGCAGCGCGCATTACCGCCTGGCCGCTTTGGGCAACCACGCGGTGAACCAGGCCGCTGCGCCGAGCGCCACAAGGATAACCACCGTGCCCACCGTGGTGGTGAAAGCCGGCACGTACATCATCGCCAGATCCGCCACCACGATGACGGCGAACGCGCCTGCCCACGCCCACGCGATCCGTTCTGCGGTGCGCCGGAACGCCGGGCGGGCGGCCACCTCGGGCGACACCCGTTCCATCGCGTACTGAAGCGTGAAGCGGCGGCCGGCAAAGATCGAACCCAGCACGATGGCCAGCAGCCCCGCGTCCACCAGCAGCCGAACGCTCAACAGCGACGGACTGAACGCCGGGAAGCGCGTCGCGAAGGCAAGCGCCCCGAACAGGATCAGCGATCCGACCTCCAGTGTCTTGGGCGAAACATGAAGAACGAACCTGTCCCGGATGACCAGCAGGGCGGAAACGGCCGTGGCGGCCACGAGCGCGGCGTGCGTGCCCACCCGGTGCTCCAACAGCGCAAAGGTGATGAAGGGAACAAAGGCGAGCAGCAGTTTCACGGTGATCCTCCGGCGAAGGCGTCCCGCTGAAATTAGCATCCGCTGTTTGTTTCCCCCAACGAAATCGCGCCCGCCAACCCAGCCAGCGAATGCAGTCCCATCCGCCATCCGAACGATCCCAAGCGGCGTGCGCCCCGGCTATGTTGTCGAGCAGCGTCACGCCTGACGCGCCGGCGTACAAGAATCGTCAAGATTTTCGATTCTTGAATATTGCCCCGCGCGCTTGCCGATACCTTAGGGCTTTCGTTACTGAGGGATGGACATGTATTCACTACCCAAGCGTTGCGGCGCAGAGTTCTTCGGCACCTTCTGGCTGGTGCTGGGCGGTTGCGGCGCGGCGGTGCTTGCCGCCGGTTTTCCCCAACTGGGCATCGGATTCGCGGGCGTTGCGCTGGCGTTCGGCCTGACCGTCCTGACGATGGTCTTCGCTGTGGGCCATATATCTGGCGGGCACTTCAATCCGGCTGTCACAGTCGGCCTGGTGGCCGGCGGACGCTTCCCCGCCCGAGAAATCCTGCCGTACGTGATCGTTCAGGTCCTGGGCGCCATCGCCGCTGCGGCGGTCCTGGCCTGCATCGCCAACGGCAAGCTGGGTTTCGACCTGAGGGCCAGCCACTTCGCCGCCAATGGCTATGGCGCCTATTCACCGGGCAAGTACACGCTGCTGGCCGCGATGGTGACCGAAGTGGTGCTGACGGCCGGCTTTATCTTCGTGATTCTCGGCGCCACCAGCAGGCGGGCGCCGGCCGGCTTTGCGGCCATTCCCATCGGCTTTGCGCTGACCCTCATTCACCTCATCAGCATCCCGGTCACCAACACATCGGTGAACCCGGCACGCTCGACCGGACCGGCGCTGTTCGTGGGTGGCTGGGCGTTGGAACAGTTGTGGCTGTTCTGGCTGGCGCCTATCGTCGGCGCAGTCATCGGCGCGGTGGCCTACCGGCTGGTCAGCGACCCGGCGATCGAACGCGCCTGACAGGGCGGAAACGCGGCGCGGGGGATCATTTCAGAGCTGCTGTGAGCTGAAAACGGGGCCGGTCAGATGATGGCGCGAGGAAGCAGGTTGTACATTACGCACTATCACCTGCTTCACCTTTACAGGATCGCCCATCATGACCGCCCCAGAAGTCGTTATCTCCCCCTCGATCGCCTGCGCGAACGACCGGCCCTTCGTGCTGTTCGGCGGCATCAATGTGCTGGAATCCAAGGATCTGGCGCTGCGCGCGTGCGAGGAATACCAACGCGTCACCCGCAAATTGGGCATTCCCTACGTATTCAAGGCGTCGTTCGACAAGGCCAATCGCTCGTCCATCCATTCGTACCGCGGTCCTGGCCTCGAAGAAGGCATGAAGATCTTCGAAGCCGTGAAAAAGGAATTCGGTGTGCCGGTCATCACCGACGTCCACGAACCGTGGCAGGCGGCGCCGGTGGCCGAAGTTGCCGATATCCTGCAACTGCCGGCCTTTCTGGCGCGCCAGACCGATCTGGTCGTCGCGCTTGCCAAGACGCAGCGCGTGGTCAACATCAAGAAGCCGCAGTTCCTCAGCCCCGCGCAGATGCTGAACATCGTCGAGAAGTTCACCGAGGCCGGCAACGACAAGCTGATTCTGTGTGATCGCGGCACCAGCTTTGGCTACGACAATCTGGTCGTCGACATGCTGGGTTTCGGCGTCATGAAAAAGGTGTCCGGCAACCGCCCGCTGATCTTCGACGTCACCCACGCGCTGCAGCAGCGTTCGTCGCTGGACGCGGCATCCGGCGGTCGTCGTGAACAGGTCGCAGACCTGGCGCGCGCCGGCATGGCGGTCGGGCTGGCGGGCCTTTTCCTGGAAGCCCACCCCGATCCCAAGAACGCGAAATGCGATGGCCCCAGCGCGTTGCCCCTGGACAAGCTCGAGCCCTTCCTGACGCAACTCAAGCAGCTCGACGACCTGGTGAAGTCCTTTGCGCCGATCGACATCGAACCCTGACGCGCTTGCGGTCATCACACGGCCGCCAAGCTGTTATACGATCCAGGCCAAACATTAGGGAGGCCTGGATGTCTTTGTATGTGATCGTCGCCGTGCGCAAAGAGGCCGGAAGTGGCCATATCGCCTACGTGCGCTGGGGGCAGGCCGTGCGCGGCGTTCCCGGCTGGATCTCGGAGCCCACGACGGCCGCAGCCGCCGAAGTCATTGAACTCATCAAGGATGGCGCCGAGGTCGAGACCGCGATCAGTGTCGACGGCCTTACCGTCGCATCCCGCGCGGTGCGTGTGCTGGTGGACGCCGGCGGGCGCGAACACCTCGCGTCGGTGCCGGTGCCCAGTTCCATCTTGCACACGCTGTTCGACCTGCCGGAGTTCTAACCAGTGCGGCTGCCCTAGCGGCGGCCCTCGGCAAAGTTGACGAGCGCGTCGCCGGCCATCCGATAACGCACCCACTCATCCTGGGGCAGTGCGCCGATGGATTGATAGAAATCGATGGCGGGCTGATTCCAGTCCAGCACACTCCACTCGAGCCGTCCGCAGCCGTTCGCCACGGCCTCGCGTGCCAGATGGCGCAGCAGGTCGCGTCCCGCGCCGATTCCACGGTGTTCGGGCGTGACGTACAGGTCCTCGAGATAGATGCCGTTTTTTCCGAGCCAGGTGGAGTAGCTGTAGAAATAGACGGCGTAGCCAATGGCCTTGCCGTCCAGCAGGCACATCAACGCCCGGGCAGGGGCGCCTTCGGCAAACAAGGTGCGTTCGACGTCGTCGGCGCTGGCGATCACCTCATGCGCAGCGCGTTCATAGACGGCCAGTTCGGTAATGAAGGCATGGATCTGGGCCGCGTCCGACGGTGCGGCAGGACGAATTTCGATATTCACGGATCTTTCCTGTTTGTTGGGATGGCTATCCTACTCGCTATTGGCGCAGCGGGCAGGCCGGAACGTGGGGAATACCCTTGTTGCGCGGCGGACCGCCCGGCGCGACGCTTTATCGGGATTGCACCCAGAGTCCAGACGTGCGCTCACGAAGGATGCCTTCAATGCCCGAGACTGCTCCTGCTGTCGCACACAAGCCGCCGTCCGCCGGCCGCCGACGGCGGTTTTCCTGGATCTGGCTGGTGCCGATTGTTGCGGCGCTGGGTGGCCTGCTGCTCGTGCTGAAGGTCTGGATGGACGCAGGGCCCGAGGCCACGATCAGCTTCCAGACGGCGGAAGGGCTGGAGGCCGGCAAGACACAGGTGCGCTACAAGGAAGTCAACGTCGGCACCGTCCAGCGCGTGGCGCTCAACGAGGACCGGACGGGCGTGATTGCGACGGTCCAGCTCAACAAGGACGCGGCTGGGCTCCTGCAGGAGGGCACCGTGTTCTGGGTGGTGCGGCCGCGCCTGACGCTCAGTGGCGTTTCAGGTCTGAACACGTTGCTGTCCGGCGCCTACATCGGCCTGGATCCCGCGGGCCGCAATGGCGGCAGCGATCCGCGCAAGGCGACGAAGTTCGCTTTCGTCGGTCTGGAAGTCCCGCCCGAGGTGACGCAGGACAGGCCGGGCAAGCGCTTCACCCTCAAGGGCCACGACCTTGGTTCGCTGGACATCGGATCGCCCGTCTATTTCCGGCGCATCGCGGTAGGGCAGGTGGTTAGCTATCGCCTGGATGCCACCGGCCAGGGCGTCGATATCCAGGTGTTCGTCGACGCGCCCAACGACGCCTTCGTCAACGAAGGCACGCGTTTCTGGAACGCCAGCGGGGTGGACTTCTCGGTAGATTCAGGCGGGCTGCAAGTGCGATCTCAGTCGTTGGTGTCGGTGATCGTGGGCGGCGTCGCCTTCGACTCGGTCGAGACCCGTTTACACACCGCAGCCAAACCGGATGCCGCGTTCGTCATTTACCCCTCCGAGACCGCGGCGCGCGCGCAGCCGGACGGCACGCCGCTGCGCATCCGCATGCGGTTTGACCAATCGGTGCGCGGACTGTCCGTGGGCGCGCCCATCGACGCGTTTGGCGCGTCGGTCGGGCAGGTGGATGCCATCGGACTGGAACTCGATCGCACCACGCAGCAGTTCTATGCCCTGGTGGATGCCACCCTCTATCCGGAACGGCTGGGCGCCAAGACGTTTGAAGAAATCAAGGAGTTTTCGGGCTCTACGGTCACGCATCCCAGCGGCAAGCTGATGGCGGCCTTGATCGACCAGGGATTACGGGCGCAATTGCGCATCGGCAATCTCCTGACAGGCCAGTTGTATGTCGCCTTTGCGGTCTTCCCGGACGCCGAGCCCGTGACGTTCAAGATGGAGGAGGCGCCTTTCATTCCCACCGTGCCGAACAATCTGGACCAGTTGCAGCTGCAGATCAACAGCATCCTGACCAAGCTGGACAGGATTCCCTTTGAAGGTCTGGGCGCTGAACTCAATAACCTGCTGCAGGGCACATCCAAGCTGGTGAAGCGGCTGGACACACAGCTTGCGCCCGAGGCGACCGCGACGTTGCGCCAGGCAAGCCGGTCGCTCGCCGCCGTCGGTGGGCTGCTCAGCCCCGATGCCGGCCTGCCCGTCAACACGAGCGCACTGCTGCAAGAACTGGCGCGCACGGCGAGGTCGCTACGGGAGTTGGCAGACTACCTGCAGGCTCACCCGGGGTCCCTGCTGCGAGGGCGCGCGCCGGATCCGGTGACGGGTCGGTCGACGGCCCGGTAATCTGCGTAAGCAGCCTTGCATCGTGTTTCCTGGCCCGCAGGTGTCCGATACCCGCGGACCACCTGCCGCATCAAAGTGTGGGCGGCCACCCTTGGTGTCTGACACCGATTTCCATCGGGAACGCCACTTGCTGTATGAGGCCGGGGCGCCGGTGGGTTGCGGACCGAGCGGCTCCCCATCAGAGCGGAGACTCAGCATGGACCATAGTGAAATGATGGCGCGCATGATTACGTTGCCGGTGTCGCCGGGCAGATTCGACGGGTGGGACGGCGTGCTTTCAACCCTTGCGGACTGCCTTATGCAAGTGCAGGGAAAGCTCACGGAAGCTGATGTGAAACGCTTTCTGGACGTGGGCGCGCTGGTGTATCGGACCTGCTGTCAGGACGAGGCGCGCCAGCGCTGGACGGCCGAGGAACTGGCTGCCTATCACCGCAAGGCGCCCGCAGACGCCTGAGGGGCGCGCTTCAAAAAAGGCACTGCCTCAACGCAAAAGTCCTGCCAAACGCGCGGACCTCGTCGCCGTCCACCGATGCCGCCACATCCCAGTGGTCGCCTCGTGTGACCAGAATGGATTGGCTTGAAAAGGCGTGACGAAGCGCAAACTGCCAGAACGCGCCTTCCGAGCCTTCGGGCGCCAGATCATGCGACCCTATCTGCAGCCGGGACGGCCGGGGGGTTGCACCCATCGACCACTTCAGCGCGATCAACAAGAACGCGAAACGCGCGGATGCAGAAGCGGGTTGAATGCACAGGACTCGAATCTTCTCGCTCATGGCCATCACCCTGGCTGAACAGATGAGCCAGCGTAGCAAACGCCGTGCCGCGCCTCCATACCGCGTTTGGTCGATTCAGCGCAGCGCCCGTGTCCTGACGTATGACCGGTTGATAGAATGGCCGGCCGCCCAGCGCCGTCTTGCCCAGGAGATCCGCATGTCCCGAATCGTCGTCAATCCCGATACGGTATTTAATTCTGTGCAGTATGGATTCAGCCAGGCGGTTATCGTGACCGGGCAGCGCCGTATGCTGCTGTCCGGCCAGGTCGGCGTGGACGCCAATGAGAAGACGGTCGGTCCGGGGCTTCAGGTGCAAACCGAGGCCGCGCTGGACAACATCGAGCGCGTGCTGGCGGCGGCCGGCGGCAACCTGTCGCAGGTCATCATGCTGCGCATCTACATCTGCGATTCGGTGAGCACCGAACAGGAAGTCGTGGCGCAGGCGTTGCGGGACCGCTTCAAGGTCGATCCGCCGCCTTCTTCCTGGATCATCGTCAGCGGGCTGTCTTTACCGGAATGGTTGATCGAGATCGAAGCGGAAGCGATGCTCGACTGAGCAGCGGGTTGCGGCTTTCCATTCCTGCTAGGCTGACGCCTCGCGCCATGGCGGCTGGGCAAAAGCTGCGCGCAGGGACGCCAGAAATCCCGCCGTGCGCGCGGACAACTCCTGCCGGGACTTCACCAACGCCACGACATTCGCGTCGGGCAGATTCCAGCCCGCCAGCAACGGCACGAGTTCACCCGTGCGCAGGTGCGCGGTCACGTCCCATTCCGACCGCGCAATGATGCCCTGTCCGGCCCGCGCCCAATCCAACGCCGTCGCGCCGGCATTGCACGACATGACGGGCGCGATGCGCACGGCGACCCCCGCGCCGCGGGCTCGCCTGAACCGCCACAGCGTCACGTCCTCGTCGTTTTCGCGCAAGGCGATGCAGTCGTGGTTGCGCAGGTCCTCCGGCGTGGTCGGCGAGCCACGGCGCGCCAGGTAGTCGGGCGATGCGCACAGGATGCGCCGGTTGGGCGCCAGCGGGTAGGCGACCAGCGTGGAGTCGCGCAATTCTCCGATATGAACCATCACGTCCCAGTTATCCGACGCCAGCCGGGGAGGGCCGTCCGACAATGTCAGACTGGCCGTGACGTCTTCGCTGCGCGACCGGAAATCCGCGACCAATTCGGCGATGTAACGTTGGCCGAACCCCAACGGTGCAACCACCCGCAGGTGTCCCGCTACGACGCCGCGGCGTCCTGCCAGTTCGTCGGCCAGCAAGGTCAGGTCATTGCAGATCTGCCCGGCCCGCATGGCCAATAGACGGCCTTCTTCGGTCAGCGCGATGCCTCGGGCCGACCGATTGACCAGCCGTACGCCCAGCCGCTTTTCCAGCGCGTTAAGGCGCTGGGTGATCGCTGGTGGTGTGACGTCCAGCGCGCGCGCTGCTTGCGCAAGCGAGCCGGCGGTCGAAAGGCTCAGGAAAAAGCGCAGGTCGTCAGTGGCAATCATTCAGTTACGGCTTAATGGGATATTAAGTTGGCATTAAACAAGGTAAGCGCCTTCCGCGCCATACTGCGTGCTGATTCCTGCAGGCCCGTCCTGCCTGCCGCTCACTCGCAAAGAGATTGCCATGACCCTGGAAACCGTCGCATCCACGCTGGATGCCCTGGAAACGCCCTGTCTGCTGCTCGATGAAACGCGCATGATGCGCAATATCGCGCGGCTGAACGCCCTGATGGCCGGCCACGGCGTCGGGCTGCGTCCCCATCTGAAAACGCCCAAGTCCATCGAGGTCGCCCGCCGGCTGATGGCGACGCCGCAAGGGCCAGCCGCCGTCTCGACCTTGCAGGAGGCCGAACAGTTCGCCGCCGCTGGCGTCACGGATCTGCTGTATGCGGTGGGCGTGTCGCCGTCGAAGCTCGACCGCGTGCTGGCCTTGCGACAGCGCGGCGTCGACCTGACCGTTGTCGTCGACAGCATCGAGGCCGCGCGCGCGGTGTCGGCGCGTGCCAAGGCTGCCGGCGATCCCATCCCGGCGCTCATCGAGATCGATTGCGACGGCCACCGTGCCGGCGTGCAGCCCAAGGACACGGACCAACTGCTGGCAATCGCGCGTGTGTTGCACGAAGACGGGGCGTGCCTGCGCGGCGTCATGACGCACGCGGGCGAATCCTATGGCTGCCGCAGCGTCGAGGCGATTGCGGACATGGCCGAACAGGAGCGCTGGGCCGCCGTGAGCTGCGCAGAGGCGATCCGCGGCGCGGGCCTGCCGTGCCCGGTTGTCAGCGTCGGCTCCACGCCCACCGCGCACTTTGCGCGCAATCTGGATGGCGTGACGGAAGTCCGTGCCGGCGTGTACGTCTTCTTCGACTTGGTCATGGCCGGGTTGGGCGTGTGCAGCGTGGACGACATCGCTGCGACGGTGCTGACCACCGTCATCGGCCATCAGCCCGAGAAGGGCTGGATTCTGGTCGACGCGGGATGGATGGCCATGTCGCGGGATCGTGGCACCGCCAAGCAGCCGGTGGATCAGTTGTACGGACTGGTGTGCGATGTGGACGGCAAGGTCTATCCGGACGTGCTGCTGGCCGAAACCAACCAGGAGCAGGGGATCATCAAGGTGCGCCCTGGCAGCAACGCGGTCCTGCCGGACCTGCCCATCGGCGCCAAACTGCGCATTGTCCCGAATCACGCCTGCGCGACGTGCGCGCAGCACGACGCCTACGAGGTCGTGCGCCCCGGCGAGCCGGGCGTGGTGGCACGCTGGGAACGCTTCCGTGGCTGGTGAGCCACGCATCAAAAAGGATTTCGGCATGGACTTCATTCAAACGCCCGATGCCACGCCGCCGGCCGGGCATTATTCCCAGGCGGTTCGCGCCAACGGCTTCGTCTTCGTATCGGGGCAGCTGGGCTTTTTGCCGCCGGCCGGACCCGGCGTGCGCCCCGTGCTGGCGGCGGACGCGGCCGGCCAGACCAGGGAAGCGCTGCGCAGCGTGCGGACCATTCTTGACGCCGCAGGCTCGTCGTTATCGTCCGTGGTCAACGTCACCGTTTACATCCCGGACGTCAGTCTTTGGGATGAGGTCAACGCGGTGTACGAAGCGTGCTTTGGCAGCCACCGCCCCGCGCGCGCCATCGTGCCCACGCGCGAACTCCATTACGGCGCGCTGGTGGAAATCAGTGTCGTGGCGGTGGGCTGACCGAATTCTGCGGGGCAAGGACAGACGCGAGAGGCCGGCACACAGGCGGCGCCTATAATGCGAGCGCCTCAATGCCCTTGGCGGAGACCGTCCACATGCACTACGAGTATCTGTTCTGGTCCATGGCTGCCATGGTGGCCGCCGCACTTGCCGGCGGCGCCTTGTGCGGCCGCCTGCAGTCCGTCAAGCAACTGGTGATCGGCTTGCTGGGGTGGGCGGCGGCAATCTTCGCGGTGGTGCTGCTGCTGGCGCGCCAGGGCGGGTTCGATGAACTGGCGGCGATGCTGTCCATCGCCGCCTTCATGTTCAGTCTGGTGATCGGCGCCGCAGCGGCGCTGCTGACGCGGCGTATCCGGCTACACCGTCAACAACAGCAAATGCCTCAATCGTTGCGCCAATGACGCGCAGAGCGGCCGGCCGGGCCTATCATTCCTCCGGGTCGAAGTCCTCATCCTCTTCGTCGTCCTCATCCTGCTCGAGGGCGTCGTAACCCTTCCAGGTAATCCGCCAGCGCGTCGCACCGGCGTTCGCCGAAGTCTCGCTGACCTGCTTGACCAGGCCAGCGTCTTCCAGCAGGTCCAGGTGATGCGCGATGACCTGCAGGCCTTGCTCTTCGGGATGCGGCGCCAGCGCGGCGTTCTTGATGTCGTGCGTGCTGAGGTTGGGGCCGGGGGCGTCGCGCAGGGCGCCCAGAATCGTGACGACCAAGTCGAAATCGCGTTGCATGTTGTTCACCATGTAGGGGTAAAAGAACACGCCGACGATAGCAGACTTCGGCTGCAGCAATAGGACTGTGCGCGCGCCTGCGTTACAGTCCGGGGTTCTTGCTAAACCACATTCGAAAACACCATGAAAAAACCCGCAGAACGGGATTGCCTGGCGGTCGTCCCCGGCTACACGGGCCAGTCCGCCAAGCTGTTCCTCTCGCGCGGCGAGGATGAGCGCATCGACGGCGTGACCGTCTACGACCTGCTCGGCCACGTCAAGCAGCAGGGCGACGCCGAGGCCGCCGCCGCCTGGGTGGGCGAATGGCTCGCCAAAGAGGCCGACAACCGCAAGGCCCGCCGCACGCAGCTCCAGGCCCAGCTTTTCCTGTGCAAGCTGGCCGGTGACGAGAAGACCGCCTTCCTGGCTGCACAAAAGCCGCTGGCCCGCGTGTTGGCCGAAGCCGGGGTGCGCTGCCGTAGCGTGGCGGCCACGTCCGGGGCCGCCCGCCAGTCTCTGGGCCCCCTGTCCAAGAAACGTTAGCCTAAGGCTGTTATAGTCGCGCCTGGGCGTGCGTGAGCACCTGCATGGTGCAGCGCCCTGGCGGGCTCAGCCCGCAAATCAAGGAAGATGGAAATGGAAATACTCAGTCGGCACGTTGCCGACGTAGCGGGCGGCGTCGAGCTGCACACCACGCTGGATGGCGAAAGCATCAGCGTCTATGTCGTGATGGGCATAGACGATCTCAATGCGATCGCAGACATCGTGCCTCGCGAAAAAGTCGATGCAGGAGCGGACATACACGCCGCCAATGTCGACAATGTTGATAATGCGCAAGAACAGATCGACCAAGTGCTGGAAAATATGAATCCCGGCGACGTGGCGGTTTTCCTTTGCTCGGGTCCCGATGCTTTTGGCGCGGCGCTCGACTTGTTGGGTTTACCTATCGACGAGTAAGCCTGACGGCAAACCATAGTGTCATCCAAACGGCGTATTGCAGGTCGTACGCGCTTTTGATGGCATTTATATAAGCCTTGTTTGTTTTTTTATGATGTATTGGTGTTAACACCAATGCAGGGACTCGTTTACCCTTTAAAAACGTGCGAAATAACTGCGCAGTTTCTCTTTGTTGCATTATTGGCACGTATTTTTTAGGATTATGTTGACTTGTGAGGGGAACATAACGATAGTGTCGGCACACGATCACAAGCGTTGCGATTTTCGATCAGTGCCGTGCCTTTTCCGGCTCAGCGTTATTGTTCTACTGTCCCCTCCTTGATTGATTCGTGACCTCCGGGCATTTGCCCATTATCTCTAGGAAATACAGTATGGAAACCGGCGTCGTTAAGTGGTTCAATTCGGAAAAGGGTTATGGTTTCATCACCCCGGAAGCGGGCGGCAAGGACCTCTTCGCTCACTTCTCCGAAATTCAGGGCTCGGGCTTCAAGTCTCTGGAAGAGAACCAGCGCGTCAGCTTTGTGACGGCCAATGGCCCCAAGGGCCCGCAAGCCACGAAGATTCAAGTCCTGTAAGGAACTGAGTTTTCTCAAGAAGGCCCCTCGCGGGGCCTTTTTTGTTTTCTGCGCGGTATCCTTGACGGCCGATTCTCCTCGCGGCCAACGCTTCGGCGGCGGCAGCGCGTCCAAATCCCCCGAGCCATCGCCGCCATGACCACCACACCGCCAAAGCCGTTCGCCCTGCAACCCGATGATGTAGTCGCATTCTGGCTGGACGCTGGTCCCGCGCAGTGGTTCAGCAAAAGCGCCCAGTTCGATGCGGCCTTTCGGGCGCGCTTCGAAGACGCTCATATGGCGGCCGCTTCCCGCCGGCTCGATGCCTGGCTGGACGAACCCGCCGGCGCGATCGCGTTGATGATCCTGTTGGACCAGTTTCCTCGCAACGCCTACCGCGATACCGGGCATATGTTCGCCACTGACGCGTTGGCGCTGCATTTTGCCGAACGCGCCATCGCGGCGGGCCATGATCTTGCGGTCGACGCCTCGCTGCGCCAGTTTTTCTACATGCCGTTCGAACACGCCGAGAACCTGGCGGCGCAGAATCGGGCCATCGCGTTGATGGAGCCGCTGGGCGCGGAAGCCGTGCGATGGGCCGTCCTGCACCGCGACATCATCAAGCGGTTCGGCCGCTTCCCGCACCGGAACGCGGCATTGGCACGGCAGACGACCCAGGCCGAACGCGAATTCCTGGAATCGGGTGGTTTCGCCGGGTAGGGCGCGCGGCACTCATAGGGACTTCGAGCGGCGCAGTGTCCACCTGTATCGGTACGTGGCAAGTTGAAAATGTTGGGCGTGCCGTGGCGCCCGGCTTGCGCTCTTTAGCGGGTGTAGCGGGCTTTTCCGGGCGTGAATCCAGCCCTTTCGGACATTTGACGTTTTTCCGGGTTCACCAATAAACTGGTTTCAGCGAGATTCTCAAGCGACGCGGTCTGCGTTCTCCTTGGTCGCCGTCAGTGGTGCCGCGGTTGCTATCCTCTCCCATCCTTGAAGATCTGGCGTCCCGCGAGCAATCGCTTTTTAGGTCAAGGACATCCCATGGCAACCGGCATCGTCAAGTGGTTCAACGCCGAAAAGGGTTATGGCTTCATCATGCCCGACGACGGCAGCAAGGATCTTTTCGCTCACTACTCCGAAATCCGTAGCGAAGGCTATAAGTCGCTACAAGAAAACCAGCGGGTCACTTTCGACGTTGGAACCGGCCCCAAGGGTCCCAGCGCCAAGAACATCAAGGTCGCGGCCTGAGCTTCTTGGGTAGTGCTCCGGGTTCTGACCCGGTGTTCTATCCATAAAAAAGCCCCCACGTTTTGCGCGTGGGGGCTTTTTTTGTCCTGGCTTGCCTTAGTGCTTGGCTGAGCTGCCGGTCGACAGCTTGTCGACCAGGGCGATCCCCAGCGCCGACAGGATGAAGATGGCGTGGATGATGGTCTGCCACATCACGCCGGCTTCGATGAAGCGCGCGTTCGGCGTGCCGATGGTGCCGGCTTCGATGAAGGTGCGCAGCAGGTGGATCGACGAGATGCCGATGATGGCCATCGCAAGCTTCACTTTCAGCACGCTGGCATTGACGTGGCTCAGCCACTCCGGCTGGTCCGGATGGTTCTGCAGGCGCAGGCGCGACACGAACGTCTCGTAGCCGCCCACGATGACCATCACCAGCAGGTTGGAGATCATGACCACGTCGATCAGTCCCAGCACGATCAGCATGATTTCCATTTCGCCGAAGCTGGTGGCGTGGGTGACCAAATGCCAGAGTTCCTTGAGGAACAGCATCACGTAGACGCCCTGCGCGACGATGAGGCCCAGGTATAGCGGTAGCTGCAGCCAGCGCGAACTGAAGATGAGGCTGGGAAGCAGGCCTAGGCGGGGAGGGGGATTCGGGATCATGTTGGGTGCGAGCCGTTGGGTTTGCGAAAAAAAGCGCGGCGGCAATTCTATCAACGCCATGGGACAGCGGACATCTCTTTTGACCGGCTTTAAAAGGGCCTCGCGATGCTTAGCATGGCAGCCCTCGAACTGCTCGGCTATTTGGTAAGAGAAAATCGCATTTGCGAAACTCTGTGCCGGAATGCTTCGAAAGCTGTGGGCGTATATAGAATTGCCGCCTCGTTTGCATAGAACAAGTCAATAGGAGTTTGTTCCCATGAAGATCCGCTACACCGTCGCCGCGATGGCCGTTGCGCTCGCCCCTTACTCGGCCGCACATGCGTTGGACATCGGTGGGCTCGTCGGCGCTGGCGCCAAGGTCGTCCAGGCGGCCACGCTGAGCGATGCCGAGATCAAGACCCTGTCGGACAAGGCGTGCGCGCAAAGCGATTCGCAGGAAAAGATCGCCGCGCCGGGCAGCAAGTACGACGCCCGTCTGCAGAAGATCGCCAAGGCGCTGGGCAGCACGGTCAATGGCCAGAAGGCCAGCTACAAGGTCTATGTCACCAAGGACGTCAACGCGTGGGCAATGGCCAACGGCTGCATCCGCGTGTATAGCGGTCTCATGGACATGATGACGGACGACGAAGTGATGGGCGTGGTCGGCCACGAAATCGGTCACGTGGCGCTGGGCCACACCAAGAAGGCGATGCAGACCGCCTACACGGTGTCGGCAGCGCGTGACGCGGCGGGTGCGGCTGGCGGCGCGACGGTGGCTCAGTTGAGCTCCTCGCAACTGGGCGACCTGACCGAGAAGTTCATCAATGCGCAGTTCTCGCAATCGCAGGAAAGTGCGGCGGACGATTATTCGTTCGACCTGCTGCAATCCAAGAAACAGAATACGCGTGGCCTCGTGACCGCGTTCCAGAAGCTGGCCGAGCTGGACGGCGGCAAGAGCGATATGATGAGCTCCCACCCGTCCTCGGCCAAGCGTGCACAGCACATCGAAGACCGCATCGCCAAGGCCAAGTAACCTCTCGGCCAGGCGTCCGTCCTCGCTTTTTGGGCGATAAACGGGGCGCGAGCATCCGGGCAAATCCGGGGCTCGCGCCCCTTTGCGTCAGGGTTCCGGAAGTTTCCGGTAAAATGCCGCGTTTATCCGCCCGTAATCTCATCTCTCGGAAAATAGGTCTTTTAATGCAGCCTGTGGTTGAAACCCTCTCCGGCCTGGAGCGCCGTGTTGATCTGGCCGTCTCGGTGGCCGACGTCGAAAAGGAAGTCCAGGCGCAATTGAAGCGCGTGGCTCGGACCGCCAAGGTCCCCGGCTTCCGTCCGGGCAAGGCGCCGCTCGCCATGCTCGAGCGCAGCCATGGCCCCAGCATCCGCTACGACGTGATCAATAGCCAAGTTGGCCGTGCCTTTGAACAAGCCATCGACGGCGCCAAGTTGCGCGTTGCCGGCGCCCCGAACCTCGAGCCCAAGACGGAAGGCGTTTCCGACGACACGCTGGCGTTCACCGCCACGTTCGAGGTCTACCCCGAAGTCGCCGTGCCGGACTTGTCCGAGCTGGCCGTCACCCGCTACGAAACCGCCGTCACCGACGCAGAAGTCCAGCAGACGCTGGACGTGCTGCGTAAGCAACGCGCCACGTTCGAAGCCCGTGAAGGCCGCGCCAGCGCCGACGGCGACCGCGTCACCCTCGACTTCGCCGGCACCATCGACGGCGTGCCGTTCGAAGGCGGCAAGGCCGAAGACTTCCCGTTCGTGCTCGGCCAAGGCCGCATGCTGCCGGAATTCGAAGAAGCCGCCCGCGGCCTGAAGGCTGGCGAAACCAAGGTTTTCCAGCTCAAGTTCCCGGATGACTACCAAGGCGTCGAAGTCGCCGGCAAGACCGCTGAATTCACCATCACCATCAAGGAAGTGGCTGAAGGCGTCCTGCCCGAACTGAACGGCGAATTCGCCAAGTCGCTCGGCCAAGCCGAAGGCGACGTCGAAAAGCTCAAGGCCGACATCCGCAGCAACATCGAGCGCGAAGTCAAGGTCCGTTCGCAAGGCCGCACCAAGGCCAGCGTCATGGACGCCCTGGTCGAAGCCGGCAAGTTCGACGTGCCGAAGGCCCTGATCGACAACGACGTGCAAGGCCGTATCGCCGCTGCCCGCGAAGAACTGAAGCAGCGCGGCGTGCCCAATGCCGAATCCGTGCCGATCCCGGCCGAGGCTTTCTCGACCGAATCCGAGCGTCGCGTCCGCCTGGGCCTGCTGGTGTCCGAACTGGTCAAGCAAGCTCAGCTGCAAGCCAAGCCGGAACAGGTGCGCGCACGCATCGAAGAATTCGCCCAGAACTACGAACAACCCGCCCAGGTTGTCAGCTATTACCTGGCAGACCGCCAGCGTCGTGCTGAAATCGAGGCTATCGTGCTCGAAGACAACGTCGTCGCGCATGTTCTGGAAAAGGCCAAGGTCACCGACGAAAAGGTGGCTTTCGATCAGTTGATGGGGATGGCGTAACACTATGCAGAGATTCACCGATTTCTATGCGGCAATGAATGGCGGGTCTTCGGTGACCCCCACCGGCCTGGGCTACATTCCCATGGTGATCGAGCAGTCGGGGCGCGGCGAGCGCGCCTACGACATCTATTCGCGTCTGCTCCGCGAACGGCTCATTTTCCTGGTGGGTCCGGTGAACGACGCCACGGCCAACCTGGTCGTGGCTCAGTTGCTGTTCCTGGAATCGGAGAATCCTGACAAGGACATTTCCCTGTACATCAACTCGCCTGGCGGGTCGGTGTACGCGGGAATGGCCATTTTTGACACCATGCAGTTCGTCAAGCCGGACGTGTCCACCCTGTGCACCGGCCTCGCGGCCAGCATGGGCGCGTTCCTGCTGGCGGCTGGCAAGAAGGGCAAGCGTTTCACCCTGCCCAACTCGCGCATCATGATTCACCAGCCCTCGGGCGGCGCCCAGGGGCAGGCTTCCGACATCCAGATCCAGGCTCGAGAAATCCTGGACCTGCGCGAGCGCCTCAACCGCATCCTCTCCAACAACACCGGACAGAGCATGGAGCGCATCGAACTGGACACGGAACGTGACAACTTCATGTCGGCCGAAGATGCGGTATCGTATGGCCTGGTGGACAAGGTCATGGCCTCCCGGTCCGAAGGCTGACTTCCCGGTTGAACCAGACCCGCTGCCATCATGTTTGAGTAAGCGCATGCGCTAGGCCATTTACCCGGCCTGGCGCATCTTTACCTGAGATACGAAAGAAATATGCCTGAAAAAAAGGGATCGGCAGACGCTAAGGTGCTGCATTGCTCGTTTTGCAATAAAAGCCAGCACGAAGTCCGCAAGCTGATCGCGGGTCCGTCGGTGTTCATCTGCGATGAATGCATAGATCTGTGCAACGACATCATCCGCGAAGAGGCGCAGGCCACCGCGCGCGCGGCGATTCGTTCCGAGCTGCCCACTCCGGCTGAAATCAAGACTTTCCTGGACCAGTACGTCATTGGGCAATCGTCGCCCAAGCGCATGCTGGCCGTGGCCGTCTACAACCACTACAAGCGCATTCGCCACGGCGAAATCAAGGGCGACGAAGTCGAGCTCTCCAAGAGCAACATCATGCTGATCGGGCCCACCGGCTCCGGCAAGACGCTCCTGGCCCAGACGCTGGCTCGCATGCTGAACGTGCCCTTCGTCATGGCCGACGCCACCACGCTGACCGAAGCCGGTTATGTGGGTGAAGACGTCGAAAACATCATTCAGAAGTTGCTGCAGAACTGCAACTATGAAGTCGAAAAAGCCCAGCGCGCCATCATCTACATCGACGAGATCGACAAGATTTCGCGCAAGTCCGACAACCCGTCCATCACCCGCGACGTGTCGGGCGAGGGCGTGCAGCAGGCCTTGCTGAAGCTGATCGAAGGCACGGTGGCGTCGGTGCCCCCGCAGGGCGGACGCAAGCACCCCAACCAGGATTTCGTGCAGGTCGACACGACCAACATCCTGTTCATCGTGGGCGGCGCCTTCGACGGACTGGAAAAGGTCATCCGCGACCGCACTGAAAAGTCCGGTATCGGGTTCTCGGCGTCCGTGCGCGCCAAGTCCGAGCGCGGCGTCGGTGAGCTGTTCTCCGAAGTCGAGCCCGAAGACCTCATCAAGTTCGGTCTCATCCCCGAACTGGTCGGCCGTCTGCCCGTGGTCGCCACGCTGGACGAGCTGGACGAAGCCGCGCTGGTCCAGATTCTGACCGAGCCCAAGAACGCCCTGCTCAAGCAATTCCAGAAGCTGTTCGCCATGGAAGGCGCCGAGCTCGACGTGCGCCCCGCCGCACTGAAGGCCATCGCCCGCAAGGCGCTGCGCCGCAAGACGGGTGCTCGCGGTCTGCGTTCCATCATCGAACAGGCGCTGCTCGACACCATGTACGACCTGCCCTCGCAGGGCAACGTCAAGCGTGTGGTGCTCGATGAAAACGCCATCGAAGGCGAGGGCAAGCCCTTGCTGATCTACGCGGATGAAAACGCCGCGCCAGAGAAGCCGGAGCGCGGAGAAGTCCGCGACGCCGCCGCCTGATATTTCAAAAAAGCCCGTTCTCGTAACGGGTTTTTTTGCCTAGGGCGCTTCTCCATCCACGATCACGCTTTTCAGCCGGCCGCCATGGCCGCATACTGAAGACGGTTCCAGGGCCTTTTTGGGGCCTTTTGGTGATCCAGGCGGCCGAGATCTTGAATTTTCGGCTATTGTTCCCATAACAGACGTAATTGACGAGTTTGCTCGGGTATTACCCGGGTGCCCCGTCCCCATACGCCGAGTCATACCGAGGAACCTCATATGTCTGCCAGCCAGACCCTGCCTTCCGACCCGATCGACCTTCCCCTGCTGCCGCTGCGAGACGTCGTAGTGTTCCCGCATATGGTCATCCCGCTGTTCGTCGGCCGTCCGCGCTCCATCCGCGCGCTCGAGGTCGCGATGGAAGCGGGCAAAAGCATCATGCTGGTGGCTCAAAAGTCCGCCGGCAAAGATGACCCCACGCCTGAAGACGTATACGAAATTGGCTGCGTCGCCGGCATCCTGCAAATGCTCAAGCTGCCCGACGGCACCGTTAAGGTGCTGGTTGAAGGCACGCAGCGCGCGCGCATCAACACCATCGAAGACGCCGATTCGCACTTCACCTGCCAGGTGTCGCCTATCGAACCGGACGCCATGCAGGGCTCCGAAACAGAAGCCTTGCGCCGCGCCATCGTTGCGCAGTTCGAGCAGTACGTAAAGCTCAACAAGAAGATCCCCCCGGAGATCCTGACCTCGCTGGCTGGCATTGACGATGCTGGCCGCCTGGCCGACACGATCGCCGCGCATCTTCCCCTGAAGCTCGAGCAGAAGCAAAAGATGCTCGAGATCACCGGCACCTCCGAACGCCTCGAAGGCTTGCTCACGCAACTCGAAACCGAAATCGACATCCTCCAGGTCGAGAAGCGGATTCGTGGCCGCGTGAAGAAGCAGATGGAAAAGAGCCAGCGCGACTACTACCTGAATGAGCAGGTCAAGGCCATTCAGAAGGAGTTGGGCGAAGGCGAAGAGGGCGCGGACATCGAAGAGCTTGAGAAGAAGATCATCGCTGCCCACATGCCCAAAGAGGCGCGCAAGAAAGCCGATGCCGAGCTCAAGAAGCTCAAGCTCATGTCGCCCATGTCGGCCGAAGCCACTGTGGTGCGCAACTATATCGACACGCTCATCAATCTCCCCTGGAGAAAGAAGAGCAAGATCAACAACTCGATCAGCAACGCCGAGACGGTGCTGGACAACGACCACTACGGTCTCGAAAAGGTCAAGGAACGGATCCTCGAATATCTTGCCGTGCAACAGCGCGTGGACAAGGTGAAGGCGCCGATCCTGTGCCTGGTCGGCCCTCCGGGTGTCGGTAAAACCTCGCTTGGTCAGTCGATCGCCAAGGCCACGAACCGCAAGTTCGTGCGTATGGCCCTGGGCGGCGTGCGCGACGAAGCCGAGATCCGCGGTCACCGTCGTACATACATCGGCTCGATGCCCGGCAAGATCGTGCAGAACATGTCGAAGGTCGGCGTGCGCAATCCGCTGTTCCTGCTTGATGAAATCGACAAGCTGGGCATGGATTTCCGCGGCGATCCCTCGTCGGCCCTGCTCGAAGTGCTGGACCCGGAACAGAACCACACGTTCCAGGACCACTACATCGAGGTCGACTTCGATCTCTCCGACGTCATGTTCGTGGCGACCAGCAACACGCTGAACATTCCGCCGGCTCTGCTGGACCGTATGGAAGTGATCCGCCTGTCGGGTTACACCGAGGAAGAAAAGATCCACATCGCCCGCGACCATCTGCTGCCCAAGCTGATGAAGAACAACGGCGTGAAGGATACCGAGCTGACGGTCGACGACAGCGCGCTGCGCGATATCGTGCGTTACTACACCCGCGAAGCCGGTGTCCGTGCGCTCGAACGGGAAGTGGGCAAGATCTGCCGCAAGGTCATCAAGCAATTGCTGACCCAAAGCGATCGCGCCAAGGCCGAGGGCAAGACGCTCGAGGTCAAGGCGGTCAACGTCACGGCCGACAACCTCAGCGATTACCTCGGTGTGCGCCGCTACGCGTTTGGCATGGCCGAAAAGGAAAACCAGATCGGTCAGGTGACCGGCCTGGCGTGGACGGAAGTCGGCGGCGACCTGCTGACGATCGAAGTCGCGGACATGCCCGGTAAGGGCGTCATCCAGCGTACGGGTTCGCTCGGCGATGTGATGAAGGAATCGGTCGAAGCGGCGCGCACCGTCGTGCGTTCGCGGGCTCGCCGGCTGGGCTTTGCCGACAGCGTCTTCGAAAAGCACGACATGCACGTGCACGTGCCGGAAGGTGCGACGCCCAAGGACGGTCCGTCCGCGGGTATCGCGATCACCACGGCCATGGTGTCGGCCCTGTCGCGCATCCCGGTGCGCGCCGACGTCGCCATGACGGGCGAGATCACGCTGCGCGGCGAAGTGCTGCCGATCGGCGGCCTGAAGGAAAAGCTGCTCGCGGCTCACCGCGGCGGTATCAAGACGGTTCTGATTCCGGAAGAAAACGTCAAGGATTTGGCGGAGATCCCGGACAACGTCAAGAACCACCTCGAGATCGTGCCGGTGCGTTGGATCGACAAGGTGCTGGAACTGGCCTTGGAGCGTCTGCCGGAGCCGTTGGCCGAGGAAGAAGCCGTCAAGGAACCCCTGGTTGCCAAGCCGGCTGAACCCGGCTCTACCGACCCGGTCATGAAGCACTGATGGCGTCTTGAACGCCGGGGCGCCCTCGTAAGAGGGCGTCCGAAGCGCAAGGGTGTCTAAAGTCTTACGGACCGCCCCAAAGCAAAAAACCCCGCTCGTGAGCGGGGTTTTCTTTTGGATGTGGCGTACCGGTAGCGAGGTATGGCGTAGGCGGCGTAAGCCGCCTGCAGGGCTTGGCTATGAGCAGGACAAGGTCCCGGTCTAGTGCAGCGCTTGCGTGCGGATAAGACCCACCGCAATGCCTTCCAGCGCGAATTCCTGATCGGCCTTGACCACGATGGTTTCGAAGTCGGGATTTTCAGGCAGGAGCTCGATATGGCCGTTCTGGCGTTGAAGGCGCTTGACCGTGACATCGTCGCCGATACGAGCCACCACGATCTGGCCATTGCGGGCTTCAGATGCCTTTTTGACAGCCAGCAGATCGCCTTCAAGGATGCCTGCGTCGCGCATGCTCATGCCGCGGACTTTGAGCAGATAATCGGGCGCCTGGGCAAAGAGGCTGGGGTCCACGCCGACTTCGCGTTCGACATGCTCGGCCGCAAGAATCGGGCTACCTGCCGCAACACGGCCGACCAGCGGCAAGAGAAGCTGGGCGAGGGCAGGGATGGGGAGTGAGGCCTGGGCGGGCGCGGTGGCGGCGTCCTTCAGACGGATGCCCCGCGAGGCGCCGGCCGTGAGCTCGATGGCGCCCTTGCGTGCCAACGCCTTGAGGTGGTCTTCGGCGGCGTTGGGAGAGCGAAAACCCAGGGCCTGGGCGATCTCGGCACGCGTCGGCGGAAAGCCGGTGCGCGTGACCGTTTGCCTGATGAGGTCCAGGATTTGTTGTTGGCGATCCGTGAGTTTGCTGGCCATGGCGATGATCCGGTGCGAGCGGACTGTACATATATACAGCGCCATTCTGGGGGACGCAGCGCAAAAAAGCAAGCTAGTCTCGAAGGCAGCAAAAACGGGACCCGCAGGTCCCGTTTCTGGCTGAAGACGGCTCGGGCCGCCAAGTGATTTACAGCACAGCCGCGATGCCGGCTGCCACCTTGTCGATGTTGCCGCTGTTCAGCGCGGCCACGCAGATGCGTCCGCTGGACACGGCGTAGACGCCATGTTCTTCACGCAGACGGTCCACCTGAGCGGCGGAGAGGCCCGAGTACGAGAACATGCCGCGCTGCTTCAGCACGAAGCTGAAGTCCTGCTTGCCGCCGTGCTCTTTGATCTTGTCGACCAGTTGCGCGCGCATCAGGCGGATGCGATCACGCATGCCGGCCAGTTCTTCTTCCCAGAGGGCGAACAGCTCGGGCGTGTTCAGCACCGTGGAGACCACCGTGCCGCCGTGCGTCGGCGGGTTGGAGTAGTTGGTGCGGATGACACGCTTGAGCTGGCTCAGCACGCGCGTGGCTTCGTCCTTGCTGCCGGCCACGACGGTCAGCGCGCCGACGCGCTCGCCATACAGCGAGAACGACTTCGAGAACGACGAGCTGATGAACATGGTCATGTCCAGGTCCGCGAACAGGCGCACGACCGAGGCGTCTTCCGTCAGACCGTCGCCAAACCCTTGGTAGGCGATGTCCAGGAACGGGACCAGGTTGTTTTCCTTGACGACAGCGGCGATCTGCTTCCACTGGTCGGGGGTGGGATCCGCGCCCGTGGGGTTGTGGCAGCAAGCATGCAGCACGACGACGGTCTTGGCGGGCGCGGCCTTCAGGTCGGCCAGCATGGCTTCGAAGTTCAGGCCGCGGGTGGTGGCGTCGTAGTAGGCATAGGTGCCGACTTCAAAACCGGCGCGTTCGAACAGGGCGCGGTGGTTTTCCCAGCTGGGATCACTGATCAGGACCTTGGAGCCCGGCAGCAATTGGCGCAGGAAATCGGCGCCGATCTTCAGGGCGCCAGTGCCGCCCAGTGCTTGCGTGGTCAGCACGCGGCCAGCGGCGGCCAGCGCGGAGTCCTTGCCCAGCAGCAGCGCCTGGGCGCCGGCGTTGTAGCCGGCGATGCCTTCGATAGGCAGATAGCCGCGAGCGGCGGCGGCTTCGATGCGGGCGGTTTCGGCCTTGCGCACTGCGCCCAGGAGCGGGATCCGTCCCTGATCATCGTAATACACGCCCACGCCCAGGTTCACTTTACCGGGGCGGGTGTCCGCGTTGTATTGTTCGTTCAGGCCAAGAATGGGGTCGCGCGGCGCGAGCTCGACGGAATCGAATAGGGTGCTCATGGGACTCTGATGAGGTGGGTGGACGCAGTACGAAGTGCTGTGGATAATGGGGGGTTTACCCTGGAACAGTCTAGCATGCCTAAGAGCGCAATAGACCCAAGCGCGGGGGCTCCCGCCGCAGGTCCGGGATTCGTCGATTTCCCTGACAGCCCGTTTCACCTCTATCAACCCTACCCGCCGGCGGGGGACCAGCCCACGGCCATCGCAGGGCTGACGCAGGGTGTTGAAGACGGCCTCATGTACCAGACGCTTCTGGGCGTGACCGGGTCAGGCAAAACCTACACCATGGCCAACGTGATCGCGCGCATGGGCCGCCCGGCGCTGGTCCTTGCCCCCAACAAGACATTGGCCGCGCAGCTCTACGCCGAAATGCGCGAGTTCTTTCCGAAGAACGCGGTGGAGTATTTCGTTTCTTACTACGATTACTACCAGCCCGAGGCCTATGTGCCGACGCGCGACCTGTTCATTGAGAAGGACTCGTCCATCAACGAACACATCGAGCAGATGCGGCTGTCGGCCACCAAAAGCCTGCTCGAACGGCGCGACACGATCATCGTGGGTACGGTGTCGTGCATCTACGGTATCGGCAACCCCGGCGACTATCACGCGATGGTGTTGATCCTTCGCGCGGGCGACCAGATCGCCCGACGCGAGATCCTCGCGCGCCTGGTCGCCATGCAGTACACCCGTAACGACGCCGAGTTTACGCGTGGGGTCTTCCGCGTGCGCGGCGAGACCATCGACATCTTCCCGGCAGAAAGCGCCGAGCTCGCGTTGCGCGTGACGTTGTTCGATGACGAAATCGAAACGCTCGAACTGTTCGATCCGCTGACGGGTCGCATCCGCCAGAAGCTGCCGCGCTTCACCGTCTATCCCGGCTCGCATTATGTGACGCCGCGCGACACCGTGCTGCGCGCCATCGAAACCATCAAGGAAGAGCTGCGCGAACGCGTCAAGCGGTTCGTCGACGATGGCCACCTGGTCGAGGCTCAGCGTCTTGAGCAACGCACCCGCTTCGATCTGGAAATGCTGCAGGAGCTTGGGTTCTGCAAGGGCATCGAGAACTACTCGCGTCATTTGTCGGGCGCCGCGCCGGGCGACCCGCCACCGACCCTGATTGATTACCTGCCGTCCGACGCGCTGATGTTCATCGACGAGAGCCACGTCACGATCGGCCAACTCAGCGCCATGTACCGCGGCGACCGGTCCCGCAAGGAAACGCTGGTGCAGTACGGTTTCCGTCTGCCGTCGGCGCTGGACAACCGTCCGCTCAAGCTCGAGGAGTTTGAGACGCGGATGCGCCAGTGCGTATTTGTTTCGGCAACGCCTGCCGCATACGAGCAGGAGCACGCGGACAACGTCGTGGAGCAGGTGGTGCGTCCCACGGGCCTTGTCGACCCGATCGTCCAGGTGTTGCCCGCTCGCACGCAGGTGGACGACCTGCTGGGCCAGATCAAGGCGCGTGTTGCTCAAGGCGACCGCGTGCTGGTCACGACGCTGACCAAGCGGATGGCCGAAGACCTGACGGACTTCCTGAGCGAGCATGGCGTGAAGGTGCGCTACCTGCACTCGGACATCGACACGGTCGAGCGCGTCGAAATCCTGCGGGACCTGCGCTTGGGCACGTTCGACGTCCTGGTGGGGATCAACCTGCTGCGCGAGGGGCTGGATATTCCGGAGGTGTCGCTGGTGGCCATCCTGGATGCCGACAAGGAGGGCTTCCTGCGGTCAGAGCGCAGCCTCATTCAGACCATCGGCCGCGCGGCCCGCAACCTGAACGGTCACGCAATTCTCTATGCCGACCGCATCACGGATTCGATGAAACGCGCCATGGACGAGACTGCCCGCCGGCGCACGAAGCAGCTTCAATTCAACGTCGACAACGGCATCACCGCGCGCGGCGTGCACAAGGCGGTGCGTGAATTGATCGACGGTATCGTGGCCCCTGCCCAACACGACACGCTGGAAGCGGCAGTTCCCGCGGAATTGTTGAAGGATGAGAAGGCCCTGGCGCGCGAGATCAAGCGACTGGAAAAGCTGATGATGGACCACGCCCGCAATCTCGAATTCGAACAGGCTGCTGCCGCCCGAGACTCGCTCAATGCCCTCAAGCAGCGTGTGCTGCTGGACGGGGCGGTGTAGGGCAGGGCCAAACGTTTCAATTCATGTCTGTTCGCTTACGGTAAGCTTAAAATGCGCAAAAAGTGGTGCGCTGCCATCATGGTGTAACCATTCCGGAATTTTGCACGCGTTGCGTCTCATGGGTTACCTGAATACAAGCTTGCAACTCCATGATTTCTTTGGGATTATGTGCCCCATTAATTTGCGCTACGTCAATTGCGCAGGTGCAAAAAAAGCTTGCCTTATCTCGGGTTTTCCCGCACACTTGCTTCCATGATGACCAAGGTACTTTTCGTTTGCATGGGCAATATCTGTCGCTCGCCGAGCGCAGAGGGCGTGTTTCGCCATTTGGTGAATGACGCGGGTTTGGGCGATGTTGTGCGCATCGACTCCGCGGGCACGCACGCGTTTCATATCGGCGAGGCGCCTGATGCCCGGGCGCAGGCTGCGGCACGTAAGCGCGGCTACGAGATCACTCACTGCGAGGCGCGTCAGGTCACCGCGGAAGACTTCCGTGACTTCGATCTTATCCTCGCCATGGACTGGGACAATCTGTCCGCCATGCAGCAGCAATGCCCCAAGGCGTACCAGCACAAGCTGATGCTCCTGATGCGCTTTGCCAATGAGTTCGAAGAAGCCACCGTGCCCGATCCGTACTACGGTGGCGCCGACGGTTTCGGTAAAGTCCTGGACTATCTCGAAGATGCCTGTCAGGGTGTTCTCGAACTGGTCCGCAAGCGCGCTACCCAGTACCAGGCTGCCTGATCGGCCGGTTGCAGAGTCGCTCGCAGAGCGGCTCTCAGGGGCAGAAGGCAGTAAAAAACCGCGCAGATGCGCGGTTTTTTGTAGCCGGGAGCCATACCAAATTAGTCGGGAATAGGCTATACTTGAGCCAATTACTCGGGTATTGACCGCTGGATTCGCTGGCGGCCACTGCCGGAATCACAGGGAATTCACCATGCGGCTAACTACCAAAGGGCGTTTCGCCGTGACTGCCATGATCGACTTGGCTATGCGGCAGCATAGCGGCCCGGTCACTCTTGCGGCCATCAGCCAGCGTCAGAACATTTCGCTTTCGTATCTGGAACAGCTCTTCGGAAAACTCCGTCGTCACGAGCTCGTGGACAGCGTCCGCGGCCCGGGCGGCGGTTATTCGCTTGCGCGCCTGGCGCGCAACGTGACTGTTGCAGACATCATCTTTGCCGTCGACGAACCGCTGGACGCCACGAGCTGTGGCGGCAAGCGGGACTGTACGAGCGGCAACGACGGCAAGCCGGGCAAGTGCATGACGCATGAACTCTGGGCTACGTTGAATCGCAAGATGGTGGATTACCTGGATTCGGTGTCCCTGCAGGATCTCGTCGACCAGCAGCGTGTGCGCCAATTGCAGGAAGCGACCAATCAAGCGCAGGCCTGCGCAGTGCGCGTGAACCGGGTGGGAGGCGCAACTGCCGCCAACGCCCCGACCACCACTGTTGCTGCCAACGCCACCGTATAAGAAGTAGGAGTTGTAGAAATGACCACCCGTCCGATCTATCTGGATTATTCGGCCACGACGCCTGTCGATCCCCGCGTTGTTGATGCCATGGTGCCGTGGCTGTACGAGAACTTCGGCAACCCGGCGTCGCGCAGTCATGCGTTTGGCTGGGAGTCCGAAGAGGCCGTCGAACGCGCCCGCGAACAAGTCGCCAAGCTGGTCAATGCCGACCCGCGCGAAATCGTCTGGACCTCCGGCGCCACCGAATCCAACAACCTCGCCATCAAGGGCGCGGCAAACTTCTATGCCGAGCGCGGCAAGCACATCATCACGGTCAAGACCGAACACAAGGCGGTTCTGGACACCTGTCGTGAGCTGGAGCGCCAGGGCTTCGAAGTCACCTATCTGAACGTCAAGGACAACGGCCTGATCGACCTGGACGTGTTCAAGGCTGCGCTGCGTCCCGACACCGTGCTGGTGTCCGTGATGATGGTGAACAACGAAATCGGTGTGATCCAGGACGTGGAAGCGCTGGGTGAAATCTGCCGGGAAAAGGGCATCATTTTCCACGTCGACGCCGCTCAGGCGACCGGCAAGGTGGAAATCGACCTGCAAAAGCTCAAGGTCGACCTGATGTCGTTCTCGGCCCACAAGACCTACGGCCCCAAGGGCATCGGCGCGCTGTACGTGCGCCGCAAGCCGCGTATCCGTATCGAAGCGCAGATGCATGGCGGCGGTCATGAGCGCGGTTTCCGCTCGGGCACGCTGGCCACGCACCAGATCGTCGGCATGGGCGAAGCCTTCCGCCTGGCGCGCGAAGAAATGGGCACCGAGAACGAGCGCATCCGCATGCTGCGTGATCGCCTGTGGAATGGCCTGTCGGAGATCGAAGAGGTCTACCTGAACGGCGACATGGACCAGCGCGTGCCGCACAACCTGAACGTGAGCTTCAACTACGTCGAAGGCGAGTCCCTGATCATGGCGATCAAGGAGCTTGCGGTTTCCAGCGGTTCGGCCTGCACCTCGGCCAGCCTGGAGCCGTCGTACGTGCTGCGCGCCCTGGGCCGCAACGATGAACTGGCGCACAGCTCGATCCGCTTCACGCTGGGTCGTTTCACGACCGAGAAGGAAGTGGACTTTGCGGTCGAACTGATCAAGAGCCGGGTTGGCAAGCTGCGCGATATGTCGCCGCTTTGGGAAATGGCCAAGGAAGGCATCGACTTGAACACCGTGCAGTGGGCCGCGCACTAAGCGCCCGCGCCTTGATATACGTGGAGAATTAACATGTCTTACAGCACCAAAGTTCTGGATCACTACGAAAACCCTCGCAACGTCGGTTCGTTCGACAAGTCGGACGACTCGGTGGGCACCGGCATGGTCGGCGCGCCGGCCTGTGGCGACGTGATGAAGCTGCAGATCAAGGTGAACGAAGCTGGCGTTATTGAAGACGCGCGCTTCAAGACCTACGGCTGTGGCTCGGCCATCGCCTCCAGCTCGCTCGTGACCGAATGGGTCAAGGGCAAGACGCTGGACCAAGCCATGAACATCCGCAACACGCAGATCGCCGAAGAACTGGCGCTGCCGCCGGTGAAGGTGCACTGTTCCATCCTGGCCGAAGACGCGATCAAGGCCGCGGTGCAGAACTACAAAGAAAAGCATTCGGCCACCGCCGAAGCTGTGGCGGGCTGATCATGTCCGTTACCCTGACCCAACAGGCTGCCACCCACATCGGCCGCTACTTGCAGAAGCGCGGAAAGGGTATCGGCTTGCGGCTCGGCGTTAGGACGACGGGCTGCTCCGGCATGGCCTACAAGTTGGAGTATGTCGACGCGGTCGAAGCGGAAGATGTCGTCTTCGAGAGCTTTGGCGTGAAGGTCTTCATTGACCCCAAGAGCCTGTCGTATCTCGATGGCACAGAGCTGGACTACGCCCGCGAGGGCCTGAACGAAGGCTTCAAGTTCCGCAACCCCAACGAGAAGGCGACCTGCGGCTGCGGCGAGTCGTTCACGGTGTAAGTCTTGGCTGGTGACGATCACTTCAGCCTGTTTGGCTTGCCGGCACGATTCGACCTGGACGGCCAGGCGCTTGAGCACGCCTGGCGCACCGTCGCCGCGAAGGTGCACCCCGACCGCTTTGCCACGGCCAGCCCTGCGGAACGCCGCGTGGCGATGCAATGGGCGGCACGGGCCAACGAGGCCTATCGCGAATTGAAGGATCCGCTGCTGCGGGCCCGCTACCTGTGCGAGCAGGCCGGCGTGGACCTGCAGACCGAAAGCAACACGTCCCTGGACGGCGCTTTCCTGATGCAGCAGATGACCTGGCGCGAGATGCTGGATGACGGGCGCGACGACGCCAGCGTTCTGAACGCGTTGCAAGCCGAACTGGACGAGGCGCGTGCCGAGATGCGCGCCACGCTGACGCGCCTTCTGGATGACGAACGCGATTACGCGGCGGCCGGGCGCAAGGTGCGGGAATGGATGTTCGTGGAAAAGCTGGCGCAGGAGCTGGCCCACGTGCAGCCCGCGGGATAGCCAACGGCGCGCTGGGGCGTTCCCGACATGGGCGCCTGTCCGGCGCGGCCTACTGACCAGAAAAACAGAATCATGGCCTTATTGCAGATTTCCGAGCCCGGTGAATCGCCCGCGCCGCACCAGCGCAAGCTGGCGGTCGGGATTGACCTGGGCACCACCAATTCGCTGGTCGCTGCCGTGCGCAGCAGCGTGGCTGAAGTGCTGCCCGATGCCCAAGGCCATGCCTTGCTGCCGTCGGCGGTGCGCTATTTCCCCGGCGGCAAGGTCACGACGGGCCGCGAGCCGCTGGCCCAGCAGGCCGAAGATCCCCTGAACACGGTCGTGTCCGTGAAGCGTTTCATGGGCCGGTCGCTGGAAGAGGCGCAGGCAACGCGCGCGCCTTATGAGTTTGTCGATGCTCCCGGGATGGTCCGGATCCGCACGGCGCAGGGCGACCTGAGCCCGGTTGAGGTGTCCGCGCAGATCCTGGCAGTGCTGCGCCAGCGTGCCGAAGACGTGTTGGGCGACGAACTGGTGGGTGCGGTGATCACCGTGCCCGCGTATTTCGACGACGCACAGCGGCAGGCCACGCGCGACGCCGCGCGCCTGGCGGGCCTGAATGTCCTGCGCCTGTTGAATGAACCGACTGCGGCCGCCATTGCCTACGGGCTGGACAATGCCGCCGAGGGTGTCTACGCCGTTTATGACCTGGGCGGCGGCACGTTCGATATTTCCATCCTGCGCCTGACGCAGGGCGTGTTCGAAGTGATTTCCACAGGCGGCGATACGGCGCTTGGCGGCGACGACTTCGATGTCCTGATCGCGGATCACGCCGTGGCGAAGCTCGGCTTGGGCGAACTGTCGCCCGCCGAGCGCCGCGGTTTACTGATGGCCGCGCGCGCCGCGCGTGAAACGCTGTCGGACGCCGACGTGACGAGCCTGAAGCTGACGCTGTCGGGCGGGCGCGACGCCGAACTGCCGCTTACCCGTGCTGAATTTGAATTGCTGGCCCAGCCGCTGATCGAGCGTACGCTGGACACGGCGCGCCGCGCGCTGCGCGATGCGGCGCTCAAGCCGGCCGATGTGCGCGGCGTGGTCATGGTGGGCGGCGCGACTCGCATGCCCGTCGTACGCGCTGCGGTGGCCAAGGTGTTCGGCACGGAACCACTGACCGATCTGGATCCGGATCAGGTCGTGGCGCTGGGTGCCGCGCTGCAGGCCAATCTGTTGGCGGGCAACCGGGCGCCGGGCGAAGACTGGCTGCTGCTGGACGTGATTCCGCTGTCGCTGGGCCTGGAAACGATGGGCGGCCTGGTCGAACGCATCATTCCGCGCAACAGCACCATCCCTGTGGCGCGCGCGCAGGAATTCACGACGTTCAAGGACGGCCAGACGGCCATGAGCATCCACGTGGTGCAGGGCGAGCGCGACCTGGTGGCGGATTCCCGTTCACTGGCGCGCTTTGAACTGCGCGGCATTCCGCCGATGGTGGCGGGCGCCGCACGTATCCGCGTGACCTTCCAGGTCGACGCGGATGGCCTGCTCAGCGTTACGGCGCGCGAGCAGAGCCAGGGCGTCGAGGCAATGGTGTCCGTCAAGCCGTCTTACGGTCTGTCCGACGACGAGATCGCTCAGATGTTGGCCGATAGCGTGGCGCAGGCTGACACGGATGCCAAGGCGCGCATGTTGCGAGAGCAGCAGGTCGACGCGCGCCAGTTGGTGGAATCGGTGCAGGCGGCGCTGGCCGTTGACGGCGACCTGCTCGAGCCGGAAGAACGCAAGCGGGTGGACGAGTGCCTGGACGCCGCGATCGCGGCGCAGCAGGCGCAGGACGTGGACACCGTCACGCAAGCCGTGCAGGCCCTGTCCGCCGCGACCGACGACTTTGCCGCACGCCGCATGGACCGCAGCATCCGCGCCGCGTTGGCCGGCCGCAAACTAGACGAAATCGCCTGATAAGAAGTTATGCCGAAACTGACTGTATTGCCTCATCCCGACTACTGTCCCGAAGGCGCCGTGATCGAAGATGCGCCCAAGGGCGTGTCGATCTGCCGCGTGCTGCTGGACAACCACATCGATATCGAGCACGCCTGCGAACTGTCGTGCGCCTGCACGACCTGTCATGTGGTGGTCAAGCAGGGTTATTCGTCGCTGGAAGACGCCACGGACGACGAGGAAGACCTGCTGGACAAGGCTTGGGGCCTGACCCCCACGTCGCGTCTGTCGTGCCAGGCGCTGGTGACCGATGCCGACCTGACGGTCGAGATTCCCAAGTACACGATCAATCACGCCAAAGAGGGCCATTGATGAAGTGGACCGACACCTACGAGATTGCGGCTGCGCTGTACGACGCGCACCCTGACGTGGACCCGAAGGTGCTGCGTTTTACGCAGTTGCGCGAATGGGTCATGGCCTTGCCGGGCTTCAGCGACGATCCCGCCCACAGCGGCGAGAAGATCCTGGAGGCCATTCAGATGGCCTGGATCGAAGAAGCCGACTGATCGTGGCTGCACAAGACGCTCCCTGTCGGGAGCGTTTTTTTGGGCGAAGCCGCCAGGCTGCGGGCGGCTTCGGGCGCGGTCTCGCGCATGACATGCTCGCGTCGCGCGCGCCACGGTATTATCGGGGATCCGTTTGTTTGTCCTTTCCAGCCGAGTCCACCGATGCCCGCTGCCCAATTGCGTTTTGGCCTGGCCGCCAATCGTTTGCACCATGAAACCCCCGATGCTGCCCTGTTCACCTGGCTGCGTGCGTGTTCGTCCACCATCCGCGAGCTGGGCGTGCAGTTGCACACGGTGGGGCGCACCCATGATGCGATCGTGCGCGAGGGCATGCTGCAGGGTTATCCCGGTCTGATCCGTTACCCGTACGGCCGCGAGGGCGGCCTGATGAAGCTGGTGGCGCGCGTGACCGAAGGTCGTGACGGCCAGGCGCCGTTTGATGGCGCGATTTACCTGATCGATCCCGTTGACCCGTCGTCGATTTTTCCCGAAGCGCTGGCGCTCAAGCGGCAGTGCATCACGCATGGCCGTCCGTTCATTTCGACGCTGGCGGGCGCCATCGAATGGATGGAGGTCGAACGCATACACGCCGGGCTGGCGCCGGATGCATCCGTGTCGCGCCATTTCAGTTTCTCGGGTCAGACGCTGGCGATGATTGCCCACGACGCGCTCAAGGACGAGATGGTGGCGTTTGCCAGCGAGCATTTCGATGTGCTGTCGCGCTTTGCCCGGCGCGTGGCCACCGGCACGACCGGCGGCCGGCTCAATGAGCTGGCGTGGTCGCGCGGCTGGCCCAAGGACACGCCGTGGGTGCATCGCTACCTGAGCGGCCCGCTGGGCGGCGATGCGCAGATTGCGGAGCTGGTGCTTGAGCACCAATGCCAGCGCGTCATCTTCTTTGAAGACCCCCACGTCGCACGCCAGCACGAGGCCGATATCCAGCTGCTGGAACGGGCGGTGCGCGTCGTCACCGAGTCCGCCACCTGCGCCACGTCGCCCACGGTCGCGCGCCGCTGGGCGCAAGCGGTCGAAAAGCGGATCGTCTGAGCGCTACGCGCGCGCCGCGGCAGGCCCCGCGTCGGTGATGATGCGGGCGACGCGGTCCGCGACGGCTGCGGCCGCCAGCGACAGCGGCAGCACGTCGGAACGGCACAGGAATACCGGGCGGGTCAGACGGGGCCGGCTTATCCGCCGCAATTGCACAAGGCCGCGCTCGGCCTCCTGGCGTACGGCTTCAAACGACAGGATCGTATGGGCGACGCCGGCCTGCGCCAGCTCGATCAGCTGCGGGATGGCGTTGGCTTCGGCAATGACGCGGAATTCGACCTGTTCGCGCTGCTGATATTGATCCAGTAAGCGTCGCAGGCTGTGCGGATTGCCCGGCAGCACCAAAGGCAACGCGGACAGGGCGCGCAGGCTGATGGTCGGCAGCGCAGCCAGCTCTGATGATGCGCGTTTGCCGCGTTTTGCCAGGGGCGGTGATACGACCACCAGCTCCTCGTCGATCAGATGCTGGAAACGCAGATCGACGGACGCTTCATCGCTGAATGTCAGTCCCAGATCGGCATGGCCCGAGCTCACGAAGCCGGGGATGTAGCCCGTGCTGGACTCGATGATCTTCAAGTAGACGCCCGGCCAGTGGGCGAGGCTGAACCGCATCAGCGGCACCGTCAGCAGCTTGGCCATGGACATCGACATGGCCAGCGACACCGTGCCACGCGGCGCGTTGAGGTCTTCTCGCACATCGGCACGCGCCGCGTCGATGCGGCCGAGGATTTCACGCGCGTGAGCCAAGAGGCGCGTGCCCGCCGCGGTGGGCGTGACGCCGCGGGCGCTGCGTTGCAGCAGAACGACGCCCAGATCTTCTTCAAGATTGCGGATCTGCAAACTGAGCGCAGGCTGGGCCACATGCAGCGCCGTGGCGGCGCGGCTGATCGAACCCGTTGACACCACCGCGACAAAGCATTGCATCGCGCGTATGGACATGGACATGAAGGATCTCAAAAAAAAAAGCGGGCCATCATTTTTTTGTTATGGCCCGCATATTTAAACGGTATTTCTAATATAGCAATCCGCTTCCGATAATGGGCGTCATCCAAGAAGAACCACAGGAGACATCATGACGCTCAACAAACTGTTTGCCGCCTGCCTCGCTTGCTCGGCGCTGTCCGCGCCCGCGTTTGCGCAAGCGTGGCCCTCCAAGCCCATCACGCTGGTCGTGCCGTTCTCAGCAGGAGGGCCAACGGATTTCATCGCGCGCCTGGTGGCCGAGCCGCTGGCGCGTGAACTGGGCCAGCAGGTCATCGTGCAGAACAAGCCGGGCGCGAGCGGCAACGTGGGCTACCAGAGCGTGCTCAATGGTCCGGCCGATGGCTACACGCTGATGCACAACACGGTGGCCATGCAGGCCATCAATCCGCTGATGTATCCCAGCGCCAGGATGCATCCGCTGAAGGATTATGTGCCGGTCGGCACGACGGGCGCGATGCCGAACCTGCTGGTGGTGAACCCCGAGCGCACGCCCGTCAACACGCTGGCCGAGCTGGTCGAGCGCGGGCGCAGCGCGCCGCACGGCCTGAGCTACGCGACGTTCGGTCCTGGCAGCTCGCCGCACGTGTACGGCGCGTCGCTGCAGAAGCTGGCCAATTTTCAGGCCGTGGGTGTGGCCTACAAGGGCAGCGCCAATGCCGTGACCGATGTGATCGGCGGGCAGGTCGACTTTCTCTTCGACAGCATGTCCACCAGCATCGGGCAGGTGCAAGGCGGCCGGTTGAAGGCGCTGGCCATCACGTCCGCCGAACGATCGCCGTTGCTGCCGAACGTGCCCACCTTGAAAGAGGCGGGCTATCCCAGCCTGGATTTGAAGTTCTGGTTCTCGTTGCAGACGCCCGCGGGCACGCCGGACGACGTCGTGCAGAAGCTGCGCGCCGCGGTCGCCAAGGTGGTGGGCAGCGACGCGTACCGCAAAGCGATGCAGGAGCGCGGGGCCGAGGCCTTTCAGGTGGCGCCGGCCAAGCTGGATGACTTCTTCAAGCAGGAAACCGCGCACTGGACGCAGGCGGCGAACACCATCGGGCTGAAGGCGGAACAGTGAACACGGCAGGCGGGCATCGCATGACTCCATTGAAGAACATTACGGTCCTGGACCTGAGCAAGGTGCTGGCGGGGCCGCTGTGCGGGCAGTATCTGGGCGAGCTGGGCGCGCGCGTGATCAAGGTCGAACCGGTGGGCACCGGGGACGACACGCGGGCGTGGTTGCCGCAGGATGCGGGCCAATCCGCGACCTTTCTGGCCGTCAATCACAACAAGCGCAGCTTGGCGGTGGACTTGAAGTTCGAGGCGGGGCGGGCGGTGGTGCATCGCCTGGCCGCGCAGGCCGACGTCGTGCTTCAGGGATTTGGCGGCAAGACCGCCGCGCGGCTGGGCGTGGATTACGAGACGCTCGCTGGCATCAACCCGCGCCTCGTGTACTGCGAGATCTCGGGCTATGGCCGGGAGGGCCCGATGGGCGAGGAGCCCGGCTACGACGTCATGCTGCAAGCCTTCAGCGGCATGATCAGCACGATGGGCGATCCGGGCGGCAATTTTGCGCGTGCCAGCTTTTCGCCCGTGGATCTGGGCACCGGTTCGTTTGCGCTGAGCGGGATTCTGGCGGCGCTGCTGGAGCGCGGCCAGACGGGCAAGGGGCAGTATCTGGACGTGTCGCTGCTGGATACGTCGTTGGGCCTGATGTCCTACATGGCGCAGAACTATTGGCGCACGGGCAAGGTGCCCCGCCGCATGGGCACCGGGCATCCGGCCATGTGCCCTTACCAGGCCTTTCGCGCATCCGATGGCGATCTGATGCTGGGGGTGGGCAACGACGCGCAGTGGCGGCGTTTCTGCGCGGCGGCGGGGCTGCAGGATTATGTGGATGCGCCGGCGTTTGCGACCAATGCCGAACGTGTTCGCAACTTTGATGCGACGGTTGCCCTGGTGCAGTCGTGCATCGAGACGCGCACGGTGGCGCAATGGCTGGACTTGCTCAAGCCGGCGGGCATTGCCTGTTCCGCCATTCACACGTTGGACCAGGCGCTGGCGCATCCGCAGGTCGCGACGCGTGAGTTGATCGTGACCAGCCAGCATCCGGTCCTGGGCGAGGTGCGCAACGTAGGCCTGCCCGTGCGCTTCGGACGGCAGCCGCGGGTCGCTGCGCGGCCCGCGCCGATGCTTGGCGAGCACAGCCGCGAGATCCTTGCGGAACTCGGCTTTGACGAATCGGAGGTCGCAGCGATGCTGGCAACCGGCAGCGTGCAGCAACACGCCGCCCACGGAGATGCGAAATGAGTCCCTTGCGTTATGAGGTCCGGGACGGCATTGCGGAAATTCATCTGTGCCATGCGCCCGTCAACGCGCTGGACGTGGACGTGCTGGACGCGCTGATCGGCGCGCTGGACGAGGCCAATGCGGATCCGTCCGTGCGCGCGGTGCTGCTGGCAAGCGGTCTGCCGGGCCGATTCTGCGCGGGACTGGATATGAAGCAGCTGCTGCAAAGCACGCCCGCGCGCGTGCGCGAGTTGCTGACGCGGCTCTACATCAAGCTGTATGACGCGCAGTTCAATCTGACGAAGCCGTCGATATCCGTCGTGTCGGGCGCGGTGCGCGGCGGCGGCATGACGGTCGCGATTTCCAGCGACATGATCGTGGCCGCCGACACCGCGACGTTCGGTTATCCGGAGATCGATGTGGGTGTGCTTCCCGCCATTCATTACGTGCATCTGCCGGCCATCGTGGGCAAGCACCGGGCGTTCGATCTGCTGTTCACCGGCCGCACCTTCGACGCGCACGATGCGCACGGGATGGGTCTGGTGACGCGCGTGGCGCCGGAGGCCGAGCTGCTGGATCAAGCGCGCGCGCTGGCGCGGTCGCTGGCCGCCAAGCCCCCGGAAGTCCTGGCGATGGGACGGCGCGCATTCGTGTACAGCAACGACAACGAGTACCGGCGCCGGGTCGCGACGGCGGTGGAGGTGTTCTGCAACGCCGCTGCCACGCCGGAAGCGCACGAAGGTTTGAGCGCCTTTGTGCAGAAGCGCGCGCCCGACTGGGCCAGCGTCGCCGAGGCGCGCTAGCGCTACTGGCCGGTGAAACGGGGAGGACGCTTTTCGCGGAACGCCGCGACGCCCTCCGCGAAGTCCGCCCGTGCGGCCGACTGCAGAAAGCGTGCGGTCTCTTCGGCAAGCTGCGTTTCCAGCGGCGCGTACGCGGCGCTGCGCAGCAATGCCTTGGCGCCTGCGATGCCGTGCGGTGCGTGGCGGGCGAGATCCTGCGCATAAGCCTGCGCCGCAGCCGCCAGCTCACCGGCCGGCGCGGTGCGCGTGATGATGCCCCACGCCTGCGCCTCGTCAGCGGTGAACGCGTCGTGCCGCAACAGAAGATCAAGCGCGCGCTTGGGACCGGCGGCGCGGATGAGGCCGTGCGTCATGCCGGCATCGGGCGTGGCGCCCAGCTTCAGGTAGGCCGTCATGAAGCGCGCGCCGGCTTCGGCGATGGCCAGATCGCAAGCCAGCACCAGCGACAGGCCCGCGCCCGCCGCCACGCCGTGCACCTGCGCGAGCCAGACCTTGTCCATGCGCGGAATGCGCGCGACGAAATCATTGAGCGGCGTGAAGAGATCCGACAGCGTGGCGCGCACCGTTTCGGTGTCGCCCGTGAACATGCTGATGTCGCCGCCCGCGCAGAAGGCCTTGCCCGCGCCGCGCAACAGCACGACCTTAACGGCGTCGCGGGTTTCGAGCCACTGCGCGGCCCGCAGCAGGTCGCGGGCCATGGCGACATCGATGGCGTTGAGCGCGTCCGCGCGGTTCAGCGTCAGGGTGGCGAGGGCGCCGTCGGTCTCCAGCAACAGCGTCTGGAACTCCGGTAGTTCCTGGGTCATGGCGAGTCTCCGTTGTCGGGTAAATACCAACTGTCGATCAAAAAACCGCGATGCTATGGTCTGAACCGAGCGCTTGCTTGGTTGGGGTTCGAGCTCGCTTAGCGTAACGCATAGAACGATTTTCCGGCGCTGTACTGGCGAAGGTAAAGACAGGTTCGTTGCATCACCTGCCTCGCAGGGTCGCCAGGTTCACCGTCGTAAAAAATGCCCGCATCAGGCGGCAAAAAAACTTCGCATCAAAAGCGGGGAGACAAATGGTGGATCAGTCCGACAGGCCTGCGTTGCTGGAGGCCGAGGGGGTGACGCTGGCGTTCGGCGGGGTGAAGGCGCTCACCAATGTGGGCTTTCGCGTCGCGCCCGGCTCCATCACCACGGTCATCGGCCCGAACGGCGCCGGCAAGACCTCGCTGTTCAACACGATCTCCGGGTTCTACAAACCGGCCGCCGGACGCATCCGCTTCGAGGGCCGCGACATCACGCGCGTGCATGCGCCGGAACGCGCCATGCTTGGGCTGGCGCGCAGCTTCCAGAACATTGCGTTGTTCCGCGGCATGACGGTGCTGGACAACATCAAGCTGGGCCGCCACGCGCATCTGCGCACCAACGTGCTGGATGCGCTGTTCTACCTGGGCCGCGCGCGCCGCGAGGAAATGTCGCTGCGGGCTGACATCGAAGAACGCATCATCGACTTCCTGGAGATCGACCATATCCGCCACGCGCCGGTCGCGGCGCTGTCGTACGGGTTGCAAAAGCGGGTGGAGCTGGCGCGGGCGCTGGCGATGCAGCCGAAGGTGCTGATGCTGGACGAGCCGGTTGCCGGCATGAACCGCGAAGAGACGGACGACATGGCGCGCTTCATCCTGGATGCGCGCTCTGAATGGGGCGTGACCGTGCTGATGGTGGAGCACGACATGGGCATGGTGATGGACCTGTCGGATCACGTCGTGGTGCTGAACTTTGGGCAGGTGATCGCCCATGGCACGCCGGCAGAGGTGCAGGCCAATCCCGAGGTCATCAAGGCGTATCTGGGCGCGGGCGACGTGGGCGATCTGCGCCGGCGGTTGCGGGAGGCAGCCTGATGGACTGGCTGTTCCTGCTGGAGGTGTCGCTGGCCGGGCTGGGCAGCGGCGGCCTGTATGCCCTGGCCGCGCTGGCGTTCGTGATCGTGTACAAGGCGACCCGCGTGGTCAACATCGCCATCGGCGAGTTCCTGATGCTGGGCGCCTACGTGTTCTACGCGTTTGCGACGGGCATGGAGTGGCCGATCTGGCTGGCCATCGTCGGCGCGGTCGTCGTGTCCGGCGCGCTGGGCGCCGTTGTCGAGCGCCTGACGATACGGCCGATGCTGGGCGAATCGCCGATCTCCGTCTTCATGATCACCGTGGGCCTCGCGTCGATTCTGGTGGGCGCGGTCGAGCTCATCTGGACGGCTGACCAGCGGCGCCTGCCGGAGTTCATGCCGCGCGCGCCCGTCATGGTGGGCGAGGCGTTCGTGGCGCCCAAGGTGTTCTACGGCTTCTGGGTGGCGGTGGTGCTGGCGCTGCTGGTGCTGGTGGTGTTCCGCTACTGGCGCGGCGGCGTGGCCTTGCGCGCGACCGCGTCGGATCAGGGCGCGGCGTATGCGATGGGCATCAACGTGCCGCGCGTGTTTTCGCTGGCGTGGGTGACGGCGGGCGCCATTGCCGCGGTGTCAGGCGTGATTGTGGGCGCGATCGGCGGGATTTCGTCGTCGATGGGCGTGTTCGGGCTGTCGGTGCTGGTGGTGGTGATCGTGGGCGGCCTGGACAGCGTTGCCGGCGCGCTGGTTGGCGGCATCTTCATCGGCCTGCTGGAAGCGTGGGCCGGCGCGTATCTGGGGGGCGAGTACAAGCTGCTGGCCACGTTCGTCGTGCTGGTGGTGGTGCTGATGGCAAGGCCCTATGGCTTGTTCGGCACCCGTGAAATCGAGAGGCTTTGATCCATGCGCATCGCGACCGCCAAGCAGACTTACCTGGCCGACGAGGCGCTTTTCGACACGCGCACGCAGCACGTGTGGCTGGCGCTGCTGGCGGCCTCGCTGGTGCTGTTTCCCTTTGTGGCGAACGCCTATTGGCTGTATCTGGCGTGCCTGGTCGCCATCAACATCGCCAGCGCGACGGGGCTGAACATCCTGACCGGCTATACGGGGCTGGTCAGCCTGGGGCAGGCGGCGTTCATGGGCCTGGGCGCGTACACCGTGGCGGTGATGGAGCTGCACCTGGGCACGCCGGTTCTCGTAAACCTGCTAGCCGGGGGCATCGTCGCCATGCTGGGCGGGCTGCTGGTCGGCATTCCGTCGTTGCGGGTGAAAGGCCTGTACCTGGCGATCTCAACCATTGCTGCATCCTTCATCGCGCACTTCATCTTTGCCAACTGGCAATTCACCGGCGGGACGAGCGGCCTGCAGGTGCCGCCGGCTCGCATCCTGGGCATGGACCTGGACACCTCGTTCAAGATCTATTGGCTGATCGTGCCGGTGACGGTGCTGATGGTGCTGGGCGCGGCCAATCTGTTCCGCACGCGCATCGGCCGGGCGTTCATTGCGATTCGCGACCGTGACATTTCCGCCGAGGTGCTGGGCATCCGGCTCTTGCGCTACAAGCTGCTGTCCTTCGGACTGTCCTCGTTCTACGCCGGCGTGGCGGGGGGCCTGTGGGCGTACTTTTTCCGCGTGGTCACGCCCGAGAGCTTTCCGCTCATCATGTCGATCTTCTTTCTGGCGGCCATCATCGTGGGCGGCATGGGCTCGATTCTGGGATCCATCCTGGGCGCCATCTTCATGACGATGGTGCCCGAGTTCCTGAAGCTGGTTGTCGGCTGGCTGCCGGTGGGCGGCGACGCACTGCGGCTGATATCGCCGGTGCGCACCATTGTTTTCGGCCTGCTGATCGTGGGCTTCCTGATCTTCGAGCCGCACGGGCTCGCGGAAATCTGGCGGCGCGTGCGCCGATTCTTTCACCTATGGCCATTTCGCACGTAGCGCAATGCGTGCGGCGTGACGGCGGCCACCTATAAGACCCAGGAGACAAACCATGAAGCGCATCCGGATAGGCAGCGGTTTATCGAGATTGTTGGCCCCGTTGGGCCTGGCGGCGGCACTGGCGGCGGCGCCCGCCGCGCAGGCGGCCGAGGATCTGGTGCTGGGCGGCTCGATCCCGCTGAGCGGCGTGTTCGCCTTTGCCGGGCAGGGCATCCACGCCGGGATCACGGACTACGTGAAGATCATCAACGACCAGGGCGGCATCAAGGGCCGCAAGCTGCGTTACGTGCCGGAGGACACCGCGTACAAGGTGGACGCGTCGGTGGCGGCGTTCAAGAAGATCACCAGCCAGAACAAGGTGAATTTCTACTACGGCGATTCGACGGGCTTTTCCAAGACCATCAACGCCGAGCTGAATCGAACGGGCGACATCCTGATGACGGGCGCGTCCTTTGCGACCGAACTCAACGACCCGGCCAAGTATCCCGCCCAGTTCATGCTGGGGCCGGATTACACCGAGATGTTCGGCATCCTGCTGCGCTACATCGCCAAAGAGCAGCCGGGCGCCAAGGTGGCGTTTGTGTATTCGGACACGGAGTTCGGCCGCGACCCGATTGCCAGTTCGCGTGCAGTGGCCGAGAAGCTCGGCTTGAAGGTGGCGACCGAAATCATGACGCCGCCGGGCAGCGTGGACGTGTCGACCGAGGTCATCAAGCTGCGCCGCGCGGATCCGGACTTCACCATCTTCCATGGCTACGTGCTGGCGCCGATTCCCGAGTTCGTGGGGCAGGGCAAGCGCATGGGGCTGAAGACGCGCTACATGGGCACGTTCTGGACGATGGACAACTCGACCGTGATGCAGATGGGCGAGGATGCCGAGGGCTTCATGGGTGTGATGCCGTACCGCTACTACTACGATCAGGCGGCCGACGCGCCGATGCTCAAGAAGATCCGCGAGATGCGGCCGCAGTACCAGAGCACGGGCTACATGCAGGGCTTTCTGGCCGCCATGCTGTTCTCCGAGGTCGCCAAGCGTACGCTGGATGCCGGCAAGGAACTGACCGCGGCCAACATGAAGGCGTCGCTGGATGGCATCAAGGACTTCGATACGGGCGGGCTGATCGGCGTGCCGATCACCATCAAGGGCAACTCGATACCCGTGGGCCGGATCTATCGCGCGGACGTCAAGCAGAAGCAGATGGTGCCGGCGTCCGACTGGATCGTGCTCAAGTGAGGCAGCCGTGAATCCGGGACATGACGCGCGGGGACCAGAGGTGCGAGCGGGCGTGACCGCCACGGCGCCGCCCAAGGCGGTGCTCGACATCAACAACATCGAGGTCGTCTACAACAAGGCGGTGCAGGTGCTGCGCGGCTTGTCCCTGTCGGTGCCGGCCGGCAGCATCGTGGCGCTTCTGGGCAGCAACGGGGCCGGCAAATCGACCACGCTCAAGGCCGTGTCGGGACTGCTGGACCTGGAGGACGGCGAGCTGGTGCGGGGCCACATCGTGTTCGGCGGCGGCGATACGGCGGGCATCAAGCCGCAGAATCTGGTGCGATCGGGCCTGGCGCACGTGATGGAAGGCCGGCGCGTGTTCGAGGACCTGACGGTGGAAGAGAACTTGGTGGCGGCGACGTATGCGCTGACCGGACGGAAGGCGGCACGCGCGGACTTCGATCTGGTCTACGGTTATTTCCCGCGGCTGTTCGAGCGGCGGCGCGGGCTGGCGGGTTATCTGTCCGGCGGCGAGCAGCAGATGCTGGCGATCGGCCGCGCGCTGATCGCCCAGCCGACGCTGATGCTGCTGGACGAGCCGTCGCTGGGACTGTCGCCGATGCTGGTCGAAAGCATCTTTTCGATCATCGCGCGCATCAATAGCGAACAGGGGGTGTCGATGCTGCTGGTGGAGCAGAACGCGTCCGTGGCGCTGGCAGTGGCGCATTACGGCTACATCATGGAGACCGGCAAGGTGGTGATCGACGGTTCCGCGGACAAGCTGGCGGCGGATCCGGACGTGCGCGAGTTCTATCTGGGCATCGGCGGCTCGGGCGAGGCCCGGGGTTTTCGGGACATCAAGCACTACAAGCGCCGCAAGCGCTGGCTGTCATGAAGGACGCGCATACCGATCCGGGCGACTGGCCGCCGCTGACGCTGCCGCAGATGCTGCGCGAGCAGGCGCGCCGGCAACCGTCCTTGGTAGCGATCCGGCAAAAGGACTTCGGCATCTGGAAGCCGATGACGTGGGATCAGTACTGGCAGCGCGCCTGCCGCGTCGGCCTGGGACTGCGCGCGCTGGGGCTTAGCGTGGGCGGGCGGGTTGCTATCGTCTCGGACAACCGGGTGGAATGGCTGCTGACGCAGATGGGCGCCTGCGCGGCGGGCGGCGTGGCGGTGGGCGTCTATTCCACCAGCCCCGCCGAGGAAATGGGCTACGTGCTGGCGCATGCGGATGTCGAACTGGTGGTGTGCGAAGACCAGGAGCAGACGGACAAGGTGCTGCAGGTCGCGGACAGGCTGCCCCATCTGCGCCGCATCGTGGTGATCGAAACGAAGGGCCTTCGATCGTATGCCGACGCGGATCGGGCGCGCATTGTGACCTTTGCCGAAGTGGAGGCCGACGGCAGCCAGCGCGAGGCGCTGGAACTGGCCGCGCTGAACGCCATGCTGGACGGACAGCAACTGGACGACACCGGGTTGATGATCTACACGTCTGGATCGACCGGCAAGCCGAAGGGCGCGATGCTGAGCTATCGCAACATGCGCGGTGTGGCGCCCGGCATTGCCGATCGCCTGTCGATGGATGCGTCCAGCGTGCACCTGTCGTACCTGCCGCTGTGCCACGTCGCCGAGCAGATGTTGTCCACGTTCGTGCCCATCTATTTGGGCTCGCAGGTGAATTTTGGCGAGTCGCTGCGCACCGTGCAGGAAGACCTGCGCGAAGTCGCGCCGACGATTTTCCTGGGTGTGCCGCGCATCTGGGAAAAGCTGCACGCCGCAATTTCGATCAAGATGCAGGAGGCCGGCGCGGTGCAGCGGTGGCTGTACGGCCGCGCGCTGGCGCAATGCGCGCCGTTCCTGGAAAAGTCCCCCGCGCAGTACCGGCTGGGCGAGCGGCTGACGCACTGGCTGTGGTATTGGCTGGTGCTGCGCGCCTTGCAGAACTTCATCGGACTGCGGCGCGTGCGGGTGGCGATGACGGGCGCCGCGCCGATCCCGCCGGACGTCGTGCGCTACTTTCGGACGCTGGGCGTGCCGCTGGTCGAGGTGTACGGCCTGACGGAGTCGACAGGGATGATCTTTGGCCAGCATCCGGACCGCGTGAAGGTGGGCACGGTGGGCGAGCCGATCCTGGGCGTGGAATGGCGCATCGGCGAATCCGGTGAACTGCTGGTGCGCGGCGACATGGTGTTCCAGGGTTATTACAAAAACCCTGAAGCGACGGCCGACACCGTGCGCGACGGCTGGTTGCACACGGGCGATGTCGTGGCCGAGGAGGCCGGGCGCGTGCGCATCGTGGACCGGCTCAAGGACATCATGATCACCGCAGGCGGCAAGAACCTGACGCCGTCCGAAATCGAGAACGCGGTCAAGGGCAGCCCATACGTCAAGGAATGCATCGTCATCGCCGACGGCAGGAAGTACGTGTCTGCGCTGATCCAGCTGGAGTTCGACACGGTGGGCAAATGGGCCGAATCGCGGCGCATCGCATTCACGCATTTCCGGTCGCTGGCCGAATGCCCGCAAGTGCGCGAGCTGGTGCAGCAGGAGGTCGCGCGGGCCAACGCCGGGTTGGCGCCGGTGTCGCAGATCAAGCGTTTCCATCTGCTGACGAAGGAACTGGACCACGACGACGGCGAGGTGACGGCGACGATGAAGGTGCGGCGCGCCAGCATCTACCGCGCGTACGCCAACGAAATTGAAACGCTCTACGTTGAGGAGACGACGGCATGAATCAAGCCGTGATCCTGGAAGCCGTGCGCACGCCGTTCGGGCGGCGCGGCGGATGGTGGGCGCAGACGCGGCCGGACGCGCTGCTGGCCGAGACTGTGCAGGGACTGCTGGCGCGCGCGGCGCTGCCGGGCGACAAGGTCGAGGACCTGATCGCCGGATGCGTCAGCCAGGCGGGGGAGCAGGGTGCCAACATCGGGCGGCTGGCGGCCATGCTGGCCGGGCTGCCGGAGAGCGTGCCGGGCGTGGCGCTCAACCGGATGTGCGGGTCCAGCCAGCAGGCCGTGCATTTCGGTGCGCAGGCCATCGCTGCGGGCGACATGCGCTACGTGGTCGCGGGCGGCGTCGAGAGCATGAGCCGCGTGCCCATGTTCCTGGACGTGACGCTGGGCCAGTCGGAATTCCGCGGCTTTGAATCGCTGAACCCGGCGCTGCTGGCGCGGTATCCGCTGATCCATCAGATAGAGAGCGCGGAGCGCATCGCCAGCCATTGGGGGCTGTCGCAGGCCGAGATGGATCAGTGGGCGCGGGAGAGCCACGCGCGGGCCTGGGCGGCTGCCAGCGCCGGACTTCATGCGGAGTTGCTGCCCGGCACGCCGGCGCCGCGCGACGAGGGCATCCGCGAGACCACGGACGCGGCCCGCATGGCGGCCATGGCGCCGGCGTTGCGGCCGCCGGGTCAGGGCGGCGTCACCGCGGCCAATGCGAGCCAGCTCGCCGACGGCGCGGCGGCGGTGCTGCTGGCCGAGAAGGATACGGCCCTGGCCGATGGCTTGCTGCCGCGGGCGCGATTCCTGGCGCGGGTGGTGGTGGGGTCGGATCCCGTGATGCAGCTGACGGGTGTGATCCCGGCGGCGCGGCAGGCGCTGTCGCGCGCGGGCCTGGCGCTGGAGGACATCGACTGGATCGAGATCAACGAGGCCTTTGCGAGCGTGGTGTTGGCCTGGCAGCGCGAAATGGGCGCCGACCTGGCGCGTGTGAATCCGTGGGGCGGCGCGATTGCGCATGGCCATCCGCTGGGCGCGACGGGCGCGGGTCTGATGGCCAAGATGCTGGCGGGACTGGAGGCGACCGAAGGCGAGCTGGGCATGCAGCTCATGTGCATCGGCCACGGCATGGCGACCGCGACCATCATCCAGAGGGTTTGACGCGCCATGGACAAGACCGGGACCGCCGCGCCGCGGGACGATGGCGCGGAGACCGAGCGGCGGCGGGAACTGGTCCTGGCCGCCGGCCGGCTTTTCAGCAAGCATGGCTACGAGCGCACGACGGTGCGCGAACTGGCCAAGGCCGTGGGGCTGCAATCGGGCAGTCTGTTCCATCACTTTCGCAGCAAGGAGGAAATCCTGGTCGCCGTCATGAACAACGGCATCCAGGAAGTGATCGACCTGGGCGGCAAGGCGCTGGCCAGCTATGTCGAGCCGGAGGACCGCCTGGCGGCGCTGTTCCGCGTGCACATGTGGAGCATGCTGCACGGCGCGGGCGGGGACGCGATGAACGCATTGGTGTACGAATGGCGCAGCCTGTCCGCGCCCAGTCAGGCGGCCGTGAAGGGGCTGAGCGATCGCTACGAGGCGATGTGGCAGTCGGTGGTGGCGGGGGCGGTGGAAGCGGGATTGCTGCAGGGGGACGCACGCGTCATCAAGCGATGCGTGCTGGGCGCAATGAACTTGACGGTGCAGTGGTACAAGCCGGGCGGCAGGCTGGCGCCCGCCGCGTTCATCGACGCCATGCTGCAGGCGTCATTGCCGGCGTTGCCGGCGGGTGCGGGCAGGTGGCCCGTGGACCCTAACCCCGCCGCTTGAGGAATGCGCCGACGGCGCAGGCCACCGACAAGGCCAGCAGCGAGGCCGCAACCGGCAGCAGGAAATCGGCTTCGCCGTGATAGCCGCCGCCGGTGACGCCGCCTGCCACGCCGCCCATCCAGAGCAAGGCGGTCAGAATGGCGGCGATCAGCGAGATGGCGGTGGCGACGCACAGGACGATGAATACCGGCCGCCGCGCGGGGACGGCGCGATAGGGCGCGCCCGGCTGGATGCGGCGGGGTTGCTTGATCCAGTAGACCAGCCCCGCCACGACCAGCAGCAGCATCAGGATCTTGAAGATCATGACGCGCGCCGACGATCAGTCTTCACGGCGCAGGTGCGGGAAGAGGATGACGTCGCGGATGCTGGGGCTGTCGGTCAGCAGCATGACCAGGCGGTCGATGCCGATGCCGCAGCCGCCCGTCGGGGGCATGCCGTATTCCAGGGCGCGGATGTAGTCCGCGTCGTAGAACATGGCTTCTTCGTCGCCGGCGTCCTTGGCTTCGACCTGCGAGCGGAAGCGTTCGGCCTGGTCTTCGGGGTCGTTCAACTCCGAGAAGCCGTTGGCGATTTCGCGGCCGGTCATGAAGAGTTCGAAGCGCTCGGTGATGCCTTCGCGGGTATCGGAGGCGCGCGCCAGCGGCGAGACTTCGACCGGGTAGTCGATGATGTAGGTGGGGTTCCAGAGCTTGGCTTCGGCGGTCTCTTCGAACAGCGCCAGTTGCAGCGCGCCCAGGCCGGCGCGCGACAGCACGGGGCCGTCGGCGTCGGCGCCCAGCTTCTTCAGTTCGGCGCGCACGAACGCCGGGTCATCCAGCTGGGCCTGCGTGTAGCCGTCGGTGTACTTGAGGATGGCTTCGCAGATGGTCAGGCGGTCGAAGGGCTTGGACAGGTCAAGCTCGCGTTCCTGGTAGGTCAGGACGGCGCTGCCGCTGGCCGAGATGGCGGCCTGGCGGATCAGCTCTTCGGTGAAGTCCATGAGCCAGCGGTAGTCCGCGAAGGCTGCGTAGAACTCCATCATCGTGAATTCGGGGTTGTGACGCGGGCTGACGCCTTCGTTGCGGAAGTTGCGGTTGACTTCGAACACGCGTTCAAAGCCACCGACGATCAGGCGCTTGAGGTAGAGCTCGGGCGCGATGCGCAGGAACATTTCCATGTCCAGCGCATTGTGGTGCGTGACGAAGGGCTTGGCCGCCGCGCCGCCCGGGATCGGGTGCAGCATGGGCGTTTCGACTTCGAGGAAGCCCGCGTTCAGCATGAACTGGCGGATGCTGCCCACGGCCTTGCTGCGCGCTTCAAACGTGCGGCGCGTGGCGTCGGTCATGATGAGGTCGACATAGCGCTGGCGATAGCGCAGTTCCTGGTCGGCAACGCCGTGGAACTTGTCGGGCAGGGGGCGCAGCGACTTGGAAAGGAGGCGCGCGGACGCGGCGTGCACCGAGAGTTCGCCCTTGTTGGTCTTGAAGACCGACCCTTCGATCGCGATGATGTCGCCGATGTCCCATTGCTTGAACGCGGCGTAGACGTCTTCGCCGAGCGTGCCGCGGTCCAGGTAGATCTGGATGCGGCCGGTGCTGTCCTGCAGCGTGGCGAAGCTGGCCTTGCCCATGACGCGCTTGAGCATCATGCGGCCGGCGACCTTGACGGTGACGGCGGCGGCGGCCAGGGCTTCCTGCTCCTGGCCGTCGTACTTGTCATGCAGGGCCGCGGCGCGGGCGTCCGGGATGAAATCGTTGGGGTACGCGACCCCGGTTTCGCGCAGTTTGGCCAGCTTGGCGCGCCGTTCGGCGATCAAGCGGTTTTCATCCTGGGCGGGAGCCGGAGTGGTCGAGTGGTCGGTCATGGTCGGGGGATCAGTCGTAATTGCGGATGTCGTCGATTTCGGTCGTGCCGAAATCTTCGCGATCCAGGTAGGCGAGGATGCGGGAGGCTACGTTGGCGGGCGAGGACAGCTTGCCGGTGGCATGGAAGTCCTGGAACTTGGCCAGCGCGGGGAAGCTTTCGGGGTCGCTTGCGCGGATGGCAGCCTGCATGTCGGTGTCGACGATGCCGGGGGCCAGCGCGACGATGCGCGCGCCGTCGGCGCCTTGTTCCTGCTTGACGACGCGGGCGTGCATGTCGAGCGCAGCCTTGGTGGCGCAGTACACACCCCAGCCGGCGTTGGGGTTGCGGCCCGCGCCGGAGGAGATGTTCAGCACGCGGCGGTCGGCCTTGAGGTCGGCGACGGCGGCGAGGAAGCGCGCCGTGAGCAGCATGACGGCGGTGACGTTCAGGTTGAAGGCGGCGGTGATGGCCGCGCCGTCGGTGAGTTCGTCGGTGCGCGCCACGGGATGCACCGTGCCCGCGTTGTTGATCAGCAGATAGCGCTTGGCGTCGCGCGGGAGCGCGGCGCAGATGCGTTCAGCCGCGGATTCGGCCGCTTTCAGGTCCGAGAGGTCCACGGACAGTTGTTCCAGCTGCACATCCTGCGAGCGCGCGTGGGCGGCAAGCTCGGGGTCTTCGCGGCGCGCCAGCGTGATGAGGCGGGCGCCGGGTTTGACCAGGCCGCGCGCCATGGCGGCGCCGATGCCGCGGGAGGCGCCGGTGAGAATTGCAATGGTGTCGGACATTCGTGGACCTCTGGGTGCGTGAAAGCGGGAAGAATCGCGGAACTTAGACGTTTTGCTTCAGGCTGGCCTGGATGAAGGGATCCAGGTCGCCGTCCAGCACCTTCTGCGTGTTGGAGATTTCGACGTTCGTGCGCAGGTCCTTGATGCGGCTCTGGTCCAGCACGTACGAACGGATCTGATGGCCCCAGCCCACGTCGGTCTTGGAGTCTTCCAGCTTCTGCTGCTCGGCCATGCGGTTGCGCATTTCCAGTTCGTAGAGCTTGGACTTCAGCATCTGCATGGCTTCGGCGCGGTTGCGGTGCTGCGAACGGTCGTTCTGGCACTGCACGACGATGCCGGTGGGGATGTGCGTCAGACGCACGGCCGAGTCGGTCTTGTTGATGTGCTGGCCGCCCGCGCCCGAGGCGCGGTAGGTGTCGACGCGCAGGTCGGCGGGGTTCACTTCGACTTCGAAGGAATCGTCGACTTCCGGGTAGACGAAGACGCTGGCGAACGACGTGTGGCGGCCGCCCGACGAGTCGAAGGGGCTCTTGCGGACCAGGCGGTGCACGCCGGTTTCGGTGCGCAGGTAGCCGAAGGCGTAGTCGCCTTCGATCTTGATCGTGGCCGACTTGATGCCCGCGACTTCACCGTCGGATTCTTCAAGGATCTCGGCCTTGAAGCCCTTGCGTTCGGCGTACTTGAGGTACTGGCGCAGCAGCATCGACGCCCAGTCCTGCGCTTCCGTGCCGCCCGCGCCCGCCTGGATGTCCAGGAAGCAGTTCAGGGGATCGGCCGGATTGGAGAACATGCGGCGGAATTCCAGGGCTTCGAGCTTTTCCTGGAAGGCGTTGGCGTCCAGTTCGATCGCTTCGAGGGTGTCGCCGTCATCGTCGGCGGCGGCCATTTCGAAGAGTTCCTGGGAATCGGCCACGCCGGCGCCCAGGCTCGTCAGTGTTTCCACCACGTCCTCGAGCGATTTCTTTTCACGGCCCAGGTCCTGGGCGTGCTTGGGGTCGTTCCAGACGGCCGGGTCTTCGAGTTCGGCGTTTACGACCTGGAGGCGTTCAGCTTTGGCATCGTAGTCAAAGATACCTCCGTAGAGCCTGTTCGCGCTCCGCGTAGTCGGCGAGGCGGGCTGCGAGCTGGTTCTGACGTTCGGCTTCCATGATTGATCCTGTGATGACTTTTGTGCGAAACCTGGCATTTTACCGTGGTTGGACCGACTGCGCGGGCGCGCGGCGGCAGACGGGGGACGGGCCCGATTTCGGCCGCCCGGCGGCGCGGTTCCAAGTTGTTCAGTTTTTTGTCAACCCGACGGCTCTAGCCTTGGCGGGTGGCTGCGATGTCCCCGTTTGGGACCGCCGACCCCGAAAACGCCGGCCCCGCGCCGGCCTATCCCGCCAGAGGAATGGAGACAGAGATGGAAAACACGATGACCCCCGGGGTCTCGCCGGCGCTTGACGCCAGCGAAGAGGACCGGATCTACCGCAAGGTGGGCTGGCGGCTGGTGCCGCTGTTGGTGGTCTGCTATGTGGTGGCGTACCTGGACCGCGTCAACGTGGGGTTCGCCAAGCTGCAGATGCTGCAGGAACTGCAGTTCAGCGAGACGGTGTATGGGCTGGGCGCCGGGATTTTCTTCATCGGCTATTTCATCTTCGAGATTCCCAGCAACATCATCCTGCACAAGGTGGGGGCGCGGATCTGGATCGCCCGGATCATGATCACGTGGGGCATCATCTCGGCCTGCATGATGTTCGTGACCAGCGTGCATATGTTCTATCTGCTGCGCTTCCTGCTGGGCGCGGCCGAGGCCGGGTTCTTTCCCGGCATCATCCTGTATCTCACCTATTGGTATCCGGCCGCCCGGCGCGGCCGCATCACGACGTTCTTCATGACCGCGGTGCCGATGTCCGGCCTGATCGGCGGCCCGATCTCGGGATGGATCATGGCGACCTTCCACGGTGACCACGGCCTGTCGGGCTGGCAATGGCTGTTCCTGCTGGAGGGGATTCCGTCGGTGGTGATCGGCGTGCTGGTGCTGATCTATTTGGACGACCGCATCAACAAGGCCAAGTGGCTGACGGCCAATGAAAAGGCCGTGCTGATCCGCAATATCGCAGCCGAGGAGCAGCAGAAAGAGGATCCGCCGATCCGCGCCGCGCTGACCAAGCCGCGCGTGTGGGCGATGGCGCTGATCTATTTTTCGTTCGTGATGGGCCTGTACGGCGTGGGGTTCTGGATGCCGAGCCTCATCAAGAACACCGGGGTGCAGAGCCCGCTGGCGATTGGCCTGCTGACGGCGGTGCCCAACCTGTTCGCCGTGATCGGCATGATCCTGATCTCGCGCAATTCCGACCGGCAGCGCGAGCGCCGCTGGCACGTGGCCTTGCCTGCGCTGTTCGGCGCGGTGGGGCTGTTCCTGTCGGCGGTGTGGAGCGGTAACACCGTGCTGGCGATTCTGGCGCTGACGGTGGCCAACATCGGCATCTGCACGGTGCTGCCGCTGTTCTGGAGCCTGCCGACGGCGCTCCTGGGCGGCACGGCCGCCGCCGCGGGGATTGCGCTGATCAATTCGGTGGGGAACCTGGCCGGCTTTGTCAGCCCGTATCTGGTGGGCTGGCTGAAGGATATGACCGGGACGACGAACACCGGGCTGTACATGCTGGCCGGCTGCCTGGTGGCGGGTGCGCTGGTGGCGCTGGCGCAGCCGGCGAAGCTGGTGAATAAGTAACGTTGCGGGTGGACGGTGTCTGATGGGTGTCAGACACCGTCGCGCATTATCCGGCGTGTTCGATCACCAGCTGCACCGACACCATCCCGTTCCACACGTTCTGTTCCAGGCGGTACGCCGCCTGGATGTGTTCCGGCAGGGACTGGTCGTGGCCGAACCAGATGGCGTCGAAACGTTGGTGGCCGCGTTCCAGGGACAGCTTCAGGTGCTTTTCGCCGACCAGACGCTGGTTGCGCACGACGAATTCGTCCAGGAACAGGGGGGCGGCAAAGCCAGCGCCCCAGACCTGTTGCTGCAGCATGCCGGCCACGTCGGCGTTGGCGTAGCCGGTTTCCAGCGAGCCGTCGGTTTCGATGACGGGCTCGAAGGAATCGCGTCCGGTCAGCTCACGCACGGCGGCGTCGAAGGCGGGGGCGAACGCCGGGAAATCGGACTTGCCCAGCGTCAGGCCGGCCGCCATGGCGTGGCCGCCGAACTTGCGGATCAGGTCGGGATGGCGCTTGGATACGAGGTCCAGCGCATCGCGCAGGTGCACGTCCGGGATCGAACGGCCGGAGCCGCGAATCTCGTCGTCGCCCGCCGGCGCGAAGGCCAGGGTGGGGCGCCAGAATTTTTCCTTCAGTCGTGAGGCGACCAGTCCCACCACGCCCTGATGCCAGCCCGGGTCGAACACGCAGACGGTGGCGCCGGAGGCGGCGTCGGGCGCTTCCATGGCGGCCAGCGCCTGCTCGCGCATCTCGGCTTCGATCGTGCGGCGTTCGCGGTTGATGTTGTCCAGCTCGCGCGCCATTTCCAGCGCCTGCGCCTCATCGTCCGTGGTCAGGCAGGCGATGCCCAGGCTCATGTCGGCCAGACGACCGGCGGCGTTGATGCGCGGACCCAGCGCGAAGCCCAGGTCGAAGCCATTGGCGCTGCGCGGCTCGCGGCCAGCGACGGCAAAGAGCGCGCGCAGTCCCGGTTGCAGACGGCCGCTGCGCATGCGCTGCAGGCCCTGCGTGACCAGGAGGCGATTGTTGGCGTCCAGTTTGACGACGTCGGCCACCGTGCCCAGCGCAACCAGATCGGACAGCGCGTCCAGGCGCGGTCCGCCGTCCGGCGCGTAGACGCCGCGGCGGCGCAGTTCGGCGCGAAGCGCCAGCATCATGTAGAAGATGACGCCCACGCCGGCCAGGTTCTTGGACGGAAAGCCGCAGCCGGGCTGATTGGGGTTCACGATGGCCAGCGCGTCCGGCAGGGTGTCGCCCGGCAGGTGGTGGTCGGTGATGACCACGCCGATGCCGGCGTCGTTGGCCGCGGCCACGCCGTCGACGCTGGCGATGCCGTTGTCGACCGTGATGATGATGTCGGGCTTGCCCGCGCGGTGGCGGCAGGCCAGTTCGACCACGGCCGGGGAAAGGCCGTACCCGGTCTCGAAACGATTAGGCACCAGGAAGTCGACGTCGGCGCCCATTGCGGACAGCGCGCGCAGGCCGACGGCGCAGGCGGTGGCGCCGTCGCAATCGTAGTCGGCCACGATCAGCAGCTTTTTGCCGGCCTGGATGGCGTCGGCCAGGACGGCGGCCGCGTGGGCCGAATGGGTCAATCCAGCCGGCGGCAGCAAGGACGGCCAGGCGAGGCGGGTCTGGTCCGGATGCGTCACGCCGCGCGCGGCCCACAGACGGGCCAGCAGGGGGTGAATGCCGGAGGATTCGAGGACGTGGCAGGCGGCCAGATCGGCCGGACGGATGGTTAAGCGGGGTGAGACCACCAGGCGCTCCAGTTCTTCTTGGGCGCGGGCAGCAAGCCAAGCAGGCCCCCGCGCGGTTTCAGGTCAAGGGCGGCCTTGCGGTCATCGCCCAGCAGCAGCAGTTGCACCGGCGTGGCGGGCAGGCCTTTGGCGGCGGCCAGCGGACGCAGATGCTGCGTATCGAGTTCGGTCAGCGCGTCGAGCCACGCGGCCCAGTCGCCGGCGCGTTGCGGCGCGTCCAGTTGCGTCAAGACTTGCGCCGGGCCGGCGGGCGCCGACGTCCAGGGCGTGCCGCCGCCATACAGCCACAGCGCATTGACGGGCGGCAGGCCGCGGGCGGCCCGGACGTCGTTGACCGGGTGTTCGTGCCACGCCATCTGGATTTCGTTCAGCAGGCGCCGCCACGGGCGCGTTTCGGCATCCTGGCGCCACCAGTCGTTCAGGCGCTTTCCGGCCACGGCCAACGGACTGGCGGTCTGGGGGCGCAGGTCCGCCGGCAGGCGCAGGCGCCAGCGCTGCGGCGACAGCGGCTCGACCGAGAATCCGGTGCCTTCGAAGATAGGGCGCGCAGTGTCGAGCAGGGCGGCCGTTTCCGATTCGGTCAGGTCCATCGAATCCGGATCCAGCAGCGACGCCTGATCCGCGCCCAGCGCAAGGTGGACCAGTTCGCATAGCCAGACGGGTTCGTCAGCCTGTGTGTGGGATTGTTGCCCGGCCAGCAGCGGGCCGAGCCCGGCGCTTTGCAGCAGGCCAGGTTCGGGCGCATACCCGGCGCGCTCCAGCTGCCACGATTCGAAGGCGGTGCAACCGTGGGCGCGCAGGTCGTAGGCCTGGGGGCGAGCGGTCGCAGCCTGTAGCCAGCCGTGCAGGGTGGGCGCGCGCTCGGGCAGAAGCTTGGCCAGTTCGGCGGCGACGGGAAGGGCGGGCAAGGCGCCCGGAATGACGATCAGCATGGCGGCGATTGTAGTCCGCGCCGGGATGGGGAACTTAGCGCCGCGGCCAACTGCCATACGTTGTCACGCCTGGTCTAGGATCCGCACATCCGCGGGGCGATTTACGGGCGGTTAATGCAATAATGCGCACGTGCTGAAAATACCCTACGAACTATGGATCGGCGCCCGCTATGCGGGGCTTGCCCGGATCCGCCAGCGACGCGGCCGCCGCGATCGCTTCATCTCCTTCATTGCCGCCAGTTCCATGGCGGGCATCGCGCTGGGCGTCGCCGCCCTCATCGTGGTGCTGTCCGTGATGAACGGGTTCCAGAAAGAAGTGCGCGACCGCATGTTGTCGGTGCTGCCGCACATCGAACTCTATCTTCCCGGCGCATCGCCCGAACGGGTGCTTGAGCAGTGGCAGCAGTTTGCCACCGCCGCCGAGCGCAATCCCGAGGTCAAGGCCGGCGCGCCCTTCGTGGCGGCGCAGGGCATGCTGGTCCGGGGGCAGGCGTTGCGCGGTGTGCAGGTGCGGGGCATCGACCCCGCCACCGAGGGCAACGTGTCGGACCTGCCGCGCCAGATGGTGTCCGGCAAGCTGACAGACCTGAAACCCGGCGGCTTCGGCGTCGTGCTGGGCAACGAGCTGGCCGACGGCATGGGTGTCAAAGTCGGCGACACGCTGCTGATGATGGCGCCGCAGGGCTCGATCAGCCCGGCCGGGTTTGCCCCGCGCATGCGCCAGTTCACCGTGGTGGGCGTGTTCTCGTCGGGCCACTACGAATACGATTCCTCGCTGGCGTTCGTGGACAACGAAGATGCGGCGCGCGTCTTCCGCGAAAGCGGCACGGCCGGCGTGCGTCTGCGCATTGCCGACATGCAGAAAGCCCCCGAAGTGGCGGCCGAACTGCGCAACGTCCTGCCGCCGTACGTCATGGCCAGCGACTGGTCGCGCAACAACCGCACGTGGTTCGCCGCGGTGCAGACCGAAAAGCGCATGATGTTCCTGATCCTGGCGCTGATCGTGGCCGTGGCGGCGTTCAACCTGCTGTCCTCGCTGGTCATGGCCGTCAAGGACAAGCAGTCCGACATCGCCATCCTGCGCACGCTGGGCGCGGGTCCCGGGGAAGTGGCCCGCATCTTCCTGGTGCAAGGTGCGCTGATCGGCGTGATCGGCACCTTGCTGGGCGTGGCTGGCGGCATTGCTATTGCCTATAACGTGGACGTGATCGTGCCGTTCATCGAACGCATGCTGGGCGTGCATTTCCTGCCGCGCGAAATCTACTTCATCAGCGCGCTGCCGTCCGATCCTCAGGTGGGCGACATCGTCACCATCGGCGTGACCTCGCTGGTGCTGTCGCTGCTGGCGACCTTGTATCCGAGCTGGCGCGCCTCGCGCCTGCAACCCGCACAGGTGCTGCGCCATGATTGATACCCCGACGCAGAAACCGCAGTCCGGCACGACGCCGGCGCTGCAGGCCGAAAACATCGTCAAGGTCTACGACGAAGGCCCCGCCCGGATCGAAGTGCTCAGCAATGTCAGCCTGTCCGTCGCGCGCGGCGAGATGGTCGCCATCGTGGGCGCGTCGGGATCCGGCAAAAGCACCTTGCTGCACATTCTGGGGCTGCTCGACGTCCCGACCAGCGGCTCGGTTTCGGTTGACGGCCAGGTGGGCATCGGGCTGTCCGAGTCCAAGAAAAGCGCGGTGCGCAACCGCAGCCTGGGCTTCGTCTACCAGTTCCACCACCTGCTGGCCGAGTTTTCGGCGCTGGACAACGTGGCGATGCCGCTGATCGTGCGCCGCGAGAACCGCGACAAGGCCCGCGAGGCGGCACGAGAAGTGCTCGGATTGGTCGGCCTTTCCGCCCGGGAAGGGCACTTTCCCGGCCAGTTGTCCGGCGGCGAACGGCAGCGCGTGGCGCTGGCGCGCGCGCTGGTGACGCGGCCGGTGTGCGTGCTGGCGGACGAGCCCACGGGCAACCTGGACCGGCACACTGCCCACAACATGTTCGAACTGCTGACGCGGGTGAACCAGGAGTCGGGCACGGCATTTGCGATCGTCACCCACGATCCCGAGCTTGCCGCCCGCGCCGACCGTCAGTTGCTGATGGAAAACGGCCGCCTGGTGTCAGGCTAGCCCGGTCCGCAGCGAAAGCCGTCAGCGCGGGTCCGCGCGACGGCCGCGGGGCGGATAATCCGCATAAGGAGGACACGCCCATGCTCATCGACACCCATTGCCATCTGGACGCCGCTGAATTCGATGCCGATCGCACCGAGGTCGCGGACCACGCCGCCCATGCGGACGTCCAGGCCATCGTGATCCCTGCCATCGAGCGCGCCAATTTCGCGGTCGTGCGCGACCTGGCCGCCAGCATCGCCGGCGGCGCGTATGCGCTGGGCATCCACCCGCTGTACGTCGCGCGCGCCGACGACGGCGATCTGGACGTGCTGCGACAGACCATCAAGGAATCCCTGGGCGATCCGCGCTTTGTCGCCATCGGCGAAATCGGGCTGGACTTCTTCGTGCCGGAGATCGCGTCCGGCCCGCCGCGCGAACGTCAGGAACGGTTCTACGCTGCGCAACTGGACATGGCCGTGGAGTTCGGCCTGCCCGTGCTGCTGCACGTGCGTAAATCCCAGGACATCCTGCTGAAGTACCTGCGCCGCCATCCGCGCATCGGCGGCATCGCGCATGCGTTCAATGGCAGCGCGCAGCAGGCGCAGGCCTTCATCGACCATGGCTTTGCGCTGGGAATGGGCGGCGCGATGACGTTCGAGCGGGCGCTGCAGATTCGCCGCCACGCGGTGGATGTCGGGCTGGAGCATCTGGTGCTGGAGACCGACGCGCCGGACATTCCGCCCGCCTGGCTGCATGAACCCGATCGGCGCAATCGTCCCGGCGAACTGGCGCGCATTGCGCAGGTGCTGGCGGAACTGCGCGGCATCACGCCGGCGCAGGTGGCGCACGCCACCACCGCGAACGCGATGCGGGTGTTGCCGAGGTTGCCGGCAGCGATACTGGCCGACGCGGATTGACCCGTCGGAATTCGTGGCATTGAGTTCGGGTTATGGGAACACCGTCATCACGTTCTGATGCGGCACGCGGTTCGTGGCGTCACCCCGCAGCAGGGCGCGCCGCGGTGGCCGATAGCAACGGCAGATCCATGCGCACGCTCAAGCCGTGCGGGGCGACGTTGCGGGCCGATATCGATCCTTTATGCGCGGCGATCGCGGCCTGCGCGATGGAAAGACCCAGTCCCGCGCCGCCGCCCGGCGTGTTGGCGGTGCTGGCAGAGCCCGCGCGATAGAACGGTTCAAATAGCGACGCCAGCTCCTGCGTGGCGACGCCCGGGCCGCGGTCTTCGATCTCCAGGCTGGCTTCGCTGGCGCTCGTCAGAAGCCGCACACGGATGACGCTGTGCGCAGGCGCAAAGCGCAGGGCGTTGCGCAGCACGTTCTCGATGGCGCTGGCCAGGCTGGCGCGGTCGCCGGCGATGAGAATCGGCGCGGGCGTGTCCCAATCGATCTGCAGATGCCGCCCCTCGGCCTCATAGCGGGCATCGTCCACGACGCCGGCCACCACGTCCGACAGGTCCAGCGGATCGGTCGGCACGGGCAACGCACCCACGCGGGCAAGCCGCAGCGTGTTGCCCACCAGGGCGTCCAACCGCTCGCATTCGCGTTCGATGCGGTCAAGCTGCAGATCCCGGCGTTCGTCGTTGCGCCGCGCCAGTTCGGAAGCCAGGCGCAGGCGCGCAAGCGGTGACCGGAGTTCATGCGCCACGTTGTGCAGCAGTTGTTCGCGCGTATCGACCAGCGCTTTCAGACGCACGGCCATCGCGTCGAAGTCGCGCGCCAGCAGGCCAAGTTCGTCCTGGCGCGTGGCGAGCTTCGGCGGTGTTTGTGTATCCAGTTGCCCTGCCGCCAGGGCGTGCGTGGTCTCGCGCAATTGTGCCAGCGGCGCGGTGATGTGGCGCGTCAATGCCCAGCAGAAGGGCGCAGTCACCGCCAGCGCGAACAGCAGCAGCGCCAGCGCAACGGGCGACAGCGCCAGCACCTCCCAGCGCGACGAGTCGAACGGCAGGAACAACATCAGCAGTTCCGAGCCGTCCGGCAGGATCAGGATCTGCGGCTCCCACCACGACACGCGTTCACCTGCGGGATCGGCCGGCACATAGTCGGACTGCGGCGACCGGTCAGGCGCGGCGCGGTACGCCACCAGCCAGTCATACAGACGCGTGGGCAGGCGCCGGCCCAGGATCTCCTGGTCCTGCGCGTCCAGGACGTAGATCTTCAGCGCCGAGTAGTTGTCGTCCATGGCGCGAACCCAGCGTTCCAGGCCTTCTGCGCCCTGCGTGCGCGCGACCTGCGCGGCGTCGCGTGTGAGGTTGCCGGGATTCAGGCCATCCAGCGAGTTGAAGCGGTACCAGGCCACCGACGCCGTCAGCACCATGCCGCAGACCAGGATGACCGCCATGGCGCCCCAGAACGTCAGGAACGCGCGCCAGAAGAGCGAACGGGCAGGCAGCAACGTCATCACGCAGCGCCCGCCAGCACGTAGCCCAAGCCGCGCAGATTGCGGATGGACAGCGTGTCGGCGTGTTGATCCAGGCGCAGCTTCTTGCGCAGGCTGCTGATGTGCGTGTCGATGCTGCGGTCGTAGCGGTCCGGGGCTCGGCCCAACGCGTACAGGCCGATCTGGTCGCGCGCGATCACCTGGCCGGGCGTGCGCATCAGGATTTCCAGGATGCGCTGTTCGGCGCCGGTCAGCATCACTTCGTCGGCGCCCATGCGCGCGCGGCCGGTGGCCGGGTCCAGCGACAGGGCGCCCAGGCTCAGCGACGGACTGGCAGGGACGGGCGTTTCCTCGAAGCGGCGCAGCACGGCCGTGACGCGCGCCTTGAGTTCACGCGGGCTGAAGGGCTTGGCCAGGTAATCGTCGGCGCCGAACTCCAGACCCAGCACGCGGTCGGTCTCGCCGCCGTGCGCGGTGAACATGATGACCGGGCGGCGCGAGCGCTGGCGATAGTGCTTGAGCAGATCCAGCCCATTGCCGTCGGGCAGCATCAGATCAAGCAGCACCAGGTCGAAATCGTCCTGCGCCAGCAAGGACAAGCCTTGCGAGCCGGTATGCGCCAGCGTCAGCTGGCATTGATGGGGTTCCAGGTATTCGCGCAGCATCTGCGCCAGCTCGACATCGTCGTCGATCAGCAGGATGCGGCGCGCCACCGCTGAATGAGTGAAAGGCATGCGTGTTGGGCGTCGAGCATCCGGCAGTTTGGCCGAACGCTGCGCGCCGGAGTGTCAAGAAGTGCAAAGAAGATAAAAGTTGCGGAAAGCGTGTTGCGGCGTGCTGCAAGCCCCAATTCTAATATGAGAATGGTTTTCATTAATAAGTGGGAGCCGGGCAGCGCAGCGCGTGGGGCGCAGAGCGAACCGGGGACGGGAGAAGTTGGAATCATGAGCAGGAAAGATCTGGCCGCCGGCCAGCGTATCAGCGCGTCGCGCACGCAACTGGCCGCCGCCTTGTGCGCCGCGGGTTTCGGCCTGGGGCCGTCCGCCGTCTGGGCGCAGGCCGCGGACGCCACCACGACGATGGACACGGTGGTCGTGACGGCCAGCGGTTTCGAGCAACGCATCCAGGATGCGCCGGCCTCGATCAGCGTCATCACCCGTGAAGATCTGGACAAGAAGTTCTACCGCGACCTGAACGACGCGCTGGTGGAAGTGCCCGGCGTCATCGTCACGGGCGGCGGCGACCGCCAGGACATCAGCCTGCGCGGCATGGGGCCGAAGTACACGCTGATCCTGATCGACGGCAAGCGCCAGAGCTCGCGCGAAACCCGCACCAACTCGGACTCGACGGGCGTGGAGGGCGGCTGGACGCCGCCGCTGTCGGCCATCGAGCGCATTGAAGTGGTGCGTGGCCCGATGTCGTCGCTGTACGGGTCTGACGCCATGGGCGGGGTGATCAACATCATCACGCGCAAGGTGCCCGACGAATGGCACGGCGAAATCCGCATGGATACGACGATCCAGGAGAGCAGCAAGTCGGGTGACATCTACCAGGGCAACTTCTACTTGGCCGGCCCGATCAAGAACGACCTGCTGGGCCTGCAGATCTACGGCCAAGCCACGCAGCGCGACGAAGACAACATCTACAACGGCTACCGCAAGCGCAACGCCGAAAGCGTGACCGCCAAGCTGGCGCTTACGCCCAACCGCGATCACGACATCGTGCTGGAAGCGACCACGATGCGTCAGAAGTTCCAGGACACCCTGGGCAAGACGGTCGAGCCGCTGCCGCCTGGCACGGCCTGCCCGCGCACGGGCTGCCCCGCGTCGTCCGAAACCGATTACCGCAGCAGCAAGTGGGCGTTGTCGCACACCGGCCGCTGGGGTTGGGGCGTGTCCGACAGCTATGTGCAGCAGGAAGAGTTCGACAACCGCTCTCGCCAGATGAAGATCAAGAATCTGGACCTGCAGACCAGCTGGTCGCTGCCGCTGGGTTCGCACATGCTGACGCTGGGCGGCAGCTATTTGAACCAGCGCCTGCATGACCAGAACGGCAACCAGTTGGAGGGCGGCCCCAACAAGGTGGAACGGTATCAGTGGGCACTGTTCGCCGAAGACGAGTGGCGCCTGACCGAAAGCTTTGCCGTCACGACCGGCCTGCGCATGGACGAGGACGAGAATTTCGGCAGCCACTTCAGCCCCCGCCTGTACGGCGTGTGGCACATGGCCGAACGCTGGACCCTGAAGGGCGGCGTGTCCACCGGCTTCCGCGCGCCGGACCTGCGCCAGACCGTGGCCGGCTGGGGTCAGACCAGCCGCGGCGGCAACATGTACGGCAACCCGGACCTGACGCCCGAAAAGTCGGTGACCCAGGAAATCGGCCTGCTGTATGACGACGGCGAAGGCATGAGCGCCGGCGTCACGCTGTTCAACAACGACTTCAAGGACAAGATCACCCGCGTGGCTTGCCCCTTGTCGCAGTGCACGGACGGTCCCAACCAATTCGGTTCGGATCCCACCACGTACATGAACGTGGACAAGGCCGTGTCGCGCGGCGTGGAAGCCAGCCTGAAGCTGCCGCTGGCCGCCGACTGGTCGATGACCAGCAGCTATACGTTCACGAAGTCCGAGCAGAAGTCCGGCCAGTACAAGGGCGAGCCGCTCAACCAGTTGCCCAAGCATCTGTTCACGACCACGGTCAATTGGCAGCCGTCCGACGCGCTGCAGGCGTGGGCGCGCGTGAACTTCCGCGGCCGCGAAAGCCAGCCCACCACGGGCCCGTCGTCGGACGCGCTGGTCGCGCCGTCCTACACGTTCGTGGACCTGGGCGGTTCGTACGCCGTCAACAAGACCGTGTCGGTGTATGCCGGCATCTACAACCTGTTCGACAAGCAGGTCGCCTACGACGACTTCGGCTATGTCGAAGACGGCCGCCGTTACTGGCTGGGCGTGGGCGTGAAGTTCTGAATTATGACGGGGCGCCGTTGGCGTCCCACCACAGAGAGGTTTGCATGAACAATGGAAAACAGGCGGGCGCCGCCCGCCGCTGGGCAACCCGGGCCGGCGTGGCGCTGGCACTGAGCGCCGCGGCCGCCGTGAGCGCCGCGCAGTCCACCACGCCGGTCAAGCACGCACGCGGCGAAACCGCCGTGCCGGCCAATCCGTCCAAGACGATCGTGCTGGATCTGGCCGTACTGGACACCCTGCACTCGCTAGGCGTGGACCCCATCGGCGTGCCCAGCGCCGCCAAGCTGCCGCCGCAGCTCAGCCAGTTCGCCGACAAGCGGTATCTGAAGGCGGGCACGATGTTCGAGCCCAACTACGAAGTCATCCACGCCGCTGCGCCGCAAGTCATCTTCGTGGCCGGCCGCTCCGCGCCCAAGTACGACGAGCTGTCCAAGATCGCACCGACCGTGGACCTGACGGTCGACGCCAAGGATCTGGTCGGCAGCGTCCGGCGCAACACCGAAACGCTGGCCGCACTGTACGGCAAAGAAGGCGTGGCCAAGGAGAAGCTGGCCGCGCTGGACGCGTCCATCGCTTCGTTGAAAGGCAAGGCCGCCAACGCCGGCACCGCGTTGATCGTGCTGACGACCGGCGGCAAAATGAGCGCCTACGGTCCGGGCTCGCGCTTTGGCGTGATCCACGACGCCTTCGGCGTGAAGCCTGCAGCGACGGGCCTGAACGTGTCCAACCACGGCCAGGCGATTTCGTTCGAGTTCATTGCCCAGACCGATCCGGACTGGCTGTTCGTGATCGACCGCGACGCCGCCATCGGCCGCGAAGGCGTGTCGGCGCAGCGCATGCTGGATAACGAATTGGTGCGTCCGACCAAGGCGTGGAAGAACCAGCGCGTGGTCTACCTGAACGGCTTCAACTGGTATCTGCTCGGCAGCGCGGGCCTGACGGCCATGCAGCAGAACGTGGATCAGATCGCCGCGGCGTTGTCGCAAGGAAAGTAAGCAGCATGCAAGACGGGAAGGGCTGCCGGTGAACTGGCGGCGCGCAATCAGCGGGTGGGGTGGCCTGACGGCCGTGGTGGTGGTGTTGCTGCTGTTGTGCGTGGCCAGCATCAGCCTGGGCGCGGGCCAGATGCATTGGGCCGCGCTATGGAACGGGGGCGAAGAGGGCGAGCGCGCGTGGCGGCTGCTGCTGGTCAGCCGCGTCCCGCGCACCCTTGCCCTGCTGCTGGCAGGCACGGCGCTGGCGGTTGCCGGTCTCATCATGCAGATGCTGGTGCGCAACCGCTTTGTGGAGCCCACGACGGCCGGCACCGTCGAATCCGCCACTCTCGGCATCCTGGTCGTCACCTTGCTGGCGCCCGATACGTCCGTGATCGGCAAGATGGTGACGGCCACGGGTTTTGCGCTGGCGGGCACCTTGCTGTTTCTGGCGCTATTGCGCCGCGTGCCGCTGCGCACGCCATTCATCGTGCCGCTGATCGGATTGATCCTGGGTGGCGTGATCCAGGCGGTCACCACCTTCATGGCGTATCGCTTCGACCTGTTGCAGTCCCTGCATGCGTGGACCACCGGCGACTTCTCCGGCGTGCTGCGCGGCAGGTATGAACTGCTGTGGATCGGCTTTGCGCTGGCGTGCGCCGCGTATGCCGCCGCCGACCGTTATACGGTGGCGGGCATGGGCCGCGAGTTTGCGTCCAACCTGGGACTGAACCATGCGCGGCTGACGCTGGTCGGCCTGTTGATCGTTTCCGCCATCTCGGCTGTCGTTGTCGTAACGGCCGGCAGCATTCCGTTCCTGGGCCTCATCGTGCCCAATGCCGTCAGCCTGGTGCTGGGCGACAACATGCGACGCGCCATTCCGTGGGTCGCATTGCTGGGCGGCGTGTTCGTGCTGGCCTGCGACATCATCGGCCGGCTGGTCATCCACCCTTACGAGATTCCCATCGGCACCGTGGTGGGCGTGCTGGGCAGCATCCTGTTCCTGTGGCTGCTGCGCACGCGGAGGAACCGCCTTGGCTGAAGTCTCTTCGCTTTCCCGCGTGGCCGCACGCCCGCCGCAGACATGGCGTCTTGCCGCGCTGGGCGCCGGTGCGCTGCTCTGCATCGTCGCCTTCATGACGCTGGGCGCGAACGGCCAGTGGTCGTTCGTCATTCCCTTTCGCGGCGGCAAGCTGCTGGCCATGCTGCTGGTGGCGTATGCGGTGGCGGTGTCGTCCGTGCTGTTCCAGACCATCACGCACAACCGGATCCTTACACCCGCCATCATGGGCTTCGACGCCCTATACCTGCTGATCCAGGCCGTGGTGGTGTTCGGCTTCGGGCAGGCGGCGGCGACTGCCAATCATCCGGTCGCCGCATTCCTGCTGGAAGTGTGCGCGATGACCGCGTTCGCGTGCCTGCTGTTCCGCTGGCTGTTCTCCGACGCCGTGCGCAGCCTGCATTTGATGATGCTGGTGGGCATCATCTTCGGACTGCTGTTTCGCAGCCTGTCGAGCTTCGTGGTGCGGCTGATCGATCCGAATGAATTCCTGGTGCTGCAGGACCGCATGTTCGCCAGTTTCAATTCGGTGCGCGTGGAGTTGCTGCCAATCGCTTTTGGGGCAGTCTGGGCCGCGTCGCTTTTCGTTTGGCGCATGCGCCGGCGCTACGACGTGCTGGCGCTGGGGCGCGATATGGCATTGAACCTGGGCGTGAACTATCGCCGCACGCTGATGGTGACCCTGGCGGCGATCGCGGTGCTGGTGTCCGTCTCGACGGCGCTGGTCGGTCCCGTGACGTTCTTTGGTCTGCTGGTCAGCAACCTGGCGTACCAAGCCATGGGATCGGACAGGCATCGGTACACGGTGCCGGCCGCGACACTGCTCAGCGTCATCTTCCTGGTGGGCGGCCAGACGCTGTTGGAGCGCGTGTTGGGGCTGAACACTACGGTGAGCGTGGTGATTGAATTCGTGGGCGGCGTGATGTTTCTCGTCCTGATCTTGCGCAGGGGGCGCCGATGATAGAAATCCAGAACGTCAGCAAGCAGTACGGCGACACCGTCGTGATCGACGATGTCAGCCTTGACCTGCCGGCCGGCGGCGTCACCGCCATCATCGGGCCGAACGGGGCGGGCAAGTCGACGTTGCTGTCGATGGTGAGCCGGCTGCTGCCGATGAGCGCGGGCCGCGTGCTGGTGGAAGGCCTGGACGTCACGCGCGCCGACAGCCGGGAACTGGCGCGGCGCCTGGCCATCCTGCGCCAGGATAACCACCTGCCGCTGCGGCTGACGGTGAAAGACCTGGTGGCGTTTGGCCGCTACCCGCACACGGGCGGGCGGCTGACGATGGATGACAAGGTCCACATCGACCAGGCCATTGCGTACCTGAACCTGGAGCCGCTCGCGGACCGCTATCTGGACGAGATGTCCGGCGGCCAGCGCCAGCGCGCGTTCGTGGCGATGGTGCTGTGCCAGGACACGCGCTACGTGCTGCTCGACGAGCCCTTGAACAGCCTGGACATGAAGCATGCCGTCGCCATGATGGGCACCTTGCGGCGCGCGGCTGATGAACTGGGCAAGACGGTGGTGCTGGTGCTGCACGACATCAACTTTGCGTCCAGCTACGCGGACCGCATCGTGGCAATGCGGCAGGGGCGGATCGCCCGGCACGGCACGCCGGCGGAATTGATCCGGCCCGACGTGCTGAGCGATCTGTACGAACTGCCGATCGACGTGCATGAGATCGGCGGCAAGCGCATCTGCGTGTACTACCGCTGAGGCGGGGCGCCCCACTGCAGGGCGCCCGCCGGATCGAACCGCTTACTGCGTCAGATCGATCGCATAACGCGACAGCTGCGTCACGGGATCGGGCGTGGCATCAAACACCGACACGTTGGTCACGTCATGCGCCGTGGCCATCGCCAGCGTGCCCGGCACCGACGAAAACACCACCGGTCCGGCCAGCGAACTGACCTGCGCGAAACGCCAGCTGCGGTCCAGGCCGTAGGTGGCCAGGTCGAGCGTGGGGTTCTTCTTGATGTAGCTGATCAACACGTCGCGGCTGGCGTCCGGCGCCTGCAGCACGATGTCGCCCTTGCCGCCGGCCAGGCCGGGGAAGTCGCCGCCACCGCTGGCGCGGTAGTTGTTGGTCACCACCAGGAATTGCGCATTCAGATCCAGCGGCGTGCCGTTGTACGTCAGCGCCGTGATGCGCGAGCCCTTCGGCTTGGTCACGTCGATTTCATACTGCAGCGCATTGCCGGCCGCATACAGCACGTCGAAGTTGAACGTCGGAAAGCCGGTGTCGATCAGATCCTGCGGCGCGACCTGTGCGGGGTCGATCTGCTTGAACTGCTCGGCCGTCTTTTCCAGCCATTGGCGCACGATGTCGCCGCTGACCCGCACGACTTGCAGCGTGTTGGGGTACAGGTACAGGTCGGCCGCGTTGTTGATCGCGACGTTGCCTTGCTTCACATACGTGAAGTCGCCGGGACCGTTGCGCCCGCCCTTGAACGGCGCGGCGGCCGACAGGATCGGCAGGCCCGCGTACGACGGGCTGTTCTTGGCGATGTAGTCCGTCAGGTAATCGATCTGCGCCATGTTCACGATCTGCAGCGCGGACACGTCGCCGGCCAACGCGTAGTACGTGGCCATGTCGAACTGGCTCTGGCCGATCGGCGTCTTCACGTAGTCGATCGTCGCGGCGTGCTCGGCTTGAACCAGCTGCTGTGCGGCCGCGTCGGGCGCCACGTAGGTCGCCGGCGTGGATCCGCTTTGCGCGGTCAGGCGCGTGGAGATGCGCTGCACCTGCGTCGCCTCCTTCTGCACCTTCCAGCCCTGGTCATACGCGAGCTTCAGCGTGATCTGGCCGAGGTTGTTGCCCCACTGGCCGGCCTGCACGGTCGGCACGCCATTGATCAGGCCCTTTGCCAGCTCGACACCGGGTTGCCCCGCGAACTGCGATTTCTCGTTCGTGTCGGGGAACAGCAGATGCTGGTGGCCCGTGATGAGCGCGTCGATGCCGGGCACGTGGCTGAGATAGCCCGCGCCGTTCTCCATGTCGGGGCTGTAGGGCGTGGCCAGGTCGATGCCGCCGTGCGCCAGCGCCACCACCAGGTCCGCGCCCGCGGCCTTCATTTCCGGCACGTAGCGCGCCGCGGTCTCCTTCCAGCCCGTGACTTCCACGTGGCCTTCCAGATTCGCCTTGTCCCACTGCATGATGGGCGGCGGTGCGAAGCCGATCACGCCCACCTTGAGCGGCACGTCGATGGACTTGCCCGCGCTGTTGGTGGCGGTGAAGGTCTTTTCCAGCAGCACATAAGGCTTGAAGATCGGCTGCTTGGAGGCCGCCGAGACGACGTTGGCCGACACGAACGGGAACGCCGGCGCCGCGCAATCCTTGGCGCCCGCCGGGTTGGTCTGCGCCGTGCCCTTGGTGATGCCGGCCAGACCGAAGTCCACATTGGTGATCTGCGACAGATAGGGCAGGCCGTAGTTGAACTCGTGATTGCCCATCGTGGCCGCGTCGTACGACAGCAGCTTCATCTGCTTGTAGATCGCGATCATGTCGGAACACTGCACCGGCGACACCAGCGCCTGGTAGTCCGACAGCGCCGTGCCCTGCACCGTGTCGCCGTTGTCCAGCAGCAGCGTGTTCGGATACTGCTTGCGCGCATTGGCGATCAGCGTGGCCGTGCGGTCCATGCCGTAGCTCTTGTCCTCGGCGAGCTTGTAGTAGTCGTAACCCAGCACATTGGCGTGCAGGTCGGTCGTGCCCAGGATCGCGAGGTCCAGCGTCGTGCCTTGGGGCACGCTGGCCTGCGGCGGGGTCTCGGGCGCGGTGGTGTCGTCGTCATCGTCATCGCCGCCGCAGGCGGACAGGCCGGCCACCAGCGCAAAGCTGGCGGTCACTGCAAAGATCTTGCGTAGGTTTGGCTTCACCGTCTTTCCTCCGTGTTGAAGGGAGGAATTTTGGGGACGGTGTGTGACCTACCCGTGACATGCACGGGGTCAAATCAACGAAGCGGGGATTCCCGAGTCAGGCAATCCGCGTCCAGCGCCGCCAGCGCATCGAGGAACCGCCATGCGAAAGAGCCCGGCCCGTCGGCATGTGGCGCGGCGCGCTCGCCTGCGATGCCAAAGCACGACAGCGCGGCCACCGCCGCCATATAGGGATCGTCTTTCGATACGGCGGCAAAGACGCCGACCACCGCGCTGAGCGCGCAGCCGGTGGCGGTCACGCGTGGCATCAGCGGCGACCCGCCCGCAATACGTACCGCGCGCGTGCCGTCCGTGACGTAATCGACTTCGCCGGTGACCGCCACCACGCTCTTGCGGCGCGCGGCGATGTCGTGGGCTGACTGCTCGGCCTGCGCCACGGCGTCGCGGGCGTCCACGCCCTTGCCGGCGCTGTGGCCGCCGGCCAAGGCGATGATCTCGGATGCGTTGCCCCGGATGATGGCGGGTTCAAGGTCCAGCAGTTGTTGGATGGCATCGCGGCGAAAGGCGGTGGCGTGATGCGCCACGGGATCCAGGACCCAGGGGGTGCCGGCTTCTGCCGCGGCTTGCGCGGTCAATAGCATGCTGCGCAGCCAAGGCGAAGACAGCGTGCCGATGTTGATGACCACCGCGCCGGCGAAGCGGGCGAACTCGGGCGCCTCTTCCTCGGCGTGCACCATCGCGGGCGATGCGCCGATGGCGAGCACCGCATTGGCCGCGTAGTTCATGGAGACGAAATTGGTCAGGCACTGCACCAGCGGGGCGTCGCGGCGGACGGCGGCGAGGAGGTCCTGGGACTGGCGGGCGAGGGAATGCAGGTCGGGATGCGTCATGCCGGGCGGTCTCGGGGCGTGGGACGCGCATGCGGAGGCACACGCACCATCCCTACGCCAGCGTTATCTGGATCAGGTTCGACGGGTCGCCGTGCATCGCCTGCCATGGCAATGGCAGACCAACGGATTCTCAGCTTCTTGGCGAAGCTCCCCGGGTGGATGGCGTATGTTCCCGGCGGAACCCGGGAGGTGTCAAGCGGCCAATTCGTGCCGGATCGCTTTGCATACTCAATTTGAGGTATTGGCGGGTGCTATGCCTGGTTCACAATCATTGACCCGCCTCTGATCGCCTTGATGAACGCACACGCGACGGTATCGGCGGGGCGCCATGACTCCCTATGCAAGCAGGTGACCGCCATGCTGAGTGCAGAACAACTTCAACGCGTCTTTCCCAACTGCAAAGCCCCCGCTGCGTGGGCCGACGCATTGGCTCCCGCATTTCAGAAATACGAAATCGAAACCCCGGATCGCATCGCCAGCTTCCTGGCGCAAACGGGGTATGAGTCGGGCCAGTACAACCGGATCGAGGAAAACCTTAATTACTCAACTGCCGCGCGGTTGACCAAGGTGTGGCCAAAGCGATTTCCCGATGAGGCGTCGGCCATGCCGTATGTGAACAATCCGCAAGGACTGGCGAATCTGGTGTATGCGAACCGGATGGGTAATGGCGATGCGCAAAGCAACGACGGGTTCCGGTATCGGGGAAGAGGAATCATCCAGCTGACGGGGCGCAGCAATTACGATTCGGCCGGCGACGCCATGGGCGTCAATTTGCTTGAAACGCCCGAGTTACTGTCCGATCCGAAATGGGCTGCGATGAGTGCCGGGTGGTATTGGCAGTCGCGCGGGCTAAATGAGTTGGCTGACGACCGCACGCATGACGATGACCTGGAGGATTTCGCCAGGATCACGCGGCGGATCAATGGCGGGCTGGTGGGTCTGAAGGATCGTTTTGCGTTGTTCAAGCAGGTTTATGCCGAGCTGATGCGGTGAAGGCGCCGGTCCGCGTCGGCGCTTCGGATAGCCTTGTCCGGCGGCAGTCGCCACATCCGGAATCGTCAGATCACGTATGGCCAGCGTGACTAGGGTTTGCGGACGCATTGAAGAAACTGCACGTCATGCGCCGGCGCATTATTAGCCCGGCATGCTTACGCAGCCGAAGCCATGCAATACAACGCCCGCCCGGCGCAGGGTGCGGCGGGCGGGCGGTTTCAATACCACGCGTATTGCAGCTTGAGGTGCTTACGTCGCTGCGCGGAAACGATTGCGCAGATCACGGATCTGGTCGTGGTTGCGCAGCACGCCCTGATATTGGCGTTCGACAACAGCGCGCACGTTGTCAGGCAGCGTTTCCTTGAGCGCCTTTTCGTAGTCCGCCTTGGCCACGTCCTCGCCTTTCTCGCATTCCTCGAGCAGCGTCAGGTCGGTGCGGCTGGATACCGCCGCCTTGATGTTGGTCCAGCCACGATGCATGGCGCCGGCCACCGTGCCGCTGTCCTCGGGCTCGCCGCCCAGTTGGGTCACCAGGGTTTGCAACTCCGTGGCGCCGGCCGCGCAGTCGCGCGAACGGTTGCGGAACAGCTCCTGCATCTCGGGCGCCTTCGCATCTTCAGCCGCCGCGGCAAAGCCCTTTTCGCCGTTCTTCGACGTCTCGATCAGATTGTTCAGCACCTTAATTACATGTTCAGCCATGTTGGTCTCCTTGGTTTGGAAGGAACAGGCGGCGCAGGCCGCCTGGGAATTGGAGACTCAGCAAGTGGCGTGCCTGGGTGAGCAAGGGCCAGTGCGATCATTTGGCTGATCGCCTTTGTGATCATCCTTTCGCGTTAGACACGTCAGACGCGCGGACATGTGGAGCCGGCTTTCAGCGCATCAAGTTCCTCGTCGGTCATCTCCAGCGCCAGCGACGCCATCGCGCAGGTGACCGCCAAGGCGTTGCGCATTTCGTCTTCCCGAATGATGTCCGGCAGGTCGCCGCGCGACAGGATATGGCGCACGCGCGATTCGGGCTTCTCGAAGCCTGCCACCAGCCGCAAGGCGGGGATGCCGTGCTTGGCGAAATTGGCGTGGTCCGAATTCGGCATGAACGGCAGCCAGTGCGAGACCGGCACACCAGCGCGCGCCGCCGTGTCATTGACCACGCCCGCTAGCGCCGGATAGTCGCTGATCAGCGCGCAGAGGGTGTCGTCGCCCGCCACGGTGTCCAGATTGATGTCGAGCTTCAGGCGGTCACGCTCCGCAACGGGCAAGTCGGCCAGGTAGCGCGCCGAACCGGCCAGCGCCCATTCCTCGGCGGTGAAGAAGCAGATGCGCAGCCCGGGCGTGTTCGGACCCAATTGCCTGGCGAGCAGCCGTGCCGCAGCCAGCGCGACGGCGACGCCCGTGGCATTGTCCAGCGCGCTTCGGCCCAGGTCGTGACCGTCCATGTGGGCGCTGATGACGATACGGCTTTCGCGGCCGCCAGGCAGGTCCAGGACGCCGGCGCACGCCATCGAATCGCGTAGCTCCTCGCCCCGGATATGCAGCCGGACTCGCGCGCCGACTTCCGCCGTCAATGCCGAAGCCGCCTCGTGGCCGATGTAGGCTGCGGGGATGCCCGCCCCGTCACGAGGACGGCCAGAGGAACCGGACAAGGGGCCGGCGCCCGGCAGCGGGTTGGCGATGAGGAAGGCAGCGGCCCCTTGTGCCACCGCCATGTCGTATTTGCGGCGACGGTGAACGTGCGTTTGCGAGAACGGAAACTCATGGCGCACCAGCACGATCTTGCCGCGCACGGATTCGCCGGCGCGTTCAAAGTCCTCCGGACGGCCCGCGCCCAGATCCAGGATCACGCCTTCCAGCCCCTGTCCGTTCGTGGAGGCCGAGCGCAGCAGGGGTACGCATTCCAGGTCGATGGGCGTGTCGCCCAGCAGCGTCAGACTGCTGGACAGGCAACGCCACCCGTCGTAGGGCACTGGTACGCGCCGCACATCGGATCCGATCTCGCGAAGACGGCCGAGTGCCCAGTCCATGGCCGCCTCGTCCTGCCCGGTGCCGGACAGGCGTCCGCCGAAGCCGCAAATGGTCTGGAAATCGCTCATCAGGGCCGCGTCGTCTGCAGCCGCCTGTTGCCAGGGTGTCGTCATGGATGTCTCCGACGCCGCACGCATGCCGCGCGGCGCTGCAATGTTGTTATTCGAAGGTGATATTGGCGCGCTGCACCAGGTCGGCCCAGCGCGCAAAGTCCTGCGCCAGCAGCGCGTTCAGCGCGGCCGCGCTGGTGTCCGGCGGCAGGTTCATGCCAACGCTGGCCAGTCGCTGCTTGACGGGCTCGGACTGCATGACCTTGGCCATGGCATCCGACAGCTTCTGACGCACGGGTTCGGGCGTTCCGGCCGGAGCAACGAGCCCCCACCAGCTTTGCACGGTCAGCCCCGGATAGCCGAGATCCTGAAACGTCGGGACATCCGGCGTATCCGCCTGCCGTGCGGGTGACGACACGGCGATCGGCTTGATCTTGCCGCTCTGAAAGAGGGCCACGGCAGAGGCCATGGTGGTGAAGCTGGCGTCGATTTGGCGGCCGGCCAGGTCATTGACCGACGCGGACGCGCCCTTGTAGGGGATGTGCGCGAGCTTGACCTTGGTGTCCTGCATGAACAGCTCGGCCATCAGATGGGTCAACGAACCGTTGCCGCCCGAGCCGATGGAGATGGTGTCCGGCTTGGCGGTGGCGGTCTTCACCAGCGTCGGAACGTCCTGCGCCTCGAACCCGGGATTCACGAACAGGTACATCGGCGACAGGCCCAGCAGCGTGATCGGCGCAAAGTCCTTCTTCGCGTCGTACTTCACGCGATCCTTGTACAGCGCCGGGACGATGGTGAATGGGACGTCGGCGAGCAGCAGCGTGTAGCCGTCGGGCGCTTCGGTGGCCACATAGGCGGTTCCCAGCATCGAGCCCGCGCCGGCGCGGTTTTCCACGATGACGGACTGGCCCAGCTGGGCGCTCAACTGGTCGCTGATGGCGCGGGCGACCACGTCCGAGCTGCCTCCCGCCGAGTACGGTACGACGATCTTGACGGGTTTATCGGGATAGGCGGCGGATGCCGTTTGTGCGGCGGCCACGGCCGTAGGGATGGCCAGGGCGGCCAGCAGTTTTTTCCACTTGAACATGATTTTTATGGTGATCCATGAATAATTTACGTCATTGTGGTGGCTGCATTTTCCATGGGCAAAGGAAGTATGCGCATGGGATATTCCAAATGGGAATACCGAAATCCGGGCGCTTTGGAGCGTGGTGAACTGACGGAGCGGGCGCACTGCGCGCTACGCAATTCCCGCGTAGCGTCGCGTTCGAAGATTCAGGTCCCGGCCTTGCGCGATGACCCAGTCGCAGAACGCCTGGCAATACGGCCCGCCAATGTTGGGCCGGGGCTGCATGAGGTGATAGCCGTAGCGGCCTTCCACCGTCTCTCCGAACGGCCGGACCAACTGTCCGGATTCCAGATGGTCCAGCACCATGCACAACGGCATGATGCCCGCACCCAATCCATTCAGCACGGCAGGCAGCAGGATCGAAAAGCCTTCGTACTCTGGCGCCGTGGCGGCAGGGCCGGACCACAGCGGAGCGACGTCGGCTCGCCATTCGTCCCAGCCGTATCCGCGCTGGGCACGCTTGAGCAGCGGCAATTGGGTGATGTCATCCACCGACTTGACGGGATGGCGATCCAGCAGCGACGGCGCCGCGACCAGCGTCATCTCACGGCCGCAGAGATACTGTGCGCTCATGCCGGACACATAGCCCGTATGAAGCTGGATTTCCGCGTCGAACCGTTCCGAGCGGTCGCGCGCATGCAGCAGGCGAGGACGGATGTTGACGCGGATCTCGGGGTGCAGTTCGAAAAATTCGGACAACCTGGGCAGCAAGAAAAACTGCGCAAAGGACGGCGACACCGCCACGTTCAGGGCGACGCGTGAGGCGGGATTGGCGACCAGCGCGTCCGCCTCGTCGATGAGGCGCACTGCCGCGCTGATGCGTTCCAGATATAGGGCGCCGGCATAGGTCAGCCGCAGGCCGGCGGGCATGCGCTTGAAAAGCGCCGTGCCTAATCTGTCCTCCAGGGCCGCAATGTGTTTGCTGACCGCGCTTTGGGTCAGATTCAATGCTTCGCCTGCGCGGCTGAAATTCAGGGTTTCGGCGGCGGTCAGGAAGATGCGTAGCGAGGAGAGGGAATTGCGGGTGCCTTTCATGCCAGGTGGTAAGTGGGTGCTGGGTTTGGGTCTGATTTGGCGCTGATTCGGCGCTGACGTCGCGCTACTGTACTTCGCACGCCCGGACAATGGCGGTTAGCCGAGGTGGATCAATCCGTTCACTGGCTCATCCACCGATCCTGGGGCCTCCTACGCTTTCTCTTTTCAGGAGAAAGCCATTACGGGCCGATCGTTCTGCCTTGCGTTCATTGCCGGTGCGGGACTGGTGCAAATGTCGCCGCGCTTGCCCAGTGCGCTCGTGCTGTGGCTGCTTGCCGCCATTGGCGTCGCGTCGTGCGTGGCATGGGCGCGCGCCCGGTATCCTTTATCGCGTGTGCTGGCGGCCTTGGCGCTGGGCTTTTGCGCCGGTCTTGTCAACGCAGCCCTGCAAGCGCAACACCGCCTGGACGACGCGCTGGCCGACGAGCACCAGGATCAGGTCTCGCGGCTGGTGGTGCGCGTGGTGGGACTGCCCGATGGCGATGCGAACCGGCTGCGCTTCCTGGCGGAGCTTGATTCGCCCGCGCGTCCCGGTATCCCTTCGCACATCCAGGTCACGTGGCAGGCGGGGGCCGGCACCAACCAGACCGTGCCGCAGGTGCTGCCGGGTCAGGTATGGCGCATGGCTTTGGTGTTGCGCAGACCGCACGGACTGCTCAATCCCGCCGGGCCGGACACGGAGGGGCGCATGTTTGCCCACGGCGTTCGCGCGACCGGCACGGTGCGCGGACAGCCTGTGCTGCTGGACGATCGGCCGTGGGCGTCGCCCGGCATCGCGATCGAACGCGCGCGGCACCACGTGCGCGAAGGCATGCGTGCGGCGCTGGGCGAGCATCGTTATGCGCCGGTGCTGATTGCGTTGGCAATTGGCGATCAGGCTGGTGTGTCGCGCGACGACTGGCGGATATTCAACCGCAGCGGCATCACGCATCTCGTGTCGATCAGCGGCATGCATGTGACATCGATTGCGGGCATTGGCGGTCTGCTCGCGTCGGCGCTGTGGCGACGTCTGCGCTGGCGAGGAGTGGGAATGGCGGAGCGCATGCCGGCCCGCATCGCCGGCGGGGCGGTGGCCGCGTTGGTTGCGCTGTTGTATTGCCTGCTTGCGGGGTGGGGCGTGCCGGCGCGCCGCACGTTCTTCATGTTGCTGGTGGTGCTGGCGGCGGCGTTGTCTCGGCTGCCGTTGTCGGGCGGTCGTGTGCTGGCGTGTGCAGCGGCAGCCGTGGTGGCGCTGGACCCGTGGGCGCCAATGGCAGCGGGCTTCTGGTTGTCGTTCGGCGCGGTGGCAGTGTTGTTGCGCATCGCTGCCGCGCCGATTGATGTCGACGCCGGCTGGCGCGCGCGCTGCGCGACGCGGCTGGGGCAGGCCGTGCGCGTGCAATTGCTGGTGACGATTGGGCTGATGCCGTTGCTGGCATATCTGGTGCATCAGGTGTCGCTGGGCTCGCCTTTGGCCAATGCCGTGGCCATACCCGTTGTGACCTTTATCGTGACGCCGCTGGCGTTGCTGTGCGCGGCGCTGTCGTGCCTGCCGGGTGCCGAGACGTTGGCGGCATGGGCAGGGCACGCAGGACTGGACAGTTTCGACCTCACCATGGTGCCCGTGGCATGGGTGGGCAACGCAAGCTGGGCCAGCGTGCCGGTTGCGGCCGCTGGTTGGATGTGGCTGCTGCTGGCGGTCGCGGGCATGGCGTGGGCGTTGCAGGCACGCGGGTGGCCGGGGCGTCATCTGGGATGGGTCTGCATGTTGCCGTTGCTGTTCTGGCGGCCGGACAAGCCCGAACCCGGCTACTGGCGCATGAGCGCGATGGACGTGGGGCAGGGCAGCGCGATCCTGGTGGAGACGGCCAGCCAGTCGTTATTGTTTGACGCCGGGCCGCGCAGCTATGGCGGCAGCGATGCGGGCGAACGGGTGGTCGCGCCGTTCTTGCAGGCCCGGGGGATCGGACGGCTGGACGTGCTGGTGCTGTCGCACGCGGATATGGATCATGTCGGCGGCACGCGTGCGGTGCTGGCGGCGGCGCCGGTGGCGCGAAGTTACACGTCTTTCGATCTGCCGGCCTACGTGCGGCGGGACGCCCGTATGTGGCCGGACGTGGGCAACGCGCAGCCGGTCTTGCCCGATGAGATGGTGCGGTGCGAACGGGGAGGGCGCTGGGAGGCGGATGGGGTGGTGTTCACCTTCCTGCATCCGGGGCCGTCAGAACGCACACGAAAGGCGGATGACCGCAATGCCGACAGTTGCGTGCTGCGCGTGGAGGGCAAGGAGCATTCGCTGTTGCTGACGGGAGATGTCGGAGTGGCGCAGGAGAGGGCGCTGGTCGAGCAGGGGCTTGCGGCTTCCGACGTCGTGCTGGCGCCACATCACGGTTCGTCGTCGTCGTCCAGCCGTGAATTGGTGGCGGCTTCCCAGGCCAAGCACGTCATCGCGCAGGCGGGCCACCTGAACCGGTTCAAGCATCCGGCGCGGGCGGTGGAGTTGCGGTGGATGCGGGCTGGCGGAAGGTTCTGGCGCAGCGACAAGGACGGGGCGGTGATGGCCGAAGCGACGCCGCAGGGGTTGACCGTGTGGGGCCAGCGGGAATCGGCGAAGCGGTACTGGCACGGCCGGTAGATATCGCATGCAAAGGTCGTCAGGGCATTCGCCATTCACCGAGTGCGCCGCGACGCGGCAGGTTGCGGGGCTCCCGTTTGACCGGATACAGTGGAAAGCGGGATCTTTCGCCAGGGAGCATAAAGCTGGCAAGCGCCTAGCCGTTGCCGGCCGCCAACGCATCAAACAACCGATCCCCGCCCATCTGTCCGCCCTTGAGCATCAGCTCAACGCCGTCGGTCACCGGATCGTCGCTGCGCGCCACGCTGACCGTCACGCCGGGCGCCAGCACGCATCGGAACGCCAGCCCCCATAACCCCAAGGCAAGCGTGGCCTGACTTGAGGTATCGCCACCGGCGATGCCGATGCGGTTCAGCCGATGGCCGGCCTTGGCGCTGGCGCGCACGATATCCGCGACCAGCCTGGCAGTGCCACGGGCGGTGGCGGCGGTTTGGTCAGCGTTGACCGTGCCGGTGGGCCTGTCGGTGTGCACGAGCACGTTGCGGCCCGCGGCCAGCGTAGCAGTGGTCAGAGCGACTTGTTGTGCGACGTAGTCCGCATCGGAACGTAAGCGCTCCACCTGCAACGGCTGGCGCGTATAGCTCTCGCAAGCGGCGATCTGCCGGGCGGTGACCGGCGACAGGCTGCCCGCGACAACGAGCACCGGGCCGTTGGCGGGGCCGAGCGGCTTTGCCTGTGCGGCGCCGGTATGCCCAGCAGAGCATGCGCGGGCCAGCGCCTGTTGGACACTGCTTGGACCGACGGCCAACAGCGGCGCGCGGGAGGCGGCGCGTTGAATCAGGCGGCCGATCACGGCAAGCTGCGAGTTCTCCACCAGATCCAGCAGCAGCGGCCCGTCCGCGCTTTCGATGACCTCATCGATCCATGCATCAAGCGCCGTCGACCTCGCGGTTGAATCCGCAACCGAATTCGTAGCCGGGTTTGCACCCGTCTCCGGACCCATGTCCGCACCCACACCCAAAACCGAAGGATACGCAACATGCGGCACCGACCGCACGCTCTCCAACCCCTGCGCCTCCAAATGCCGCCGCAAATCCGCCTCGTGCATCGGCGTGACGGGATGCACGCTCATCACGGGATGGCGATCGATGCGATGAATCTCGGGCGCAGACCCCGCGCGCGCAAAGAGGTTTCCAAAGCTGCAATACCGGCCAATGCTGGGCTGCCCGCCAACGATCGGCACGAGAGGGTTCGCAAAGTGCCGACGCAGCTCGCGCACCGCCACGCCGATGCTGCCGACATGCGGTGCGCTGTCGAAGGTGGAACAGCACTTGTAATGCAGTACGCGCGCGCCGGTGCTGGCCATGAACGCGCCAACCGCGCGCAGTTCCTCGACCATCTCCGCCGGCGCCATCCCACGCGCGGCGCCCGCGATGCCGATGGCATCCAATGGCCCGGCACGTTCCAGTTGCGAAGAAGAAGGCACGCCCAAAAACAGCAGGCTGCGCAGGCCCGCCCGGGCGACCTCGGCGAGCGTGTCTGTGGCGCCGGTGAAGTCGTCGCCATACCAGCACACCTGCGGCGTGGGCGCGCTGCGCGCGTCGTTCGTCATTCGCGGTTGCCGAAGAAGTCGAGCGCACGCTGCAGTTCCGGCGCGTTGCGGGCGTAGTCCTCCAGGCGCGCGTTGTCCCGCACGGCGTGCCACGCCTGACGAATGCTCTGCACCCCAGCCGCCGGACCATCCGGATGCGCCAGAATGCCCCCGCCCGACATGAACAGCAGATCGTCGCTGCGCACGGCCGCCCAGGTCGCGGGCACGGTCCCGGCCCACTGACCCGACGAGAAAGCAGGCATGACGGCGTCGTCGATCCCCGGGGTCAGCGACGCCAGGCAATCGCGCGCCGAGTCCACGACTTCGCTGTCTTCCTGCGAAAACTTGCCTTGCAACCCATGCACGTGCATGTGGTCCACACCGGCCAGCCGCCACAGCGTCTGATACGCCTGGAATCCCATGCCCAGCAGCGGATGGCGCGATAGCGCGCCGAACCCATTGCGATGACCATGCAGCGCCAGCGGCGTGCTGCGGCGCAAAGTCTGGATGGCGGAATAGCCGCACCAGTTCAGGCTGGCCATGACGCAGGTGCCGCCTTCGCGTTCGATCAGGTCGGCGTGGCGGCGCATGGCGTCGGTTTCATCGGTGATGTTGAACGCGACCATCACGTTGCGGCCGGTGCGTTCGCGGTGCGCGCGCACCACGGCCATCACTGCGGCGACGCGCTGGGCGAGCGGGGCGTGGGCCGGGTTGGCGCACACCTCGTCGTCTTTGATGAAGTCCACGCCGGCCGCGCACAGCTGCGCCACCAGGTGCGCAGTCTGCTCGGGCGAGAGGCCGACGTTTGGCTTGATGATGGTGCCGACCAGCGGACCCTTGTCCACGCCGGTCAGCGCGCGCGTGCCGGCGATGCCGACCTGGGGCAGGTCGAATTGCGCGCGGTAGTTGGCGGGCAGCTCCATGCTTTCGAGCCGCAGGCCGGTGACTTCGCCCAAGTCGTACAGATTGCCGCCGACCGTGGCGGCCAGCGTGGGCAGGTTGGCGCCCACGTTGGCGACGGGAAATGCGATGCGAATCCGCGCGCGCTGGAATTTGCCGGGCATGCCGCCCGGCTGGCGCGCGAGATACGCATTGGGCAGGCTGGGCGTGTCGACCGTTTCCAGCGTCTCGATGGATTCGATCCGGGCGCGGGCGCGGGCGCGCAGTTCGTCCGTTTCGCCCTGCACGCGCGTGAAGGTGCCGCAGGACTGCTCGCTGGCCATGACCTCCGCAACCTTGGCGGGGTCGACGGGGGTCTCAATCAGGTAGGTGGCGGTAAACGATTGGGAATTCATGGTGGCGTGTGCGGCAGGGGTGTATCAGAGGCGGCTCAGGTCGGGGAAGGCGCGGACAGGGTCCTTGCCGTCCCAGTTCACCGAGCTTTCGCGGATCAGGTCGAAGAGGCGGCCTTTGGGGCCGGCCACTTCGGAGAGCTCGATGACGGTGCCGGGGTGGTATTCGGTGTCGAAGTAGATGAAGCGGCCTTTCTCGCCGACTTCACCGCTCATCTTGGGCTTGAAGCCTTGCGCAAGCAGGCGCTCCAGGTCGGCGTCGTAGCTTTCGGTCCAGTAGGCGACGTGCTGCAGGCCGGTGCGGCCGGCTTGCAGGAAGTCGCGGTACATGGAGGGCACGTCGTTGCGGGTCTGGATCAGTTCGACCTGCACATAGCCGGAGTTGGCCAGGGCGACGGAGTTGTGCGGTTCATAGCCCTTGTCGTCGTATTGGTAATTGACGATGGGCACGCGCGGGTTGTAGTACCAGGGACCCACGCCGAGCTTGGTGCTCCAGTAGTCCATGGCGGCTTCGATGTCGTGCACGACATAACCGAGTTGGCGGATCTCGCCCAGGAAACGACTCATGTTGGATCTTTATAAAAGGGTGGCTGAGAGACGGGAAGGGCGCGGCCCGCAAGGGGCCGCGCTGGGTCACAGGAAACCGATGGAGAACCAGGGGAAGGCGGCGACGACGATCAGGCCGATCAGCAGCGCGCCGATATAGCCCCAGATCGGGCGGATGCCTTCGTTGGGATCGACGCGGCTGATGGCGCAGGCGCCGTAGTAGCCGACGCCGAAGGGCGGGGCGAACAGGCCGATGCCCATGGCGAAGATCACGACCATCGCGTAATGGACTTCATGCACGCCGGCCTGCACCGCGATCGGGAACAGCAGCGGGCCGAACAGCACGATGGCGGGGATGCCTTCCAGCACGCTGCCCAGGATGATGAAGGCCACGATGGAGACGGCCAGGAAGCCGTAGCTGCCGCCGGGCATGCCCGCCATCAGCTTGGCCAGATCGCCCGAGAAGCCCGATTGCGTCAACGCCCACGCCATCGCGGTGGCGCAGCCCACGATCAGCATGATGGCGCCGGACAGGGACGCGGTCTCGATCAGCATGGGCTTGACACGAGCCCAGTCGAAGCAGCGGTAGATCACAAGGCCCACGACGACGGAGTACACGATGCCGATGGTGGAGACTTCGGTGGCGGTGGCCACGCCTTCGACGACGGCGGCGCGGATCACGAACGGCAGGGCCACGGCGGGCAGCGCGATCATGAAGAAGCGGCCGATCTCTTTGAAGGTGAAGCGCTGGACGAGGCTCAGGTCTTCTTTGCGGTAGCGCCACCAGACCACGCCGCACAGGGCCAGGCCCAGCACGACGGCGGGCAGCAGGCCCCCCGTAAACAGCGCGGCGATCGACACGCCCGTCACCGAGCCGATGGTGATGAGCACGATGGACGGCGGAATCGTCTCGGTCTGCGCGCCGGTGGCGGACAGCAGGGCGACCAGATCGCCAGGCTTGGCGCCGCGCTTTTTCATTTCGGGGAACAGCACGGGCGCGATGGCCGCCATGTCGGCTATCTTCGAGCCCGAGATGCCGGACACCAGATACATGGCGCCGATCAGCACGTAGGACAGTCCGCCGCGTACGTGGCCGAGCAGGCTGGCCAGGAACTGGATCATGGCGCGCGCCATGCCCGTCATTTCGATCAGCGAGCCCAGGAAGATGAACAGCGGCACCGCGAGCAGCATCAGGTGCGACATGCCTTCGTCCAGCCGGCCTACCATGACGACCATCGGCGTGTTGGTGGTCAGCGCCAGGTACGAGAAGGTGGCCAGCGCGAACGAGAATGCGATCGGCACGCCCGAAAATACGGTTGCGGCGACGATGCCCACGAAGAAGATCACCAGGTTCAGCTTGCCCAGTCCGGAGAACAGGGGCTGCGCGAGCCAGAACAGGCCCACGACCGCCGCCACGCCAGCCAGCGCCATCGCCACCTGCGGCAGCGGCTGCGTGCGCAAGAGGCGCAGCAGCGCAATGACGCCCATCAGGCCCATGCCGACCGGAATCGCCGAGGCACGCCACGCGTTGCTCAGTTCCAGCGCCGGCGTGATGATGAAGTGTTCTTCATGCGCGTACTCGATGGCGGGCGCCAGGATCAGCACCAGGAACGCCAGCGACGCGGCAAGCGCTGCGGTTTCAAGCTGCGCGCGCCGCGCCGGGCTGACGTTGTTCACCAGCGCCGTCATGCGCATGTGCTCGCCGCGCCGCAACGCCACGACGGCGCCCAGCATGGACAGCCAAAGGAACAGGATCGAAGCCAGTTCGTCGGACCAGACCAGCGGGCTGTGGAACGCGTAGCGCGCCACCACGCCCGCAAACAGGACGAGGATCTCGACCAGCACGATGGCCGCGGCAACGTGTTCGACCACGGTGCCCAACACGCTGTCGAGCGCGCCGGCCGCCCGGCGCAGGGGATTGGCCGGCAGCGCGGGCGCCGCGGCGTGGGGAGCGGACAGGGAGGACATGGCGCGCGACCTCAGGCCAGCTTGCCGACGGACTGCTCCAAGAGGCCCCAGGCCTCATTGCCGAACCGGCCTTGCCATTCCTTGTAGAAGCCCGCGGTGCGCAGCTGTTCGCGGAAGCTGTCGGCGGACGGCTGGTTGAACACCAGACCCTTGGATTCCAGGTCTGCCTGCACCGAGGCGTTGAGCTTCTTGATGTCTTCGCGCTGGGCCAGGCCGGCTTCGTTGATGCCGCGCGCCACCACCGTCTTCAGGTCGGCGGGCAGGCCTTCCCACATGCGGCCGTTGGCGATGAACCAGTAGCCGTCCCAGATGTGCTTGGTCAGCGAGCAGTACTTCTGCACTTCGTACAGCTTGGCGACCTGGATGATGGGCAGCGGGTTTTCTTGCGCGTCCACCACCTTGGTCTGCAGCGACGAGTAGACCTCGCTGAACTGCAGGCTGGCGGGCGCGGCGCCCAGGCCCTTGAACATGGAGATCGGCAGCGAGCTCACCGGCACGCGGATCTTCAGGCCGTCCATGTCGGCGGCCGTGTTGACCGGACCCTTGCTGCTGGTGGTCTGGCGGAAGCCGTTGTCCCACATCTTTTCAAAGGCGTAGAGCTTGCGCTGCGCGATGGCGGCGCGCACGTGGGCGCCCAGCGCGCCGTCCATGGCGTTCCAGACCTGGTCGTAGTCCTTGAATGCGAAACCGACGGCGTTGATGGCGGCCACCGGCACCAGCGTGGCGATCACCAGGGCGGACGGCGTGAAGAAGTCGATGCCGCCGGAACGCACCTGAGCCAGCATGTCGGTGTCGCCGCCAAGCTGGTTGTTCGGGAAGATCTTGATGTCGACGCGGCCGTTGCTTTCCTTGAGGATGCGTTCGGCCGCTTCCTGGGCGCGGATGTTCAGCGGATGCGTCACCGGCAGGTTGTTGCCGTACTTGAGCGAGAAATCGGCGGCGCGGGCGATCAGCGGAAAGCCGGTGCCGGCGACGGCGAGGGCGGGAACCGCGCAAAGGCGGCGCAGGGCACTGCGGCGAGCAAGCAGCTTCATGGTTGTCTCCATTGTCTTTCTTATGATGTTTTTTGATGTGCCACAAAACCGCCTTAGCCCTGCGGCACTGTGGACAATAGTGAATAGGCGCTATCATCGTCAAATCTTATTCATGATGGTTTTTGATGTGAATAGAAGCGCTTCCTCTCGTGGACTCGCCAAGCTGGCGGACGTGGCTGCCCGCGCGGGCGTGTCGACGGCCACGGCCGATCGCGTGCTCAATCGCCGGCCCGGCGTGCGCCCGGCCACGGCGCAAAAGGTCTTCAAGGCCGCCATCGAACTGGATTACCTGCCGGACGACGAGGCGTACGCGGCCCCCGCGCCCGAGCCGATGCGGCTGGTGTTCCTGCTGCCGCGCGGCAGCAATCGCTATCTGCGCATGCTGGGCGATACCGTCAACTTTGCGCACGAGCACTTTGCGCCGTTAAATGCCAAGTGCCATGTCGAGTACGTGGAAAGCTTCAATCCCGACGCGCTGGCGCAGGCGCTGGCCAAACATGGCAAGCGGGCCGACGGAATTGCGTTCATGGCGCTGGAGCACCCCGTGGTGCGCGAGGCCGTGAATGCGCTGGCGCAGCAGGGCGTGCCGACGGTGACGCTGATCTCGGACATCGCCAACAGCGCGCGCACGGCTTACGTGGGATTGGACAACCGGGCCGCCGGGCGCACGGCCGGCTATCTGATCGCGCGCTTTATCGGTATGCGCGCGGCGCATGTGGCGCTGATCGCGGGGTCGCGGCATTACCGCGCCCATGAAGAGCGGGAAAGCGGATTTCTGCAGCTCTACGCCGAACAATTCCAAGCCATGCAGGTGGTGGACCTGCGCGAAGGCTATGACGACGCGCAGCGCAACTACGAACAGACGCGGCAGTTGCTGGAGCAGTATCCGCAGCTTGCCGGGATTTACAACATCGGCGGCGCGTCAGACGGGGTGGCCCGCGCGCTGAAAGAAGCAGGACAGCAGCACCGGGTTGTTTTCATCGGGCATGGACTGACGCCGGACACGCGTTCGCTGCTGATCGACGGCACGATGGACGCGGTGATCACGCAAAGCCCGATGGAAGCGCTGATGAGCTGCGTGCGCATTTTCAGCAATCTGCGGGATAAGCGCAGCGCGATGAATGGGGTGGAATTGGCGCGCAGCCAGGTGATATTCCGGGAGAACCTGCCGTAGGGGTGGGGGCGGGCGTATTATTTCGACTATGGGCTCGCACCCAGTGCGGCAGCGGCGGGGCACGCCGCTGCCTACTTCAACGGATGGTTCCTCTACAACGGTTGCCCGGCGCTTGCCGGCGGACGGCCGTGAAGGCGCTGCGCCATGGACCACACAGCCGACCGCCAGGCCGATCCCGCCGCTTGCGAGGCGGGGTCTGCCGCGCGATCACCGGCGGGTGATCACGATTTCCATGTACTCGCTGGGCACCACGACCGCCGAATCGCCGGAGCGGTTGAAGCGTTCGATCTGCGCGGTGATATCGGCGGTCAGCGCCGTCTGCGCCGCGGGTTCCAGCGCGCCGAAGGCCTTGAGCAGCGGGCCGTAGTAGGTCTTGAAAACCTGCATCCAGTGCTCGGGCGAGCGGTAGCGGAACACGAAGTGGCGCGGTTCGCACTGAATCGACGCGGCTTGCGATCCGAACATCTCTTCGATGCGCGCCTTGGTTCCCCACAGCGCGGGCGACTTGACGCCGGCGGGCGGGGGCAGGTGCTTGCCGATGGTCTTGAAGATCTGGCCGATGAAGCCGTCGGGTGTCCAGTTGGCCAGGCCGATCTTGCCGCCGTGCTTGCACACGCGCATCAGTTCGGAAGCGGCCTTGTCCTGGTCTGCCGTGAACATCACCCCGAAGGTCGACATGACGACGTCGAACGCGGCGTCGGGGAAGGGCAGCGCCTCGGCGTCGGCCTCCTGGAATTCGATCTTCAGGCGTTCCGCGGCGGCGCGCTCGCGGCCGCGGCTGAGCAGCGCGGGCACGTAGTCGGTCGACGTGACGTCGCACCAGCGGCGGGCGGCGGCCAGCGTGGCATTGCCGTTGCCGGCGGCAACATCCAGCACCTTCTGCCCGGCGCGGACATCAAGGGCTTCGCAAAGCTGTTCTCCTACGATCTGCAGCGTGGTGCCGACGACGGCGTAGTCCCCGGAGGACCAGGTGCCCTGCTGGCGGGTCTTCAAGGCGGCCAGGTCGGGCTGTGCGGTTTCGCGCACGTCACTGGTGGCAAGGGAGGAAATGGACATGGTGACTCTCCGTTATTGCGTGGGGTGCGCGACAGCATCCATTGCCAGCGCGCCGGGGTGATGCAACCAGCGCCGCGAAGGAATTCGCGTGCCGTGCGCCCCGGAAACCACGATAAGAACCGGGCGTGGAGGCGAGCGTGGTAGCGGGCGTGGAATCTGCCGTGGATTCGGCCGGCGCGGGCATCCACGTGCGCATGCTGGGGCCGCTGGCGATCAGCCGCGGCGGCGCGCCGCTGGCCTTGCCGCCGTCGCGCAAGCTGCGGGCGTTGATCGCCTACCTGGCGCTGGCCCCGAACGCCGTGATGCGGGCGCACCTGTGCGAATTGCTGTGGGATATTCCGAACGATCCGCGCGGCGAGCTGCGCTGGTGCCTGAGCAAGGCGCGCGGCCTGCTGGATGAGCCGGGCCGCCGCCGGATCGAGACGGTGCAGGACGCGGTGCGCCTCGACCTGTCCGATTGCCGCGTGGATGTCCTGGACATCGGCGCGGCGATGCAGGACGGCATCGACAAGGCGGGTCCCGACAGGCTGCGCGCCCTGTTGGCGCTATTCCAGGGCGATTTCCTGGAAGGGCTTGAGATCGGCCGCAGTCCGTTCTTCCATAGTTGGCAGACCGCGCAGCGGCGGCGCCTGCGCGCCTGCCACGCGGCCGTGCTGGCGCACCAGGCCGCAAGCCTGCCGGCGGGCGCGGAAGAACGCTTCGCCTGCCTGGACAAGTGGCTGCAATTGGCGCCATTCGATGCGCAGGCGCATGAACTGATGCTGGACGCGCTGGGCCTGCGCGGGCAGTGGCGCGAGGGCGAGGAACATCTGGCTGCGGCTGTGCGCGCGTTTGAGGCCGAGGGGCTGGATGGGCGGCCGCTGCGCGAGGCGTGGCGTGACGTGCGCGCCCGGCGGGCGGGCGGCGTGCAGACGTTGGGGCAGGGCTTGGGTCAAGTGCTGGATCCGGCTTTTGCGGTGGCGCCGCGGCCTGAAGAGGCGGGGGCGATGATCACGGCCGAGACAGGCGCGCAGATCACGGCCGACCCGCCGTTCCAGCCGACGCCCGAAGCGGCTCTGCGTTCCCGCCTTTCCGAGCTCCCGCCGGACCGGCGCGGACGGGCATCCATCGCGGTCATGCCGTTCGTGGACCGGTCCGCGCAGGCCGGTGTACGGGGCGGATTGGCGGACGGCCTGGCCTTTGACGTTATCGCGCGGCTGGCTAAGCTGCGCAGCCTGTTCGTCATTGCGCAGGGCACCGTGTTTGCGCTGGATCAGCGCAGCGTCGGACCGGAGGAAGCGGGCCGCACGCTCAACGTGGATTATGTCGTCAGCGGCTCGCTGCGGCGCCACGGTCAGCGCCTTGCCGTGGACGTGCAACTGGTCGATTCCCGCACGGCACGCATCGTCTGGGCCGATGTCCTGGATCACCCGTTCGATGACGCCTTGCTGGCGCTGGACGAGATCGGCAACCGGATCGTGGCGTCCGTCGACATCGAGATCGAGGCGGCCGAGCGCAACCGCGCCATCCTGACGCCGCCCAATTCGCTGGACGCGTGGCAGGCGCATCACCGCGGCCTGTGGCATATGTACCGGTTCAACCGTACCGACAATGAGCAGGCCCGGCATTTCTTCGAGATGGCGGTGCGGCTGGATCCGACGTTTTCGCGGGCCTATGCGGGCTTGTCGTTCACGCATTGGCAGACCGCGTTCCAGCGTTGGGACGAGCAGGGCGATGCCATCGACCGGGCGTTCGACACCGCCGGCCAGAGCCTGATCGCCGATGACCGCGATCCGGCGGCGCATTGGGCGATGGGGCGGGCGCTGTGGCTGCGCGGCAGCCAGGATCAGTCGGTCAGTGAACTGCAGATCGCCGTGGACCTCAGCCCGAACTTCGCGCTGGGCCATTACACGCTCGGCTTTGTCGACTGCCAGATGGGCGATGCGCAAGCCGCCATCGGCGCATCCGATCACTCGCGCCACTTGAGTCCGTTCGATCCGCTGCTGTTCGGCATGCTGGCCGTGCGCGCGCTGGCGCTGGTGCGGCTGGGCCGGATCGACGAGGCGGCCGGATGGGCGATCAAGGCGGCCGCGCGCCCCAACGCGCACGTGCACATCCTGGCGATAGCCGCGTGTTGCCTGTCGCTGGCCGGCCGGACCGACGAGGCGCTGGGGTTTCTGCCCGCCATCCGCAAGGCGCAGGCGACCTACCGGGTCGACGACTTCCTGGCGTCGTTCCGGCTGGAGCCCGACACGCAGGCGCTGTTCCGCGAGGGCGCGCGGCGGATCGGAATCGGATAGTGCAGCATTCGCCACGCATCGCCAGATTCCGCTTGCTAGGTAGCTGCCTAGGCAGCTAATATTCCGCCATTGATATCGACGGCGGCGCGCCGGGCCCATCATGAGCAACGCAACTCCTTCCGTGCTGGACGAACTGTGCACCGGCGAACTGGGATTCCTGGTGACGTCGGTGCGCAACGGCATTCTGGACGCACTGGACCGCGATCTGGCCCCGTTGCAGATCACCGTGCAGCAGTACGTCGTGCTCAATTGCATCGTCAAGGGGTGGGGACGCACGCTCAGCGACTTCTGCCGGGTGCTGTCCTATGACTCGGGCGCCATGACCCGATTGCTGGATCGGATCGTGGCCAAGGGCTTTATTCGCCGGGTCGAAAACGAAGCCGACCGCCGCAGTTCGCTGATCGAGCTGACCGAACAGGGCAAGGCGGCTTTTCCGCAGGCGCGCCAAGCCACCGAAGTGGCGTTTCGCCGGCTGCTGGACGGCTTTTCCGAGGCAGAGGCGCAAGTGCTGCACAAGCTGCTATCCCGAATCCTGATCAACGCGCGGCCGGCGTAATTTGCCGGGCGCTTTTTTTTATCCATTTATCTGCCTAGGCATATACAGCCTGGGCTGTGAACCATGTCCCACCCTAAGCCTTCCGTCTCGCTGCTCCTCGTCATCGGCGCGCTGACGTTCATCGACTTCCTGCAGAACGGCATGGCCACCTTTGGCGCAGCGCCCATCATGGGAGAAATCGGCGCCAGCCCCGAGGAATACACCCACATCGCGCTCATCTACGCCTGCGTGGCGGTCATGATGATCGCGTTGCAGGGCTGGCTTACGCATCGGCTGGGCTTGCGCGCCTACCTGCTGGCGTCGCTGGCCGCCGCCGGCATGGGCGCGGCGGTCTGCGCGCTGGCGCAGGACCCGGCGCAATTCCTGTTGGGGCGCGTGTTGATGGCGCTGGGCTGCGCAGCGTTGCTTACCTCGTCCCGGCTGACCGTCAACCTGATTCCACCCAGCCCCGCGCGCTTCCTGGGCATCAAGGCCTTGGCGACCGGTCTGTGCCTGGGGACCGCGCTGGCGCCCTGGCTGGCCGCGATGGCGGTCGAGCACGATGGCTGGCCGTTGATGTTCTGGCTGATCGCGGCGCTGTCGGTGCTGGCGATGGCGCCCGTCTTGCTGGCCATGCCGGGACGCGAGGCAGGATCTGTCCTGGCCGGCAACGTGCGCCTGCTGCCGATCGCCGCGCTGGGCGCGGGCAGCTTCCTGGTGCTGCATGCGTTGCAGCGCGCGTATTACGACTTCTTCAGCCACGGCAGCCTCCTGGCGCTGTCGGCGGCGGCGGGGGTAGCCGCGCTGGGTTACTTCGTGTGGTCGGAAACGCGCAACGGCGCGCCGCTGCTCCGGCTGGGCGGCATGAACGAAGCACGGTTCCTCTGCGGACTGGCGCTCTTCACGGTCTGCTATGTGATGCTCGGGGCCAATGGCTACCTGGTGCCGGTGATGCTGCAGCGTGCGCTGGGACAGGCCTGGGTCACCGCGGGCAAATTCTTTGCGCTGGGATTGGGGGCGGGCGTGCTGACCTGGGCCGTGATGTCGCAATTGCTGCCGCGCTGGCCCTCGCCGCGCAAGTTCTTCGTGACCGGCTTCCTGGCGCTGGCGGCGTTCGGGGTGTGGATGTCACGCGTGACGCCCACGGCCAACATGTGGACCGACGTGTTTCCCGCGCTGGCCTGCTACGGCATGTTCATCATGACCCTCATGCCCACGACCGCGATGCAGACCTTTACGGGCCTGACGGGCGACCCGGCAGTGTTCGCTCATGCGCAGCAGGTCAAGAATATGCTGGCGCAGGTCGGCCAGGCGCTGGGGATCATGCTGGCCACCATCGGGCAGCAGTGGTTCACATTGCGGCACTACACGGTGTTGCGGGAAAGCATTGCGACCGGCAACGCGCAGTTCGAGGCGGCGATGGCGCAGCTGACCGCCTATTTCACCGCGGCCGCGGGGCCAGCACAGGCGCGGCAGCTTGCCACGGCGCAGATCGCGCAACTGCTGGACCAGCAGTCGGTGCTGCTGGCCAGCCTGGATCATTTCCGAATCGTTGCGGGCGTGGCGCTGGTGGCGGCCGTCGTCAGCCTGGTCCAGCGCGTGTTCCGCTAGGGGCAGGGTTCAGTTGCCGCCCAGCTGCGCGATGATCTGCCGCGCCACGTCTGCCAGCGACAGGCCGCCGTCCATCGCCGCGCGTTGCAGGCGTTCGTGCGCCGCCTGCTCGGTCAAACCGTATCGGCTGATCAACAGCAGCTTGGCGCGGTCGACGCGCTTTCTGTCGTCCAGCGCGCCACGCACACTGGTCAGCGCATCGTCGGCGTGCTGCATGCGCAGCGTCTGCTCGCGCATCATGTCCAGAATCGACCGTTCCAGCTCGCCGCCCACGCCGTCCTCGGGCGGCACGTCCATGATGCGGCTCTGCACGCTGAACACCATGCTGGGGACGCGGCCGCTGGCATGATCGGTGTAGCGGCTGAGCAGGAGGCGGCGGTCGTCCAGTTCCTGGCGGGTGTCGGCGATGCGCCGGGCGCACTGCTGCGCCAGTTCCTGCGCCAACTGCGTTTCTACGTGGCGCATGGCGTCGATGCGCGCCGTACACAGGTCAAACCACAACTCGGCCAGGCCGCTGTCGACGCGCTGCGCGTCCGACGTGTGCTGCGCCATGTCGCGCATACGTTGCACGGGTTGCGCCTGCTGCTGGACCTGGTCCCACGCTTGCAGTGGCGCGCCCTGCACATACTGCGTGTAGACGCCGAAGCTGCGGGCCTGGTTGGCCGCGAGGCCCAGCATGCGCGCCTTGCGGGCGTCGTCGAACCAGCCGGCTGTAAAGCCCATGACGCCGCAGGCGCGCTCCTGGCCGCTCAGTTCCTTGCCTTGCATGAAATTCAGCAGCGCCACCAACAGGCGCGTGACATCCGGATCGAGTGAAGAGTCGGCGGCTTCGAAGACCACTGCAAGCAGGCTGCCGATCACCTGGGTGAATCGGGTATCGGCTTCTTCCACCGCCACGCGCCGGTCGCGGACCCCGCGGCGCAAGGCCGGCAGCTCGTCCAGCCGGAAGAGGGCGTAGGCGATGCAATTGAGCAAGCGTGCCCGGCCGCTGCCGGCCGCGGGGTCGGATTCCAGTCCATCGAGAAATGCACGTACGCCGGCTTCCACGGCCTGCGCGTCGCTCGACAGGCCGGCCAGCACCGGCTGCAGCCGGTCCGCGGCGCTGCAAAGGGTCAGGTTGGAGTAGCCGCGCTCCTTTTGCAGCGCGTGCACCAGCGCGCTGATGCGCAGCACCAGGTCGCAGGTGGCGGCCAGGACTTCCAGTCCCTGAAGCTCGCTGCGGCGGGCGGCGAGCAGGAAACGCAGCGGCGGCGGCATGTGGCGTTCGGCCATCGGTATCTCTATGCGGGGTGAGGCGCGGTGTGTTCGCGGAAATCAGGCCGTCCGGCGTTGCGGCGCAAGCACGCCGCCCGCGTCGTCCAGCACGCCGAACATCCGGCAGGCGGCAACTTCGCCGATGACCAGCACGGCAGGGCTGCGCAACCGGAAGGTCTGGGCATCGGACGCCATGCTGGCCAGCGTCGACGGACAGACCCGCTGGCCGGGAAGCGACGCGCGCTCGATCATCGCTACCGGCGTGTCCGGCGCCATGCCGGCGGCCAGCAACTGGGCGGTCATGTCGAGCACCTTTGCCACGCCCATGTAGACCACCAGCGTCGTGCCGCTGCGTGCCAAGCCGGACCAGTCGGGCGTTGCGCCGTCCTGCGAATGCGCGGTGATGAGTGTAACGCCCTGGGCCATGCCACGCTGCGTCAGCGGGATCCCGGCCGACGTTGCCGCGGCCAGCCCGGCGGTGATGCCGTTTACGATTTCGCAGGCGACGCCGTGGTCGCTGAGCCACTGCGCTTCCTCGCCGCCACGGCCAAAGATGCAGGGATCGCCACCCTTGAGCCGCGCCACGCGCAGGCCCTGACGGGCGTAGCGAAGCATCAGGCGCTGGATGAAGTCCTGCGGCGTGGAGCGGCAGCCCCCGCGCTTGCCCACGCGCACGATGCGGGCGTTGGGGCAGTGCTGCAGGATCTCGGGGTTGACCAGGTCGTCGACCAGGACCACGTCGGCCCGGGCAAGCGCCTTGACGGCTTTCAAGGTCAGCAGCTCGGGATCGCCGGGGCCGGCGCCGATCAGGGACACGGTGGGATTCGTGGCGGGCATGGTCGTCTCGTTTCAGGAGGTCAGGGCCTGGATCACGATCACGATGGCCAGGATCAGGCTCAGGCCTTTCCAGAAAGCCACCGGATTGCGTTCCAAGAGGGGCAGGCGTTCGCCGCCGCGCACGTCGGGCGGATTGCGCAGCGCGTGCGTGAATTCGGACAGCTCGGGCGTGCGGTGCTGCGGGTCGGGATGCAGGGCCCGGCTGAGCACGCTGTCGATCCACGCCGGGATTTCGCGTTCCCGGTCCAGCACCGACACGTAGGTCAGCCGTAGTTGCGCGGCGCGGCTGCGCGATCGCGCCACATCGGCGCCGTACGGCAGGCGGCCGGACAGCATCTGGTACAGGATCGCGGCCAGCGAATAGATGTCGGACCGCGTCGTGCCGGCTTCGCCCAGGAAGTACTCGGGCGCCGCATATTGGGCGGTGCCCAGCACCGGCATGGCGTCGTCGCCATCGGCGCCCAGTTCCTGGATGCCGGCCGTGCGGGCCGAGCCCAGATCGATGATCTTTGCCGTGCCGTCGGGCGTGATCAGAATGTTGTCCGGCCGCAGATCCTGATGCACGATCTCCAGCCGGTGAAACGCCTGCAGGCCGCGTGCGATCTGTTCGATGATGGCGATTGCCGGTTCCAGCGCCGGACGCGGATTGGCCGCAATCCATTGCGTCAGCGTGCGCCCTTCGATGTATTCGCTCACGGTGTAGAGCGAGCGGCGCTGCCGCGTACGGGGCCAGGCGCGCACGACGTGGCGGCTGTCGATGCGGCGCGCCAGCCATTCCTCGGTCAAGAGGCGCTCCAGATACGCGGGATCGTGCCGCAGGTCCAGCGAGGGGATCTTGATGACGACGGTGTCGCCGCTGTCGAGGTCTTCAGCCAGGTAGACGTGGCTGCGGCTGCTGGCGCGCAGCTCGTCCGTGATGCGAAAGCCTTCGAACGCCTGACCCACGTCCAGCAACGGCGGACAGGGCAGACTGCCGGAATACTGCGCCATCTCAGCGGCCTGGCGCGCGGGCAGGGCGTCGACGCGCACGATTTGCATGGTCAGGTTGTCGTCGCTGCCGCGGGCAAGCGCCAGCGCGACCAATGCGCGCGCGGCGGCGTCCAGATCGCTGGCGTTGGCGGCCACGGCCTCGCGCAGATCGTCGTCGCCGACATGCTCGTACACGCCATCGGTCGCCAGCAGGAACACGTCGCCGGGTTCCACGGCCTGGGTGTGATAGTCGATTTCCAGATGCGGCGCCAGGCCCAGCGCGCGGCCCAGGTAACTTTTGTCGTGCGCGACCCAGACGCGGTGATCCTCGGTCAGCTGCTCGATCGCGCTATCCCGCAGGCGATAGATGCGCGCGTCGCCGATATGCAGGATGTGCGCGGTGGCGCCCTTGAGCACCATCACGGTCAGCGTGCAGACGTAGCCGCTGTCCTGGTCCTGCCCATGGCGCTGGCGGCTTTGCGAATGCAGCCAGGCGTTGGCCGCGCTGAGCACCTTCTGGGCCGACTTCTTCACGGACCAGGTCTCGGGCGTGCAGTAATAGTCTTCCAGAAAGCTGGCCACCGCCGTCTCGCTGGCGATGTGACTGACGTTGCTGCTGCTGATGCCGTCGGCCAGCGCGATGGCGATGCCCTTGGCGCCCAGCAGCGGCTCGCCCGGCACGCACAGCCCGTGGAAGTCCTGGTTGACGGACTTGACGCCGGGATCGGTGTGCTGGCCCACCGCCACTTTCAGCGAGGCGGCGGGCGCGCCGGGAGAGTAGCCGTCCATGCTGAAGCGATCAGTTGAAGCGGCGCTTGGGCGCGGTCTTCATGTGCGTGGTGTAGAGCGTCAGGCCCGTCAGCGAGATGCCGCCGATCAGGTTGCCCAGCACCACCGGGATTTCGTTCCAGATCATGTAGTCCATGATCGAGAAGTTGCCGCCCATGATCATGGCCGACGGGAACAGGAACATGTTGACGATGGAGTGCTCGAAGCCCATCGCGAAGAACAGCATGACGGGCATCCACATGGCGATGACCTTGCCGCTGACGGTGGTCGAGATCATGGCGCCCACGACGCCCAGCGACACCATCCAGTTGCACAGCACGCCGCGGATGAAGATGGTCAGCATGCCGCCTGCACCGTATTCCTTGTAGCCCAGCGTGCGGTCTTCGCCGATGTGCGAGATGACCTGGCCGACCTTGTTGGGCGGCACCGAAAAGCCGTACGTGAAGACGATGGCCATCAGCACGGCGACGGTCAGCGCGCCCAGGAAGTTGCCCACGAAGACCTTGCCCCAGTGCTTGAGGATGCCGCCCATCGTGACGCCGGGCCGCTTGTCAAAGAGCGCCAGCGGGGTCAGTACGAATACGCCCGTCAGAAGGTCGAAGCCCATCAGGTACAGGATGCAGAACCCGACGGGAAAGAGCGCGGCGCCCAGGATGGGCGAGCCGGTCTGCACCGTGACGGTGACGGCGAAGACCGCGGCAATCGCGAGGATGGCGCCGGCCATGAAGGCGCGGATCAGGACGTCGCGGGTTGCCATGTAAAGCTTCGATTCGCCGGCATCCACCATCTTGGTGACGAACTCGGAGGGAGCGAGGTAGGACATGATGTTTCCTGTTGCTGTGCTGATGTGATGAATACGTTTGCGGCGGCCGTCAGGCGATTTCGACCGCGTCGCCGTTCAAGCGCACCTGCCAGGTCTGCAGGCGCTGCTCGGGAAATTGCACGCAGCTGCCGTCCGCCAGCCGGAAGTGCTGCTTGTAGAGCGGAGACGCCACCACCAGATCGCCGGCCAGCTGGCCCACGATTCCACGGCCGATGACGTTGGCGCCGGACTTCGGGTCGCGGTTCGACACGGCGTACAAGGTCTGGCCCTCGGCGTCGGGCAGGTAGAACAGCGCGACTTGCGCGCCGTCGACCAGGGCGACGACGCCGGAGTTGGCGACGAGGTCCTGGCGGTTGCACGCGTGGCGCCAGGCGGGTTGGGTGTTGGGCAGGGCGGCCATCAGACGATCTCCTCGGCAATCGGGATGACGCGCTGGACGGCGCGCGCCGGGGCCGGACGGGGCTGGCCGCGTTCCTGAACGAACTGGATGTCGGGGTCGCCTTGGCTGTCGTTGACGAAGGTGCGGAAGCGCTTGAGCTTTTCAGGGTCGCTGAGGGCGTTGGCCCATTCGCATTCGTAGCGGTCCACCACCAGTTGCATCTGCGCTTCAAGCTCGGCGCCCAGGCCCAGGCTGTCGTCGATCACGACCGCCTTCAAGTAGTCCAGGCCGCCTTCCAGCGATTCGCGCCACACCGACGTGCGCTGCAGCTTGTCGGCTGTGCGGATGTAGAACATCAAGAGGCGGTCGATGTAGCGGATGAGGGTGGCGTCGTCCAGGTCGGTGGCAAAGAGTTCGGCGTGGCGCGGGCGCATGCCGCCGTTGCCGCACACGTACAGGTTCCAGCCGTTCTCGGTGGCGATGACGCCGATGTCCTTGCTTTGCGCTTCGGCGCATTCGCGGGTGCAGCCGGACACGGCGAACTTCAGCTTGTGCGGCGCGCGCAGGCCTTTGTAGCGGTGCTCGATGTCCAGCGCCATCTTCACGCTGTCCTGCACGCCGAAGCGGCACCAGGTGCTGCCGACGCAGGACTTCACGGTGCGGGTGGACTTGCCGTAGGCGTGGCCCGTCTCGAAGCCGGCGGCGATCAGTTCCGACCAGATGCCGGGCAGCTCGTGCAGTTGCGCGCCGAACAGGTCGATGCGCTGGCCGCCCGTCACCTTGACGTACAGGTTGTATTTCTTGGCGACCATGCCGACGGCGATCAGGCCGTCCGGCGTGACTTCGCCGGCCGGCATGCGCGGCACCACCGAGTAGGTGCCGTTCTTCTGCATGTTGGCCATGAAGGTGTCGTTGGTGTCCTGCAGCGGCACCAGGTGCGGGTCTTGGATGGGCCGGTTCCAGCAGGACGCGAGAATCGAGCCGATGGCGGGCTTGCAGATCTCGCAGCCGACGTGACCACGGCCGTGGCTGGCCAGGATTTCTTCAAAGGTCTCGGCACCGCTCACGCGCACGATCGCGTACAGCTCCTGGCGGGTGTAGGCAAAGTGCTCGCACAGGCTCTTGTCCACCACGACACCGCGGCTGGCCAGTTCGTGTTCGACCACCTGCTTGAGCAGGCCCGCGCAGCCGCCGCAGCCCGAGGCCGCCTTGGTGCAGGCCTTGACGCCCGCCAGGTCCGTACAGCCGCCGTCGATGGCGTCGCAGACGGCGCCCTTGCTGACGTTGTGGCAGGAGCAGATCGTGGCGGTGGCGGGCAGGGCGTCCACGCCCAGCAGCGGCGCGGCCTGGCCTTGCGGCAGGATCAGGCTGGACGGATCCGCGGGCGGTGCGATGCCGTTCTGCGCGTACTGCAGCAGCGTGTCGTAGTAGCTGTTGTCGCCCACCAGCACCGCGCCCAGGACACGCTTGCCGTCCTCGGAGATCACCAGGCGGCGGTAACTGGAGCCGGCCTCATCGATGAAACGGTAACTGCGCGAGCCGGGCGTGGCGCCGTGCGCGTCGCCAATCGACCCCACGTCCACGCCCAACAGCTTGAGCTTCGTGGACATGTCGGCGCCCGAAAACGCCTGTTCCGGCGCGCCGCACAGCTCGGCCGCGACAATGCGGGCCATCTGGTAGCCGGGGGCAACCAGACCGAATACCGTGCCGTTCCACGACGCGCATTCGCCGATGGCGTAGATGTGTTCGTCGCTGCTGCGGCAGCGGTCGTCGATGGCGACACCGCCGCGCTCGGCCAGCGCCAGCCCGGCCTTGCGCGCCAGGAACACCTGCGGACGGATCCCGGCCGAGAACACGATCAGGTCGGTTTCCAGCGGGGCGCCTTCGGCAAAGCGCATGCGGTAGCGGTATTGCGTGCCCGGCTTGATGTCCTGCGTGGCGCGCGACAGGTGCACGCCCACGCCCAGCGCCTCGATGCGCGCCTTCAGCGCCGCGCCGCCGGCCTCGTCCAATTGCACCGGCATCAGGCGCGGCGCGAACTCGACCACGTGCGCTTCCAGATTCAGCGACTTGAGCGCGTTGGCCGCTTCCAGCCCCAAGAGCCCGCCGCCGACAACCACGCCGCGCCGCGCGCCGCTGGCGGCTTCGCGGATCAGGTCCAGGTCGTCGATGCTGCGGTACACCAGGCGCGAATTGCCCTCGGCGCCCGCGATGGGCGGCACGAAGGGATAGGAGCCCGTCGCCAGCACCAGCTTGTCATAGGCGAAGCGGCCATTGGCGGTGATGACTTCCCGGGCGTGGCTGTCGATGTCCAGCACGGGCTCGCCCAGGCGCAGCGTCACGCCGTCCTGCTCATACAGCGAGGCCTCGCCCAGCGCCATCGACTCGGCGTCGCGCCCGTTCAGGTACTCGGACAGATGGACGCGGTCATAGGCGCGGCGGGTTTCTTCGCCAAAGATGGTGATGCGATAGCGCTCGAGGGCGCCGCGGGCGATCAATTGCTCAACGCAATGATGGCCCACCATGCCGTTGCCGATGACAATCAGCGTCTGCAAGGAATCGGAGGTGGCCGCTGCATTCATGGGATTTCCCCAGGCTTGGATTTTCGGTTTCAAAAGACAAACGGCGCCCTGGACCTTTCGGTCGGGGCGCCATTGCCGGTACTGCTCACGTTGTCTTGCCGGGTTTGCACCCGCACATAGGCAATTAAGCAAAGTCCATGCCAGGTATGTCGAGGCGCGATGTGTCGGGAGAAATTCCCTTGCGATTCATAGGGAAGGAGGGCGGTGCGAAGCCGCGATGAGGGGCAGCGGCCCATCCGCGCGGATCCGCGCGCGTGCTTCGTATCGGTGCATATCCGTGTGCGCCCTGCACCCGTTTGGCGCAGCGCAGCATGAATGGCCGTCGGGGCGTGCGGCGGCCGACAGCCGAATCAGGCGAATGCCGCCTGCACCGCGGCAAAGGCGGCCGCGACGAGCGGATCGTTGCGCCGCGCCGCCTGGGTGATGAAGGACAGCTCCGCCTGGATCGACAGGCCTTTCACGAGTTGCAGGCCGCTGGATTGCGATTCGCGCAGCGCGATGGCGTCGCGCGCGAGGGACAGGCCCACGCCCGAGCGCACCAGATCCAGCATCGAAGCCTCCTGATCGACCTCGGCCACCGCGTGCGGCGTAATGCCCAGGGCGTCGAACTTGTCGGACAGCAGGCGGTGGTGGACTGAATCCGGCGGGGTCCAGATCCACGGCAACGCGGCGATTTCCGCCCAGCCCCGTCCCGCGACCTGCGCGCTCCAGCTTTTCGGGGCGACGACGTAATAGGAAAAGGAAGCAAGCGGTTGGGCGTGCAGGCCGGAAGGCTGGCTGCCGTCCCGGGCGTGTGGCCCCAGAAAGAACCCCACGTCCAATTCTCCGGCGCGCACTTGCCGGCCGACCGATCCCGACATGCCGTGCCGCAGGGTGGGGCGGATCTTAGGGTAATGCTCGACCAGATACTGCAGCGTGGCGCCCAGCCGCAGGAATTCCGGGTCCAGGATCGTCCCGATGCGCAATTCGCCTTGAACGGTATCGCGCAACGCGCCGATAGCGCGCTGAAAGTCATCCAGCGCGTCCAGCACCCTTTGCGCCGACGGCAACAGCGCCCGTCCATCCGCGTTAGGCGCCAACCCCTGCGCCGTCCGCGCAAACAGCGTCAGGTCCAGCGACTCCTGAAAATTTTTGAGCTGCAGGCTGAGCGCAGGCTGCGTCAAATGCAGATGCTCGGCCGCGCGCGTCAAATTACCTTCGCGCGCGACGGCGGCAAACGTGCGGATGTGCTTCAGGTCCATGGATGCTCCCGGAAATCGCGTTGGAGGGTGTCAGACACCTCATTTCGTCCTACAAAACCGGTGGTGTCAGACACCTCATTCAGTCCTACAAAATCAGGGGTGTCTGACACCCACCCACACCCGACCAAGCGTGGAAACTGCCGAGCATTATTAGAGACGCTAATAATCCCCTTTTCAACATTTCATTGGACAGCCGCCCCGTCCTGCGCCAGAGTCTTGCCAGATTCCCGGCGCGCGTCCAACGTCGTAGCCGGGGCGGCTCACCGTGGCGGCGTTCGATTAGGACCCGCGACTTGATAAGAAGAGCTTATGGAGACATACGACTACATCATCGTGGGCGCGGGTTCGGCCGGCTGCGTGCTGGCCAACCGCCTGAGCCGCGACCCCGCCGTGCAGGTGCTGCTGCTGGAAGCCGGCGGGCGCGACAACTATCACTGGATTCATATCCCGGTCGGTTACCTGCATTGCATCGGCAATCCGCGCACGGACTGGATGTACCGGACGGCCGAAGAGCCGGGGCTGGGCGGGCGCTCGCTGATCTATCCGCGCGGCCGCGTGCTGGGCGGATGTTCGTCCATCAACGGCATGATCTACATGCGTGGCCAGAAGCAGGACTACGAGGACTGGGCCGCGCTGTCGGGCGACGCGGCCTGGAGCTGGGATCAGGTGTTGCCGGTCTTCAAGCGCAGCGAGGACTATCACCGGGGCGCCGACGAATTCCACGGCGCGGGCGGCGAATGGCGCGTGGAGTCTCAGCGCCTGCGCTGGGACATCCTGGAAGCCTTCGCTTCGGCGGCCGAACAGGAAGGCATCCCGCGCGTGCAGGATTTCAACCGCGGCGACAACTTCGGCAGCGGCTATTTCGAGGTCAACCAGCGCAGCGGCTGGCGCTGGAATACGTCCAAGGCGTTTCTGCGGCCGGTGCGCAAGCGCCCGAACCTGCATGTGATGACTGGCGCGCTGGCCGAACAGCTTGAATTCGATGAAAAGCACTGCGTCGGCGTGCGCGTCAACCAGAACGGCCGCGCGGCGTCGTTGCGCGCACGGCGGGAAGTGGTGCTGGCGGCCGGCGCGGTGAACTCGCCGCACCTCCTGGAAGTCTCCGGCATCGGCGAGCCCGCGCGCCTGCGCGAAGCCGGCATCACGCTGCGCCACGCCTTGCCCGGCGTGGGCGAGAACCTGCAGGACCATCTGCAATTGCGCGTCATCATCAAGGTGAACGGCGTCAAGACGCTGAACCGTATCGCGTCCACGTGGCTGGGCAGGGCGGGCATCGGGCTGGAGTATCTGGTGAGCCGCAGCGGTCCGATGAGCATGGCGCCATCGCAACTGGGCCTGTTCGCCAAATCCGATCCCGGCCAGGACCGCGCCAACGTCGAATTCCACGTGCAGCCGCTGTCGTTGGGGGCGTTCGGCGAACCCCTGCATGGTTTCGACGCCTTCACCGCCAGCGTCTGCAACCTGCGCCCCACGTCGCGCGGCAGCGTGCACGCGCAAGGACCGGCGGGGCAGAAGGGCAGCGAAGCGCCCGTCATCCGGCCAAACTACCTGAGCACCGACGACGACCTGCGCGTGGCTGCCGATTCCATTCGCCTGGTGCGCCGCATTGCCGCCGCGCCCGCCTTGCAGCGATACCGGCCGGACGAATGGCTGCCGGGACCGGCATTCCAGACCGAAGAAGAATTGCGCCAGGCGGCGGGCAAGATCGGCACCACCATCTTCCACCCGGTGGGCACCTGCGCGATGGGCCGGGACGCCGACAGCGGCGCAGTGGTGGACGCGCGGCTGCGCGTGCATGGGCTGCAAGGCCTGCGCATCGCCGACGCGTCGATCATGCCGCGCATCACCTCGGGCAACACCAATTCGCCGACGATCATGATTGCGGAGCGCGCGGCGGACATGATCCGGGAAGAGGCGGGGGCGGCGCGATAGCCGTCCGCCCATGACAACAAGCCGCCCGGTCAGGGGCGGCTTGTCTGGACACGCGCGAATGCGGCGGGTCTAACGCAGCGACCGGTACGTCTCCTGACGCTGCGGATGCGTCAGGATGACCTGCCAAAGCTGCCCTTCGCGCGACCGGAAAAAGCCCGCGCAGCACATCAGGTAGTACTTCCACATCCGGTAGAAGCGGGTGCCGTAGCGCGACTCCAGCGTGGGCCAGGCCTGCTCGAAGCGGTCCCACCATGCCATCAGCGTGCGGTCGTAGTCCGCCCCGAAGTTGTGCCAGTCCTCGACGATGAACCGGCCTTCGACGGCCGTCGCGATTTCGCGCGCCGACGGCAGCTTGCCGTTGGGAAACACGTAGCGGTCGATCCACGGATCGGTGCTCTGGCTGGTGGCCGCGATACCGATGGTGTGCAGCAGGAAAATGCCTTCGGGCGCCATCAGCCGCTGCACGTTGGTGAAGTACGTGTCGTAGTTCTTCGGCCCGACGTGCTCGAACATCCCGACCGACACTACCTTGTCGAAGCGGCCTTGCAGATCGCGGTAGTCCTGCAGCAGCAGCTCCACGGGCAGGCCTTTGACGCGTTCCTGCGCCAGGGCCAGTTGCTCCTTGGACACGGTCACGCCCGTGACCTTGACGCCGTAGCGCTCAGCCGCGAACTTGGCCAGTCCGCCCCAGCCGCAGCCGATGTCCAGCAGCGTCTCGCCTTCCTTCAGTTGCAGCTTGCGGCAGATCATGTCCAGCTTGGCGACCTGCGCCTCCTCCAGCGTCTGGGCGTGTTCCCAATACGCGCAGGAGTAGATCATCCGGCTGTCCAGCATCGCCTCGAACACGTCGTTGCCGGCGTCGTAATGCTGCTCACCGACTTCAAACGCCCGATGCTTGGACTGAAGATTGAACAGCTTGTGGCGCAGGTGTTCGGCGATCAGCTTGATGCGCGCCACGCCCAGCGCCGCCGATCCCATGTCGGCACGCAGCAGGCGGGTGAAGAGCTCGTCCAATTGGTCGCAGTCCCACTCGCCGTCCATGTACGACTCGCCCAGCCCCAACGACCAGCTGGCGAACACCCGCTCGTACATATGCTTGTCATGCACCTGCATGTCCCACGGCCGCGTGCCGTTGATCTGCACGTCGGCGCGCGCCATCAGGTCCTGCAGGATTTTCGGGGGGGCGGGGGGAGGGGAAATGACGCTGGGTTGACCGGCAGGCTGCTCGGTCAGCGGGGTGATGGGACTGCTTTGCTGCATACGGACTCCATATCAATTTTGGGATGACTGATCTGGCAATGCCTGAAGCTTTTTACTGTGCGCCTTGAAAGGTATGCAACTCCAATTTAATGATTGCATCGGGCCCATAGCCAACGGCAATGGGCGGCGGGCCGGGCGAGCGGCGGCGCTCGGAGGATGCAAGGATCGTAGCCACGACGGCCGGGATAGTCCAGAGCAGGCCGCACCGGCGTTGCATAACCGATAAGATAGCGGCCAAATGGCGCAGCCGTGCCGGCGCGCGCCGATCGTGGAGCCTATCGAAGTGGATGCCAGCCTGGAACCCCGTTTGGAATTCGTCACGTGCGCCAGCCCGGCGGGCCTGCACCGCATGGCCTATTGGGAATGGGGCGATCCCGCCAATGACCGCGTGCTGCTCTGCGTGCATGGCCTGACCCGCAGCGGGCGCGACTTTGACGCGCTGGCGCGCCGGCTGGCGGGCACCTACCGCGTGGTCTGCCCCGACGTGGTCGGCCGCGGCCGGTCGGATTGGCTGGTCAATCCGGCGTTCTACACCGTGCCGCAGTACGTGTCCGACATGGTGACGCTCATCGCGCGCCTGCGCCCGGCCAGCCTGTCGTGGGTCGGCACGTCGATGGGCGGGTTGATCGGCATGGCGTTGTCAGGCGCCGCTGCATTCGCCAAGGCCATGCTGGCGATGCGCCCGCATGCCGGCATGCTGCCGCCCGACCAGGGGCTGCGCCTGGACAAACTGGTGCTCAACGACGTGGGCCCGCGTCTGGAAAACGGCGCCCTGTCGCGTATCGGCCAGTACGTGGGCGCGCCTGGTGAATTCGCCACGTTCGCAGAAGCCGTGGCGACGATGCGCGCCAATTCGGAAACCTTCGGTCCGCACACGGACGCCCAATGGGCCGAGCTGGCCAAATACCTGTACCCGGCGCAGGGCGGCAAATGGGTCAAGCACTACGACCTGGCCATCGCCCAGGCGCTGGCGGCCCAGACGCCCGAAGAGCTGGCGGCAGGCGAGCAGATCCTGTGGCGGTCGTATGACGCGCTGGACTGCCCGATCCTGATTGTGCGCGGCGAACTGTCCGACCTGCTGACGCGCGCCACCGTCGAAGAAATGCGCCAGCGCAATCCGCGTGCACAGGCGCTTGAGGTGCCGGGGGTGGGACACGCGCCCACGCTGATCGCGGACGATCAGGTGAACCCGGTGGCGGAATTCCTGCTGTCCTGACCGGCCAGGCGGCAATGTGGGGACGGCACCGCGCTAGGCGCGCCGCCGGGCCTTCTCTACAATAGCCGGATGAAATCGCCCACCCTGAACATCGACCTGCATTGCCATTCCACCGTTTCGGACGGCGCGCTTGCGCCCCGGGACGTGGCGCAGCGGGCGTTCGCCAATGGCGTCGATGTCTGGGCACTGACCGATCACGACGAAGTGGGCGGCATCGCCGAAGCTTCCGCCGCGGCGCAAGAGCTGGGCATGCGCTTTGCCACCGGCGTCGAAGTCTCCGTCACGTGGGCCGGCCTGACCGTGCATATCGTCGGTCTGCGGTTTGATCCCACCAACGCAGCGCTGATCGAAGGCCTGCGCAAGACCCGCTCGGGCCGCGCCGAGCGCGCCAAGCGCATTGGCGACCGACTGGCAGACATGGGGATGCCCGGCGCCTACGAAGGCGCGCTGCCGTTTGCCGGCAACCCCGAACTGATCAGCCGCACGCACTTTGCGCGATACCTGGTGCAAGCCGGTTATTGCCCCGACGTGCAAACCGTTTTCAACAAGCATCTGGGCGACGACTGCCCCGGCCATGTGCCCATGCAATGGGCCACGCTGGCCGACGCCGTGGGCTGGATCCGCGGCGCGGGCGGCCAGGCCGTCATCGCCCACCCGGGCCGCTACAAGTACACGCCCCTGCAGTTTGCCGCGCTGTTTGACGAATTCCTGCAATTGGGCGGCGTGGGCATCGAGGTCAACACGGGCAGCCACACCGTGGAAGAAGCCCGCCAGTACGCCGAGGTGGCGCGCCGCTACGGCTTTCTGGCCTCGCGCGGCTCGGACTTCCACAGTCCCAAGGAAAGCCGGATGGACCTGGGCCAACTGCCGCCGCTGCCATCCGACCTGAAGCCGGTCTGGCACGACTGGTTCTGACGCGGGCGGCCCGCGCCGCTCATTCCGAAAGCTTCGACAGTGATCGCGCCATCGCGATGCAACCGCCATGAATAAAGCCTTTGTTAAAGAGTCCGACCACGAGGACGACGACGATCTGCCGCAGGCCCAAGCGTTGCCGGCCGGCACCAAGAACTACATGACGCCCGAGGGTTACGAGCGCCTGCGCGGCGAGCTGACCCAGCTGATGAACGTGGAACGTCCGGCCGTCGTGCAGGTGGTGTCGTGGGCCGCGTCCAACGGCGACCGCTCGGAAAACGGCGACTATCTTTACGGCAAGAAGCGCCTGCGCGAGATCGACCGCCGCATGCGGTTCCTGACCAAGCGCCTGGACATCGCCGAGGTCGTGGACCCCAAGGCGCAACCCAACCGCGACCAGGCCTTCTTCGGCGCCACGGTCGTCTACGTGGACAAGGCCGGCGAGGAACACACCGTCACCATCGTCGGCGTGGACGAGGCCGAACCCCTGGCCGGCAAGATCAGCTGGATCTCGCCGGTGGCGCGCGCGCTGATCAAGGCGCGGGAAGGCGACACGGTGGTGCTGCGCACGCCGGCCGGCATCGATGAGCTGGATATTCTGGAAGTCAGCTATCCGGAATAGGGAAGTCAGACGCCCAAAAAGATAACGGGCGCCGGTTGTGGCCGGCGCCCGTTTGGTGGGCGGGATTCTAGCGTCCCTGCCTCGGTTGGCGGCTTGCGCCGCCGGTTCCCCTGGGGCTTGCTGCGAAACTTTCGCGGTTTGCTTCTTGCGGGTTACTTCTTGCGTTCTGCGATCGACTTTTCGGCCTTGTTGACCAGGTCCTCGCCGATCTGCTTCTTCCACTTTTCATAGACCGGCTTGGTGGCCTTCACGAAGGCGTCGTGATCGGCCTGCGACAGCGTCGTCACCGTCACGCCGTGGCCGGCGATTTCCTTGAGCAGCGACGGGTCTTCGGGCGTGACGCCCTTGCGCGCGATCACGATCTGCTGCTTGCCGGCGTCCAGCGCGGCCTGGCGCACGATGTCGCGGTCCTTTTCCGACCAGGAATTCCAGACTTCGCGGTTGACCACGAAGATCAGCGGATCGGCCACGTAGTTCCACAACGTCAGGTACTTCTGACCCACGGTGTAGAGCTTGGAGCCCGTGTAGATCGACAGCGGATTCTCCTGGCCGTCGACCGCGCCGCTGGCCAGCGCGGGTTGCGCGTCCGCCCAGCTCATCTGCGTGGGATTGGCGCCCAGTGCGGTGAACGTGTCGATGTACAGCGGCGACCCGACCACGCGCAGCTTCATGCCCTTCATGTCCTCGGGCCGCTTGATCTCACGCTTGGAGTTGCTGACCTGGCGGTAGCCGTTTTCGCCCCAGGCCAGCGGCACCACGCCGGCCTTTTCGATGAGCTTGAACATGTCCTTGCCCACGTCGCCTTGCACCAGCGCGTCGATGGCGGCGTAGTCGGGCATCAGGAAGGGCAGGGAGAACAGGTTCAGCTGCTTGACCTGTGGCGACCAGTTGATGGTCGAGCCCACGGCCATGTCGATCACGCCCTGGCGGATCGCCGTGAACTCGCGGGTCTGGTCGCCCTGTACCAGCGAGGTGCCGGGGTAGACCTTGATGTTGATGCGGCCTTCGGTGCGCTCGCGCACCAGGTTCGACCAGATCTCGGCGCCCTGGCCCCACGGGAACGTGGTGCCCACGACGATGGAGAGTTTGTACTCGGGCTTGTAGTTCTGCGCATGCACGGGCGCCATGCCCACCACGGCTGCCGCGCACAGCGCTGCGCCGATCAGGTTGCGGAATTTCATGTTGCGTCTCCTCTCTCTGCGAGTCTTTCTGTTGTTGTCATCCATGGCCGGGAACCCTTGCCGGGCCGGCCCCGTCCAGCCTCTCTCAATAACCCAGTTTGCGCGGCAGCCACAGCGCCAGTTCGGGAAACACCAGCACCGCGACCAGCACCATGAACATCGCGCCCAGCAGCCACACCACCCAGCGCACGGTCGATTCCATCGGCACGCGCGCGATGCGGCACGACACCATCAGGTTCACGGCCAGCGGCGGCGTGAACTGGCCCAGCGCCACCTTCAAGGTCAGGATCACGCCAAACCACACCGGATCCCAGCCGTAGGCATTGGCGATCGGCATGAGCAGCGGCACGAAAATCAGAAAGATCGAGATGCCGTCCAGGAACATGCCCACGGTCATCAGCAGCAGGATCAGCAGCGCCAGCACGCCCCATTCGCCCAGACCGGAATTGACGATGGCATGCGTGATCGGGTCGATCACGCTCAGCGTCGACAGGGCCCACGCAAAGATCCCGGCCAGCGTCACCACCAGCATGATCACGGCGGACAGCTCGGCGGCTTCGCGCAGGATTTTGTAGAGGTCGCGGAACTTGATGGTGCGGTGGATGAAGCCGCCCACGAACAGGCCATAGAACACCGCGACGACGGCGGCCTCGGTCGGCGTGAACCAGCCCATCCGCATGCCGCCCAGGATCAGCACGGGGGCAGCCAGGCCCCAGGACGCTTCGCGCAGGCTCTTCCAGAACGGCGGGCGGGGCAGGTGCGCTTCCAGCGCGCCCATCTTGTACTTGCGGCTCAGCCACACGGCCGGAATGATCAGCGCAAAGCCAGCCAGGATGCCCGGGATCATGCCGGCGGCAAACAGCGCGGGCACCGATGCGCCCGGCACCAGCACGGAATAGATGATGAAGGCCACGGATGGCGGGATCAGGATATCGGTGGCGGCGCCGGCGGCCACCACGGACGCCGAGAACGACCCCGGATAGCCGGCGCGCGACATTGCGGTGATCATCACCGCGCCCACGGCCGCGGCGCAGGCCGGTCCCGAGCCCGAGATGCCGCCCAGAAACATGGCCACTGCAATCGACACCAGCGGCAGCATGCCCGGACCGCGTCCGACGATGGCAATCGCAAAGTCCACCAGCCGCTTGGCCACGCCCGAGCGGTCGAAGATGGAACCCACCAGCACGAACATCGGAATCGCCAGCAGCGGGTACTTCGCCAGCCCGGCATAGAAGTTCTGCGGCACCGTCAGCAGGCCATACCAGGGCGTATCCAGGTTGGTCAGCACGATCGCCACCGTGCCGCCAATGCCCAGCGCGACGCCAACCGGCACGCCGATGATCATCAGGACGATGAAGACGGTAAAGAGGATGGCGGCGATCATCGCTGGGCTTCCTGGCCCGGCGCGCGCACGAGGCGGCGCAACGTGCCGAGCGTGCGCAGCGAAATCGCGGCGGCCATGACCGGCAGCCAGATCGAATACCACCAGGTCGGCACACCGATGGCCGGCGAGGTTTCCTCGTAGATGTATTCGTCATAAACCAGCTTGACCGACAGCACGGTCAGCAACACGAAGAACCCCAGCACGCAGCCGTTCGAGATCAGCGCCATGATGCGCTGGCGGCGCGGCGATCCCGAGTCCGCCAGGATCTCGATGCGGATGTGATGATTGCGCACGAACGCCACGCTGCCGCCTGCCATCGTCAGCACGATCAGGAGGAACACGGAGATTTCTTCCGTCCAGGCGAAAGACTGATCGGTGAAGTAGCGCACCAGCACGTTCAGGAAAGTGATGATGGCCAACGTCGCCAGCAGGATCACGGCCAGCCAGTCCTCAACGGCCAGCGGCACCTTCACGGCGGGATCTGCTTCTACGGGGATGATCGGTTCTACGGGCTCGGCGGGGGCTTCTGGGCGGGACATGTGAGGCAGCGGCCAGCGGGCGCGGGGAGGGCGCTTTTCTTGTTGGAAGGGTCGCTGCATCCTACCGTTGCGCTGCCGGGCCAGGTCTTCGTGTTTTCCCGCAATGCGGGGTCGAAGCAACATGCTGCGCTGCGTCAACGGGGCGGTGCAGGAACGCCGCCGGGAGGGCAAAAGAGCTGCCTTCCGTCCCGTGGTGCCGCCGATATTGCTTTGCACCATCGCAGTGCGCGGGCCGCGGAATTCTTTTGTAACAATGGCCAAATCGGACCGCTGGAACCCGCCGCGAACTTCGGCTCCGGGAAAACCCCTTAAACGGGTAAAATCCCTGCTTTGCACCCCTCTTTATACGGCGCCCGCATCGTGTCCCTAGTTCAGCATCTGCCTGGTTCCTCCGTCCTGTCCTCCTTTCGACGTGATCGCCTTCTGGCGCAATTGAAGGAAGCCGGCCTGCCGGTGGCCGACATATCCGCCCGCTACGAGCACTTCGTCAGCACCGACGCCGCCCTGACGGCGGAACAGCAGCAGCAACTGTCGCAACTGCTCGACTACGGCACGCCCGCCACGGGGGACGCGCCCGCCAAGAGCGTGTCCCTGCTGGTCATCCCGCGCCTCGGCACGATCTCCCCCTGGGCCAGCAAGGCCACCGACATCGCCCACAACTGCGGCCTGTCGTCGGTGCATCGCATTGAACGCGGCGTGCGCTATGTCATTACGCCCGAACGCGGCCTGCTCGGCGCCAAGTCGCTCGACGAAGCCATGCTGGCGCGCGCGGCCGACTGCCTGCACGACCGCATGACCGAAACCGTGGTGGACGCCAGCTTCGACGGCCAGGCGCTGTTCCAGCCGTTGGCCGGCAAGCCCATGCGCACGGTCGACGTCCAGACGCGCGGCGCCGATGCGCTGGTCGAAGCCAACACCACGCTGGGCCTGGCCCTGTCCGACGACGAGATCGAATACCTGGCCAAGTCCTTCACCGACCTGGGCCGCGATCCCACCGACGTCGAGCTGATGATGTTCGCGCAGGCCAACAGCGAACACTGCCGCCACAAGATCTTCAACGCCGAATGGGTCATCGACGGCCAGTCGCAGCCCAACACGCTGTTCGGCATGATCCGCGCCACGCACAAGGCGCAGCCGCAAGGCACCGTCGTCGCTTATTCGGACAACGCCGCCATCATGGAAGGCGGCCCTGCGCAGCGCTTCCAGGCCGGCGTGCCGGGCCTGGCAGGCCAGGGCGCCGACAGCGCCAAGTACATCCGCCGCGACACCACCGTTCATACGCTCATGAAGGTGGAAACGCACAACCACCCGACCGCCATCGCCCCGTTCCCCGGTGCGTCTACCGGCAACGGCGGCGAAATCCGCGACGAAGGCGCCACCGGCCGCGGCTCCAAGCCCAAGGCGGGCCTCACGGGCTTCACCGTGTCGCACCTGCGCTTTGACGACGCGCTGCAACCCTGGGAAACCGACCACCACGGCCTGCCGGATCGCATCGCTTCGCCCCTGTCCATCATGATCGACGGCCCCATCGGCGGCGCCGCGTTCAACAACGAATTCGGCCGTCCCAACCTGCTGGGTTATTTCCGCTCGTTCGAGCAGACCGCCGGCGGCACGCGCTGGGGCTATCACAAGCCCATCATGATCGCGGGCGGCCTGGGCAGCATCGACGCCGGCCTCACGCACAAGGATGTGATTCCCCCCGGCGCGCTGCTGATCCAATTGGGCGGCCCGGGCTTCCGCATCGGCATGGGCGGCGGCGCTGCCTCCAGCATCAGCATGGGCAGCAACTCGGCTGAACTGGACTTCGACTCCGTCCAGCGCGGCAATCCCGAAATCGAACGCCGCGCCCAAGAGGTCATCGACCGCTGCTGGCAGCAGGCCGAGAACAACCCCATCATCGCGATCCACGACGTCGGTGCGGGCGGCCTGTCCAACGCATTCCCCGAACTGGTCAACGACGCCGGCCGCGGCGCCATCTTCGACCTGAAGCGCGTGCCTCTCGAAGAATCGGGCCTGTCGCCCGCCGAAATCTGGAGCAACGAATCGCAGGAACGCTACGTCCTGTCGATCCTGCCGCAAGACCTGGAACGCTTTGACGCCATCGCCCGCCGCGAACGCTGCCCGTACGCAGTGGTGGGCGTGGCCACCGAAGAGCGGCAGCTGCGCGTGGTGGACGGCGAAGGCCTGCCCGGTCTGGACACGATCCGCCCGCAAGGCGACGCCGAAGTGCGCCCTGTGGACGTGCCCATCGACGTCATCCTGGGCAAGCCGCCGCGCATGACCCGCGACGTGACGCGCCTGCCCGGCGTGTCCGAGCCGCTGGATCTGGCCGGCATCGACCTGACCGAAGCCGCCTACCGCGTGCTGCGCCACCCCACCGTAGCCAACAAGTCCTTCCTCATCACCATCGGCGACCGCACCGTTGGCGGTCTGTCCAGCCGCGACCAGATGGTCGGCCCGTGGCAGGTGCCGGTTGCCGACTGCGCCGTCACGCTGGCCGACTACGAAGGCTTCCGCGGCGAAGCCATGTCGATGGGCGAACGCACTCCGATCGCCATGCTGGACGCCCCGGCCTCGGGCCGCATGGCCGTGGCCGAAGCCCTGACCAACCTGGCCGCCGCCGACGTGGCGCGCCTTGAAGACATCAAGCTGTCGGCCAACTGGATGGCCGCCTGCGGTGTGGCCGGCCAGGATGCCGCGCTGTACGACACCGTGTCCGCCGTCAGCGAACTGTGCCAGGCCACCGGCCTGTCCATCCCGGTCGGCAAGGACTCGCTGTCCATGAAGACCTCCTGGGAACAGGACGGCGAGCAGCGCCAGGTCGTGGCGCCCGTGTCGCTGATCATCACGGCGTTCGCACCCGTTGCTGATGTCCGCGCCAGCCTGACGCCGCAACTGCGCACCGACGCCGGCGACAGCGTCCTGATCCTGATCGACCTGGGCCGTGGCCGTCACCGCATGGGCGGCTCGATCCTGGCGCAGACCTACAACCAGGTCGGCCAGACCGTGCCGGACATCGACGCGCCGCAAGATCTGCGCGCCTTCTTCGTCACCATCCGCACGCTGGCCGAAGCCGGCACCATCCTGTCCTATCACGACCGTTCCGATGGCGGCCTGTTCGCCACGCTGGTCGAAATGGCCTTCGCCGGCCGCACCGGCATCTCGGTCAACCTGGACATGCTGACCTTCGACCCGCAGTCGGCCGATTGGGGCGACTACAAGATCCGTCCGGAACAGGTCGCCGTGCAGCGCGACGAACTGACGCTGAAGGCCCTGTTCTCGGAAGAAGCGGGCGCCGTCATCCAGGTGCCGGCCTCGCAACGCGACGCCGTCATGCAGGTGCTGCGCGGCGCGGGCCTGTCGGCGCACTCGCACGTCATCGGCGGCCTGAATGCCGCCGACGAAGTCGAGTTCTACCGCGACGGCCGCAAGGTCTGGGGCCAGCCGCGCGCCGATCTGGGCCGCGCGTGGTCCGAGGTCTCGCACCGCATCATGGCGCGCCGCGACAACCCCGCGTGCGCCCAGGCTGAACTGGACGTCTGGAACGACACCAAGGATCCGGGCATGAGCCCGACCGTGGCCTTCGACCCGCAAGAGGACGTGGCCGCGCCGTTCATCAATACCGGCAAGCGTCCGCGCGTGGCCATCCTGCGCGAGCAGGGCTGCAACAGCCAGGTCGAAATGGCCTGGGCCTTCGATACCTCGGGCTTCGAGGCCATCGACGTCCACATGACCGACCTCCTGTCCGGTCGCCTGGACCTGGCCCAGATGCAGGGCCTGGTCGCCGTCGGCGGCTTCAGCTACGGCGACGTGCTGGGCGCCGGCGAAGGCTGGGCGCGCACCATCCGCTTCAACAGCAAGCTGTCGGATCAGTTCGCCGCGTACTTCGCGCGTCCCGATACCTTTGCGCTGGGCGTTTGCAACGGCTGCCAGATGATGGCCGCGCTGGCGCCCATGATCCCGGGCGCCGAGCACTGGCCGCGCTTCACGCGCAACCAGTCCGAAAAGTACGAAGCCCGCCTGTCGATGGTGGAAATCGCCAAGTCGCCGTCGATCTTCTTTGCCGGCATGGAAGGCGCCCGCGTGCCGGTCGCCGTGGCTCATGGCGAAGGCTTTGCCGACTTCTCGCAGCAGGGCGACGCCAGCCGCGTGCTGGCCGGCGCGCGCTTCATCGACAACTATGGCCAAGCCACCGAAGCCTATCCGTTCAACCCGAACGGCAGCCCGGGCGGCCTGACCTCGGTCACCACGGCCGACGGCCGCTTCACGGTGATGATGCCGCACCCGGAACGCGTGACCCGCAACGTCATGATGTCGTGGGCGCCCGAGAAGTGGGGCAATGCGGACTCGGGCGGTGCGTTCAGCCCGTGGATGCGCATCTTCCGCAACGCGCGCGCCTGGCTGAAGTAAGCGTTTCGGGCTAAGCCCCGAACCCCTGGCCACCGAAACCGCCGCGGCTCGTCCGCGGCGGTTTTGCGTTGACGGCCTTGCCGCGGCGGCGATGATTCCGCCGCCGAAGGGGGGAGCGCTGGCGGCAGGCGCACAAGCTGTCTGCCACGCGGTCCGCTCAACGCATGTAACCCGGTGAAATATTTAACTTTTCATTGCATTGCGCCGTTAAGGGGAAAGCGTTACGCAACCCCCGGAGTGGCTTTCAATGTTCAAGAATTTAAGTATCCGCGCAATCCTGACGACCGCCTTGGCCGTCTTCTTTGCACTCTTTCTGGTGACCGGCATCGCGGTCTACCAGCAACTGACCTCCAACCGCACCTCGATCGAGGTGATGCTGGACACCAACCTGGTCCGCGCCAATTCGCTGGACGACGCGGCGTCGGACCTGCTGCGCGCCCGCGTGGTGCTGCTGGCGGCGCATAGCGCGCTGCTCGAAGGCAAGAGCCTGGACACGACGGCCAGCAACATGCAGCGCATGGACAGCTACGTCACCAAGGCCACCGGTCAGATCGAAGCCGCGCGCAAGCTGCCGGAAACGTCGCCGCAGGGCAAGCCTTTGTTCGAGGCCGCGCTGGCCGCCTACGACGTCTACGTGCGCGAGGCCATCGGCCCGATGATCGCCGCCATTCGCGCCGGCGACGCCAAGGAGGCCGGCCGCATCAATCAGGAAAAGGTCAGCCCGCTGGGCACCAAGTTCACCCAGGCCAACCAGCAATATGTGGACTTCGCCGACGAAGTCGGCCAGCGCGTGGCGCGCGATTCCGCCGCGCGCATCAATACCGCGATCGTCTTCCTGATCTGTCTGCTGGTCGTGGTGGCCGCACTGGTCGTGGGCCTGTATGTGGTCTTCGGCCGCGCCGTCTTCCGTCCGTTGCATGAAGCCGGGCGCCTGTTCGACCGCATCGCCAGCGGCGACCTGACCAACCGCATCGAGCAGCGCGGCAACAATGAGATCGGCGTCCTGTACGGCGCCGTCAAGCGCATGCAGGACAGCCTGGCGCGCACGGTGTCGGCCGTCCGCCTGGGCGTTGAAGAGATCCACACCGGCTCGCGCGAAATCGCCGCGGGCAACATCGACCTGTCCTCGCGCACCGAGCAGCAGGCCGCCTCGCTGGAAGAAACCGCCGCCAGCATGGACGAACTGTCCTCCACCGTGAAGAACAACGCCGACAGCTCGCGCAGCGCGGCGCAACTGGCGATGGCGGCATCCGAAGTCGCCACGCGAGGCGGCCAGGCGGTCGGCGACGTGGTCGGCACGATGCGCGGCATTGCCGACAGCTCGCATCGCATCTCCGACATCGTCGGCGTGATCGATGGCATTGCCTTCCAGACCAACATCCTGGCGCTGAACGCCGCGGTCGAAGCCGCGCGCGCGGGCGAGCAGGGCAAGGGTTTCGCCGTGGTGGCCAGCGAAGTGCGCGCGCTGGCGCAGCGCAGCGCCGCCGCCGCCAAGGAGATCAAGGGCCTGATCGACGACTCCGTGCAGAAGGTTTCGGTGGGTTCGGACCAGGTGGAGGCCGCCGGCGCCACCATGCAGGAGATCGTGACGTCGGTGCGCCGCGTGGCGGACATCATCAACGAGATCTCCAGTGCGTCCGAGGAGCAGTCGCAGGGCATCGAGCAGGTGAACCAGGCCGTGTCGCAGATGGACAGCGTGACGCAGCAGAACGCGGCGCTGGTCGAAGAGGCCGCGGCCTCGGCGGCATCGCTGGAAACGCAGGCCCAGCGCCTGCGCGACGCCGTTGCGGTGTTCAAACTGCAATCCGGCCGGGTGATCGACGCTGAAGCTCCCGCGCTGGACAACCGCGGCGCTGAACCGGCCCTCATCGGCGCCTGATTCCGCCCGCCAAAGTTACGCGCCAATAAAAAGCCGGCCCCGAAGGCCGGCTTGCACGTACCACGCAAGGCCCCGACGCAACGCGCCGGGGCCTTTCGCATTACTGGTCGAGCTGGATCTTGGCGTCGTTGGCGACGTTCTTCCACTTCTTCACGTCGCTGGCGATCACTTGCTGGAAGGCGTCCGACGATCCGGCCACCACGGTGCCGCCCAGGCTGGCCATCTTGGCCTTCACTTCCGGCGTGTTCAGCGCCTTGACCGAGGCGTCGTGCAGCTTGGTCTTCACGGCTTCGGGCAGGTTCTTCGGGGCCAGCAGGCCGTTCCACGCGTTGGCTTCATAGCGCGTCAGGCCGGCTTCCTTGAAGGTCGGCGTGTCGGGCAGTTCCGGCGAACGCACGTCGGCGGCTATGGCGATCGGGCGGATCTGGCCGCTCTTGATGTAGGGCAGCGAGGCCGGCACCGGTTCCCAGATCATCGACACCTGGCCGCTGATCACGTCGGTGAAAGCGGGGCCCGCGCCGCGGTAGGCGATGTGCATCAGGTGCGAACCCGTCATCGACTTCATCAGTTCCATGGCCAGGTTGCCCAGGCCGCCCGCGCCGGACGACGCGTACGTGTACTTGTCCGGATTGGCCTTCGATTGCGCGATCAGCGCGTTCAGGTCGGCGGCGGGGAAGTCCTTGGTGACGCTCAGCACGCCGGGCACGGTGACCAGTTGCGTGATGGCCGTAAAGTCCTGCGACGCATCGTACGTCAGGTTCTTGTAGACGGCGGGGTTCGTGCCGTGGGTGCTGGAGGAGGCCAGCAGGATGGTGTAGCCGTCGGGTGCGGCGTCGGCGACGTAGCGCGTGCCGATCGAACCGCCTGCGCCCGCCTTGTTCTCGACCACCACCGTGACGCCGAGTTCGGTGCCCAGTTGCGCGGCGAAGACGCGGCCGATGATGTCGGCGGTGCCGCCCGGCGCGAACGGCACGATCATGCGGATGGGCTTGCTCGGGTAGTCGGACTGCTGGGCCGAAGCGCCGGCCGCCAGCGTGGCGCCGGTCAGGAGCGCCAGGGCGATGGTGGTTTTCTTCAGGGTCATCTGTATCTCCACGAGAAGGTTAGTCGAGGCTGCGATCGAGCCAATCGACGATCAATCCGGCAATGTGGTCGCTGTTGCGATCCAGCATGCAGAAGTGCGAGTTGCCGGCGATGCCGGCAGCGGGCAGGTCCAGCACGTCGGCGCGTTGTCCGGCCGCGCGCAGGGCGTTCCAATAGGCGTCCGTCTGGGCGCGATAGCGCTGCCAGGTGTCGTCCGCGGTGAAGTGATCGCCCCAGACCAGCAGTTGCGGGGGCAACTGACAGGAGGCCTGGGCCGGGGTGCCGGTGGGTTCAACGGCCACGACGGCGCGCACGGTCGCGGCATATTCCTGCGCGAGCTGCGTGACAAAGCCGCCGCCCTGGCTGTGGCCGACCAGGATGCAAGGGCCCACGAAGTCGAGCAGCGCGCGATAGGCGTCCAGCGCCATGTCGCCGTGCGTCAGCCAGCGCGGGACGAATTGTTTGGAAAAGGTGTCGAATGCCTCGACCGGAAACTGCTGGCCCGGATACGCCTGGCGCGGTTCGCCAGCCGGCGCATAGCCCGAGGCCGGGCCGATGCGGAACAGCCGCCACGCTTCTTCCTTTGATCGGAAGATGGGGGCCGAATCGTAGACTTCAGGAAACATCGCCCACGAGGCGCGGCCGCGTTCCGGCGCGTCGGACACGAAGACGTCCTAGCCGGCCTGCAGCAGGCGCCACAACCAGCCGTCGCGGCCATCCGGCGTGCTTTCCCATTGCGCGCCGGTCATTCCGCCGCCATGCCATAGCAGGACGGGGTAAGGCCGCGTCGGCTGGGCGAGGCGATACTCCTGGACATACAACTGGCCGACGCTGTAGCCGCCGTTCATGTCGATGAGCCGGGGCGACGCATTGCCAACCACCTTTTGCTGCTGCATCGGCAGTCCGCCGGCCACGACTTCGAAGCCGCCCAGGTAATGGCTGCGGATGGACTTGAGCTGGACAGGGATGTCGGACATAGGGTTTTCCAGGAGTGGATGCGGGGATAATAGTTGCAAGGTGTTTCTGTCTTGTGCAAAATGCGCACTGGTTGTGCCGAACAGGCACAGCCGATGAGCCGCTGGCCAACACGCATCCAGCCCCGGACAGACATGGGGCGGGGCAGGAGAAGACGCATGGACATCAAATGGCTGGAAGACTTCGTCGCGCTGTCGAAGTCGCGCAACCTGTTTCAGGCCGCGGAGTCGCGCAACGTGACGCACCCGGCGTTCGGGCGCCGCATCAAGGCGCTTGAGGATTGGGCGGGTGTGCCGCTGGTCGAACGCGGCCACCAGGTGTCCACGCTGAACGCCGCCGGCCGTAGCGTGCTGGCCGCCGCCATCGACGTGCTGGACATCCTGCACGAGACGCGCGAAGCGCTGCAGAAGCCCGAACAGGAACGCGCCCGCAAGATCTCCATCGCATCAGGCAAGACGCTGGCGCACTCGGTGTTGCCGGGGCTGATGGCCGGCGTGCAGCGCAGCCTGCCCGCGTTTCAATTGAAGGTGATCACCACGACGCTGAATTACGGCGTGGATATGCTGGGGGATGGCGAGGTCGATTTCCTCTTGTGCCATGCCCACGAGCCGCTGTACGCCAAGATCGACAATCCCAATTACCGTTGCCGGCGCGTGGGCGCCGACAAGCTGGTGGCCGTGAGCGCGCCCGTGGCGCCCGGCGGCCGTCACCCCCGGTTCGCGGTGCCCAAACTGGCGTCCGACCCGCCTGTGCCTTTCCTGGCCTACGCCGACAGCATGTCGCTGGGCCGCATCCTGCACGACAAACTGCGCGGCCTGTGCGAGGTGCCGCTACTGCACACCACCTACGAGTCCGACCTGGCCGACGCGCTGCACGCCATGGCGCGCCAGGGCTTCGGTCTGGCCTGGCTGCCGCACACGCTAGTCGAACCCGACCTGCGCGACGGCCGGCTGGTCCGTGCCGATGGCGCCCGCAACGACATCCATATGGAAATCCGGCTGTACCAGTCGGTCGGCAACACCAAGCCGTTGGCCCGCGAGGTGTGGAGCCGCATCGAGGCATACGCAGCCAAATAACGCCGTTTGCCCGCGCAGGCATAAAATAGCGGTTTGCCCCTTTCCCGCACACAGGAAGCCAGCGCCATGAACGCACGCATCCCCGAAGACGCATTGCCGCCCACCCTTGATCCAAAAGCCCTCCAGGACTTCGTGGACGACAAGTGGGACAACGAGATCATCCCCGCGCTGACCGACTACATCGCCATTCCCGCCAAGAGCCCGGCCTTTGACGCCGACTGGGAAAAGAACGCGTTCATCGAGCGCGTGGTGCGCGATGCGGCGCAGTGGGTCGAAGCGCAAAAAGTGTCCGGCCTGAAGCTGGAAGTGGTGCGCCTGCCGGGCCGCACGCCCGTCATCTTCTTTGACGCGCCCGCCACCCGCAGCGACAACGGCGACACCGTGTTGCTCTACGGCCACCTGGACAAGCAACCTGAATTCTCGGGCTGGCGCGCCGGACTCGGCCCGTGGACGCCCAAGTACGAAGACGGCAAGCTCTACGGCCGCGGCGGCGCCGACGACGGCTACGCCGTGTACGCTTCGCTGACCGCCATCATGGCGCTGGACAAGCAAGGCATCCCGCGTCCGCGCTGCGTCGGCATCGTCGAGACCTGTGAAGAATCCGGCAGCTACGACCTGCTGCCGTACGTCGACGCGCTGCGCGATCGCCTGGGCAACGTGGCCCTGGTGGTGTGCCTGGATTCCGGCGCCGGCAACTACGACCAGCTCTGGATGACCACGTCGCTGCGCGGCATGGTGTCCGGCACGCTGGAAGTCCAGGTCCTGGACGAAGGCGTGCACTCGGGCGATTCCAGCGGCGTCGTGCCGTCGTCGTTCCGCATCCTGCGTCACCTGCTGGACCGCCTGGAAGACAGCGGCACCGGCCGCCTGCTGCCGCAAAGCCTGCATTGCGAGATCCCTGCCGAGCGTATCGAACAGGTCAGCGCCACCGCGCGCATCCTGGGCGACGAAGTGTGGCGCCGTTTCCCCTGGAGCTGCGGCGCCGACGGCGGCTTCGTGCTGCCCATGACCACTGAACCCGAACAGGCGCTGCTGAACCGCACGTGGCGCCCCACGCTGTCGGTGACCGGCGCCGAAGGCCTGCCGCCGCTGTCCAGCGCGGGCAACGTGCTGCGCCCGCGCACCGCCTTCAAGCTGTCGCTGCGCCTGCCGCCGCTGGTGGACGCGGTGGCCGCCTCGCAGGAAATCAAGGAACTGCTCGAAGCCGACGCGCCCTATAACGCCAAGGTCATCTTCAAGGCCAACGAAGGCGCCGCCACCGGCTGGAATGCGCCCGCCACCGTGCCGTGGCTGACGCAGGCCCTGGACGCCGCTTCGCAGCAGTACTACGGCGCACCCTGCGGCTACATCGGCCAGGGCGGCACGATTCCGCTGATGAGCATCCTGCAAAAGGGCTTCCCGCAGGCGCAGTTCACGGTGTGCGGCGTGCTGGGTCCCAAGTCCAACGCGCACGGCCCCAACGAATTCCTGCACGTGCCGTACGGCAAGAAGCTGACCGCCGCCGTGGCTCAGACCATGGCCGCCATGCCGGCCGCTTGACCTGCACGCGTGCCACGCAGAGCGCGGGGCCTTCGGCCTTGCGCTCTTTCTATTTCCAGGACTGATTCCATGATTTCCACTTCCGACGCCTACGCCAATGTGGTCGCAGAAACCCGCCACTGGCTGAACCAGGCGGTGATCGGCCTGAACCTCTGTCCCTTCGCCAAGGCGGTGCAGGTCAAGGACCAGATCCGCTTTGCCGTCAGCGACGCCACCGACGCCGAGGGCGTGCTGACCGACCTGCAGGACGAGCTGGCGCTGCTGGCTGAAACCGATCCCGACAAGATCGACACCACGCTGCTCATCATCCCCGACGCGCTGGACGACTTCATGGAGTTCAACGACTTTGAAGACCTGTCCGATCGTCTGCTCAAGCGCATGCGTCTGGTGGGTGAGTTGCAGGTGGCCACCTTCCACCCGCAATTCCAGTTCGCCGACACGCAACCGGACGACATCGAGAACTACACCAACCGCTCGCCGTATCCCATCCTGCATCTGCTGCGCGAAGACAGCATCGACCGCGCGGTGGAGTCGTTCCCGGATGCCGCCGAGATCTACGAGAAGAACATCGACACGATGAACAAGCTCGGGCTGGAAGGGTGGAAAAAGCTGATGACGAAGGCCTGATCGGCGGGCCTTGATCGGGCCTTGATCGGGCCTTGATTGGGCCTTGATTGGGCCTTGATCGGGCCTTGATCGGGCCGCGACTCGGCCCACATCAAGTCCCCGCATCGGGTTCGGCATCGGGTCCCGCATCGGGCCCCGTATCGCGTCCATCAGCCAGGCTGGTACCGGGATATCCCTAGATAGCCCGTCGGTTGTATTGCATACAACATACGATCATTGTGACCGTCGCCGATCGGCGGCGGCCTGTACGTCCTTCCCCTTTTCATTGTCTTGCCTCGCGGCCCCCGTCGGCCGCGCGTTGGCCTTTGCCTTTGTCTGGAGAGCCGTATGCGATTCACCCGCCGTCATGCCCTGGGCGCGCTTGCCGCCTTGCCGTTGATCTCGCGCCCGGCCTGGGCCCAGCAGAACGCCTTTCCGACGCGTCCCGTGCGTCTGCTGGTGGGCTTTGCGCCCGGCGGGCTGACCGACATTGCCGCGCGCGCGCTGGCCGACCGCATGGGCAAGACCCTCAAGCAGAACGTCGTCGTTGAAAACCGCCCCGGCGGGCAGGCCATCATCGCCACCGTCGCGGTGGCGCGGGCCGAGCCCGACGGCTACACGCTGGGCTTTGCCGGCACCAACGGCATGATTCTCAACCCCTTGCTCTACAACAATCTGCCGTACCAGCCATCGGACTTCAAGCAATTGGGATCCATGGGCAAATCGCCCATGCTGCTGATCGTGCATCCCGACCTGGGCGTGAACACCGTGCAGGAGTTCATTGACCTGGCCAAGAAGAAGCCCAACGACATCACCTGCGCGCATGCCGGCCGCGGCGTCATCAATCATCTGGCGCTGCTGCATTTCCAGTCGAAGACCGGGACGCAATTCCAGGACGTGCCCTACAAGGGCAGCGGTCCGGCGCTGCTGGACCTGATGGCGGGCACCGTGCAAAGCACGTTCGACTTTCCGACCTCGGCGCTGCCCAACATCAAGTCCGGCAAGCTGAAGGTGCTGGCCGTCACTGCGGACAAACGGCTGTCCAGCCTGCCCGATGTGCCGACGATGAAGGAAGCGGGCGTCGACGACTTCGAGCTCTACACCCGCATGATGATCTCCGGCCCCGCCGCCATGCCCGCCGACGTCGTGAAGACGCTGGAGCACGCCGTGCGCGAAGGCACGCGCGATCCCAGCCTGGTCCAGCAATTCGCGGAGCAGGGCGTGGCCGTGGAGTTCACGTCGTCCGCAGATCTGGATAAAGTCATCGCCGACGAATCCGCCATGTGGGCGCAGGTCATCAAGGCCAACGGCGTGCCCAAGACCGACCTGAAGGCATAAGGCCGCGACGGCAAGGAGACGACAGTGACACAGCCCCGTATCACCGTAACGCCCGAACGCGCGCTGATCGACGTCGAGCGCGACATCCGCATCGAAGGCTTTCCGGCTTATGCCTTCATTACCGTCACGGCCAGCATGCAAATGTGCGGCGCGGCGTGGCGCTCGGAGGCCGTGTTCGTGGCCGGCCACGACGGACGCCTGGACTTGCGGCGCGATAGCCCGGTGTCCGGCTCGTACGCCGAGCCGTCGGCCATGGGCATCGTCTGGTCCATGGTGTGCCAGGACATGGACCGCGTGGTGTTTCCGCCCGACAGCACCGATGCGCTGACCGTGCACCTTCACGCCACGAATGGCGCGCTGTCGGCCGAGGCCACTTTGGTGCAGGACTTCCTGGCGGACGGTGTCACGCACCGGTCCGTGCGCGAAGAGGTGGACGGCATGTCGCTGTCCGGCGAACTATTCGTGCCGGCCGGACCCGGCCCGCATCCCGTCGTGGTCTACATGAACGGCTCGTCGGGTGGCGTCAACGCGCCCCGCGCCGCACTGTTTGCCGCTCGCGGCTATCAATGCCTGGCGTTGGCGATCTTCAACTACGACGGCCGTCCGAAGTACTTGAACGACATGCCGCTGGAATACTTCGAAGCCGCGCTGAAATGGATCCGCAAATCGCTGCAGCCGCGCGACGGCTTCGTGGCGGTGTCGGGCATCAGCCGGGGCGGCGAGACATCGTTGCTTGTTGCCTCGCATTTCCCCGACCTGGTCAGCGCGGTCGTCGCGTACGTGCCGTCGCCGGTGATGCACGGCGTGGTCAGCGCAGGCGCGCCGGGCACGGGCCGCGATGCCCAGGTCTGGACCCGGCATGGCGAGCCCTTGCCGCACCTGTGGCAAGACAACGCCACGGCCGACTGGAACGCCGCCTATGCCTCCGAGCCGCCGTATCGCCAGACCCTGGCATTCCTGAGCGCCACGCGCGATGCATCGGCCTTCGAGCGCGCGCGCATTCCCGTCGAAAACTATCCCGGTCCCGTCATGCTGGTGAGCGCGTCGGACGACGGCTTCTGGCCCAGCACCGCGTATTCCGAAATGGTGGTGCGCCAACGTCAGGCGTTTGATCTGCCCACGAACCACTACGTCTGCGCCGGGGCGGGCCACCATGTCCACTATCCCTGCCTGCCCGCCACGCTGATCAACAAGCCGCACGCGATGTCCGGACTGCTGCTGGATGCGGGCGGCACGCCGTCAGCCAATGCTGCGGGGAACGAAGGATCGTACCGGGCGGTGCTGGATTTCCTGGCGCAGGCTCGGGCTGGGCAAGCGTAGGACATCCCGAGCGCAACAAAAAGGACCGGCAGTGCCGGTCCTTAACTTTGCCATGTCAGCATCACTGCTGGCGGATGGCCTCGACCTGGATCTTCAGCTTCACCTCCGGCTTGAAGCCCATGTCCAACCCGAAATTCATGCCAAAGTCCTTGCGGCTGAATTCCGTGGAGACGTCGGCGCCGCAGACCTCGCGCTTGACCATCGGGTGATCGATGCACTTGAAGTCGTCGATATCAAGCTTCACCTGGCGCGTGACGCCGCGCAGCGTCAGGTCGCCCGTGGCTTCTTCCGGTTTGTCGCCGTCGAACTTGGTGAACTTGCCCTTGAACGTGGCGGTGGGATATTTGTCGGCATCGAAGATATCAGGCGCGACTGCGTGCTGGTTCATCTCGTCGTGGCCGAAGTCCACCGACTTGATGTCCACGGTGACTTCCAACGTACCGGTGCGCGCCGCGCGATCCAGCACGACCACGCCGCTGGACTTATTGAACTTGCCGCGCCACGTCGACAACCCGCCGAAGTGATCGGCCTCGAAGCTGGGGTACGTGTGCGAGGGATCAAGGTCATAGGTGACCGGCGCGGCGGTCGCGGCAAAGGTCATCGACAGCGCACTTGCGCCCAGCAACAGGGACGGGATCAACTTCATTGCGGCTCCTTGTGGATGGCGTTCAAGCACGCCGGCGACGGGCCGCCTGCGTGCCGGAAAGACAAGACAATAACATTCAGTTCCGTGTCAGCAGTGCGGCTTAAATCAAAAATCCGCAGCGCTTTGTGACGCATCGTTCCATGGCATCAATCCACCTTGCCAAGCCACGCAGACAGATCCTGCAAGGTCTCGCGCAGCGCGTTGAAGCGCTGTTCTCCCAGGTGGTCTTTCCATTCCTGTTCGACATCGCTCACGCAACTGCGCATCAGCACGTACATCTGCTGGCCCTTATCCGTGAGCTGCAGCTCTGTCGAATTCGACGCGGCGCCCGGCCGGCGCAGCAGATAGCCGCGCCGCTCCAGTTCCGCCAGCACGTAGTTCATCGCCTGGCGCGACATATTGCATTGGCGGGCCAGCTCGATCGGCCGCCGTCCGTGCGGACCGGGATACATGAAGACGCCGAGTTCGGTCAACGACACGTCGAATCCCTGCTCGTTGACGGCAGACAACATGCGCGCGACCACGTGCTCGCGCGGCAGCCGCAGCAAGGAACCGATCATCGGCAGGCCGGTTTGCGGTTCGGATGCGGCGCTATTTTTTCTGCTGGACATGGCGTAAAAAATTTGTACACTGGCACGTAAAGTAACTTTACACGGGAGTATGCCATGAACGTAGCGCAAGCATTCGATGCAGAAGAAGTGATCCGCGTGGGCCAACTGGAAATCCGCTATCTCCAGCCAAGCGGGCGGGGCAACCGCATGGGGGCGTTTGAATTGTGTGTGCCGCCGGGCTCGAACGTGCCGCCGCCGCACAGCCACGACAACGAGGAATTGATCTACGTGCTTGAAGGCACGCTGCGCTTTACCGTCGGCGCAGAAACGCGCGACCTTCGTCCTGGCGATTCGATGACCACGCCGACCGGTGTGGCCCATGCGTTCAGCAACCCGCACGCGGTCATGGCCAAGGCGCTGGTGATCAACACGCCGGAAATCAGCGCGGATTACTTCCGCGAGATGGCGGCGCTGATCAACGGCGGCGGGCCGCCGGACAAGGCCCGGATGATGGAGACGATGAAGCGGTTCGGCCTGACGCCGATCGCGCCGGCGCCGGCATCGGCGCCTGCTGTGGCGGCGGCGGCAGGTTGACCGCGCGCGTGATCGGCGCAGCGTTCCGGGCCGCATCGCCCGCATCCGAAGGCGGCCAGTGAGCGCGCAAAAAGGGCGTCGCCAGGACGCCCTTATTTCGGTTGATTCGACTTCGATCGCTTCAGCTTCGATTGCTTCAGTTTCGGTCGCTATCGGCTCAGTCGATTCAGCTTCGGCTGATGAATCCTCGGCTTACTCGTCGTTCGCCCACTCGACCTGCACGCCCAGGCTGCGCAGATTCTCGACAAAGCTCGGATGGGCGCGTCGGATCGGCGTGGCGTTGCGAATCTCCGACCGTCCCTTGATGCTGCTGGCCACCATGAACAGCGCGATCGCCACGCGGATGATGTAGGGGCTTTCGACCACGCCCGGCGTCAGCGGATTGCCGCCAAACGTCACCACGCGATGCGGGTCCGACGAGAACACGTGCGCACCAAATTTGGACAGTTCGCCCGTCCAGCCCAGCGCGCCGTCATAGACCTTGTTCCAGAACATCGCATTGCCCTCGGCGCACACGCCCAGCGCAATGAAGATCGGCAACAGGTCCACCGGAAAGTAAGGCCAGGGCGCCGCCTCGACCTTGGTCAGCACGTTGCTCGTGAACGGCGTCTGCACCTTCAGCGGCCCATCGCGCAGTGCGCGGGACCAGCCGTCCTTGTGCTTGATTCGCACGCCGAACTTGGCGAACGTGCGGTCGATCAGCGGAAAATTGCCCGGCGTGCGATTGCGCACCACCACGTCGCCACCCGTGATCGCGCCCAGCGCGAGGAAGGTCGTGATCTCGTGGAAATCTTCTTCAAACGTGAACTCGCCGCCGCCCAGACGCTTGCCGCCGCGCACCACCAGCCGCGACGTGCCGATGCCGTCGATATCGGCGCCCATCATCGCCATGAACCGGCAGAACTCCTGCACGTGCGGCTCGGACGCCGCATTGGTCAACGACGACTCGCCTTCAGCCGCGGCCGCGCACAACACGAAGTTCTCGGTCGTGGTCACGGACGCATAGTCCAGCCAATGATGCGTGGGCTTGAGCGGACCGCTCGCCCGCACCAGCAGCGACCCGCTGGCGCGTTCCACCTGGCCGCCAAACGACCGGAAGATGTCCACGTGGGGATCGATCTCGCGCACCCCCAGCGTGCATCCCTTGACGTTGTCCTCCAGCCGCGCCACGCCAAAGCGCGCCAGCAGCGGCGGCACCAGCATGATCGACGAACGCATCTCCTCGGGCAGCCGGTGGTTCGCCGCATCGAAGACCGTGTTCTTGTGATGCAGCGCCAGCGTGCGCGTCGCATCGTCCAGCCGGACGTCGCTGCCCAGCGTGCGGAAGATGTCCAGGATCTTGCGCACATCGGTGATGTCCGGCACCCCATGCAGTGTCAACGGCTGATCGGTCAGCAGCGTGGCGCACAGGATCGGCAGCACCGCGTTCTTGTTGGCCGAAGGGACGACGCGGCCGCGCAAAGGCGTGCCGCCGTGGACGATGAGGTTGGACATGGGGATGGGGACTGCCGGGAAAGAAATAGGGGAGAGCGCGGGGATTGTACTGGCGTTGAGCGGAGCCCAGGTGCCCCAAAGGTTTCAAGATTTGCAGGTCACCCCCAATTGGCATCGCCAGCCTTATTTCCTAATTGCCGGAGGTGATCTGGTACAGATTCCATGTCCCACGTTTTTATCCATCAACCCTTGCCTCGTTCTTAATATGAATGCCGTCAACCACTGATTGAAATGCGGGCCCCAAATGCCATTGTGGCCATCCACAACAGATTTATCCGTTTGCGCAACCACAAATGGATTCCCTTGGTCGGCGTCTCTTAGATTTCTAGTCAGGCAGATATCGCTGTGACAGAAGGCGTCATACCACCACTTGGGTTCCAAGTTCGTCACATGTTCTAGTTTTGATGGGCGAAGAGAATGTGTGACGAAGTCCGAGTAGTTGCCGATGGTTTCGCGCTCTCGTGAATGCCAGCGTGATCCCAGCATCTGGCCCAAGGGGAAGGCCGTTTTTGTCGCCAAATCATTCGATGTGGAAACGCTTAGCAATACTGGTTGCTGGTTTTTGTCAAACTGCTCTTGCCATCGGCGGCTGCTATTTATCGCGGAATAGCGGGACGCTTCAAAAGCTGGATTCAAGAGTACGGTCAGATCGGCCACTCCAGAAAAAGGTGCAAATTTTCCGCCTCGTCGTCCGGGATGACTCATTTGCATTTCGTTAAGCAGAATTGGTGACGTAGCTGAAAATAGAATTCTTGCCCCAAAGCTGTGGCCAATTGCAATTACAAGATCATTGGAATTATTTCTTTGGCAACGAACGCTGTTTATTGAGCTTAACAGTTTGGATAAGTGGCCACCGATGCTCACTCGGTCGGCAGCTCCTTTCCTGCTCCAGAAGGTAAGGTTTTGATCTAACGTAGTAAACCCCGACAGACCGGGCCACGCTACGAAGAGGCCGATCACATTTGTTGTTTCTCGAATGTTCCGCCGCAATGTTTCAACCATGGTGCGGAAGGAAGCCAAATCCTCATCGTCAACTGAAGCATCATGCTTCCAGCCATGTATGTAGATTAGAACGAACGTAGGAATGGAAGTAGGATCTTTGTCTTCTGATGCACCTCGTATTTCGTACAGTACGTCGCTCCATTGGCATCTGTCGACCAATTCGCCTTCATCTGTAAACTCCACGAGTTTTATCTGATCTTCTGAAGGGCGGGATATAGTTTCAGGGTCGTAATGTGCATCGATAAGCCTTCCATCGGGTCCCTTTACCTTCATTTTCCCTGCCATATACTCACATTCGTGTTTCGGATCCGCCGAAAGGCGGCGATTCAGGCAGCCAGCAAGTGCAGGCGGCAGCAAGGCTAAAACCAGAGCTAGAGCCACAAGTCGCAAGCAAGAGCTTTTGTTCATGTAGTCGCCTTTGGCTTATTCCACTCATGACAAATTCCGCTAGCGGATCAGGGGGTGTTGTTGCTGAGCGGACCGGGAATGAACGCGTCGTAGAAAGTACACCGTGCCCCCCGTCATCGCGCAATAGCGCTGGATGACTAGCTATTTTTGAGGCTGACCGTCACGTAATTTTGTGAATCGTGGCACATTCTGGCGAGGCCGCGTCCATACCGATCGGACTCAGTTCGATTCAGCAGAAATTGCCCTGCGCGGTGGTCTGTCTTTGAGACTTGGCATCGTTTCAGTCGGTGAAATTGCAGGGTTCCAAAACATCTTTATTGATTTGCTGGATATCAGGCATTAACCGCATTCACGGTCACGTCACGGCGACTAGGCTTATCGAAGCTGCTGCCGCAACCGAATCCTCAGACGTCATACGCTGCAAGTATGCTGGCGCTATTCCTCAACAGATGCAGGAACGTCTATTCCCTATGCGGCCTGATCCGCGCTTCAAACGCCTGAACCAACCGGCACGCCAAGCCTTTTCCTCGTTAGCGCTCATCGACGCAGACGGCGCTGATTTCGACGTGCCCATCCGGATGCTTTCGCTTGCCTACCATCGCGAATAGGCGTCTGTGTAACCGAACGCGGATGTAGGCGGCCTATTTCGTGCGTGCGCCCGCCGAAAGAACGAAGCTAAATCCTGACAGCCGATTTCTGCATGTCGGTGGGACCGGTCGCATCAAGCGTCACGACGCCCGCGACGTTCGCGAGGCGGGCGTTCCATGGGGTCCCAATGATTTGCTGTATAGCGTCAACCGGTTAAGTGTCTAGTTTGGCAATTGGTTTGCAACGCGCTTTGAAACTGCGTTGAACTGACGTCTGTAGCCCGACGGCGAGATCTCAAAGGCTGCGGCGAAGTTCTGGCGGAAGGACGCTGGCGAGCCGAATCCCACCGTTTCGGCGATCAGATCCACGGTCTTGCTACTGGTTTCGAGCAATCGTTGGGCCGAAGCCAGCCGATGGTTCAGCAGCCATTGGGCCACGGTCGCACCGGTCTTGGCCTTGAAGCGCCGCGTGAAATTCCGGCGGCTCATGCCGGCCTTGCTGGCCAGCAGGTCCAGCGTCAGCGGCTTGCACAGGTTTTCCAGCGCCCAGTCCAGCGTCGGGCCAAGTCTGTCTGAATCCTGCCAGCCGGGCAGGGGCTGTTCGATGTATTGGGCTTGTCCGCCATCCCGATGGGGCGCCACGACCATGCGGCGCGCGACGCGGTTTGCGATCTCCGCGCCGTGATCGCAGCGCAGCAGGTGCAGGCAGCAGTCGATTGCGGCAGCGGTGCCCGCCGACGTCAGGATGTCGCCGTCATCGATGTACAGCGACTTGCGGTCCAGCGTGACATCGGGATGCCGGCGCAAAAAGTCGTCGCTCCATGCCCAGTGGGTGGCGGCAGTGCGCCCGTCCAGCAGGCCGGCTTGCGCGAGCACGAACGTGCCGAGGCACAGACCGGCGATGCGGGCCCCTCGCGCGTGCGCCGTCCGCAGGGCGTGCAGCAACGCGGGCGGGGCCGATTCGTCCGGGTCGCGCCAGGCCGGCATGATGATCGTGTCCGCCTGCTCCAGCGCGCGCAGATCGTGTTCGATCTCGATGCGGAATCCGGACATCGTCATCACCATCCCGGCGCGTTCGCCGCAGATCACCAGCCGGTAACGCGGCACGCCCAGTCTGGCAAGGTCATCCCCAAACACCATGCAGGGAACGGACAGGTGAAAAGTGCTGATGTCTTCAAATGCGACGATGGCGACGGTATGCATCTTTTGGGCCAGATGAGAGCGAGCAGGTTGGCCCGATTCTAGCAACTGTTGTCCAACGGGCCACTATCGCGGCATGCGTTCTGGCGGGACACTGAGGTCCTGGGCGCTGCATGCCCACCCCGGCCCGCCATCGGCGAGCCGCCCGATTTCCACCTTGCCGAGGACCACCATGAGCCACCCCACCATCCGCACCCTTGCCGGCGCAACCGCCCCGGCCTCCCTGAAAGCCGCCAGCACCGCCTTGCTGGTGATCGACTTCCAGAATGAGTACTTCAACGGAAAGCTGCAGATTCCGGACGGCAAGGCCGCCCTGGATAACGCACAGCGCCTGATCGCGCATGCCGACGAAGCGCAGATTCCCGTGTTTCATATTCAGCACGTCACGCCGGCCGGCAGCCCGGTGTTCGCGGACCAAAGCCCGACGGGCGAATTTCATGCGGACGTGAAACCCGCGCCCAATCACAAGATCTTGCGCAAATCGACGGTCAGCGCCTTTCCGTCCACGGACCTGGACAAGCAGCTCAAGGATGCGGGCGTCAAAACGCTGGTGATCACTGGCTTGATGACGCATGCCTGCGTCGCGGGCGCCGCGCGCGACGCCGTGCCCCTGGGCTATGACGTCATCGTGGCCGAGGACGCCTGCGCAACCCGGGATCTGGATCGGGCCGACGGCAGCGTCGTGGATCACCAAAGTCTGCATCGCGCGGCGCTGGCCAGCATCGACGACACGTTCGGGGATGTGCTGACGACCGAGCAGGTGTTGAAGCTGCCGGTGGTTTAAGCCGTATCTGGCGCGTTCAGGCGGCCGGCTTATCCCGATTCTTGCGAATCAGCACCGCGCCGCCGATCGTCAGCACCAGACCGCCGCCGATGTACGGCAGGCCAAAGATCAACAGGGTGAAGAACAGCGCCGTGTTGGCATCCCGCGCGCCGGGGCCGCCGCCGGTGTGCATCGCGGGATCGATCTGCAGCATGGCAATCGCGGCGGTCAGCAGCAACATCACGCCCAGCGTTGCGCATCCCCAGCCGAACAGACGGCGCAGGTTGGCAATGCGCGCCAACGCCACGGCCGAGACGACGGCGACCAGGACATAAAGAACCACGCTGGCCATTGCGACCCGATCCAGCAAAGCCGAATCCAGTGGGTCAGCACCTGCCCCCGCGCTCGGATATACGCCGAACACCGCCAACAACAGCGGATTGGTGATGCCAAAGCTGGCGCTACCGATCAACAATCCGAAGACGATGCTGACGAGCCATTTGATCGCGGTGGGTGGCATGGGGCGGGTCGCTTCTGAAAGGTCAGTAGTAGATGTCGACGTAATCGGTCAGGCCGCCGCACGCTTCCATCTGCTGCAGGCGCCAGTACTTGCGCTTGCCGGTCGCCTTGAACTCGTAATCGCCCGTGCGTTCGCAGCGGCGGCCCTTGTCCGGCGCGTCCAGGATCAAGATGGTGCCGCGCAGCACGAAGCTGTCGCGGCCAATGGAGACGACCTCGCCTTTGACCTTCAAGGTGCCTTCATGGTTGGCCTGCGTGCCTTCCAGGCGCACCACGTCGTTGTCGTCGATCGCGTTCATCTTGCCGCGCTTGGCGGACCACAGCCATTGCAGCGTGACGCCGCTGTTGTTCAGGAGCCGTTCGTAGGCGGCCTGGTCGTTGATCTGGGTTTTTTGCACGGGCGCCAGGGCGCCGCCGGCCGGCGCCTGCTGTGCGGGCGCTTGTTGAGCGGGCGCGCGTTGCGCGGGCGCCTGCTGCATCGGGGCCTGTTGAGCCGGAGCCTGCTGCGGGGCCGGCGCCTGGTTGCCCGAATTGGCGCGCGGGGGGAGGATGGCTGCGCCAGGATCCTTCTGCGCGAAGGCGGCGGCAGAGACGAAGGCCAGGCCCAGCGCGAGAAGCAGCGTTCCGGACTTGCGTTTGATTCCCGAGGCGCGGGCAACGTGAGTTTGCATGGTCTGTATCAAGAGAGGAGAGGGATGCGCCGTCTTTCGTCTTGATGGGGCCCGGTCATCGACCCTGACCCCGATTACGGCACGGGCGCCAACTTATCACGCCCGTGCGCGCAAATAATTGCGGGGTTTACCGTAGCTGTATCTATTCGTTAGGCGGAAAACAGAATGCTTCACCCTGCCGTGATCTGAAGGTGTTTACGCCCTGCGCCGCACATTTTCTTCATGCAGTGCGCGGACCTGTTCGACGAACTCCGGCACGGGCCCTTCAGCCTGGATGCCGTCGACCACTTCGGAGATGGGCAGTGGCCGCACGGCCGACGGTGGCACGCCCCAACCGCGCATCCATTCGGCGTACTGGGCCGACGACACGGCGTAGACGATCCGGCCAAGTCCCACCCAGCCGTGCGCCGCGGAACACATCGAACAGTGCTCGCCGGACGTGTACACCGTGCAGGCCGCACGCTCGGCTTGCGGCACATTGTTGGCGGTCCAGCGGGCAATCTCGAATTCCGGATGCCGCGTACGGTCGCCGCTGGAGACGTGGTTGTGGTCTTCAAACAGCACCCGCCCGTCGCCCGACACCAGCACCGATCCAAACGGCTGGTCGCCCGCATCGAGCGCCTGTCGGGCCAGCTCGACGCAGCGTGCCAGGTGCTTCTTGTCCTCTTCGGTAATCACGCGTGATCTCCTTGCCAAAATCGAGGCCGGCGCGGACCTCCCGCGCCGGCGCAGTCGCTACAGCAGCAGCGGCGAAATCTTGCTGCCATCCACCGACACGCCCGCCATCAGGCCGCCGTTGTTCATCACGAAGCCGACGATGGGTTGCTGCGCGGTGTTGGAATCGATGCTGCCGTTGACGCCCACGTTGGCCACGGCGACGGTGGCGTCCGCGCCGATCGTCCAGCCGCTGCTGGCGCGGAACTTGGCCAGCGCGTCGTCCGTCATGAAAAGCAGCACCATCGCCTTGGACTGTGCGCCCGCCTGAAAGCCGATGGATCCGCCCGTAATGCTGTAGTAGCCCTTGTCCTGACCGCTGACCTGCAGCACGCCTGTCCCATGCTGGGCGCCCACGATGAAGCTGGCGCTCAGCACCGACGGAAACACCAGGACGCCCCGGGCGCGTTCCACCAGTTGCCGTGATTGCGGCGAGGATTCATACAGCTTGGACAGCGTGGCCGCCGTGGCGGCATCCAGTTCCTGACGCTTTTCGGCGGCGGTGGCCGTAGCGCGCGAATCCGTCGTGGTGCAGCCCGCAAAAAGAAAACCTGCCATGCCCAACGTGACGGCGGCGACGGCAGTCCTGCGGAATTTCGAAGTGATATCAAGCATTTGCGCTTCCTTTTTGTGGGTGACCAACGAGGTACATCAAATCATCTCCTGGCTGGAGATTACCCCGGCTCGCGCGAGGAGGCGACGGGTGTAGGTCGTTCGGGGTGAAAAAGTGTTTGCTTCCGGGGCGGTCGCGCGCGCTTACGGTGCACGGATCAAGAAGCGTTGCTGCGTGTGCAGAGGGGTCTGTGCCGTCACGATTTCGTTGTCCCGCGCGCAACAGGTCGCCAGCTCAGCCAATACGTCCAGCGAGGTGACTTGATGGGCGTGCGCCAGATGCTGAAATCGCCGAATCTCGGCTGACGAGCAGGCTCGGTGCGCGTCGCGCAGCAAGCCATTGGCTTGCAACAGCCTCAGATTCTCCGGATGTATCAACGCAAGCAGGCTTTCCACCTTGCCGATCTTTTCGCGCAAGACCTGCATGGCATCCGCTTCACTCGACACGCCGTACCGCTTCCATGCCGGTTCATGGTGAAACAGGCGATTTCGAAAGTCGCGCAGCGTAGCCACCAAATCATGCACATGTGCCAGCATTGCTCCGGCGCGGTGCACCGGCCATGGGCCACGGAACACCGCGGACAGATGCTTGGGCCAGATGAGTCCACGGCCCATGAACTCCGCGTCCAGGAGGAACTCCCAGGTTGAGAAATCCGTTTTTGCGATGATGCTGTGATGTTGCGGCCTTACGGTGCCTCGTACGGCATGCCGGCGGCGCAGGTCGGACGCATGGCTGCGAGTCGCTTTCGCGAAGTTCTCGCGCACAGCCAGCACGGCACGCGGCGCATCTGCGTCGGGCGCAAATGAGCGCTATCGCAGCTTACCGCCCGCCCACCAGAACCGCCCAAGTTCGGCGACAAGCGCCTGGTCGATCGCATTGCGCAAGGAAATTTCGACGGCGCTGATCAGCGGATATAGCGCACCGCAAACAAGCATGTTCCATAGGTATACGCCCATTAGCTCCACATCGTTGTTGGGAAGGAACACGCTTTGATAGCTGCTGATTCGCTCGTTGCTGATGAGCGCTTCGATCAGTAGTGGACGGTATTGAAGGGTGTGGGGCATGTCGACGCACCTTGAATGGAAGAACTGCCGCCGTGGTTTGACCGTGCCCGGCGCGAAAGCATAAAATCCGTTCAAGGTTGGTGATGGCTTCCAATGGGCGCAAGCCTAAGACCCATCATGTAAGACCTAATCCCACCCCGGCCTCGAGCCGGGGCATTCATTTTTGGACTCCCGGTTCCGCCGGCCCGTCGAATCCACTCAGCGCAAGACCGAATCCCCTCGGTTTAACATCGCGCCATGCTTCTCATCATCTTTCTCTGGATCGCACTCGCGATCGTGGTCGGCTTCATGGCCAAGCGTCGCGGGCGCAATGGTATCGGGTGGGCCTTGCTTGCCGGCCTGATCAGTGCGCCGGTCGCGGGCATTTTCCTCAAGCGCATTCCCAACCGGTCGCCGCTCGCCAGCCAGCCGCTTCTTTCCACGCATATCGAATGCCTGCATTGCGGCGAGCGCATTCTGCGCGAGGCGCGCGTGTGCCGGCATTGCGGCGGCGACGTGACCGACGCGGGTCTGACGGCCGTACGGCAAGCGATGCCTGTCGGGTACTGGTTCGACCTGCCCGACCCCGCATTCAAGCTGATGCGGACTGCGGACCGCGTGGCGTTGATAAAGCCTGTTCCGCCGTGGATCGTGGTGGACCAGTCGCTTGACTCCATCGTCATTGGCAGCCGCTGGCCCGGAAAGCTTTGGCGCGTGCGTGTTGTGAAGCAGGGTGATATGTCCGATCTGGTTGCGGAGCCGGGCTACTGGCGCGCCAGTGCCATCGAACTGCTGGAAGCGTTGCCGTTGTCGGTGCTGTTCGGCCCGAAGGGCGAGGCGGTGCTGGAGATCATCGCGCAGATCAATACGCTGTCGCGCAGCGAGGCGCAGGCGTTGGCCGACCACCTGCCGGAGAACGCCTGGATGGCGTACAGCCGCGCGTGGATGCGCTGGTCGCAAGAGGACGGCGAGCCGGCTGCGGATGAAGAAAGCAATTGGCGCGGCGCGTTGGCCGCCACGCGGCGGGGCGACAAAGCCCGGTCGCCGATTCACTCCGGCTTTCTGCTGATCCACAGCCAACTGCGGCAGCGCGCCGAGCAACTGGAGGGCGGCAACGCGTTTACCTTGATCGAGGAAGACGGCGAGACCGAACAGGTGTTGAAGCCGATGTGGCAAGCGGCTTGCGATGCGCTGCTGTTTGCCGCGATGGCGCGCGCCGCGCCACAGTATGTGTCCGACGAGGACGCGGTCATGTTGCTGCAGGCCTGGACCCGCGTGCTCAGTCGTGAAAGCGAGCGCGCTTGAGATTCACCACATCGATTCGTTCAGGATCTTCCGGGCCCGCTTGAACGTGATGACCGCTGCGCCGGCCGCCAGAATCAGCGCGATCCACCCGTTCATGTTGAACTTCATCTTGCGCGCGTAGTTCGCGTCGTGCACCAGCTTTGCATCGACCAGCGTTTCACCGTTCTTGCGCACGCCATAAACCCGGACGGGAATGGCCATGTTGTACTGAAGCGCAATCGTGCTGTCGGCAAGCTGCGCGTCGTTTTCCTGCACCGCAAACTCTACTTGCTCTCCCTCGGTATACGGAACCCTGTAGGTCGCTTCATAGAACTTGAACACCATGTAGGGATAGTTGCCTGAATACACGCAGAGCGCGCCATAGTGCTCCCACCGCCCGCGAATCTTCGCCCTGGTGTCGCAGCTTGCCACCTTGTCCACCCGCAGGCTGATCGTGTTCAGCTTCGCGGGGTCATAGGGCAGACGGACGTCTTTTGCCGCGCTGAAGCAGTAGATGGCGACGCCGGCAAGCACCAGCGCGGCAATTGCGGGAAGTCGGCAAGGCAGGAGGGCGCGTTTCCAGTCAGCCAGCTCACTGCTCATGCTGGCTGACTCGGGAACGCGGACGGCGGTTGTTGAGGCCTCGGTCGATTTTCATGACGCGCGCTGCAGAATTTGCGAGCGCTGATTTTAAACAGGCGCTGAAGCAAGCGTTGAATCACGCGGCTGCTGCGACGCCTTCCTACTTCGGATCGCAGTGATTCCGGAACGCCTTCTCGCCCGCGTCGGACACCTCGACCCACTTCTGATCCGGCGGCGCATCCTGCACATAGCTGTCGTGCCAGTTCCACCACTTGTACGGCGGCGTCTGCGGATAGCCCGCGGGGGAATCCTCCCAGGTCTCCTGCCGTCCCAGCGGCGTGATGTCCAGGTAGTTCCACGTGCCGCCCATCTGCTCGTCGCCACGGTTGTTCAGGAAGTAAGTGCGATAAATGCGGTCGCCGTCGCGAAAGAACACGTTGGTGCCGTGCCATTCGTCCACGCCGAAGTCCGCATCGAAGCTGTCGGTCAGCGTGAACGACGGCATCGTCCAGCCCATGCGCGCCTTCAGCCGTTCAATGTCCGCCTGCGGCGCGCGGGACACGAAGACCAGCGTCGTGTCGCGGGCGTTCAGGTGTGCCAGATGCGCAACCTGGTCCGCGACCATCGAACAGCCCCGGCACGCGTGGTCCGGCCAGCCGAATACGCCCGGCTCGTGAAACGCGCGGTAGACGATGAGTTGCCGGCGGCCGTCGAACAGGTCGCGCAGCGTGACCTTGCCGGACGGGCCATCAAAGACGTATTCCTTGTCCACCGCTGTCCAGGGCATGCGGCGGCGCTCGGCAGCCAGCGCGTCGCGGGCGCGGGTGTGGGCCTTTTCCTTGATGAGCAGTTGTTGGCGGGCGGCTTCCCAGTCTTCAGCGGATACGACCGGGGGCGTCTGCATGGCGGCGGGGGCGCCGTTGCCTGCGGATGCTGGGGGTGTGGTCATGGGGTGATCCTCCTGGTGTCTTTAATTCCCTTGCGCTCTGTTCGGGCGGGGGAAATGGGAACAGTGTGGCACCGGGAAGGGCGGTACAGGAGTAACAAATCTGGCGCGAAACTGCGTCAGACTGGTGCCGCACGATCTGCGCGATCCTTTCGTTCTGCGTCAGGCGGGGATCAGCGCCGCCTCCCGCGGCATGGCCTGTGCGGTCCACCCCCGCAGGCTTTCGCGCAACAGCGACATGGCGGCCTGGCCGCTTTCGTTCAGACGATGCGCCGCGTACAGGCCAAATTGCGCGCTCAGCGGCAATGCGCCTTCGTCCCCAATGGAAATCACGCGCATGGTGTCGGGCCGCAGACACTCGGTCGTCAACAAGGCCACGCCCAGGCCGTTCTCGACAGCCGCGATCGTGGCGCCCACGTTGTGACTGGTCAGCGACACCCGAAAATCCCGCCCCGACGCCGTCAGCGCATCGAATGCCAGCCGGCGCCAGGAGCACGGTTCGGCATAGACGATCACGTCCAGCGGCTGGTCCGGGTCCAGGGTTTCGTCGATGCCGCAAACCCAATGCAGATCCACGCTCCAGGACTCGATGGGTTCATCGACAAAGCCCACGCAGGCGCCCACGGCCACATCCAGCGTGCCATCCTGCCAACGCGCGGCAAGCCGCTCGCCGTCGTCGATGACAACGTCCAGATGCAGATTGGGACACGAGCGCCGCAGGCGGCCCAGCGCCGCCGGCAAGGCGGCCACCGCCACGTCCTCGGACAGCCCGATGCGAACGCTGCCAGCCACCGCGCGCTCGCGCAGCCGCGCCGCGGCGGCCTCGCCCAGCGCGAGGATGCGGTTGGCGTAACTGAGCAGCACCTCGCCCTCGGTGGTGGGCGCCATGCCACGGCCGGTGCGATGCAGCAGCCGCTTGCCCACCATTTCCTCCAGACGGCGGATCTGCGTACTGAGCGCCGATTGCGCGCGGCCGGATTGGTCCGCTGCGCGGCTCAGGCTGCCGTATCGGCAGACGGCGACAAAGGTGCGGAGCAGGGCAGGGTCGAAATCGGCTGACATTATCAATACCTGAAATCTGGTTTACGAGATATCAGTCTAGCTGTAACCCTGGCGCGTGCCTAGGATGACCCTTGTCGCGAAATGTCCGACTCAACTCAAGGAACCATCCACCATGACACACCCCCAAAACCTGCGCGTCGTCCTCGCCTCCCGGCCCGTCGGCCGCCCCAAAGCCACTGATTTCCGCGTCGAACGTGTGCCTGTTCCCGAACCGGCCGACGGCCAGGTGCTGCTGGAAGTCCAGACCCTGTCGCTGGATCCCTACATGCGTTGGCGCGTCAGCGACGAAAAATCCTACGCCACGCCCATGGAAATCGGCGATGTGATGGTCGGCGGCACGGTTGCCCGTGTTCATACGTCGCGCCATCCCGACTGGCGCGAAGGCGACATCGTCCTGTCGTCTGCCGGTTGGCAACGCTACGCGCTGTCCGACGGTACCGCTCTGCGCCGGCTCGACCCGGCCAACGCGCCGCCCTCGACCGCGCTGGGCGTGCTTGGCATGCCCGGGCTGACGGCCTATGTCGGGCTGCTGAACATCGGCCAGCCCAAGCCAGGTGAAACCGTCGTCGTCGCAGCCGCGAGCGGCGCGGTGGGTTCGGTCGTCGGCCAGATTGCACGCATCAAGGGCGCGCGCGTCGTGGGCATCGCGGGCGGGCCGGAGAAGTGCGCCTTTGTGAAGGAAGAGCTGGGCTTTGACGTAGTCGTGGACCACCATGCGCCGGACTTTGCGCAGAAGCTGGCCGAAGCCTGCCCTGACGGCATCGACGTGTACTTTGAGAACGTCAGCGGCCATGTGTGGGACGCCGTGCTGCCGCTGCTGAACGACTTTGCCCGCGTGCCGGTGTGCGGCCTGATCGCCAACTACAACGACGGCCCCGCCGACCGGAGCGGTCCCGACCGCCTGCCCGCCACCATGCGCGAGATCCTTTCGCGGCGTATCACCATGAAGGGGTTCATCGTGTTCGATTTCCCGAAGGAACAGGAAGACGAGTTCCTGAACGTGGCCGGGCAGTGGATCCGCGAGGGCAAGCTGCGGTGGCGCGAGGATGTAGTCGAGGGTCTTGAAAATGCGCCCGAAGCGCTGATCGGTCTGCTCGAAGGCAAGAACTTCGGGAAGCTGGTGGTGCGGGTGGGGGACTGACGCACCGGCGTCTGGCGTTCAGGCGGCCTATTGGCCGATCGTGCGCGCCTTGCTGCGCCGCGCCTTCGGCTTGGGCGCCACCCCCAGGCGCGGATCGCGCGCCACGGCCAATGCCGCCAGCGTTGCCGCAGTCGATTCGAAGGACTCGCTCGACTGCGGCAAGTACAGCCACTTTCCCAGCACCGGATGCGGCAAGAGGTCGGGAATGTCCGCGAGCAGCGCCGCATGACGTTCCTGCGACGTACAGACCATGACCCCGTTCCATGGGTCGTCCCGATCGGCCACGATCAGATACAGCAAGCCGTCTAGGTACGCGGCGTCGGCGCCGAACATCTTGCGATGCGTGTAGCTTGCGTCGCTTTCGAGCGGCTCAAGTATCCACAGCAGCGAATTGGATTTTCCAGCACGCTGTTTGCGAGGTGGGGCGAAGGGATCGGGCGAGTTGCGCATGGATCAGAAGCGGTCGGGCAGGGCACAGCGACTATGCCACAGCGGCTACTGCTCGAACAACGGCGCCAGTGGCAAAAGCGGCCCATACTTCTTCAGCTTTTCCCACTCCTCGGCCGCCTGGCGCAGTTCCTCGTTCTTGCGCGCTTCCTCCAGGATTTCGTCGATTCGCGGCGCCAGTGCGACGGACAGGTCAATGATGTCGTTGGCGGTGTAGCCACGCTCCCAGCGTGCGCGTAACGTCACGTCATCACCCTTGGCCCGCATGGCACGCGTCGCTTCTTTCAGCAGGGCCTTGCGCTGATCCGCATTGAGCCGCTCGGCAAACGAGATGCCCGCCACCAGGCCCTGGACCACGCCTTTTTCCCGATACCCGGTGGTAGCCGCCACCTCGCTCGCGACGCTGCGGCTGATGACCCTGGGCGCCAGGTTGTCTCGGATCCAGCTTCGGCTTAACCGCAGCAATCCGGCGCTAAGACCGTGGCCGAAGCCCGTGCGCATCCCTTCCGCGCGCGCCGCTTCCTGCGCCTCGGCGTAGGTCATCGCAAATTGCACCATCAGCATGATCGCGTCCTGCGGGCCGGGCATCAGGAAGTCGGCCACCCAGCCGGCGGCGCTGCCGATCTTGCCGAGCGCCGAGGCCGCGCGCCCTTGGACTTTCAGGACCGATCCAGCTTCTTCGGCCAGGGCGGCGGTGGTGGCGGCGGGCGCGGACGCAGCTTTCTTGCCGAAGCGTTGTTCAAATTCCTCCATCCGAGGCGGGCCGGCGGGGACCTTGGGCTGTTCGCCGGGAATGCGGGGTTTGGTAGCGGGTTGTTCGACGGGGAGTTGGGGCAGGGACCCTCTTGGCCGGGGGCGTCCTACGTTATCCGGGTGCTGAACGAACTTTTCGTCGGGTAGCCCGGCTCGCACGGCGGGGTCGCGCATGGTCGATAAGGATCGATAGTGACCCGTACCATCGTTCCAGGTCTTGACCTTGCCGCTCTCGAAATCCACTTGGCCCGCCCAGTTGACGCGTTCGCCGCGCGCCGCTTCGGTGTGACCATATCCGCCGCCGACCGTCCTCTTCGACTTGACGGCGAAGATCTCGCCGTCTTTCACCACAAAGTCATAGTTGCCGCGCGCCGTGCGGACGTACTTTGGGCCGACCTCCTTCCATGTGCCGTTGACGTTCCTGAGCCGGACGACTTCGCCCGACGATCCCGGCGCCGGCAGATCCCTGGGCAGATTGCCATAGGTCGGACCGCTTGCGTCGCGCTGGAGAAGACAGGCGCCGTGCGTGCTCATCGACGATTGCTGAACCACGTGCGCCAGCTCATGCGCCAGCAGCGCGCGGCCTGCGGTCGTGCCCGGCGCGTACTGACCCGCGTTCAAAACGATGTGATGGCCGACGGTAAAGGCGCGGGCTTCAACGGCCCTTGCAGAACCAGTCGCCAGCGCATCGGAATGCAGCTGGACGTGGCTGAAGTCGCGCTGGAAACGAGACTCCATGAAGGCGCGGGTATGGGCGTCGAGGGGACGGCCTTGGATGGATAGCACGTCGCGAAGGCCAGGAATGTCATCGAGCGATGCCGCGTTGCGTGGGTCAGCCGGCCGCAGAAGCGGGGGCGGTGGAACCGGTGTGGGTTGCAAGGTGGGCCGCACCGCGCCGTGCGCCTGATCGTCTTGGGATTGCGGCATGCGCATCACGTGTTCGGACATGCGATGCGCTTCCTGCTCTGACGCGTCGCCGGGATGGCTGATCGCAATGTGCGTGCCGGGGGGATGTACGGATATCGCGGAGACCGCATGAACCGGACGCCACCGCTGAAGTTTCGTATCGCGCGCAGCCTCATCTGGCGGCGTGCGCGACGCTGCACGCTTATCCGCTGCGTCCCGTTTGCGGCTTGCGGCCGGCCCTTTGTGAACCGCCGCCTTGGGCTTTTGCACGAAAGCGCGCATGGATTCGCTCCGTTCGTTCCGGCGATTATTGTCCTCCTTTGCTGGGTGGCTGAATACGGGCGGGTTTGGTCCGGCACCTATTTCTGTAATACTCCGGCATCACCGTTTCAGTACGCGCTCGTCATTAACTGACATCGCCAAACCCTCACGGCTTTCGGATTCCGCCCATGTCTGAACACCATCAATTCATCTTTCCCCGCGACTTCCATCTGCCGCCGCCCAATTGGCCCGCGTTGGAAGCGCGGCTGCTGGAAGGGGGTTATGTCCTGCCGGCGCATGGCGACACCATTCCCTACCGCGCCAACAACGACGACGGTTTCGACGGAGATGACGCGTCATGGCGCAGCGTCCACTACTGCCTCGGCCCGGCGGCCAGACCCTACCTGAGCGATGCTGTCAGAGAGGATTACGACGCCGATCCCAGACACTTTCCGCTCATGTTGCTGGCCTTTGATGGGCCGAATCCCCGCGTCATGGTCGGCGAAAATCTTTTCGCGCCGAGCGTGCCGGGATCGAACGAACCCGCCATGCCGATGCCCGCCGAGTCGCACATCGACTTCATCGGCGAAGCCTACGAGAACCCGGCCGTCCAATGGCAATGCGAAGAAGGCGGACGCAGTTATAGCATCCTTGAACTCGATTGGCATTACAGCCTGGCGATGGGATTCCGGATGGTGCAATGCGAAGGACTGGATCGCGAGAGTGCGGAAGGGCTGGCGGGCCTGATCGGCGAACTGACGGGTCAGGTCATGGGCTGCAGCCACCGGCATCTATGACTGCGCAGGGACGTGGACAATCGTCAGCCTACAGCCAGAGACAATTCGAAACGCCGCAGCGCGCCGGCCGACACATCTTCGCCCATGCACAATGGCATCCTATGTCTGACGAATGCCAGACCCATTTCCAAGGAGCGATATGTCGATTCAAACGTTAAGCCGCTACGGTGTTGTGTTGTTTCTTGCCGCGATGAGTTCGGGCTGCTCGGTCGTCGGCGAGTGCGGATTGCTTCGCAGCAGCTGCGGTTATGAAGGCCAATACGAGTCGGGCGAGGAAGATTACGCGGAAGACGAAGCCAAACGGTTGAATAAACAGTCTTCCGATCGGTTGCGTCGAAGCTCTGGAGACTGACGCGGCCCGCGGCTTGTCTGATTGGTGATGGCGTCCTGATCCCGCCGCGGTGCAGCTGCGCGGGTTCTTGAACGCGACGCGATCGGGATCGTCGAACACCTGACGCCTCATCCCGATAGAATGCCCAGCGCCCGGTCAGCGTGGTGCTGGGCAGAATTTCAAAATGCTCTCATTCTGAAAACGCGCTCGGCGTTTTATCTACCGAAGCCGATCATTCATTACGGCCAGTCAGCCAAGTTTCCCAAAAGATTCGAAGTAGTCTTATTTCCGTAATGATTGCCGCGGTGGTTTCATACACCTGCAGCATGCGATGTGCTGCAGGTGGAAACGCTGATAAATCCATATTCCGTTCCCAGCGAGCGCTCGCTGTAGAACGGCAGCTTCAGATTTCACGATGGTCTGCGGCGAGTAATCTGGATAAAGCAGCGGCGGCTAAATCGCGTTAAAAGTTGGGGCATAGGTAGGGTGACGCAGTTAGCCGATGCCTGGGGCCGTGGCGCAAGTCACGGCCTTTCTTTTGCATCCTCTCAATCTTGGACCCGGTGGCGTTCATGCAAGCGGCAACTGCTTCCGAGCACGCGAAAGGAAGACTGCCCGAAGTCCGAGCACCGCGGGCAAGACAACAATTGCGAGCCAGCCCGCGATCGATGCCGCCCATGCCCAACGATATTTCCAGGAGATGAATTCCGGTACGCCGTTGTCGTCAAACCACGGGTCCATTGATATCAGTATCAATCCCATGGCATAGCAAAGTATTAATGCCAAGAGGGTGACGGTAAGCGCAGGCGGCGCTCCTTTGACCGAGCGTCCCTTCACCGCACAAGCCAGCCAGATCGTCAGGACGCCCACGAATACAAGGGGAAAGATAAGGATCATCAGCATTTCGCGCTCTCTGGCTCGTCGGGGCTCATAGATACTGCTTAATACTCCCCCAGAAACTCCTCCGGATCGGCTTCGATCTCGGCAATCGACCCCATCAATAGCGCCTCAAAGCTCGGCGCCACCCAGGTGATCTGGTCCGGGTCATGGGTGAAGGCGATGATCTGCCCCGGTGTGCCCGCCTCGGTGGGCGAGTGGTCGATCATCAGCAGCAGTGTTGCGCCGCCGAAACTGGCGAAGGGGAGCCAGCCCTGGTGAAACCAGCCGTCCTTGATGCGCGCATCTCGCGGCGCCGGTTCAGCGTATCCGACATATCGCGGCGCTCGGTCTGCCATACGCGCTCGTGCCGCAATCGCCTTTTCCATCGGCAGAAAATCGTAAGCCGTCAAATAGCCCGGCTGCATGAACACCGGCTCATCGCGCTCAGCCCCGTTGGCACAAAGCCAGGCCTGCCGGGCGTCCGCAGCGATAAGGAAGCCAAGTTCCGCCTCTACCGCTTCCAGGACCGATTCCGCCGCGCCCGGGTTGAGGTTTAGCGCGTGACCGTGCGCGTCGCATGCCGCTCGAACCCGATCAAGGTAGTGGGAAAAATTCATCGCCGCTGGTGGTCCTTTTGCGTGTTACGCAGCTTGCGGCAAGAAAAACCGATCCTTTAGTTCCTGCAATCCAATCCGCTCCAACATCTCGGTCAAACGCTCGGCAGGCTTGCGAGTCGGCAGATTTTTATATTGCGCAATGATCAGCTCATTCTTCATCGAATGCTCCCAGCCGACCAGTTCAGTCACGCTGACCTGATACCCATGCGCCTCAAGCTGCAAACACCGCAGCACATTCGTGATCTGGCTACCAAACTCCCGCGTATGCAGCGGATGCCGCCAGATCTCCGCCAGCGGATCGGCCAACGCCTTCGCCTTGTTTTTCCGCAGCACCGAAGCCACTTCCGCCTGGCAGCACGGCACGACCACGATGTATTTGGCCTTCTTCTCCAACGCAAAATGAATCGCGTCGTCGGTGGCGGTATTGCAGGCGTGCAGGGCGGTAACGACGTCAATCGATGCGGGAAGCTTGTTCGAGGTGATCGATTCCGCAACCGAGAGGTTCAGAAACGACATGCCGTCAAATCCCAGCCGCTTGGCCAGTTCCTCCGACGACTTCACCAGTTCTTCCCGCGTTTCGATGCCGAAGATGTGCGAGCCGTTCTTCAGCGCCTCGGGCTGATCCTTGAAGAACAGGTCGTACAGGATGAAACCGAGATACGACTTGCCCGCGCCGTGGTCGGCCAGTGTGACGGCGCCGCGTTGCGCTTGGACGTCCTTGAGCAGCGGCTCGATGAACTGGAATAGGTGGTAGACCTGCTTGAGCTTGCGGCGGCTGTCCTGGTTCATCTTGCCGTCGCGGGTCAGGATGTGCAGAGCCTTGAGCAGTTCGATCGACTGGCCGGGGCGGATGTCGTGGGTTTTTTCGGACATGGGGAAAGGCAAAGCGCCCCGCTGGGGCGGGGCGCGTAGAGGTGCGGAAAGAGGCATTTTACCCCTCCGCGTGTTTGACTCCGGCTCTTCCTGAGCGCCGGCGCCAGACACGCAGGTCAAAGGAGCGCCTCAGACCGTCACGAGGACAGGCTCACCCAAATTCAGCATCAACCGATTCGCCCACGCAAAGATCGCGTCCGAATGCAGCAGATCCAGGATCTCACCATCATTCAATCCAACGTCCTTCAGCGCCTGGATGCTGGCCGCGTTCACGTCGGCCTGCGCTTCGGTGATCTGGATCGAGAACTTGCCAATAGCCTGTTCACGCTTCGTCGTGCCAGCCGTGATCGGATCCTCGAACACCTGCCCAATCACGTCATTGCGCTTGGCCAGTTGCTCGAACCGCTGCGCGTGCACCGACGCGCAGTACACGCAGCCGTTCACGCGCGACACGACGGTGGCGCCCAGTTCGCGTTCGGCGCGCGACATGCCGCCCGGGGCGTACATGATGGCGTTGAAGGCCGTGGAGCGTTGGCGCAGGATTTCCGGCTGGTGGACCAGAAACAGGTAGTAGTCCGAGACCTTGGCCTTGGGGTGGCTTTCTTCCAGGACGGCGATCTGTTCGGGCGTGGCGGTGTCGACGTTGACGACGTCGAGCCAGGCCTTCCACTCCAGGACTTCGTTGGTGAAACCGTGGGCCTTGATGACGTCGCCGGGTTCGGTGTTGCCGGGGTTGATGACGGCAGTCGCTTCCGCGGCAGCAGATCCGGCGCCTTGACCCTCAGCGGCCTTCATCGCCACCAACCCCGCCACCAGACGCGTCTGATACGACAGGAAGGCGATCAGCTGCGACAGGGTGACAACAGCTGGCGTCGAAACCCCCGCCGCCGGCAGCGTCTTCAGCGCCGCCTCGTCGCCTTCGACAGGCTTTTCAATCAGCTTGCGCGTGAATTCCAGCACGGCGGCCAGTTGCGGGTTGGCGGCGTCGGCCGGTTTGCCCGATTCGGCGACGGCGATGTCCGCTGCCGCGGCGCCGGCTTCCACGGCGCGGGCGCGATAGTGCGCAGCCAGCAGCGGCGACGGCGTGATGCGCGTGGCATACAGCGCGACCAGCAGCCGGTCGGTCAGCGACAGGCCGGGCAGGGCCGGGTCGAACAGGGCGTCGTAGCTGCCTTGCGTGGCGGCGGCGACCTTGTCGCGCTTGTGGCGCACGTCAAAGGTCTGCGTGCCGGGCGTCAGGCCCACGAGCTGGTCGACGAGGTCTTTGTTGATGTCGTAGACGATGGGTTGTTGTGCCATTGAGGAATTCTCCTAAAGTTTCTTTCAGCCGGCGTTGCGCGCGTCGTCCGCAGTCGCAGCCGCCGCACCCTTGGCCTTCACCGCCGCATCCAGGAATGACGTCACGCCTTCCCAGGATTCCTGATCGGCGCGGGCGTTGTCCTTGGGGTTGCCGCCGCTGGTGCTGATCTTGCCCGACACCGGGTGGGCGTACACAAGCTGCGTGGTGGGCACGTAGGGGAACAGGATCGAGTGGCCGCCGTTCTCGTAATCCAGCCACTTGACCGGGTACGGGTGCTGCACCTCGACCAGCTTGTCCTGCACCATCTTCGAATACAGGCTGGACGGCCACGAGCCGTCGTCGGTGCCGGACAGCAGCATGACCGGGCCTTCGATGTCTTCCACGCGGATGCGGGCGCGGGCGACGGCGTCGGGGTCTTGCAGCGCGGTCAGGATGGCCTTTTCGTGGCGATGCGGCGCGGGGCCTTCATCGAACGGGGCCCACGTGGCGGTACGGTTGTTTTCCCAGACGTGGGGAATGGGCTTGCCGCCCAGCAGCCACGTCGGGCCTTCGCGGCCGATCTTGGGATCGCACGCGTTCTGGCCGCTGTGGACGACGGCGCCGGGCACGTACGCCACGACCGCCGACACTTCCTTGGGGAAGGTGGCGCCCAACAGCAGCACCAGTTCGCCGCCGCGCGACTGGCCGCTGATGGCGACGAAGTCGTGCTTGGGCTGGACCTTCTTGCGCAGCCAGCGCAGTCCGGTCTGGAAGTATTCGAGCGGGGTGTTGGAAATGTAGTCCGACAGGCCTGGCGCCTTGAAGTACGCCAGCGCAAAGGCGGCGTAACCGCGCGAGGCGTACAGGGCGGCGCGCGGTTCGTTGATGCCGCCGCCAGACCCGTTCAGGATCATGACGGCAGGATGCGAACCCGGGGCGCTGCCGGCGGGCAGGTACAGGGTGCCGACCAGACCTTCCTCGCGGACCTCGACGCGCGTGACGCCGTCGGACGCCAGGCGTTGCGTGAACGAAGCGCGCGCCTCGGCGCCTTGCACGCGAGCCACCACGTCGGTGACGAGCGCGTCGGTCACCGGGTGGTTGAAGTATTCACGGCTCTTGCCGTCGTCGGGGGACTGCGCCCAGATCAGTCCCATCGGGGACAAGCCGGTGTAGTCGCCGGAAACGGGCGCTTCGCGGGTCAGGTCAACCACGCCGTCCTCGCCCGCCGTATAGGCGGCCTGGGCTTGCCAGACCACGCCGTTGCGGCGGGTGAGGGCGGTGATCTCGACGGTCGCGCCGGGCGCCACGTGTTCGACGCGGATCTGGCGCGGGACGTCGATGAGGGCGTCCGCGGGGGTGATGGTCAGGGTCGGCGCCATGGCTTTACTTGTCCGAAACCTTGGTGACCATCATGGCGGCCGTGCGGTCGCTGGTCATCGGCGTGACCTTCAGGCCCTTCTTGGTGGCCCAGATGTTCTTGTAGTGGAACAGCGGGATGATGCCGACGTCATCGGACACGAGCTTGACGGAGTCGCGCAGGATGGCTTCACGCTTGGCCACGTCGAATTCCGAGGTGGATTGCTCCAGCGCGGCGTCGACCTTGGCATTCGTGTAGTGACCCCAGTTGGAGGCGCCCAGGCCCTTCTTGGCGTCGACCGTAGCCAGGATGTTGACCAGCGCATAGCTGGCCTCACCCGTGCCGTTGCCCCACGCCAGCATGCTGACGGCGAATTCGTTCTTGTTGGCGCGGCCCGAGTACACGGCCCACGGCACGACTTCCACTTGCGTCTTCACGCCCACGCGGGTCCAGAACTGCGCGACCGCCTGAGCCGTTTCCGGGCCTTGCGGGTAGCGGTCGTTGGGGACGTGCATGGTCAGCTTGAAGCCGTCCGGGAAGCCCGCTTCAGCCAGCAGCTTCTTGGCCTGCGCGACGTCGTTGGGGATGTCCTTGATTTCGGGGTTGTAGCCGAAGGTGCCCTTGGGCATCCACTGGTTGGCTTCGGTGGCGGCGCCTTGCAGGATGCGGTCGGCGATGGCCTTGCGATTGATGGCCAGGTTCAGCGCCTGGCGCACGCGCACGTCCAGGAGCGGGTTCTTGTCCAGCGGCTTGCCGTTGTTGTCGGTGATGTACTGGTTGGGCGCGGGGTTGAAGCTGGGTTGCAGCAGCATGACGCGCAGGCCGTCGTACGGGTAGACCGAGATGTTCGAGGCCTTTTGCAGCTTGGCCAGGTCGGACACCGAGACCTTGTCGATCACGTCCACGTCGCCGGCCAAGAGGGCGGCGGTGCGGGCGGCAGCGTTGTTGATGTAGCGGTAGTTGACCTTTTCCCAGATCTGCTTGTCGCCCCAGTAGGCGTCGTTGCGTTCCATCAGGACGCGGTCGCCGGGGGTGTACGAGACGAACTTGTAGGGGCCGGTGCCGACCATGGCCTTGCCCGAGTTGTAGTCTTCGGTCGACGACTTTTCGCCGACGTGCTTGCTGACGACGTGGATGGACGCCAGGTTCAGGGGCAGGTCGGGGTTCGGGGCCTTGGTCTTGACGATGAGCGTCAGCGGGTCCTTGGCGGTCATCGTGTCGATGGTGCGCAGGTAGCCGGCGTAGGTGGCGACGCTGCCGGGCACGCCTCGGGCGCGGGTGTAGGAGTAGATCAGGTCGTCGGCCGTGAACGGCGTGCCGTCCTGCCACTTGACGCCTTCACGCAGCTTGAATTCCCAGGTGGTGTTGTCCAGCGGCTTCCAGCTCACGGCCAGACCCGGCTGCAGCTTGTTCCACTTGTTCTCGATCAGGAGGTCCCAGAAGTGCAGGGCCACCGAGCGGTCGCCGGCGTGGTTGTTCAACTGCGGGTCCAGCGACGACAGCGGGTCGGCAAAGCCGATCGACAGGTTGTCGGCGGAGGCCGCGGCCGAGGCGCCCAGGATGGCGGCGGTGAGGGTCGAGAGAATCAGGCGTTTCATTGTCCGGGATCCTTGGTAGAGGGGGAACGGAGTGGGTCCATTGACCGCGGCGGTCGTGCCGCAGTCATTGATCGTCAGGCCATGTCGTTCAGGTGACAGGCGCTCAGGTGGTTGATGGCGATTCCCTTCAATGTGGGAACCTCGGTCTTGCAGCGCGGCATCGCGTGCGGACATCGCGGATGGAAATGGCAGCCGGTGGGCGGGTTGAGCGGGCTGGGGATCTCGCCCTTGATCGCGGTAAAGGTCTTGTGGCGCGACTTCAGGGTGGGAATCTCGGCCAGCAGCGCCTGGGTGTACGGGTGGTTGGGACGCTGGAAGACTTCTTCCACCGTCGCCGTTTCCACGACGCGGCCCAGATACATGATGACGACGCGGTCGGACAGGTGTTCGACCACGCCCAGGTCATGGCTGATGAAGAGGTACGTCAGGTTCAGCTCTTCGCGCAGGTCCATGAACAGGTTCAGGATCTGCGCCTGGATCGACACATCCAGCGCGGCCACTGCCTCGTCGCAGACCAGCATGGACGGCTGCACGGCCAGCGCGCGGGCAATGCCGATGCGTTGGCGCTGGCCGCCGCTGAACTGGTGCGGATAGCGCTGGCGCAGGGCGGGGTCCAGGCCCGCGCGCTCGAGTTGCGCGCTGACGTAGTCGTCGAAGTCGCCGTTGCCGACCAGGCCATGAATGCGCGCCGCTTCGCCGACGATCTCGTCCACGCGCAGGCGCGGGTTGAGGCTGGCGTAGGGGTCCTGAAAGATCATCTGCACTTTCAAGCGCGCGGCATGGGCCTCGGCCGCGTTCATGTCGGCGGGACGCACGCCGTTGATGCGGACCTCGCCACCCGAGGGCGTGAGCAGGCCGGCCGCGATGCGGCCCAGCGTGGACTTGCCGCAGCCGGATTCGCCGACCAGGCCGACGACTTCGCCGGGGTTCACGATGAGATCGACGTGGTCCACGGCACGCGTGATGGCGGGCGGCTTGGACAGGCCCAGCGATTGCATCGCGCGGCCGGCGGCGCCGATCTTGCGTTCGCCGAAGCGCTTGCTGACCTGGCGCAGGTCGATCAGCGGGGTGGGGGCGTTGGCGGTTGCGCTCATGCCGCCACCTCGCGGTGGATCTGGATGGAAGGATGGAAGCAGCGCACGTCGTGGTCGGGTAAGGCTTGGGTGATGCCGGGTTGCTGGCCGCAGGTGGCAGTGGCGCGCGCGCAGCGCGCCGCGAACGCACAGCCGGTCGGTAGGTGCAGCAGGTTCGGCGTCATGCCGGGAATCTGGCGCAGGCGCTGCCCGCGCTGGTTGTTGCTGGGCAGACTGTCGATCAGGCCCACGGTGTACGGGTGCTGCGGACGGTCCAGCACGTCGTCGACCTTGCCGTGTTCGACGATGCGGCCGGCATACATGACGGCCACGTCGTCGGCCAGGCCGGCCACCACGGAAAGATCGTGCGTGATCCAGATGAGGCTGGTGCCGTGCTGCTGCGCGAGCTTCTGCACTTCGGACAGGATCTGCGCCTGGATGGTGACGTCCAGCGCGGTGGTGGGTTCGTCGGCAATGATGAGATCCGGGCGGTGCAGCATGGCAATGGCAATGGCCACGCGCTGGCGCATGCCGCCGGACAGTTGATGCGGGTAGGCCAGCAGGCGTTCCTCGGGGCTGGGAATGCCCATCATGCCTAGCGTGTCGCGCGCCAGGACGCGGGCCTCGGCCTTGCTCATCTTGTTATGGGCGCGTACGGTCTCGATCATCTGCACGTCCACCCGCAGCACGGGGTTCAGCGTCATCATCGGATCCTGGAAGATCATCGCGATGCGGTTGCCCTGCAGCTTGCGCAACTCGCGCGGCGCCAGCTTGGTCAGGTCGCGGCCCTGGAACAGCACCTCGCCGCCAGCGATGCGGCCCGGCGCATCGACCAGACCCATGATGGAGAAGCCCGTCACGGACTTGCCCGAGCCGGATTCGCCGACCAGGCCCAGAATCTTGCCGCGTTCCAGCTTAAAAGAGACGCCATCCACGGCGGGCAGCACGCCCGCGCGGGTATGGAACTGCGTGCGCAGGTTGCGCACTTCAAGCGTGGCCGGCGCGCCAGCCGAGGCGGTGCGGTCGGTCATTTGTGAGTCCTCGGGTTCAGCACGTCGCGCAGGCGGTCGCCCACCAGGTTGATCGCCACGATGGTGATGAGCAGCGCGATGCCGGGGTAGAAGCTGATCCAGTATTCGCCGGACAGCATGTATTGAAAGCCGTTGGAAATCAGCAGGCCCAGCGACGGTTCGGTCACCGGCACGCCCAGGCCCAGAAAGCTCAGCGTGGCTTCCAGCGTGATGGCGCGCGCGATCTGCAGCGTGCCGATCACGATCAGCGGCGGCAGGCAGTTGGGCAGGATGTGCTTCAACATGATCCGCCAGTTGGGAATGTCCAGGCAGCGGGCGGCTTCGACGTATTCGCGGCGGCGTTCGACCAGGGCCTGGCCGCGCGCGGTGCGGGCGTAGTAGGCCCATTCCAGGATCACGAGCGTCAGCACCACGTTGCCCACGCCCTTGCCCAGATAGGCCAGGATCATCATGGCCACCAGGATCGACGGGAACGACAGGATCAGGTCCACGAGACGCATGATGAAGGCGTCGACCTTGCCGCCGGCGTAGGCGGCCAACAGACCCAGCAGCGTGCCGATGATGCCGGCGATCAGCGCCGAGCCAACGCCCACCATCAGGCTGATGCGCAGGCCGTACAGGATGCCGGACAACAGGTCGCGGCCCTGGCCGTCGGTGCCCAGCCAGTAGTGAAAGGTCTCCAGGCCGTTCATGGTGCCGGGCGGCAGGCGCGAGTCCAGCACGTCGATCTGCAGCAGGTCATACGGGTTCTGCGGCGAGATCCAGGGCGCCAGCACGGCAGCCAGGATCAGCAGCGTGGCCACCACCAGGCCCAGCACCGCCGTCTTGGACGACAGGAACTCGGTCAGGTTGCGGCGCCACGGCGACTCGCGGCGCAGGGCAGGCGCCTGCGCGGTATTGGATACGGAACTCATGCCGTGGCCTCCAGCCGCACCCGGGGGTCCAGCACTTTGTACAGAATGTCGACGATCAGGTTCAGCGTCACGAACAGGCACACCACCACGATCAGGTAGGCCACGATCACGGGGCGGTCCAGCGCGTTCAGGCTATCCAGGATCAGCTTGCCGGCGCCGGGCCAGGCAAAGATGCTTTCGGTGATGACGGCAAAGGCGATGGTCGAACCGAGTTCCAGGCCCAGCACGGTCACCAGCGGAATCATGGTGTTGCGCAGCACGTGCACACAGACCACGCGGAAGGGCGACAGGCCCTTGGCGCGCGCGAACTTCACGAAGTCCAGCGGCATCACGTCGCGCACGCCGGCGCGGGTCAGGCGGATGACCAGCGAGATCTTGAAGAGCGACAGGTTGAACGCCGGCAGGATCAGGTGGCGCCAGCCGTCGGCCGTCAGCCACGACCACTGAAAGCCCAGGAACTCCACCGTCTGGCCGCGGCCGCTGGCCGGCAGCCAGCCGAGCGACACGCTGAACGCCATGATCAGCATCAGCGCCACCCAGAAGGTGGGCAGCGAGAAGCCGACGATGCTGCCGGCCATGATCATCTTGGACGCGCGGCTGTCGGGGTACAGGCCGGCGAACAGGCCCAGCGGCAGGCCGACGATGACGGCAAACGACAGGGCGGTGATCGCCAATTCAAGCGTGGCCGGCAGGCGCTGGATCACCAGTTCGATCGCCGGAATGTTGTAGACGAAACTGTTGCCCAGGTTGCCGTGCAGCGCGCCGTTCAGGAAGGCCAGGTACTGCTGCCACAGGGGCTTGTCCAGACCCAGTTCGGCGATGATGCGCGCGCGGTCGACCTGGTCCACGTCCTGGCCGATCAGGATGTCCACGGGGTTGCCGATGGCGTGCAGCCCCACGAAGACGATGAGCGTCATCAGGAACACGACCACGGCGGCTTGCGCCACGCGGCGTAGCAGCCATGCTGTCATTGCGCGGTCTCCGCCTGCGAAGCCGTCGCCGGCGCGGGGGCCGGCGCCGGGGCTGGGGTCCATTCATCGCCGAACACTTCGGGCTCGGAGAACGCTTCCATGTTGGCGTAGTGCGTGGCCACGTCTTCGCGGTAGAACAGACCCGCGATGCCTTGCGCCAGGCGCTTTGCGCCTTCGCTGATGGCGGGGATGTCGCCCGAGATCGTGCCTTGCGTCAGCGCGGCGGGGTACGAGAAGCAGTGCACGCGATCCAGGCCGGGGCAGGCGCCGGGCACTTTCTCCTGCAGTTCGAAGACGGGGCCCAGGTCGGGCGAATCATGCAGTTCCTGGTCTTCCTCGCCGGCGGGCGGCGTGTAGCGGTCGCCCCAGGCGCGCACGTGAGGCGCGAGCGGCGCGAATTCCGGGCGCACGGTCCAGTCGATGCGAAAGCCCGTGGAGAAGATCAGGAAGTCCAGCACGAACACGCCTTTGGGCGTGGTGACGTGGATCTCGTCATCGATCAGCGCCAGGTCCAGCACGCCACAGCCCAGGTTGAAGAAGGCATTTGGGTGGCGCGACACGCGCAGCGTGCTGCCGCGCGGGGGCGGCACTTGCGCGGCGTTGATGTAGTGGCGGATCTTCCACTTCCATTCGTCGGGCAGCGTCAGGTGGCCGTGGGTCAGGCCTGGGTTGCCCGCGCCCTTGCCCTTGTTGATTCGGGGGATGTCGTTGCGGCGGATCAGCAGGTCGACGCTGGCCGCGCCGGCTTCCAGCGCGGTCGCCGCGCTGTCCATGGCGGATGCGCCCGCGCCCACGACGCCGACGCGCTTGCCGGCCAGCGTGTTGTAGTCCATCACGTCGGACGAATGCGCCCACCGGTCGCGCGGCAGTTTCTTTGCAAAGTCAGGCACATAGGCGCCGCCCAGGCCGTCGCGGCCCGTGGCCAGCACGACACGGCGGGCCAGGACGGTGCTGCGCCCGGCGGGCGACTGGATGTCCAGTTCCACCAGCTTGTCGGCGCGCGGCTGCACGGACAGGATGCGGTGTTCGTTGCGCACGTCCAGGTTCAGCACGCGGCGGTACCAGCGCAGGTAGTCCATCCATTGCAGGCGCGGGATCTTGTCCAGCGCTTCCCATGCGTCCAGGCCGAATTGCGCTTCGAACCAGGCTCGGAAGGTCAACGCGGGCAGGCCGAGCGCGGGACCGGTCAGTTGCTTGGGCGAGCGCAGCGTCTCCATGCGAGCCGTCGTGGCCCACGGGCCTTCGAAGCCTTCGGGCGCCTGATCGAAAATCGGCGCGTCGATGCCCAGATGCTTCAACGACGCCGCCGCCGCAAGACCGCCCATGCCGCCGCCGATGATGGCCACGTCCAGCACCTGCTGGCCATCGACCAGCCGGGGCGTCACCCAGTTCTTGGCGGGCAGTTCCAGCCAGGACAGGTCTTGCCGAAGGCGCGCCTCCAGGGCGGGCAGGCCTTGCGGCGGGGTGGCAATGGGCAGATTCATGATGCGGGTGTTTCCATAACAGGGGCGTCATCGCCGTAGATCGACTGCAACAGCGCCGAATGCTCGCAGGCGTCGTGCAGCACGAAGCCCGGCAGCAGGGCTGCGGCGGCTTCGGCCAGTGCGTCCGCCATGGCCTGGCAGGCCGGCGTCAGCGTTTGCGACTGCGGGGTGATGACCCCAAAAAAGAAGGGGATATCCAGGTCGATGGGCCGGATCGCCACGCCCGCCACCGGCGAGCCGTAGGCAGTCACGGGTTCCAGCACCGACACGCCAAGCCCGGCGCGGACCGCGGCCAGGGCATTGACGGACGAATTGGTTTCAATGGTGCCCAGCGCCTGTACGTTGTGCGAGAGGGCCGCGTCCAGACGGCGGCGCAGGCGATAGGGATTGGCCATGGTGATGAGACGGCGGCCGGCAAGGGCCGACACCGGCACCACGGCATGCTGCGCCACAGGATCGTCTTCGGGCAGGGCGACGACGCAGGGGGCCTGGGCAATCCAGTGCACGGTCAGGCCGCGGTGTTCCAGCGGCAGGCTGGTCACGCCCAGTTGCGCGGCGCCCGACAGCACAGCGTGCACCACGCGTTCCGGCGAGGCGCTGCGCAACTGCACGCGTGCGGCGCCGAGGCGGTCTTCGATGCGTTTGAGGGCAGCGGGCACCAGACCGGCGGCGAGGGCGGACGTGGCGGTCACCAGGAGCGGCTGCGCCTGGCCGCGCGCGATCTCATCGGCACGGCCGCGGATCTGCTGCAGGCTGGTCAGCGCACGCTCAACGTCGTCATACAGCAGGAACCCCTGTTCGGTCGGCGTCACGCGGGGGCCGCTGCGCGCGAACAGGGGATAGCCGATTTCGGCCTCCAGTTCCTGCAGCAACCGGCTGATCGCCGGCTGCGAGCGTCCCAGCAGCCGTCCGGCTGCGGTGACGCTGCCGGTGGACATGACGGCCGCAAAGGCCTCGAGTTGACGGAGTTCCATTGGTCTTGATTTATGCCAAGGACGAATTCTGGCCGCTCGAGTATGCACCCTACAAATACTAAAAAGGCATAAGTAAATTCCCTAGATGCGAATGACCGCGCATTTTTAATTACCGCGAGTTATTTCAAGGACTTAGGGTAAGTCCGGAGAGGAGCCCTGTCCGGAGCGCCAGGAGAGGGCGCAGACGCTGAAGGACGATTCAGCGCAGCGCAGGCGAGAATCCAACGATGGAAATGGGGTAGGCCGGGGAGAAGCGCTAGGACCCTTCCGGTCCGGCTTGCGCGCCCTGAATCGGCGCATGAGAGGCCAGAAGCGCACGGCCTTTTTCCGTCAGCACCAGGACGGCTTCGCCCTTCACGGTGCTTTGTTCCTGCGTCATGTCGACCAGGCCATTCGCCGTGGCGTCTTCCCAGGCCGACAGCCTGGGGCAGTGGGTACGCCACGCTTCCATGGTCTCTGCGTAGGTGCGAGGACGCGCCGAAATCCACAGCAGGAATTGCACGAGGTTGCCCTGTTGTGACGCGCCGGATTCCAATTCTGCTTGCGAATGGTCAGACATGGGACATCTCCGTTCTGGGCCAGGATGCGCCTTTGACGATACTCCCGCGCCCGTTTGCGCTCCAGCGCTATCTGGGAGCCATCCCCTTGCGCAACCGGTTGGAAGGTTCCAGCAGCGCGTCTTTCATGTCGTCGCGCTCCAGCACGCAGGGTTCGCGGTGCAGGTCGCGTATGAAATCGTCGTAGAGCTCGCCGGTGATGCCGGCCGGGCGCTTGAAGTCGCCGGATAGCTGATAAGCGCGCAGCAAGATCGAACGCAGCCGCTTGACCTCCCAAAGCAGGGTGATCACATCGGGGTTCCAGGGCTGACGCTCGCGGATGCACCGCAGGTCGGCGTGGGAAAGGGGGTTTTTGAACGGCATGGCGGAAAATACTGTTTATTTATCCAGTATAGTCCGCCGGGATGAAAGGCAGGCGTCGGTGTTTACAGCAATGGCGCCCACTTCGTGGGAACGGGTAACTCCGCACTACCGAATGTGAGAATTGTTGAGCCTTTGAAGCTCAGTCGTCCGTACCATTCCGTGAAAGCAAAATGAAAGGGAGTGGAGCGATGCTGTGCGGCCAATGCGCGGCCATCACCGTGGATCAGGCGGGGGCGCCGGGGCATGAAAACCTGATCAGCCTGGGCCATGTCCGGTCGTTGCCCCTGGCGCAACGCGGCGTCACGCACGAGGCATTCACGTGCGGCGAATGCGGCGCCAATTGGGATTATCTGCACGATCGGCGCAACCCGGCATCGGGTTGGGCACTTTGTGATCGCACCATGCCCGCCCCGCAACGGTCCATCGATCCGCCGGCCGTGGAAGCGGCCTGAAAAATGGCCTGCCGGTCAATCCGGCAGGCCGCGCAAGCCTCACTAGTCAGCTGTTGCGCGTTACACCACGCGCGTATGCACCTGGCCTTCGCGGAACCACGAATCCAGGTTCGCGCGCATCAGGTCCGCCATCGCGCGGCGCGTTTCGTGGGTGCCGCTGGCAATGTGCGGCAGCATCACCACGTTGTCCATGGCGTTCAGTTCCGGGGGCGTGGCGGGTTCGTGTTCGAACACGTCCAGGCCGGCGCCGGCAATGCGTTTGCTCTGCAGCGCAGCCACCAGTGCGGCTTCGTCGACCACCGTGCCGCGCGCAATATTGATCAGCCAGCCGTCCGGCCCCAGGGCGTCCAGTACCTGCGCGTTCACCATGTGGCGCGTCGCGCCGCCGCCCGGCACGGCCAGCACCAGGAAGTCGCATTGCGCGGCGAGCTCGAGGATGTTCGGGCAATAACGGTAGCCCTCGGGCGCGTCGGGGCGCGGTTTGCGGTTGGTGTACAGGATCTCCATGTCGAAGGCCTGCGCGCGGCGGGCGATCTGCAGGCCGATGTTGCCCAGGCCGACGATGCCGCAGCGTTTGCCGGTCATGCGCGAACCCAGGCCGAATCCTTCGGTGGGCCAGCGGCCGGCGCGCACGAAGCGGTCGGCTTCGGCGATGCGGCGCGAGACGGCCAGCATCAGGGCCAGCGCGGTATCGGCCACGCAGGCGTCCAGCACGCCCGGCGTGTTGGTGACCACGACGTTGCGCGCCTTGGCCGCCGCGATGTCGATGGTGTCGTACCCCACGCCAAAACTGAAGATGCCTTCCAGGGCGGGCAGGGCGTCGATCAATTCCTTTGTCGCGCCGAAGCGGCCGCTGGTGGCAATGCCGCGGATGGCGGCGCCATGTTCGCGCAGCAGCGCCGCCTTGTCCTGGGCCTCCCAGAGGCGATGAACGCGGTAGCGCGATTCCAGGTCGGCCACCAGTTCAGGCAGCAGGGGACCGACCATCAGCAGATCGGCGGCGGAGGCGGGAAGGGATGCAGTCATGGATACGGCTTATGTAGGTAAGAAGGAAAGGCCCGCCGAGGCGGGCCGGGACCGGAATCAGTTGGTCTGGATGTTGCGGGACTTGATTATCTGCCCATAGCGTTCGCGCTCGCTAGCGGCCAGGTCCTGCAGCTCCTTGGGTGTCGATCCGTGGGCGACGGCGCCCTGCGATTCGAGCTTGGCTTTGACCGCGGGATCGGCCGCCACGGCGCGGATCGCCTCGGACAGCTTGTCGATCACGGCCTGCGGCGTGCCGGCCGGCGCCAGTACCGCCGTCCACGAGCCGCTCTGCGCGTTCTTGACGCCGGCTTCGTCGATGGTCGGCACGTCCGGCATCGCGGGCGAGCGTGTCGCGCCGGTCACGGCCAGCGCGCGCAGCTTGCCGGCCGTGACATACGGCATGGTCTCCAGGACTGACGCGAACAGCATATCGACGCGCCCGGCCATCAGATCGGTCATCGCCGGGCCGCCGCCCTTGTAGGGCACGTGCACCAGATCCACGCCCGTGGCTTCCTGGAAGATCTCGCCGGACAGGTGGGGCGCGCCGCCCGTGCCCGAGCTGGCAAAGGTGTGCTTGCCGGGCTGGGACTTGGTCAGCGTCACCAGCTCCGCGACGTTCTTGGCCGGCAGGCTGGCGGGCACCACCAGCACGAACGGCAGGTCCGAAAACAGCGACACGGGCGCAAACGCCTTCACCGGGTCGGAATGCAGCTTGTAGATCCAGGGGTTGATCGCCAGCATGCCCGAGTTTGCGAACAGCAGCGTGTAGCCATCGGGCTGCGAACGGGCCACCAGGTCGGCGGCGATCTGGCCGCCGGCGCCCGGGCGGTTGTCCACCACCACCGACGACGAGAATTTTTCGCCCAGGGCCGCGGCCAGCAGGCGCGCCGAGATGTCGGTGCCGCCGCCGGGCGAGAAGGGGACGATCAGATTGATCGGGCGTTCCGGATAGCCTGCGGCGCTGGCCGCGTGCGGCAAGGCGGCGGTGGCAGCCAGGGCCAGCGCCGCGGCGAGGAGCCGGACGCGAATCCGGGCGGTGTTCTTTGTCTCCATGGATTTTCTCTTTTATGGCGTTGATGGCGGCTAGGCCGCGAAAAATGGTGCTGCGGGTAAGGCTCCTGATGCTTCGCGGGCCGGAATCCAGCCCTGCAGCCGAGTATAGGGATGCCTGTCCATGGATAGCCGTTCGAGCTATAAATAGCATCAATCAATTCAAGGATTGAATCGATGGAATTCCGCCAGCTCGAGTGCTTCATTGCGGTTGCCGAAGAATTGCACTTTGGCCGCGCCGCCGAGCGCCTGTGCATGACGCAACCGCCGCTCTCGCGCCAGATCCAGCTGCTGGAGCAGGACCTGGGCGTGACCCTGTTCGAGCGCAACAGCCGGCAGGTGGTGCTTAGCGCCGCTGGCCGGCGCTTTCTGCGCGACGCGCGCCATTTGCTTGAGTTTTCGGCGCAGGCCGCGGCGACCGCGCGCCGCACGTCCGGCGGCGAAGCCGGCCACATCAGGCTGGGCTTCACGGCCGTGGCCTCGTATCGCCTGATGCCGTCGCTTATCGTGCAGGCGCGCAAGCTGCTGCCGGGCGTCGAGATCCAGTTGCGCGAAACCGTGACGACCGAGTTGAGCCGCCTGCTGCTGGCCCACGAACTGGATGCCATCCTGGCGCGCAGCGTGCCGCAACAGGCAGGCATCGAATCGCGCCTGCTGGAGCGTGAACCGCTGGTGCTGGCGCTGCCGGCCGAGTCGCCCTTGTGCGAGCACGCTATCGTGCCGCTGCGGTTGCTGCAGGGGCAGCCATTCGTGCTGTATTCGCCGCGGGAAGGCAAGTACTTCTACGACCGCATCGTGGGCGCTTTCGGCCTGGCGGACGTGCAGCCGCAGTATGTGCAGCGCGCCGGGCAGACGCATACGTTGCTGGCGCTGGTGCGAGCCGGGCTGGGCGTGGGCCTCGTGCCGGATTCCGCGCGCGAGCTGCGGTTTGAAGGCGTGGTGTTCCGGCCGATTGGCCAGCGCGATCTCTACGCGGACATGTACCTTGCCTGGCACGCGCAGCACGATAATCCGGCGCTGGATGCATTTCTGCAGCGCGTGGCCAAGCGAAACAGCCCGGAAACTGTCGGAAGCCCCGGACAGGCGTGAGCCAGACTTCTATCTAGCGGCGCTTGGGGCGGTTCGGTGCGGACAACGGCGCGCCGACGTGGCTGGCCAACCAGTGTTCGATCTTGTCGTCCGGGCGGGGGGCCCAGTCCTTGCCGATTTCCACAATGAGCAGGTTGCGGGTGTCGCCGTAATCCTGGGGTTGTCCATTCCCTGGGTTGTCCATTCGCGGATATATCAAGTTGAAACATCCATAGACCATCCAAGTGGATGGTTTATGATTCGATCCATGCCGCCTCGCACCTCTCAACTCGCCTCCACGCCCAAGCCTGCGGACGAAAAAATCACCATCAACCTGGGTTATGTCGACCTGGGCCAGATTGATTTGCTCGTCCAGGAAGGGTTCTACGCCAACCGCACGGACCTCATCCGCACGGCCATCCGCAATCAACTTGCCACCCACGGCGACGCCGTGCGCCAGGCCGTCAGCCGCAAGACGCTGGTGCTGGGCATCCAGCACTACACCGCCCAGGATTTGCTCGCGGTACAGACCGCGGGCGAAATGCTTCAGATCCGGGTGCTGGGCCTGGCAACCATTGCCTCCGACGTCACGCCCGAGCTTGCGCTCGCCACGATCGAATCCCTGACGGTACTGGGGGCGCTACATGCCAGCCCCGCCGTCAAAGCCGCCCTGCGTCAGCGCATCCGCTGACCCTCGCGGCGCAAACAAAGGTCACGCCATGCACCCTGATTTCCAGCACCTCATGCACCGGGCTACCCAGCTCACTCAAGCCGGCGATCTGACGGCAGCAACTGCCGCCATCCAGGCCGCCCTGCGAAACGGCCTGGCTGCCGCGCCGGCTCGGCAAGACGATGCCGACGTCATCGACGTCGAAGCTTGGGAAGTTCCGGATACCGCCCAAGCTTCCAGCGCGGCGCCGCACGTTGCCGGCGACGCTGCCCAGTCCGCCCCAAAACCTGCCGCCGCGGGCGATACGTTCACGGCGGGGTCATTCCGCAATTCGTCCGGGCAGCGCGCCTACAAGCTGTATGTGCCGCCCAACCCGGATGGCACGCCGCGTCCGCTAGTGGTCATGCTGCACGGATGCACGCAGGACGCAGACGATTTCGCCGCGGGCACCGCCATGAATGCGGCTGCGCGCGAGCAGGGCTTTCATGTGCTGTACCCCGTGCAATCGCGCGACGCCAATCCGCAGAAGTGCTGGAACTGGTTCAAGCACAACCATCAGCAGCCAGGCCGGGGCGAGCCGTCCATCCTTGCGGGCATGACGCGCGAGGTGATCGCCGCCCACAACATTGATCCCACGCGCGTGTATGTCGCGGGTCTTTCGGCGGGCGGGGCGATGGCAGCGATTCTGGCGGGCGCTTATCCCGAACTGTATGCGGCGGCAGGTGTGCATTCGGGGTTGGCCGCTGGCGCGGCGACGGACCTGCCTTCGGCGCTGTCCGCCATGAAGGGCGTGGGCCTGAAACCCGCCGCACCGGCCGGCAACGGCGTGCCGGTCATCGTGTTCCATGGCGATCGCGACGCCACCGTCAATCCCGCCAATGCCGGCAACGTGATCGCGGCCAGCGTGGGGCCCAACGCGCGTGTCGAAACCGTTCGCGTGGCGGGCGCGGGCAGCATGCGCGACAGCACGCAGCATGTATACCGCGATGCGGCGGGCAACATCGTCGCCGAACGCTGGGATGTCCACGGCGCCGGCCATGCCTGGGCAGGCGGCTCGGAGCAAGGGTCCTACACGGATCGGACCGGTCCGGATGCGACGGCCGAGATGCTGCGATTCTTCTTCGCGCGCACGTCGCGCGCTCAGTGATTCGCTAACGTTCCAGCGTGGTCAATGGCGGCTTGGATCGCGGCCAATGTAGTATCGGCCGTGATTCCCCTTGCATGTGATCCCTTGTATGCGACCACCCCTCAACGCGCCGCCAGCCGGCGAATGGAGCACCGTGAAAATCGTCAGAATCATCGAAGAAATGCGTCAAGGCGACCAGGAACAGGCCCGCGCCCATGAATCCCCGACCGAGGGCGACCTGCTCGCCGCCCTGGACAGACTGGATGGCGCGGTCTTCAGTTCGACCGCCTTCGTGATTGATGACGACACGGTCATGTCGATCGGCGGCGGTGATGGCGCCTATGTCGTGTTCATCTCATCCGGCGGCGACACGCGGATCCACACGCTGATCGACCCCGCCAAATCCGAAGATCACGACCAGGACCTGGTGGCGGGTGGACAATCAGGCAGTTATCCGCAGTACCAGTGCGTGGACCGTTCCAAGGCGGCGTCCGCGCTGTTGTACTTTCATGCGCACGGCGCCGCGTCGCCGGATTTGAATTGGGCTAGCGAATAGCCACCGGCTTGCCGTAGAACACCCGCGCGCACAGCAGACCGGCCACTGCGGCGGGCAGGGCGCCCATGAACAGCGGAAATCCCAGCGCTGCCAACGATCTGTCGCGGCTGCCGAACGTCAGCAAAAAGACAAAGGCATACGCCGCGCCAATGAGCCCCATGCGCAGGACGGCCAGCCAGGACGGCGCGACGGGCTTGAGCGCGCCCGCCGTCAACCCGCAAAAGAGCGCCGGCACACCGCCAAACAGATACGCCCACGGCAGTCCATAGAGACCGAACAGGAGCAGTTCCGGATCCTGGGCGCCGATCGACATGGTCACAGCGATGAGCACGATGGCGACGGCCGGTCCCATGAATGCGAAGATCGCGGCACCCGACAGCATGTCGCGCGACATGGTGCGGCCGGAGTCCTCGGGTCTGCGCTGCATGCGGCGGTAGACGGCAGCGGCCAGCGTAGACGCGAGAAGCAGGGCGCCAAAGAAATAGATCATCAGGTCAGTTCCGATTGTCAGGGTGTAGAGGCTTGCGGGTGGCCGGCCTGCTACTTGCGGACGAGCGTTCCGCAGGCGTGCGCCTGGCCGCCAGCATTGTGCGGGAATTGCGCCGCAAGCGCGTCAAGGCATCTTTTTCTTGCCCAGCAACGTCAGCGTCAGGCTGCGGCCGGTGCGCATGAAAGGATAGAGCGCCTTGGACAGGCACGCGTTGCTGAATATGGTGGCGTTCAGGCGATTGAACACATCGCTGCCCGTGCTGAGCAAGGCCAGCCGGTGGATCGCGTCCGCGCCCCAGTAGTCGCGGCCGTCCAGGTGCAACAGCATGCCCTGGTTCAAGTCATAGCCTTGCGCGCGATGGTGCGCGGCCAGGTCGGGATGGTCGCGCATGTTCAGCATGGCGATAGGCCCAGCGGCCTTGCGCAGCCGCATCATCCGCACGTAGTTCGAGCAGAAGGGGCAATCGCCGTCATAGAGAAGGTAGTTTTCGTCGGACTGCATCGTCGGGATCCGTCGGGGTTTGCAGAAACATACCGCAAAAATCCGTTCGGGCGGTCCGCGGGGCGCGTTGCCGACGAGCGCGCTGTCGAAATGCGCGCGGCCGGCAAGCGCCGGAACCGGTGCCTTCAGCCGCCCCGATGTCCGTGATGGCGCGGCGCCGCCACGGCGCGCGTGTTCTCCTTGTGCTGGGAACCGACCAGCGCCTTGCGCCGGGCTTCTTCCTGCTGGTGATCGGACTTTGCGCGCTCTTTTTCCGCACGCGGCGGCGCATGCGTGTCGGGCGCGGCGGCCGGGGCCGCGTGATGGGGATCGGGGCGGGAAGTCGTGGGCGTCATGGTGCGCACCTGCAAAGCCAACGCGGCATATGCCGCGTTTTCACGTTACGCCCGCGCTCCGCGATTCTCCAGGGTTCAATTGCAACAGCGTGCGCGCGGCTCAGGTCCGCGGCCGGCGAGCCGGCGATTCCCGATCCTGCGACCGCCATCCCGCGCGCAATTCGGCAATCCGGCGGACCGCGTGTTGCGACATCTTCCACCACCCGAATGGCCGCGGGTCCGCCAGCATGCTCATGGCACGGGCGTAGTCCAGCGTCAGTCCCGGGGTCCAGGCCATCGTGAGGGCACGCTTGCGGATTTGCGCGGCCACCCAGAGCTCGGGCGTCAGCAGCAGCCGGATCAGCACCCGCCAGCCGGCCTCGCCGCCATGCAGGCGTCCCACGACGCCATCCAGCGCGGCGTCCAGCGCCCGTGACACGGTGCTTGAGCAGTTGCGGTGGGTGAGGTTGTAGGTGGCGTTTTTACGGTACTCCCGCCAGAACGCCGCCAGCTTGTCCGCATCGTAGTTCCGGATACGCACGCGTACGTTCGACGGGCACCAGGCGTTTGACTCGGTCGCGTAATCGGGTTGATAGACCCCCGGAACGTCGTTGTCGGCCGTGGCGCGAAGCAGCGCGCCGAAGTCGTCGGGCGACCGGTCGATTTCCTCTTTTGGGTACAGGCTGATGTAGATGCCTTCGGGTGACTCCAGCGCCGCGTGTCCCGTTGAGATGACACCGTTGACGTCGACCGCCGCGATGTAGCGATCCACCAGCGGATAGCTGCGGGTCTGCGCCTTGGCCGAGCCCGATGGCGTCCAGACGTGGACGGTCAGCGCGCGCTCGGAATCGGCAGGCGGGCCGTCCCAGATTTGCGGCTTGGCCTGCTCCGGCGCGGCAGGTGCAAAGCCCATCGACTGCGTGGCGGCGAAGGCGGGGTTCGAGGCCAGATGCCGGACGCGGCGCGCCAGCCACAGCAGCTTTGCGCCCGCAATGCCGAGGAATAGCCCAAGGCAATACGGCACGGTACCCACGTAATTCGTGGGGTACGGCTGGAAGAAAAAGATCGCCAGCAGAATTTCCGCCACGCCGCCGGCAAACGCGTAGCGCCAGCGCTCGTAGCGCACGACGTACCCCGCGATGCACTGCAGCAACCCATCCACCAGGAACAACGCGCCGAAGATCATCGACAGGACAAAGTGTCCGTGATGATGCCCCGCCAGAATCAGCCCGCCCGCCACGAGAACGAACAACCCTTTCGCGTAGCGCAGCACGCGCTGGCCCCCGACGCCGCTGGAAGCGATCAGCAGCGTGCCCAGACCTTCGATGATGAAGAGGACAGCAAAGGCGTTGAGCGGAAAGTAGAGGGCGTCGTCCAGGGCATCGATGAACACGACGATACCGGCCACGAGGAACACCGCGCCCGCGATGGCCAGCGCGCGCCATCGCTGGCGCAGGTAGGGGACTCCCAACAGAAGCAAGACCAGCTGCGCCATGGCGGCAAACCCCGCAAAGTCGATAACGTGTACACGAACATAAGGGCAGCCGGGTGGCCGCGTCAACGCGTGGGATGAATCGGCAGGCGGCCCGGGGCCCGATTCGCCGTCCGCAAATTGGGGCCTGATCAAGTGTCATAAATATCCACCCGGACCTATGGTTAACACCTAGTCAAAACATGCCGACGGCGTATAATCTCGCTTTGCGCCCGGAGTTACCCATGCGTCTCGTTCAAAAAGCGCTCACCTTCGACGATGTGTTGTTGGTGCCTGCGTATTCCGAGGTGTTGCCGCGCGACACCTCCCTGGCCACGCGCCTGACTCGCAATATCAGCCTGAACATCCCCCTCGTGTCCGCCGCCATGGACACCGTCACCGAATCGCGTCTGGCCATCGCCATGGCGCAAGAAGGCGGCATCGGGATCATCCACAAGAATCTCTCCGCCGACGCCCAAGCGCGTGAAGTGGCTCGCGTCAAGCGCCACGAGTTCGGCATCGTGATCGATCCGGTCACCGTCACCCCCCAGATGAAAGTGCGCGACGCCATTGCGTTGCAGCGCCAGCATGGCATCTCGGGCCTGCCGGTCGTCGAAGGCCGCAAGCTGGTCGGCATCGTCACCAACCGCGATCTGCGCTTCGAAGAAAACCTGGATCAGCCCCTGCGCAACATCATGACGCCGCAGGAACGCCTGGTCACCATGAAGGAAGGCGCCACGCTCGACGAAGCGCAGGCCCTGATGCACAAGCACCGTCTGGAACGCGTGCTGATCGTGAACGACGGCTTTGAACTGCGTGGTCTTGCCACCGTCAAGGACATCGTCAAGAACACCGAACACCCGATGGCCAGCAAGGACGCCCAAGGCCAGCTGCGCGTTGGCGCGGCGGTGGGCGTGGGCGGCAACACCGAAGAACGCGTGGAAAAGCTGGTCGCCGCTGGCGTCGACGTGCTCATCGTCGATACCGCGCACGGCCACTCCAAGGGCGTGCTCGAAGGCGTGCGCTGGGTCAAGCAGAACTACCCCAAGGTTGAAGTCATCGGCGGCAACATCGCCACCGCAGCCGCCGCGCGCGCGCTGGTCGAACACGGCGCCGACGGCGTCAAGGTCGGCATCGGCCCGGGCTCCATCTGCACCACGCGTATCGTGGCCGGCGTCGGCGTGCCGCAAATCCACGCCATCTCCGAAGTGGCCAAGGCGCTGGAAGGCACGGGCGTTCCGCTCATCGCCGACGGCGGCATTCGCTACTCGGGCGACGTCGCCAAGGCGCTGGCCGCTGGCGCATTCGCATGCATGATGGGCGGCATGTTCGCCGGCACCGAAGAAGCCCCCGGCGAAGTCGTGCTGTTCCAGGGCCGGTCGTACAAGTCGTACCGCGGCATGGGCAGCCTGGGCGCCATGACGGAAGGTTCGGCCGACCGTTACTTCCAGGACCCGGCCAACAACGCCGACAAGCTGGTCCCCGAAGGCATCGAAGGCCGCGTCCCCTACAAGGGCAGCGTGCTCGCCATCATTTACCAACTGGTCGGCGGCATCCGCGCCTCCATGGGCTACTGCGGCGCCGCCACCATCGACGACATGCGCACCAAGACCGAGTTCGTGGAGATCACCTCCGCGGGCGTGCGCGAGTCCCACGTGCACGACGTGCAGATCACCAAGGAAGCGCCCAACTACCGCGCCGACTGATCCGCACAGTCAACTACAATGTCATGCATCACGCACCGGCAGATCCGCAAAGAACAGCGGGTCTGCCGGTGCGGTTTTATTTCCAACGGGTAGAGTCTCCATGCACCAGCGCATTCTTATCCTCGACTACGGTTCGCAAGTCACCCAGCTGATCGCCCGCCGCGTCCGCGAAGCCGGCGTCTATTCCGAAGTCCACCCTGGCGACGTCGACGACGCCTTCGTGCGCGAACAGCAGGCGCAGGGTCTGAAGGGCATCATCCTGTCCGGCAGCCACGCTTCGGCCTATGAAGAGGGCTCCATGCGCGTGCCGCACGCCGTGTTCGAGCTGGGCGTTCCCGTACTGGGCATCTGCTACGGCATGCAGTCCATGGCGCAGCAACTGGGCGGCGTGGTCAGCTTTTCCGACCACCGCGAATTCGGCTACGCCGAAGTCCGCGCTCACGGTCACACCAAGCTGCTGGAAGGCCTGGAAGACTTCAGCACGCCCGAAGGCCACGGCATGCTCAAGGTCTGGATGAGCCACGGCGACAAGGTCACCGAACTGCCCCCCGGCTTCAAGCTGATGGCCTCCACGCCTTCCTGCCCCATCGCCGGCATGGCCGACGAAGACCGCCGCTTCTACGCCGTCCAGTTCCACCCCGAAGTCACGCACACCGTTCAGGGCAAGGCCATGCTGGCCCGCTTCGTGAACGAAATCTGCGAATGCACGGGCGACTGGAACATGCCCGACTACGTCTCTGAAGCCGTCGCCCGCATCCGCGAGCAGGTCGGCACCGACGAAGTCATCCTGGGCCTGTCCGGCGGCGTGGACTCCTCGGTTGCCGCCGCACTGATCCACAAGGCCATCGGCGACCAGCTCACCTGCGTCTTCGTCGACCACGGCCTCTTGCGCCTGGACGAAGGCAAACAGGTCATGCAGACCTTCGCCGAAAACATGGGCGTGAAGATCATTCACGTCGACGCCACCGCGCAATTCATGGGCAAACTGGCCGGCGTCGCCGACCCCGAAGCCAAGCGCAAGATCATCGGCCGCGAATTCGTGGAAGTCTTCCAGGAACAGGCCGGCAAGCAAAAGAGCGCCAAGTGGCTGGCTCAGGGCACGATCTACCCCGACGTCATCGAATCCGCCGGCGCCAAGACGGGCAAGGCCACGTCGATCAAGTCGCACCACAACGTGGGCGGCCTGCCGGACACGCTGAATCTGCAACTGCTGGAACCCCTGCGCGAACTCTTTAAGGACGAGGTCCGCGAACTGGGTGTGGCGTTGGGTCTGCCGCCGCAGATGGTGTATCGCCATCCCTTCCCGGGTCCGGGTCTGGGTGTGCGGATTCTGGGCGAAGTGAAGCATGAGTATGCCGAACTGCTGCGCCGTGCCGATGCGATCTTCATTGAAGAGCTGCGTAATACCAAGGATGAGGCCAGCGGCCTGACCTGGTATGAGCTGACGTCGCAGGCGTTTGCCGTGTTCCTGCCGGTGAAGTCGGTGGGCGTGATGGGCGATGGCCGCACGTACGAGTACGTGGTTGCGCTGCGCGCGGTGCAGACGTTTGACTTCATGACCGCTGATTGGGCGCCGCTGCCGCATCCGTTGTTGGCTCGGGTTTCTTCGCGGATTATCAATGAAGTGCGCGGGATCAATCGGGTCGTTTACGACGTGTCGAGCAAGCCGCCGGCGACGATCGAGTGGGAGTGATCCGGCGTGGTGTAGTTGGGTAAAACAAAAGGCGCTTCGGCGCCTTTTGTTCTGGTCTGGCGCTAGCTAGGAGGGGCTGAGGTCCTAGGTAATGGATGGTTGGTCAAACGGTGAATTAGTGAAGAAGGTGCAGCCTGACAAGATATTTCTATGACGAGCTCATGTTCTCGCCGCGTTTCTGGCCACCGTTCTACTGGGAGGCGGCACGCCCAGGGCCTGTACCTCTCGTTTCCTCATTCATTCGATGCGCAGTTCAGAGCTAAAGTACATCTTTCAAAAGACGCGTCGCCGAACGAGCCAGTACTCAAGTCTTGCACCATTCGATCGGCCCCTTCCGGATCAAAAAGTGGCATCGGCACATTTTCTGCTGATCGATCAAAGGCGAAACCGTTGGGCGCGTCCCCAAATTATGCTCAACCTCCCAACGTGGACGGCGTTCTGGATTCAGTGAAAGCGATATTTGCACACCGGATCCGCCTGGACAGCTTAGGCATGCCCATTTCTTCACTCCGCCATCCATCACTAGCCACGCTCGCCGGCAGGGATTTCGGCTTTGCCCAGCTATAAAATGCGGTAAGATGCATGAAATTTCAATGAGAAATCAGGCGTGTCTGCAACCGCACTATCCGCCGTTGAGCCCCTTCGAGGGGCCGCAGCTCATCTTGCCGATGAGCTGCAAGCCGGTCGTGTCTATCGGCGCGAGGACCTGGCACGTCTGTCCACTGCAGTGGATAGGCATCTCCGTGCGCTGATAGCCACAGGAAAGCTGAAAAAACTTGCTCAGGGCCTCTACCACGCGCCGAAGCAGTCCAGCTTTGGCCCGCTGCCACCAACTGATGACCAAGTGGTGGGGGGCTTTCTTCGTGACAAGGACTTTTTGGTGTTTTCACCCTCGGCCTACAACGCCGTGGGTCTTGGTACCACTCAGCTCTATAACCGCACCTTGGTCTACAACCACAAGCGCCATGGTGTTTTCCAACTTGGCAACCGGCATTTCGATTTCCGAATGAAGCCGCGCTTCCCGAAGAAGCTAACGCCCGAGTTTCTGTATGTCGATCTGCTAAACAACCTTGAAGAGTTGGCCGAGGATCGTGATGCCGTTTTGCGCCAAGCGCGTGGCAAGCTGTCCTCGTTCGACTCAGTCCGGCTGCAGCGAGCTGCCGACAGTTTTGGCAATGTGGCGACGCGCAAGCGCCTGCGGGAGTGGATGAGTGCCTGATTTCCTGCACGCGCGGAAGGACTTTGGTCAGTTGCTTGCGCTTGTCGCTGACGAACGAGGGCTTGATCCTATGTTGGTCGAAAAAGACTACTGGATCATGCATTGCCTGTGGGGTTTGCAGGCACAGGGCTTCCAGTTTGAACTAAAGGGAGGGACGTCGCTCTCGAAGGGCTTTGGTGTCATCCACCGTTTTTCCGAAGACATCGATATTCGCATAGAGCCGCCCGCCGACATGGATGTTAAGACGGGACGCAATCAAGACAAGCCAGCGCACGTACTTTCGCGCCGTACGTATTACGACGAGCTGGTGGCACGTATCAGTATCCCAGGCATCGGCAACGTTGAGCGCGACACGCAATTTGACGACGACAAGATGCGCAGCGCCGGCATCCGCTTGATATACACGCCAAGCGTATCGGCATTGGCAGGCGTCAAAGATGGAATTTTGTTGGAGCTTGGGTTTGACGATACGGCACCCAATCGAGCTGTCACGATCTCGTCATGGGCTTTCGATGTTGCCAGAGATCGCGGCGTACACGTGTTCGACAACCGTGCAGTCGCGGTACCTTGCTATGCGCCCACGCACACTTTCGTCGAGAAGCTTCAGACAATTTCCACCAAGTATCGTCGCTTGGGTGAATCGGACGCATTTCCGGGGAATTTCCTTCGGCACTACTATGACGTGTACTGCCTTCTGGGTTTGGAGGAGGTGCAGGCATTCATGCGGGAGCCGGCCTACCGAGAGCGCAAGGCGCAGCGCTTTCGGAGCGGTGATGAGCAGGTGATTGCACGAAACCAGGCCTTTGTCCTTGCTGAAGCTGCACAACGTGAGCGCTTCGCGCTGGAGTACCGCAAGACGCGAGCGCTGTATTACCAGGGGCAGCCTGATTTCGATGCGCTCGTGGCCCGAATACATGAGCACATCGACGTGATGTGAGCTGTTGATCAGCTCTTCCCAACAGCGGCATGCACCCAACCTCTTCATACAGAACCAATTCAAAGAAGCAGCAATGCTGGAGTGATCACGAAAAGCCGTGCTGGAGAGCGCGGATTGGTTGACCGTAGCCCAAGATTGCCGAACATATTGAATCGAATCAGGCCAGCCTGAGTGAGCTATTTAGGCAATGGGTGCGAGAACGGCGGAGTTTTACGATTCGCCGCGATGGTGTCGATTATTTCCCCGGCTTTGGTTTGGGCAGGGTGGCAGCGTTTTAAGGGCTGGAGACCATACTGGAGGTCTTTGGAGATGCCAGGGATGGCTGGGGCCTAGCCTACTGGTTCCTTTCGGCCAACAGCTTTCTCGGCGGGACACGTCCTCGAATCACGTCAGCGTCTGAGCCTGAGCCGGATCGCAGCCGCGAAGGATGAGATGCAAGGTGTCGTGCGCGGCTAAATCCTGCGGAACTCTGTCTGTGGACTCCATTGGTGGGGGACCGAAGACGCGACAATTGCAGCAGCACCTATGGGAGATGGCTCAGGTACTGGCCATAGCAATCGAACTGACCGGCGACGAGAAGCGAGCCGCGTTCCTCTTGTGCAATTAGCCGTTGCGTGCCTTTTGCAGTAAGACGTCCAATTCACTCGTCCAGGAGGGAGGACCGAGGCGGTCACCACTAATATTAAGATTGCACTTCTTCCCAAATGCGAATAAAGACGTTGGGTGTTTCTAGTTGCTGTGCATAAAATTCGTAACTAATAGTTTGCGGCGGTAGGAGGATGCAAAGCATGGCGAGGCGAAGGAAATCAGGAGGAGGTGGGGGCATTGTTGCAGTCATCGTGGGACTATTGGCGCTGTTGGCTGCTATTCCGCGCGAGATCTGGATCGGGGTCGGCGTGCTCGCCGCCATCGGCGTTGGCATTTATCTCTATCTCAAGTCCCAGGGCGGTGCTCAGGAGGCCGCTCGTCCTGCTCGCGCTGTTCCTTGTCCCGAGCGTGGCGCGCCGGTTGCGCCGAGCCCGGCGGTCAGTGCGCGCGTGTCCAGCCGACTCTCTGCCGATGAACAGCCTGTAGCGGTAGCGGCCAGCCCAGCATCTGCCACACCGTCGTTTCGCATCCCGGCCGCGCCCAAGCGCTTCGGCCCCGGAGCCTGGGTTCCTGCCGGAGAGGCGGTTGAACTCGGGGGCGTCTCGATTCCCGGCGGCCTCATCTATGTCGGCACGTCGCTGCCCGCCTCCACGGGTGGCAATGATCCATGCCTCATCGATCCGTCGAAATCTGTCGCATCCAATGGCGATTACACAGAGCGGCAGATGGGCTACTGGCCGAGCTACTCGGAGATTTCACCTTCCGCCCGTCGCGCCTATCTGAACTGGCTGGCAGGCGGCAGGCAGGATCCCGAGGCCGATGTTGGGTACGTCTTCATCTTCTTCTACGGGTTGGAGCGCCGCGCCATTCTGGATGCCTCGAAGGACGACGCAGCCAAGGCCGACTGGCCTGTGATTGCAGCGGAACTGCGTCGGTTGCTGGACATCTATGGCGACAAGTCGGGCTCATTCCGAAGCTATGCGGGCTCGCTGCTGGATTGGGTCTCTCTGGCCGAGCACCCCGAGAAGGCCTATCTCAAGCCTATTCCGAGTTTTCCCAAGACTTACGAACTGCCTCTCTATATCCGTGTCGCCCTTGGCCAGGCGGCGGTCGATGGCGTGCCGGTGTCGGCGCAACTGGCACTGGCCTGGGCTAAGCTGGACCCGACCAACTACCTGCGAACGCCTGCAACGCGTTGCCCCGAAGAGTTCGACAAGCTGTTCGTGTCGAAGTACCACGAGATGTTTGGGCAGGGCTTGGCCCTTCCGAGAAACAAAACCAAGATCAAGCTAGTTCATCGCCCCGCTTCTGCAGGCTTTCGCGGGTACACGGACCTGACCCTGTCGTTTGGGAATACGCCCGACGTCACCGTGCTGACGGGGCCCATCAACAAGTTGCGCCAGGTTGTCGAGGCGGCCACGAAGGAGCTGGAGCCGTTCAGCCGCTATGTGGGGCGGAATCCAGATGGCAGGCATGCGCTGGAGGGGCTGCTGCAATTGCCTGCCACGCTGTGGCCCGAAAGCGCCCAGAAGGCCTTGCATGACCTGAAGGCACGCATGGGCGAGGAGGGGATGATCGCCATGTCGTTCCAGGAACTGCTCGGCAGTCTGGAGGCCAAGACGACTTTGACACGAGACCGGACGCTGGCGTTGGCGCGAGCACTCGAATCCTTGAACATCGGCATCGAACCGGATGTCCTCGGAGGAGCCAAGCTGCCCAAGCCCGACGAGAAGGTAGTGCTGTTCGCCGTGCCTCCGAGAGAGGCTGCCAGCCACTCCACGCCGGTTTACCAAGTCGCCGTGCTGACGCTGGACCTAGCATCGGCCGTTGCTGCGGCCGATGGTGAGTTCAGTGTCCAGGAAATGGGGCATCTCCGAGCGCAAGTGCAGTCCTGGGCGCACCTCACGCCGAATCATGTCCGCCGGCTTCTTGCGCACCTGCGCCTGCTGATGACGACGCCGGCATCACTGACCACGCTTAGAAAGAAGCTGGAACCGCTGGATGCTGCTGCCAAGGAGACCATTGCCGCGTTCATGGCCACGGTTGCGCAGTCCGATGGAGATGTTTCGCCAACGGAAGTGAAGATGCTGGAGAAGGTCTATAAAGTCCTTGGCGTTGAGCCCAAAAAGGTGTTCTCCGACGTGCATGCCGTGGCGGTAGGAGCAAAGCCAACGGCGACGACTGTCGCGAAAGCCGAGGAGACGGGGTTCAAGCTTGATCCCGCGCGCATTGCCGCCCTCCAGAAGGATACCGAAGCCGTATCGGCGCTGTTGTCGGGAATCTTCAAGGAAGAAAATCCGCCCGGGCCGGTGCTTGTCGAACCCGAGCCTGAAGGCAATACCGAGGCGGCATCACCAGGACTGCTCGGCCTGGACGAGGCGCACAGCGCGCTCGCGCGCCTGCTGTTGTCGCGGCCGGAATGGACAAAGGACGAGCTCGGCGACGCCGCCGCCGACCTGGACCTGATGGTCGATGGAGCCATCGAAGCCCTCAACGAGGCGGCCTTCGACTTGCACGACATACCGTTCACAGAGGGCGAGGATGTCGTGACGGTGAACCCTGAACTCCTGGAGAAGCTGGAAGCATGAACGCACCGATCCGCCCCAGAGACCGCGACGCGGTCATCCAATCGTTACGTGCGGGTGTCGTGCCGCGCAGCGGTCAGCACCTGATCCAAGTCGGCCGCGCCCGGGAAATCGAGACACTGGTAGACGACATCGCCCGCATTGCCGATGGGGGCTCGGCATTCCGTGTCGTCATCGGCGAGTACGGCGCTGGCAAGACCTTCTTCCTGAATCTGGTGCGTGCCGTGGCCCTAGAGAAGAAGCTCGTGGTGGCGTCGGCCGATCTGAACCCGGACCGGCGTCTTCACGCCAGTGGCGGACAGGCCCGTTCGCTCTATGCCGAACTCATGCGCAACCTGTCGACCCGAACCAAGCCGGATGGGGGCGCTCTTGCGGGCATCGTCGAGAAGTTCATCGCCACGGCCAAGACGGAGGCCAAGGCATCCAGTCAATCGACCGAGGCGGTCTTGCGCCAGAAGCTCGACCAACTGACCGAACTGGTGAACGGCTACGACTTCGCGGACGTCATTGCTGCCTACTGTCGTGGCTATGAGGAGGGCAACGAGAACCTCAAGTCCGATGCCATCCGCTGGCTGCGGGGGGAATTCGCAACCAAGACCGATGCCAGGCAGGCTCTCGGCGTGCGGAGCATCGTCGATGATTCCGAGGTCTATGACCAACTCAAGCTCATGGCGCGCTTCGTGCGCTTGGCCGGCTTTTCGGGCCTGCTAGTTGGCCTGGATGAACTGGTCAATCTCTACAAACTGGCCAACACGCAGGCCCGCAATGCGAACTACGAACAGATCCTGCGCATCCTCAACGACTCGCTGCAAGGCACAGCCGTGGGACTCGGATTTGTGCTTGGCGGGACGCCGGAGTTTCTGCTGGACACCCGGCGTGGACTCTACAGTTATCCCGCCTTGCAGAGCCGGCTCGCGCAGAACACCTTCGCCTCGGATGGCCTGGTCGACTTTAGCGGGCCGGTTGTCCGGCTGTCGAGTCTCACGCCCGAGGACTTCTACGTCCTGCTGCAGAAAATTCGCTCCGTCTACGCCTTCGGCGACGCCGACAAGTTTCTCGTTCCGGATCAAGGCATCTTCAGCTTCATGGAGCACTGCTCCAAACGCATCGGGGACACCTACTTCCGAACGCCGCGCACGACCATCACGGCCTTCATCAACATGCTCGCTGTGCTCGATCAGAACCCTGGTGCGGCATGGCAGGACTTGCTGGGCGGCATAGAGGTTGCCGCGGACAACGGCGGCGTGACTGATCAGCAGGTCGAGGCGGACGACGGCGATGAGTTCGCCTCGTTCAAGATGTGATGGTCCGCGTCTGAACACATGTCCGGCGACAGCGCTTCCTTCTTCCTGCTAGACGAGCGTATCCAGCGTTTCCTATGGGCCGAAGGCTGGGAGTCGCTGAGAGATGCCCAGGAGGCGGCCATTCCGCTGATCGTCAAAGCGGACCGTGACGTCATCGTGGCCGCCGCCACTGCCGCTGGCAAGACCGAAGCGGCATTTCTGCCGGCGCTGACAAACCTGCTTCAGGCGGAGTCGCAGGGGCTCATCGTCTACATTAGTCCGCTCAAGGCGCTCATCAATGACCAGTTCGGTCGCCTCGACCGGCTGTGCGAGCAACTGGAAATTCCGGTATGGCCCTGGCATGGTGACATCTCTTCCTCGGCCAAGGCACGCTTCCTGGCGAAGCGGCAAGGGGTCTTGCTCATCACGCCGGAGTCCCTGGAGGCAACGTTGTGCCATCGAGGTTCGTCGATCGGTGCGGTGTTCAACCGGCTGACGTTCTTCGTCGTCGACGAGCTTCACGCCTTCATCGGATCGGAGCGCGGCAAACAGCTTCAATCCCTGATGCATCGCATCGAGTGGGTCATCGGTCGCCAGGTCCCGCGTGTGGGGCTTTCGGCAACATTGGGCGACATGCGCCTGGCTGCCGATTTCCTGCGCCCGGGGCAAGGAGGCTCGGTCGCATTGGTGGAGTCGAACTCCTCCCACAGTGAACTGAGAATCCTGGTCAAAGGCTACGAGGAGCCTCTGGCCGTGCGCAATGAGGATGGCGACGAGGAGCCAGAGTCTGTCACCCCGGCCAAGATTGCCCTGCATCTGTTCCGGGGCTTGCGCGGCACGAACAATCTGGTCTTCCCGAACTCGCGCCGTGAGGTCGAACGCTACACCCACCTCCTCAACAAACTTTGCTCGCAAGAGAAGGTGCCCAATGAGTTCTGGCCGCACCACGGCAGTTTGTCCAAGGAGATCCGCTCGGAGACTGAGGCGGCGCTGAAGCAGAAGGAATTCCCCGCGACGGCTATCTGTACCAACACGCTGGAGTTGGGCATCGATATTGGCGCCGTCAAGAGCGTGGCCCAGATCGGCCCGCCACCGTCGGTAGCCAGCTTGCGACAGCGCCTGGGGCGGTCGGGTCGGCGCAAGGGAGAGCCGGCCATCTTGCGGGGCTACAGCGTGGAGAGCGCGCTTGGCGGGAAGCCCTCGCTCGCCGACGAACTCCGGCTGGAGACGGTGAAGGTGACGGCGATGATCTCGCTGCTCCTGGAGGGATGGTTCGAACCACCCATGGCGCATGGCGTTCACCTGTCGACGCTGGTTCAGCAGATGCTGTCCTATGTGGCACAGAACGGCGGAGCGTCCATCGGGCAACTTCACGCGATGTTCTGTGCCTCCGGGGCCCCTTTCACGGGGCTAGACAAAGGTGAGTTTGTGGAACTTGTTCGCCATCTTGGCCAGAAGGAGCTGCTGATGCAGGAGTCCAGCGGTCTCCTGCTGCATGGCCGTATCGGCGAGAAGTTCGTCAACCACTACACCTTCTATGCCGCGTTTGCAGCTGACGAGGAGTTCCGCATCGTCTGCGGCGGGAAAACGCTCGGCACCTTGCCGGTATCGCAGATGCTCAGTGTGGGCCAGCGCATTCTGTTTGCTGGCAGGACCTGGCTGGTGGAAGATATCGACGAGGAGCAAAAAACCATATTTGTCGTCCGCTCTGGTGGCGGGGCGCCGCCGTTGTTTTCGGGAGGAACAGGGCGCACGCACACGCGCGTTCACCAGCGAATGCGCCAATTGTTCGAGTCCTCCGAGGTGCCGCCGTTTTTGGATGAAGTGGCCAGGCGGTTCCTGGCCGAGGGCAGGGCGAACTACGCCGAGCGAAATCTGGCGAACGGATGTGTGGTGGACCAAGGGCGAGAAGTGGTGCTTCTGACCTGGCTTGGGGATGCCGCCAACGAAGCGCTGGCTTGCCTGCTCCGCCGGCGAGGCTATTCGGCCAATGCGGCCGGCCCGGGCATCGAAGTCTTCAAGGGGGTTTCGGGTATCGAGAGCATCGTCGATGCCCTTATCGATGCGGCGGTGGATGAGCCTCCGCTGCTTGACATGCTTCTGGCCGACGTCCGCAACCTGCAGCGCGAGAAGTGGGATTGGGCTTTGCCCGATGGACTCCTACGCAAGGCGTATGCAAGCCTGTACCTGAACCTTGAAGAGGCTCTCTCCTGGGCAAGGGCACTTCCTGGTGATCACGCATTCCATAGCCGTGAATCCCTCTGAAGAGCCCATTTCTGATACCGTTGGGTCCTTGCTTTCGGAGTGCGATTGTCCTGCTGAAGCAGCCCATTAGGACAATTGCAAGGCCCCCGAAGGGCTCTATCAGTTCGATGGGCCAACATGGGTATGCATGAAACCACTCAGGTCGCCTCACCCCAGCAAGACCAATCCGTCGGTATTCCTGACGGTATCAATCTCCCCACCCCAACCCGAAACCCTTGCCACACAACGCTCCCCACCGCCCCATTGACAATCGAGTGGGAGTGATCCTGCGGCCGGCATAAACCGGCCTCAAGCAGTACGCATGACGCCGAAAGCCCGCTTAACCGCGGGCTTTCGGCATTTGTGACCGGACGGCGGGTGGTGTTTCGTTATCTCTTGCTCCGCGACCATCCCCAGCGGAATCCATAGAAAGCCAAGGTGAATATGGGCGCCGTTATTGTGGCGGACAGCAGGCTTTGTCGAACGGAAGAAGCCTGACGTAGTACGCAACCAGATACACCGTTGCGAAGCAGACCAGGAAAATGCCGATCGCAGTCCGTCCAACGTTGGGTTTGGCAGATAGCGCACTCTTTCTGGCGCTGGACGAGGCAATGAAGATCAGAACGGTGTTCGTGGCAATCATGAGAGTTTCATCGGTAGTCATGGTGCGCGCTCGAATAGCGGTGATGGTGCTGTGGAGGCTAATCGGCCGCGAAGAGGAATGCCAATTAGAACAATCCGATTCGCGGCGGCGCCGTCGAACGCCGAGGCCGCTCATCGGGGGTCCATAAATGGTGTCAGACCATTGATATACTGCCCGATCTCATTTAGGTAACACCCCAGGAGATATCGGATGCGCTTAAAGGCCCTTGCACTTGGTTTGATGTCTGTTAGTGGCACGTCGGTGGCTGCACCGGACAGCACGCAAACCTTGCAGCAAGCCTTGAAGCAAGTACCGCAGGTGGTGTTGAGCGCCCCTGAAGCGATACAGATATCTTTCCTGGACGTGCAAGCGTGGCGGGGCCTTGAAAAGACCGGACCCACCGCCGACGCCATGCGTCGGTTGTCCATTGCCCAGGCAATCACGCCGCTTCAATCCATTGGCCACGGTCTGGACAAGTGGTCCGATAGCGCGCATATCGCTTTCGACGAGTTGTCCTATTTCGCCGGATTTGGCCAGTCGCCCAGCAATGTCACCTACTGGGGCCTGAACGACAAACAAGCCGCGGCGAAGTTTGTGGATCGACTGAAGCAGGCTGAGTTCAAGCCGGTGGAAAGCGATGTGGCCGGCCTGTTGGCAAACGGCGAGCCCAATAAGCCCGATCTGGCCAAAGCCACCGGGCAGCAGCCATGGCGGGGCACGATGGGCATGCCGACGTTTGTCTTGCCGCTTGATACAGCGTTGGTGCAGGCGGCAGGGCCGGCGGGAATGAAGACGCTGTCCCAGACTGCGCCGTCCGTTGCGGACAGCGAGATCGTTGCGGCTGCCGTGGCCGGGTTGAAGGAAGCCGTGCCTGCGGATGGTGGGAAGATCGTGCAAGCGGCCGTCATCTCGCCGGTTTTTGGTCTGCAAGGGGTCGATCCGGCCAAGGTGTTGTCGGGATCGCCCGGCGATCTGGATAGTGCGAAGCAGAAGCTTCAGGCGGCCGCGGCGTCCAGCGGGCGCGGCATTCCGCCTTACTTTGGGGGCATCATTGCCGATGTGCAGGTCAAGGATGCGCCGGCCGTTGTGATTGCTTTGTCGTATGCAGATTGCGCCGCCGCTCAGCAGGCGGTCGATGGTGTTGGCGCTGCGTGGAAGCAGGGCATGGCAGCGGCGGTGCAGGCCGATGTGAAGGGACGTACCGTCCAGGCTGGCAAGCTGTGCGCGGCGGTCGTCAGCTTGACTGCGCCAAAGGCGGAGAATGTGGGCAATCCGATTCTTAGCCAGATCATGAACCGCTATATGCAGCGCGACGCTTCGGTTCTGCAGATCGGTTCTTCGCAGCAGTAACTGACCGGCTTCCGAGTTAGCGACTTGATGTGCAGGTTTGGCAGTCGCTGCACCGAACATAGTGAGCAGGCGGCACGCCGAGTTGCCTGCACTCTCCCTGCGCTTTTAGCAGCGATGCCAGCGGCCAGCTGAGCTCCCAATGACGCGGGGCGCAATGAATGTCATGCGCCGGTTCCGCAATTAACGGGCGGAGCAAAGACCCTCGATGACTCGACGTGCGTGAGTGATGAACGCCTCGGTTTCAATCGCATGCCGCTGCGCCAAATCGTCCGGCGCTTGCCCAAGATAAATTGCCCGCGCGTGGTTGAGGATCGGCCGAAATTGCGGTTCGATCCGCGCCAGCAGCCACGCCGCCGCGTCCGCCTTTGAAGCGATTTCCTTCGTCACAGCCGTGTACCAGATGCGCGCCAGCGCCAGGATGATATTTCGCTCGTCGTCCGCCCAGTCCTCTGGTTGGTTCCACTGCGCAACGGTGTCGAGCAATGCGCGCATCAGATCTTGGCGTGGAACGGCGTCAAAAAGCTGGTCGGCGGGCGGGCCGAAGATCGGAATGCTGTGGCCCAATACCTTTGTCAGCAGGATGGCGAGGTCGTGGTCATGCATGGGCGGCTCCACGATGCCCGCCAGTAAGTCTTTGCGCAGCCATTCGCCAAACTGAAGTTCTCGGCGGGCCGGGTGGCGCCAAGGCACGACATGCTGAAGCGCCATCACGGTGACTTCAAGTGCGCGCAAACTGGGCGACTGGCCCGGTGGCGCGGAGACCGTCAGAAGTTCGGTCGCCAACGCACGGAGCGTGGCCGCGTCGGGCGACTCGGTCATGGTGACGAGCAGGTCGATATCGCTGTGTGGTTGCAGCCCGCCGTCGACGGCGGAGCCGAACAGATGGATGGCGGCAAGGCGGGTTCCGAGATGGCGGTCGATGACGCGTCTGGCGTCATCGATCTGCGTGGCGATGGCGATGGGCGGAGCTTGGGTCATGCAAGGATAATAGCCAAGCGTCGGGGCCATGGGCCAGCCGGATGGTTCCCGCGTGCGATCCGCCTCCATAACAGTTTTCATCGAAGCTTCATGACCAACTATCCCCAACTTTTCAGTCTTCAAGGCAAGATCGCCGTCGTGCTGGGCGCGGCGTCCGGCATCGGTCAGGCGTCGGCGCACGCGCTGGGCGCGATGGGCGCTTACGTGATGTGCGCGGACCGCGACGAGGACGGCGCGCAAATCTCGGCGCAGCAGATCATCGACGGCGGCGGTGCGGCCAACTGGATGCAGACCGATGCCGCCAGCGGCGAGTCCATCGCGCAATTGGCCGCCAGCGTTCTGGATGAAAAAAACCGGATCGACATCGCGGTGGCAACCCCGGCGCTGAACATTCGCAAGCTCATCGTCGATTACACGGAAGAAGAATTCGACCAGGTGGTGAACCTGAACCTGCGCGGCGCCTTTCACTTCATGCGCCATTTCGGCCGGCCAATGATGAAGCAGGGCGCGGGCAGCCTGATCCTCTGTTCGTCGATGCGCGCCGTGACGATCGAGCCGGGGCTCGGCATTTATGCGGCCACCAAAGCGGGCATCGAGCAGATGGTGAAGGCGTTTTCGGCCGAGGTCGGCAGCTACGGCGTGCGCGTCAACGCGGTGATGCCGAGCATCATCGAGACCCGTCTGACCGAGCCGCTGAAGGAACGTCCCGAGATCTACAACACCTACGCCGGCCACACCGTGCTGAACCGCTGGGGGCAGCCGTCAGAGGTGGGCGCTGCGGTGGCGTTCTTGGCATCGGATGCCGCGAGCTATATCTCGGGGAGCAGCCTGGCGGTGGATGCGGGCTGGACGGCTATCGACGGGCCGCCTACGGGGTTGACGCAGACACGGCCGTCAGAATGAGCGCGGCGGCGCTCGGTGGCGTTACGATGATGACCCTCTGGTTCCATCGCACGCCGGCCTGACTGGCCGGTTTGCCACGTACCGACTTTCAACGTCTCGCTGTTCAGACGCGCGAGGCTTGCCCCGGAGAATGCCCACGTGACGACGTTCGAATCGCAGAAGGGAAAGTACTTCGTTCTCAGCGCAAGCCTCTGGCGCGATGGTATTGGCCCTGGCATTGTGATCGCCAACGAGGAAAAGCTGATTCGGCCCGGCATGTACACGATGGTCCCGCCCGACGGCGATCCTTCGCAATACTGCGAACGGCCGCACATCGTCCATGTTCCTGAAAATGGCGGAGCGCTTCGGCAATTCGAGCAGTGGTGCGGCATCTGGATCGTCTCGGAGCCGTTGAAGCAGGTCTTCGAGTCGGTCGATTCCGAGGCCTTTGTGTTCAGCGCTTGCGACTACACGCAGGCCGACGGCTCGCCAGGGCCGCAATATTATTTTTGCAGCGTGATGCGCACGCTCGACGCACTGGATGTGGAAGCGTCGCGGGTCAAGAAGAAGTACGACCGGAATTTCTTTACCGGCGAAGACGAGCTGTACTACAGCATTGTGGGCGGAGCCAATCTCGTGTTTCGAGAGGAGCGCATCGGCAGTGCGCACATATTCCATCAGACGCAGATGTCGATCGACCCGGTCGTCGACCGGGTAATGTATGACGCGCTGTGTGCCGCGGACCTGAATGGGGTCGAGCTGCGGGATGCGGCGGATTTGTGATCATTCAGATCGGCGTTGTTAAATCGGCAATTGGCTTGGAGTGTCGGGTAGCAAAGATATGGCATCGGTATTCGTTCTTGGCGAAGATAAAACGCGGCAGATCCGCGATTGGACACTCCACTGGAGCGACAAGCACCAGAACCTGGTGCTGACGTGCCATTTTCCCTCGGGCAAGTCCTTTAGCCGCCCCATCAGCGATTGCCGGGTCGAGCCGACTCGTGAGTTGAACGACGTGCTGCGCATGAAGAAGGGAAGCGCCGTGGCCAAGCCTGTCGAGAGGGCGATGGTCTACGGTGAGAAGTATGTCGCCATCGAGTACGCAGGCGCTTCCAGAATTTATGTGGAGAAGCTTGCGGACATCGAACTCGTTCCACAGGCCCCGTTGCACGGCGGTGACGTATTCCAGTATTTCGTTTCGGTGGCAACTGGCCGCGAGGACGCGGCAATCGGGACCAGAAGATCGTTGCGGCGAATGTGACCCGGCAGCTGGGTCGATTGCCGCCTCGCGGAGACACTGCTTTGCATGCCTACTGCACGGGGCAGAATGTGCGGCAACAGCCTGCGGGCGACCTGATCTTTCCCTTTGGCGTCAATGAAAGCCAGTTGGCGGCAGTGAACCGCGCGTTTGAAGCGCAGGTAAGTGTTATCGAAGGGCCGCCAGGAACGGGCAAGACGCAGACCATCCTCAATATCATCGCGAATATCCTTTTGCGAGGCCAAACGGTAGCCATCCTTTCCAACAACAATTCGGCCGTGGGGAACGTCTTTGAAAAGCTCGGGAAGTGCGGGCTGGACTATCTGGTGGCTTGCCTTGGAAGCAAACAGAACCGAGAGGATTTTTTTGCGGCTCAGCCTGCGGTACCAGAGGGGGAGCCAGCGTTGCCGCCAAACATGGAGTCGTTGCAGAAGACGCTCGCGCAGCTAAAGCAGTTCTTGGCCGCGCACAACGCCGCGGCAAGGCTCAGGTCGGAAATCGACGAGGTGTCGGTGGAGCAGCGTTACCTGAAGCAATGGCAGGAAGAAAATCCAAGCCAGCGCGTCGAATCCCTGCGTAAACTCAAGCTGTCTGCGCAGAAGATGGCGGATCTGATGGCCTATCTGAGGCACCTCGGCGACGGGCGCATCGGGTTAAGGAATCGGTTTGACCTGTTTGTGCACTTCAAGATAATTCGCGTCAAAGCCTTTGGGAACGGTGAACTGCGCCAAGCAGCCGTCCACGACTTGCAGATACGGTATTACGACCGCTTGCTCAACGAGAAGAACGCGGAGTTGGCCGCCTGCGAAGGCGTATTGGCCGGCGGAAACTTCGATGCGCTGCTAAAGGACATGACCACGGGGTCGATGACATATCTGAAAGCGCATCTTCATCAGCAGGTGCAAGACACTGCTCCTTTTGAACCGGATACGTACCGCCGCCACTTCGACGCCTTTCTCAAGCGCTTTCCGATCCTTACCAGCAGCACGCATTCAATCGTCAATTCCATCGAGTCGGGCGCGGTCCTTGACTACGTCATCATTGACGAGGCCTCCCAGCAAGACATCGTGCCGGGAATCTTGGCGCTGGGATGCGCGAAGAACGCCGTCATCGTTGGCGACAGCAAACAGCTCGCGCACATCCCGTCGGGTGTTGCAGTTGCTGCTCCCGCGGCCGCTTACGACTGCGAGAAGCACAGCCTTCTGAATTCGGCCATTGATGTGTTCAAGGGGGCGTTGCCCAGGACGCTGCTGAAGGAACACTATCGCTGTCATTCCAGAATCATCCAGTTCTGCAATCAGCAGTTTTACGGCAACGAACTCATACCGATGAACAGCGACGCAAGCGACGGGGCGTTAAGGCTTGTCGTTACCGCCAAAGGAAACCATTCGCGCGGAAATACCAATCTTCGCGAACTGGATTCCCTGATGGCGTCCCTGGAAGCGCCGAGCTCGGATGGCGCGTGGCAGGATGAAGGAAGAGGGTTCATCGCACCGTTCAGAGCCCAGGTTGTCTTGTCCGGATCGCATCTGCCCAGCGATTTTGTGCGAGACACCGTACACAAGTTTCAAGGTCGGGAGTGCGACGAGATCGTCTTTTCCACAGTGCTTGATAAAAAGCGCGAGAACGAAAAGCGGATCAGTTTTGTTGACGATGCGCGCATGGTCAATGTGGCGGTGTCGCGTGCCAAGAAGCGGTTCACATTGGTGACGGGAGACGATGTCTTTACGGCTGGGAATGGTCCGATTGCTGCATTGATCCGCTATATGGAGTACTACGCAGACGAAAAGCAGATCCTGCGCGCGCCCGTGGTGTCGGCCTTTGACTTGCTATATAGCGAGTACGACAAGTCGCTTGATCGGCTTGCCTCTCGCTTGCAGCAGAAAGATTCCGCATACCGGTCCGAGCGTATCGTGGCTGCGTTGCTGCGGGACGCGCTGTCTGAACCAGCCTGCGCCGCGCTGATGTGCCATTCGCAGGTCCCGCTGAATCAAGTCGCGGCGATGTCCAATCCAGGCCTGACGGCCCGCGAACGCGAGTTCATGCGACAGGGCGCAAGCTGCGATTTCGTGATTTATTTCAGGGTGGGGAAAGCGCCCGTCGGCGTGATCGAAGTCGACGGCGGGACGCATGGCACGCTCGAGCAATCGGAGCGGGATGCGTTGAAGGACAGCATTTTGGAAAAAAGCGGCGTTGCCGTGCTGCGGCTCAAGACCGTGGAGAGCCGCATCGAAGAACGGATTGGACAGTTTCTCTTGCCCTGGGCGATGCGCGAGGCTGCGTAAGTCAGGGTAGGGTAGCCGGCCCGGGGGCCGGCTGGCGGTTTGGTCGTGACTTAACCCGCCCGCCCCATAATGCTCAGCGCCACAGCCTCGGCAATCTTGATCCCGTCCACCCCCGCCGACAGAATCCCGCCCGCATAACCGGCGCCTTCACCCGCGGGAAACAAGCCCTGCGTGTTGATGCTTTCCAGCGTCTCGTTATCCCGCTTGATGCGAATAGGCGAAGACGTCCGCGTCTCCACGCCCGTCAGCACGGCATCGGGCATGTTGAAGCCCTTGATGGTCTTGTCGAACGCCGGCAATGCCTCGCGAATAGCAGTGATCGCAAAGTCGGGCAGGGCGGTGGCCAAGTCGGTCAGGTGGACGCCGGGCGTGTACGACGGCTGCACCGCGCCAAATTCAGTCGAGGCCTTGCCTTCCAGAAAATCCCCCACCAGCTGACCCGGCGCGCTGTAGTTGCGGCCGCCGAGCTCGAAAGCCTGCGATTCCCACTTGCGCTGGAAGTCCACACCGGCCAGCACATGCTCCGGGTAATCGACCTCAGGCGAAATCCCCACGACGATCCCGGCGTTGGCATTGCGTTCGTTGCGCGAGTACTGGCTCATGCCGTTGGTGACGACGCGGTTGGGTTCGGACGTGGCCGCGACGACCGTGCCGCCGGGGCACATGCAGAAGCTGTAAACGGAGCGGCCGTTGCTGGCGTGGTGCACCAGCTTGTAGTCGGCGGCGCCCAGGATCGGGTGGCCAGCATTGGGGCCGAAGCGCGCCCGGTCGATGAGGGACTGCGGATGTTCGATCCGGAAACCGATGGAGAAGGGCTTGGCTTCCATGAATACGCCCTGGTCGAGCAACATCTGGAAAGTGTCGCGCGCGCTGTGGCCGATGGCGAGGACGACGTGGTCGGCTTCGATGTGTTCGCCGTTTGCCAGCGTGACGCCGGTGACCTTGCCGTTTTCGCGGTGTAGCGTTTCAACCCGGCTGGAGAAGCGGACTTCGCCGCCCAGCTTGGTGATGGTGTCGCGCATGACTTCGACCATGCCGACCAGGCGGAATGTGCCGATGTGGGGTTTGCTGACGTAGAGGATTTCTTCGGGCGCGCCTGCCAGGACGAATTCCTTCAAGACCTTTTCACCGTAGTGCTTGGGGTCTTTGATCTGGCTATACAGCTTGCCGTCCGAGAACGTGCCGGCGCCGCCTTCGCCAAACTGGACATTGGAGTCCCGATTCAGGATGCGCTTGCGCCACAGGCCCCACGTGTCCTTGGTGCGCTCGCGCACGGCCTTGCCGCGTTCCAGGATGATGGGCTTGAAGCCCATCTGCGCCAGCACGAGGCCGGCAAAGAGGCCACAGGGGCCGGTGCCGATGACGATGGGGCGCTTGGTGAGGGTGGCGGGCGCCTGGGCGACGAATTTGTATTCGGTGTCCGGAGACGGCTTGACGTTGCGGTCGTCGTGAAAGCGTTTGAGGATCGCGGCTTCGTTGGCGACGTCGACATCCAGCGCGTAGATGAGCAGGATGTTGTGCTTTTTGCGCGCATCGTAGCTGCGCAGGAAGATGGTGAAGCCGTTCAGGTCGCTGGCCGGAATGCCCAGCTTCTTGAGGATTGCCGCGGGCAGTTCCTCGGGCGTGTGGTTCAACGGCAGCTTGATTTCAGACAGACGCAACATGCTTGGGGTCCAGACAGAGGGGCGATCACAACGTCGCCAAACGCGGATTGTACTGGACGGCCGCCGTGGGTAAGCCCGACTTGCGCAACCGGGCCGGCCCGTTTTTACCGCTGCGCCTGCCCGGCGCGCCACCAAGCCGTTCCCGCTTGCGGCGCCCCGATATCGACGCGCTCTCCCATGACCGGTGTGGCCAGATCGACGCCATTTTCCCGCGCCAATGTCGTGATCCGCTCGAACGGCTGCTCCCACGGATGCAGGGCCAGATCGAACGTGCCGTTGTGAATCGGCAGCAGCCAGCGGCCGCGCAGGTCCAGGTGTGCCTGAAGGGTCTCTTCGGGCCGCATGTGGACGAAGGCCCAGCGCGTGTCGTACGCGCCGGTTTCCATGAGGGTCAGGTCGAAGGGGCCGTAAGCGTCGCCGATGGCCTTGAAGCCGTCGAAGTAGCCGGTGTCGCCGCTGAAGAAGACGCGCAGGTCGGCGTCCTGGATGACCCACGAGGCCCACAGGCTGCGGTCGCTGTCGGTGAGACCGCGGCCGGAGAAGTGCTGGGCGGGCGTGGCGGTCAGTCGCAGGCCGTCGACCTCGGTGGACTGCCACCAGTCCAATTGCTCGACGCGGGCGGGGTCGATGCCCCAGGCTACCAGTTGGTCGCCGACCCCCAGCGGCGCGATGAAGTGCGCGGTCTTGCTCGCAAGCTGTGCGATGGCGGCGCGGTCGAGGTGGTCGTAATGGTTGTGGGACAGGATGACGCCTGCGATCGGAGGCAGGTCGTCGATGCTGATGGGCGGCGCATGAAAGCGGGCGGGGCCGGCCCATTGCACGGGTGAAGCGCGTACGGAGAAGACGGGGTCGGTCAGCCAGAAGCGGCCGCGCAGTTTCATGAGGATGGTGGAGTGTCCAAGCCGGTAAAGGCTGCGGTCCGGGGCGGCTTCCAGGGCTGCGCGGTCCAGCGCGCGCACGGGGATGGCGATGTCGGGAACCGTGCCGCTTGGCTTGGCGAAGAGGACGGTCCAGGCGAGTTTGAGGCCTTTCCAGAAGCCCATGGCGGGGCGCGGTCGCGGATTGCTGAAACGTCCGTTGCGCTGTTGGGGGGATTGCGGATAAAGCGGCAAGGCGCGGCGGTTGCAGGCGGAGAGGACGGTCACGGCGGGTGTTCCCATGAGATTCGAAAAATGGCGCGACGGCGGCAAACCGCTCGCGCCAAAAATTACACTGCACAGTGTAGTTTTCAAAATCAGAAAAGTACACCGACCGGTGTAGAATTTCGCCCATGTCGACGAAAGCTCCCGATTCCGCCAAGGAACGCCCGCCCAAACGCCTGACCGACCGCAAGCGAGAGGACATCGTGCGCGCGGCGGTGGAGGAATTCCGCACTGCGGGGTTCGAGGCCACCAGCATGGACCGCATCGCTCAGGCTGCTGGCGTGTCCAAGCGCACGGTCTACAACCATTTCCCGAGCAAGGAGGCGCTGTTCGCGCTGATGCTGGAGCAGTTGTGGGCCAGCAGCGCGGCCAGCGTCGACATGGCCTACCGGCCCGATCTTCCGCTGGCGCAGCAATTGCGACAGTTGTTGATGCAGAAACTGGAGTTGCTGGGCGACGCCAGCTTCATTGATCTGGCGCGCGTCGCCATGGCGGAGATCATTCATTCGCCGGACCGCGCGCAGGACATCGTGTGCCGGATGGACGAGAAGGGCAGCGGGGTGACGGCGTGGATTCAGGCGGCGATTGCCGATGGCCGCTTGGCCGAGGTGGATCCCGTATTTGCGAGCCATCAGCTCGAGGGACTGGTCAAGGGCTTTGCGTTCTGGCCGCAGGTCACGCTGGGGCAACCACCGTTGAAAAAGGCGGAGCGCGAGCGCGTGGCGGATTCAGCGGTTGGGATGTTTTTGGGGTATTACGGCCGAGGCGCGTAGCCCGCCGCGCGTGCGCGCCTAACTCTTAGAAGAACTCGTCGAGCAGGCAGTAAAACGCAAGACGGCGGTCATCCGGTTCGACGCCATAGCTGCGAAAGAACGGCTCGATCCACTCGCGTCCCAGATTGCGTTCGATGCTGCGCGCGGCCAATGCAAGGTCCTGGTGGCGGTCGCTGACGCCAAGGCGGCCGCAGTCGATGTAGCCGGTGAATACGCCGCCATCGGCCATGAAGTTGGGCAGGCACGCATCGCCGTGCGCCACGACGAGATCGTGCGTGGTGGGCCGCGTCGCAAAGAGTTCCGCAAACGCGTCTTCGGCGGTGCGTCCAATTCTCTCGTCATCGAAATCCGATTCGTCCACCAGGCCGGCGTCCAGCGCCCGTCTGGCCTCGGCGATACGCCGTTCAAGGGTGTGATCGAAAGGGCATTGGTCGATGGGAATGCAGTGCAGACGATGCAGCGCATCGGCCATGATGGCGATCACCTGCGCAGGCGGCAGACCCGCGCTGGCCAGATCCTGGCCAGCTACGGCGCTCATCAGCAGCCAGTGCCGCGTGGGTGTGGCGGCCGCGTCGATCACGGTGGGGCACGGCAGGCCGTGCGCGGCCATCCATTGCAGGCGCTCGATTTCGTCTGGCAGTTCGGGCAGCGTGCCCGTGTGCTCGGATTTCAGATAGCGATCAGGCTGATTTGCGCTGCGAATGCGATAGACGTCCGCGCGCGACTCACCGATGGATTGCTGCTCGAGGCGCGCTCCGGCAAGGCGCGGTTGCCACTGCAACGGAAGGCTGTCGTGAATGCTGTATTGAGCGTGCATGGGGTTCATTTCAGGGATTGCGCGCGGTACACCACGCGTCTGCGGGCCGCATGAATCAAGGGTTTTCGTTCACCTTGCTGTCAGAAAGCGCGGCATTTTGAAGGTTCTTACGTTGTCCTTAATGCAAAAGACTTTCCCACGTCAAGAAATTCCATCTGATACGGTCGAATGAGCAGATCAGAAGCGCATAATGCCGGCACCTGCTCTTACGTCCCTTTTCAAAGAGCAGTGTTGATTTTGAGCAAGAAAAGAGCGTGTTGTCACTAGCTCGGGCAGTTCGTGTTTCCAGGTTTCATGTTCGGTAGCGCGCTAGGACAACTTGGAGTATTCACGGAGATGTCCATGACTGATGACGCACAGCCGCGCCGGCGGTTTCTGCAAACGATGGCCATTGTGCCAGCGTCGACGCTGGCGATCGGCGGCCTGACTGTCGGCTGTACCAACGCCGCCGACGGCAACGCCGCAAAGGCGGCCAAGCCCTACGAGCCCACCTATTTCACCAAGGCCGAATGGGCCTTCATCGTCGCTGCGGTGGATCACCTGATTCCCGCCGACGAGTACGGCCCTGGCGCTATCGTGGCCGGTGTGCCCGAGTTCATCGACCGTCAAATGGAAACGCCTTTCGGCCACGGCAAGCTGTGGTACATGGACGGGCCGTTCCACACCGATCAGGTGCCGGAACTGGGTTATCAGCTCGACCAGAATCCCCGCCAGGTCTATCGCAATGGCATCGAGGCCTGTGATGCCTGGTGCGTGAAGACGCACGGCAAGGCGTACGCCGAACTGGACAAGGCCTTGCAGGAACAGATCCTGAAGGATCTGCAGTCGGGCAAGATCGCATTCGAATCCGTGCCGTCCAAGACGTTCTTCAGTTTCCTCTTGGCCAACACCAAGGAAGGTTTCTTTGCCGATCCGATCTACGGCGGCAACAAGAACATGGTGGGCTGGAAGATGGTGGGCTTTCCCGGCGCGCGCGCCGATTTCATGGACTGGGTCGACCAGCCCAACGTGAAGTATCCCTATGGCCCCGTGTCGATCTCTGGGGAGAAGGGTTAAATCATGGCGATCAAGAAAGACAAAGTTGATGCGGTGCTGGTCGGATTCGGCTGGACCGGCGCGATCCTGGGTCAGGAACTGACCGAAGCGGGCTTGCAGGTGCTGGCGCTGGAGCGCGGCGGCATGCAGGACACGCCGAAGGACGCCGAATACCCCAAGGTGATCGACGAGCTGAAGTATTCGGTGCGCGGTTATCTGTTCCAGGACCTGTCCAAGGAAACCGTGACGATCCGCCACGGCGTGGATGACGTGGCCGTGCCGTACCGCCAGAACGGCTCGTTCCTGCTGGGCACGGGCGTGGGTGGCGCGGGCTTTCACTGGAACGGCATGCACTACCGCGTGCTGCCCGAAGAATTGGAACTGCGCACGCGCTATGAAACGCGCTACGGCAAGAAGTTCATTCCGGAAGGCATGACGATCCAGGACTTCGGCGTGACCTACGACGAACTGGAACCGTACTTCTCGAAGTTCGAATACGTGTGCGGCACGTCGGGCAAGGCCGGCAACCTGAACGGCAAGATCGTCGAAGGCGGCAATCCGCTGGAAGGCAAGCGCAGCAAGGAATTCCCGCTGCCGCCGCTGGCCACGACCTACGGCGCTTCGCTGTTCGAGAAGGCCGCGCGCGAAGTCGGCTTCAACCCGTATCCCACCCCCGCGGCCAACGCGTCGGGTCCGTACACCAACCCGTACGGCGTGCGCCTTGGCCCCTGCAATTTCTGTGGCTTCTGCGAGAACTACGGCTGCTACATGTATTCGAAGGCCTCGCCGCAGACCACGATTCTGCCGGTGCTGCTGAAGAAGCCGAATTTCGAGCTGCGCACGCGTTCGCAGGTCATCAAGGTCAATCTGGATTCGACCGGTAAGAAGGCCGTGGGCGTGACCTACATCGACGCGGACGGCAACGAGATCGATCAGCCTGCCGATCTGGTGATCCTGTCGGCTTACCAAATGCACAACGTGCGTCTGCTGCTGCTGTCGGGTATCGGCAAGCCGTATGACCCGAAGACCAACGAAGGCGTGGTCGGCAAGAACTACGCCTACCAGATGAACGGCGCGGTCAACGTGCTGCTGCCCAAGGGCACGCAGCTGAACCCGTTCGTCGGCACCGGCGCGGGCGGCGTGGGCATGGACGACCTGAACGGCGACCAGTTCGACCACGGCCCGCTGGGCTTTGTGGGCGGCGCCAGCATCCGTCACGTGCGCTACGGCGGCCGTCCGATCAAGCAGACGCCGACGACGCCGGGCACCCCGACGTGGGGCACGGCCTGGAAGGCGGGCGTGCAGGATGCGTATCAGCGCTTCATGACGATCGGCATTTCCGGTTCGGTGATGTCGTACCGCGATGCGTATCTGTCGCTCGATCCGACTTACAAGGACGCGTATGGCCAGCCGCTCTTGCGCATGACGTTCGACTGGCACGACAACGAGTTCGACATGCTGGGCTACATGGGCAAGCGCATGGAGACCGTGGCCAAGGCCATGAATCCTGAAAAGCACTTCGTGGCCGTGCGCAAGAAGGGCGCGCGCTACGACACGCGCGTCTACCAGAGCACGCACAACACGGGCGGCGCCATCATGGGCTCCAACCCCAAGGAAAGCGTGGTCAACAAGTACCTGCAGAGCTGGGACGTGCCGAACGTGTTCGTGATGGGCGCCTGCGTGTTCCCGCAGAACATGGGCTACAACCCGACCGGCCTGGTCGGCGCGCTGGCCTACTGGGCGGCACAGGCTATCCGCGAGCAGTACCTGAAGAACCCCGGCCCGCTGGTCCAGGCTTAAGGAGACGGAACAATGATCAAGCACACCATTGTTGCGGCCTTCTCGGCCCTCGTTGCCAGCGCCGCGTTCGCGGCCGACGGTACGCCCGCATCGACCGACGCGCAGATGATCAAGCAGGGCGAGTACCTGTCGCGCGCCGGCGACTGTATCGCCTGCCACACGGCCTCGGGCGGCAAGCCCTTTGCCGGCGGTCTGGGCATCGATTCGCCGCTGGGCATGATCTATTCGACGAACATCACGCCGGATAAGGAAACGGGTATCGGCAATTATTCGTACGAGGACTTCGACCGGGCCGTGCGCCACGGTGTGGCCAAGGACGGACATTCGCTGTACCCGGCCATGCCGTACACCGCGTACGCCAAGGTCACGCCAGAGGATGTGAAGGCCCTGTACGCCTACTTCATGCACGGCGTCGAGCCGGTGAAGCAGGAAAACAAGGACACCGACATCGTCTGGCCGATGTCGATGCGCTGGCCGCTGACGGTGTGGCGCTGGATGTTCGCGCCGGATGTCGCGACGGCGCCTGTTACGGTGAACACGAGCGGCGCGGACAAGCAGGCGCTGCTGCGCGGCCAGTACCTCGTTGAAGGCCTGGGCCATTGCAGCACCTGCCACACGCCGCGCGGCGTGGCGTTGCAGGAAAAGGCGCTGACGGACGCGGATGGCTCGGCCTTTCTGTCGGGCGGCGTGGTCGAAGGGTGGCTGGCCAAGAACCTGCGCGGCGACGCGACCGACGGCCTGGGCGCCTGGAGCAAGGAAGACATCACGGCCTTCCTGAAGTCCGGCCGCAACGGGCATTCGGCGGCGTTCGGCGGCATGGCGCAAGTGGTCGAGGAAAGCACGCAGCACCTGACCGACGACGACCTGAACGCCATCGCGGTGTATCTGAAGAGCCTGCCGCCGGTAAACAAGGACGCCACCAAGCCGCTGGCCTATGACGAGTCCGTGGCCCAGGCGCTGCGTACCGGCAAGGACAAGAGCGACGGCGCCATGGCCTTCCTGAACAACTGCGCGGCTTGCCATCGCAGCACGGGCAAGGGCTATACCGAGACCTTCCCGCAGCTCGCGTTGAGCTCGACGGTCAACTCGGCCGATCCGGCCTCGTTGATCCACATCGTGCTCAAGGGCGCGCAGATGCCGGGCACGGCGTCGGCCCCGACCGCGTACGCGATGCCGGGCTTTGACTGGCGCATGACCGACAAGGAAGTCGCCGACGTGGTGAGCTTCGTGCGGTCGAGCTGGGGCAACAAGGGCGCGGCAGTCAGCGCGTCCGACGTGGCCAAGGCGCGTAAGGACATCGGCGCGGCGCCGCAGCCGGTGCGCGCGCAGTGATGTGACGATGTCGTGATCGACGGTCCCGCCGCTTTGCCGGCGGGATGGCAAATGGCGCCGGAGAGCTTGAGGCTTTTCGGCGCCGTTTTTCATGGGTGGGTTTCATGCGGGGCTCACCAGCGACGCCGAGTACGACGCCATCACGGCGTATTTCGTGGAGCCCGAAGAAGAAGAAGGGCTGACCATCGTCAGGCACGCTTCGTCAGAATCCGGACAGGCCGGCCTGCTATGATTACTGGATAAATAAACAGTCCGTCCGGCCGCCGCCGATGTTGCCCGCCCACCGTTACTACTATCTGCACAATTTCCAGCGCGCGCTGGCGTGGGTCTCGGACCGCTACGCCGACCTGCTGGACGATGACGATTGCCGCTTTCTGGCGGATTTCGCGGCGTTGCCGCAGGCGTCGCAGGCGTTGATGGTGCGCATGCTGATGCGGCGCGGGCCGTGGTTTCGAGCCAGCCGGCTGGTGTACGAAGAGATCCCGGCCGTCGAAGAGGCGGCCGCGGCGTTGGAGGCGCTAGGGTGGCTGGACACGCGGGCGCCGATGTCGCTGGATGAACTGTTTGCATTATTGACCAAGCCCGAACTGTGCCGTGTGTTCGCATCGCACGCGGCAGCCAGGCCGGGCGCGCGCAAGGCCGACATGCTGGCGACGCTGCGGGCGGACATGCCCGACGCCCGGCCGTTCTGCGGCTGGGCGCCCGATTCCTTGGAAGCCGTCTGGCGCGTGATGGTGGCTGACCGCTGCGAACGGCTGCGCCTCATGTTTTTTGGCAATCTGCATCAGGATTGGTCGGAGTTCGTGCTGGCGGACCTGGGCGTATTCCAATACGAGACCGTGCCGTTCGATGCGGCGTCGCGGGCGTTTCAGACGCGGGCTGACGTGGACTGTTATCTCGCGTTGCATGCGTGCAGGCAGGCGCTGGACGACGGCGTGGCCGTGGACGACCTGCTGCGCGCGGCAGAGGATTGCATCAGTGGCAACGCCTGGCTGGAAAAGCGCCGCGCCAAGGTGTTGCTGCGCATCGGACAAGCCTGCGAGCGCGCGCAGGATTGGGAAGCCGCCCAGCGCGTGTACGCGGCCTGCGGCTATCCCGGCGCGCGGCATCGGCGCATCCGTGTGTATGAACGGATGCAGCGGTTTGAAGACGCGATGGCGCTGGCCATGACGGCGGCGAACGCGCCCGAAAGCGAAGAGGAAAGCCAACGCGTAGCGCGCATGATGCCGCGGCTGCGTCGCGGGCTGGGGCAGGGCGCGGCGGCGCGTGCGGCAACGCCCATCCTGCCGCGCACGGAACTGGCGCTGGTCCGCCCGGCGCATCCCTCCTCGGTCGAATACGTGACGCGCGATCACTTGCATCACGACGACGCGCCGGTGCATTACGTCGAGAACGCGCTGATCAATTCGCTGTTCGGTTTGCTGTGCTGGCCGGCCGTGTTCGCGCCGTTGCCAGGGGCGTTCTTTCATCCTTTTCAACGCGGGCCCGCCGACCTGGAAGCACGCGATTTCCACGCGCGGCGGCAGGCGCACTTCGCGGCCTGTCTGGCGCAGCTGGATACGCCCGCCTATCGCGACGTCATTCTGCAGCGGTACGCTGACAAGGCGGGTTTGCAGTCGCCGTTCGTGTTCTGGGGCGCCTTGTCCGAAACCTTGCTGGCGCAGGCGCTGGACTGCCTGCCTGCTGCGCATCTGAAGCTGTTCTTTACGCGTCTGCTGCGCGACGTGAAGGGCAACCGGACCGGTCTGCCGGACCTGGTGCGGTTTTGGCCGGCCGAGCGCCGTTATGAACTGATCGAGGTGAAGGGACCCGGCGACAAGCTGCAGGACAACCAGATCCGCTGGCTCCAGTACTGCGTGGCGCACGGCATGCCTGTGCGCGTATGCCACGTGAGCTGGTTGCAGGAGGCCGCATGAGCTACGCGGTGGCGGTGCGGGCGTTGTGCGAGTTCACGGCGCGGGCCGGCGATCTTGACCTGCGCTTCACGCCTGCGCCCAGCGGCCTGGAAGGCATGGCGGGGCACGCGGCAGTGACAGGGCGGCGCGGGCCGGACTACGAAACCGAAGTGTCTTTGTCGGGCGTGTTTGGCGATCTGCTGGTGCGCGGGCGGGCCGACGGCTACGACCCGGCGGCGAACCAGCTCGAAGAGATCAAGACGTACCGTGGCCAGTTCGACAGCGTGCGCGAAAACCACCGCGTGGTGCATTGGGCGCAGGCGAAGGTGTACGGCCATCTGCTGTGCCAAGCGCGCGGCCTGGCGAACGTGCGGGTGGCGCTGGTGTACTACAACGTCGCTACCGAGGAAGAAACCGTGCTGGTGGAAACGCACGAGGCTGCGGACTTGGCTGCGTTCTTCCAACTGCAATGCGAACGGTTTCTGGCGTGGGCCAAGACGGAACTGGCGCACCGGCAGGCGCGCGACGCGGCGCTTGAGGCGCTGGCGTTTCCGCATGGCGAGTTCCGAGCCGGGCAGCGCGATCTGGCGGTGGCCGTCTACCGCACGGCGCGCGATGGCCGCTGCCTGATGGCGCAGGCTCCTACGGGCATCGGCAAGACGCTGGGCACGATATTTCCGCTGCTCAAGGCGAGTCCGGGTACGGGCCTGGACAAGGTGTTTTTTTTGGCGGCCAAAGGATCGGGCCGCGGGTTGGCGGTGGAGGCGCTGGAAACCATCAATGCGCAGCCCGCCAAGCCAGGCTTGCGGATTCTGGATCTGCAAGCGCGCGACAAGAGCTGCGTGCATCCCGATCTGGCCTGCCACGGCGACTCCTGCCCGCTGGCGCGCGGCTTCTACGACCGTCTGCCGCAGGCCCGCGCCGCAGCGGTTGAACACACGCGGCTGGACGCGCCTACCGTGCGCGCCATCGCGCTGGAACACGAGGTGTGTCCGTATTACCTGTCGCAGGAGCTGATCCGCTGGAGCGACGTGGTGGTGGGCGACTACAACTATTACTACGATGCCACGGCCATGCTGCATGCGCTGACGCAGGCGCATCAGTGGAAGGTGGCCGTGCTGGTCGACGAGGCGCACAACCTGGTCGACCGCGCGCGCCGCATGTACACGGGCGAGCTCGACCAGAACCGGCTGACCGCCGCGCGGTATGCGGCGCCCAAGGCGCTTAAAAAGCCGCTGGACGGGCTGCACCGGTCGTGGAATGCGCTGAACAAGAAGCGGACGGAACGCTATCAGGCGTACGACGCCGCGCCGGCCGGCGTGTTGACGGCAGTGCAGAAGGCAGTGGCGGCCATCACCGAGTTCATCGGCCAGACGCCGCTGGCGCAGGATGATCCCTTGCTGGGGTTCTATTTCGAGGCGCTGCATTTCATGCGGCTGGCGGAACAGTTCGGCTCGCATGCACTGTTTGACGTGACGCTGGGCGACGCGGGCGTCAGCAGCGCCAAGACGCCGCCGTCGACGCTGTGTGTGCGCAATGTGATTCCCGCGCCGTATCTGGCGGCGCGCTACGCGACGGCGCATGCGACGGTGCTGTTTTCCGGCACGCTCAGTCCGCAGCAGTTCTACCGGGACACGCTGGGCCTGCCCAAGGACACGCCCTGGATCGACGTCGCCGCGCCGTTTCAGGCGGGGCAGCTGGCCGTGCGCGTGGTGGGCAACGTGTCCACGCGCTTTCGCGATCGCGAGCGTTCGCTGGCGCCCATCGCGGACCTGATTGCGCGCCAGTACGACGAACGGCCGGGCAATTACCTGGGCTTTCTGAGCAGCTTTGACTATCTGAAGCGCGTGACGGACCTGATGCGGGAGCGCCATCCGCAGGTGCCGATCTGGCTGCAGACGCCCGGCATGGACGAGCCGGGGCGGGCGGCCTTTCTGGCGCGGTTTACCGAAACGGGGCAGGGTGTAGGATTCGCGGTGCTGGGCGGCGCGTTCTCGGAAGGCGTGGATCTGCCGGGCAAGCGGCTGATCGGCGCGTTCATCGCCACGCTGGGGCTGCCGCAGGTCAATCCGGTCAACGAAAACATGAAGCGCGCCATGGACATGCGCTATGGCGAAGAGAACGGCTACGACTACACGTACCTGTACCCGGGCATGCAGAAGGTGGTGCAGGCGGCGGGCCGGGTCATCCGGACCGAACACGATGAGGGCACCGTGCACCTCATCGATGACCGCTATCGGCGCGCCAAGGTGCGCGGGCTGTTGCCGGGGTGGTGGCGGGTGGACTGACCGCGCGGGCCGCTAGGCGGGGCGCGCTTCGGGATGTGGTTCGGGATGCGCCGGCGAGCGGAGTTCGGTCAGCGGCTGGTTGGGATCGCGCGACAACTGATAGCCGTACCAGAGGCTGCGCGCCATGCGCTTGGCCATTTCCTGCGCGGCATCGGCCAGGGCGCGATTCGGCAGGGCGTCGGTGGTCTCGCCAAAGAGGACCAGCCAGCGTTCGAAGAGCTCGGCCTTCAGGTTGGGCATGGCCGCGTGCTTGGGCATGGGCATGCCGGTGAACCGCCGCGTGCCCAGGATCACGGCTGACCAGAAGTCCGAGAGCGTGGCCAGGTGTTCATCCCAGTCGTGGACCATCCCGTTGAAGATGGGCCCGAGCGCTTCGTCGGCGCGCGCCTTGGCGTAGAAGGTATGGACCAGGTCCTGGATTTCGGCTTCGGTGCAGATGTCGGCGGTGGCGGTATCGGTAGCGATGTCGTGCGTGGTCAAGATGGTCTCCGGGCGGGGGGCAGGAGGCGATCTTAGGGCGAGGGTGGAAGCGTGCGGGTTGATATGGCTCAAGCGGCGCGGCGTAATTTATTCGGACGCGTGCTCGGACAGGACAGGAATCCGTTTTCGGCAATAATGATATCCATTCTTATTAGGGCGGATGGATATGCAACAGATGAACGGGCGGCGCAATGGCCTGACTTCGACGGTATTGGCCGTTGCGTTGAAAGCGGCATTAACGGCTGCGCTAGCTGCGACAGCGCCGGGCGTGGCGGTTGCACAGTCAGCGCAAGGCGCGGTCATGCTACAGGCCCATGCCGACAAGCCGCTCCCCATGCAAAAGGGTGAATTCGTGGCGGGCACATGGTCGGCGGACAGCGGCGTGACGCTGGATCTGCTGGACCCGCAAGGGCGCCATGTCCGCCGCCTGAGCGACCGCGAAAAGCCGGCCGGCGTGCTGATGCTGGTAGGGCCTGCCGATGGCGTCTATACCGTTCGGGCGCAGGGGCAGGGTACGTATGAATGGTCCGTGACCGAACGCCTGCCGCTGTCCGAACAGCATGCGCCGGCGCCCACGCTGGACAGCCCGCGGCTGGCCGCGCTGGCCCAGACGTTGTCGCAGGGCGGCACGACGGCCGCGTTCTGGGAAGAGATGAAGCGGCAGGGCACGCCGCTGATCGAGCCGGCAAACGCCACGCACGATCGTGTGACCTTCCTGTGGCAGGGCGCGGAACGCAACGTGCGCCTGTTCGGCGGTCCGTCAACGGACCACGCGCAGCTGTCGCGGCTGGGCGATTCCGACGTCTGGTACGTGAGCTTCCTGGTGCCCAAGACGGCGCGCCTGTCGTACCGGCTGGCGCCCGATGTGCCGGAACTGCCGGGGACCGGCATGGCGCGGCGGCGCGCGATTCTCGCCACGGCGCAGGCCGACCCCAACAATCCCAAGGTCTATCCCGAACGCGGCATCGACGCGTTCCAGACCTATTCGGTGCTGGAACTGGCGGACGCGCCGCCGCAGCCGTGGGTCGAGCCGCGCGCGGGCGTGCCCGCCGGCAGTGTCGAAGCGCTGGAACTGCGTAGCGACATCCTGGGCAATACGCGCACGATTCATCTGTACCGGCCGGCGGGCTGGAAGCCCGCTGGCCCGGACAACCACGTGCTGGTGCTGTTCGACGCGGGCGCCTATCTGGGGCGCGTGCCTACGCCCACCATCCTGGACAACATGATCGCGGCCGGCGTCATTCCCCCGACTGCGGCCGTGCTGATCCACAACCCCACCGCAGACTCGCGCAGCCGCGAGTTGCCGCCCAATCCGGATTTCGCCGACTTCCTGGCGCGCGAGCTCATGCCGTGGGCGCGCAAGCAGGGCATCGCGGCACCGGCGGCGCGCACGGTGATCGGCGGGTCGAGCTATGGCGGCCTTGCCTCCTCGTACGCGGCGCTGCGCCATCCCGAGGTCTTCGGCAATGTGCTGAGCCAGTCCGGGTCTTACTGGTGGTCGCCGCCCGGCGAGGAAGACCAGTGGCTGACGCGGCAGTTCGTGGCAGTGCGCACGCTGCCGGTGCGGTTCTTCCTGGGCGCGGGCCTGTTTGAATCGGGGCGCGGCGGCCAGCCTGGCATTCTGGAGACCAACCGCCATCTGCGCGACGTGCTGCGAGCCAAGGGTTATCTCGTGACCCATCGCGAGGTGGCGGGTGGCCACGATTATCTGAGCTGGCGCGGGACCTTGTCGGACGGGTTGCTGGAATTGATCGGCAAGAACGGTCTGGCGCGGCAGTAGACGGGGCGCCGGGCGGCACGGCATGCTGCCGTTGTCCTGCCGGTGTCCGCGGCGCGCGGAAGCCTTCGCTTCCTGCGCGCGGGGCCGCCGATTTGCGTAGTATTGTCGCGATGCGCGCGGCCGGCCGCCGCGCTGCGCCCAATGACAATACGCGCCCGGCGGATCCGCGGCGCGCGCCAAGGAGACGAACGCCCATGCCTACCCCCGCCCCGCTCAATGACATCGTGGCCATGCCCGCGCACGCGCTGTCGGATGCCATCCGCAGCCGCCGGGTGTCCTGCCGTGAAGTGATGCAGGCGTACCTGGCGCATATCGACCGGGTCAACCCCAAGCTGAATGCCATCGTCGCGCGCCGCGACAGCGATGAGCTGCTGCGCGAGGCCGATGCGCGGGATGCGCAATTGGCCGCGGGGCAGTGGCAGGGATGGCTGCACGGCATGCCGCAGGCCCCCAAGGACCTGACCGCCGTGCGGGGCATGGTCATGTCGATGGGGTCGCTGGTCTACAAGGACGTGGTGACGGCGCACGATTCGATTCTTGTCGAGCGCATGCGCGCCGCCGGCGCGATCTTCATCGGCCGCAGCAATGTGCCGGAATTTGGCCTGGGCTCGCACACCTACAACAAGGTTTATGGCGCCACGGGCAATCCGTATGACGTCACCAAGACGGCCGGCGGCAGCAGCGGCGGCGCGGCGGCGGCGCTGGCGGCGCGCATGCTGCCCGTGGCCGATGGCAGCGACTTCGGCGGCTCGCTCCGCAATCCCGCGGCGTTCTGCAATGTGTATGGGATGCGTCCGTCGGCCGGGCGTGTGCCGTCCGGTCCGTCGCCCGAAGTCTTCCTCAAGCAGCTTTCCTACGAAGGCCCCATGGGGCGCACGCCGCGGGACGTAGCGTTGCTGCTGTCGGTGATCGCCGGCCACGACAAGCGCGCGCCGTTGTCGCTGACGGACGATCCGGCGCAATACGCGCAGCCGCTGGACGCGGACTTGTCCGGTAAGCGCGTGGGTTGGCTGGGCGACTGGAACGGCTACCTGGCGATGGAACCCGGCATCCTGACGCTTTGCGAAGCAGCCTTGAAGGACCTGGCGACCGCCGGCTGCCAGGTCGATGCGTACCAGGTGCCTTTTGCGGGCGACCGGCTGTGGCGTATCTGGCTGGCGCACCGCCACCTGATGGTGGGCGGGCAGTTCCATGCCCTGGTCAACAATCCCGAGACGCGCAAGCTGGTCAAGCCCGCGCTGATCTGGGAGGTCGAGGGGCTGGAAGGCTTGACTGCCCGCCAGATCTATCAGGCGACCGAGGAACGCAGCGCGTGGTATCAGACGGTGCTGCGCATGTTTGAAGACGTCGACTTCCTGGCGGTGCCGTCGGCGCAGGTGTTTCCGTTCGACGTGAACCTGGATTGGCCCAAGGAGATCGCAGGCCGCCAGATGGATACTTATCACCGCTGGATGGAGACCGTGACGCCGTGGACGCTGGCCGGTTGCCCGGTCATCAGTGTGCCGGTTGGCTTTAGCGCCGCAGGGCTGCCGATGGGAATGCAGTTGATCGGCCCGCCGCGCGGCGACCTTGCGGTGCTGCAACTGGCCCATGCGTACGAAAAGGCGCGTGATTGGGTGCAGGACAGGCCGCCGGTTGCGCTGTGGGAGGCTGCGGGCTGACCGCGCGCAGAGTTTCGGGCAACTGGCCCGTGACCGGCCGGCCTATGAAACGCCGCCGATCTATCGACGGCGTACCCCTGCTAACAAGGTCCGCTTGATTTTATGTAATAGAACTTTGCATTTTCCCGACAAGCTCGCCATGTTTTGCGTTTTCCGGCGTTTTTCATGGCTGTGATGCGGCACCTTTGTAATAATTGTCGAAATTTCCCACATTCCCGTAAGAATGCGCTGGCTGCCGGCGGGGAAATCACCCAGGGGCGTCCCGGCAGGGCGTCGACGAGTCGATACAGTACAAAGGTCTCCCGGTATGAAGAATGTGACGCTCCGCCAAAGAATCATGGCCAGTTTTCTGGCCATTCTTGCCATCATGACGTTGATGGTGGTGGTGGACTACCGGCGGCTTCTGGATGTCGAAGCGGAAGCCCAGATGATCAACACCGACGCCGTGCCCGGCATCTACTACAGCACGTCGATCCGGGCAGCATGGTTCGCCGGCTTCGTCGTCGTGCAGGACGCCTTCAATGCGCCGACCGAGGCCGAGCGCCGCGCCGCGCTGGAAGCCCTGCCGCGCAACGACCAGCAGCTTGAGGAACACATCGACTTCTACCGGCGCACCATCGCCCGGCAGGACGACCAGCAGATGTTCGACGACTTCCAGAAGGAATTGCTGGAGTACAAGCGCATCCGCGCCGACATCCTGACGCCGGCCCTGCTGGCGGATCCGGCGCGGGCGCAGACGCGGATCCTGACCGAGTTGCGGCCGTCGTTCTACCGGGGGCGCGACATCCTGGCCAGGATGGTGATCGAAAACAAGAAGCAGGCGGACGATGCTGCGGTGAGCATCCAGAAATCCGTGGAGTCGGCCGAGACCGGAATGCTAGTGTCCCTGCTGATGGCGATTGCCGCGTCCATCGTGTGCGGCTACCTGCTGATGCGCGCCATTGCCAACCCCATGCACGACATCGTGAAGACGCTGGAAGCGACGGGCGGAGGCGACCTGACGCGGCGGCTGAAGCTGGCGCGCAACGACGAATTCAACGCCATCGAGACCGGCTTCAACGGCATGGTCGACGAGCTGACCGGCCTGGTCGGCCGGACGCAGCGCTCGGCCGTGCAGGTGGCCACGTCGGTAACGGAAATTGCCGCGACGTCCAAGCAGCAGCAGGCCACCGCGTCGGAAGTCGCCGCCACCACCACCGAAATCGGCGCGACGTCGCGCGAGATCTCGGCGACCTCCCGCGAACTGGTGCGCACCATGACCGAAGTCTCCAGCGCGGCTGAGCAGACCGCGACGCTGGCCGGCAGCGGGCAGGTGGGCTTGGCGCGCATGGAAGACACGATGCGCAACGTGGTGGGCGCGGCGGGCTCGGTCAATGCCAAGCTGGCGGTGTTGAATGAAAAGGCTGGCAATATCACGCAGGTCGTGACGACCATCACGAAGGTGGCGGACCAGACCAACCTCTTGTCGCTGAATGCGGCGATCGAGGCCGAGAAGGCGGGCGAGTACGGCCGCGGCTTCGTGGTGGTGGCCACCGAGATCCGCCGCCTTGCCGACCAGACTGCGGTGGCGACCTACGACATCGAACAGATGGTGCGCGAGATCCAGTCGTCGGTGTCAGCCGGCGTGATGGGGATGGACAAGTTTTCCGAGGAAGTGCGCCGCGGCATGGCCGACATGCAGCAGGTGGGCGACCAGCTCTCGCAGATCATCCAGCAGGTGCAGACGCTGGCGCCGCGGGTGCAGATGGTCAACGAAGGCATGCAGGCGCAGGCCACCGGGGCCGAGCAGATCAACCAGGCCCTGCAGCAGCTCAGCGACGCGGCCCAGCAGACGGTGGAGTCGCTGCGGCAGTCCAGCCTTGCGATCGAAGAGCTGACACTGGTGGCCAACGACCTGCGCAGCGGCGTGTCGCGCTTCAAGGTGTGATCGCGTCCATGACTGCTCCTGCCGTCCGCGCCCGCGCCGCCGCGAGCCACGCCGGCTCCGCGCGCCGGCTGTACCTGCTTTTCAGAATTGGCGCGGATCGGTATGCGCTGGACGCCGGGGATATTGCCGAAGTGCTGGGGCTGCGCGTCTTCAAGCAGGTGCCGGGCGCGCCGCATTGGGTGGCCGGCATGATGGAACGCCGCGGCGTTGCCGTGCCGGTCCTCGACATGAGCGCGCTGGCCGGCGCGGGCACGTCCGCCGCCGTCACCAGCACGCGCGTGGCGCTGGTGCGCTACCGGCCGGATCACACTGACGCCGAGCGGCTGCTTGGGCTGATCCTGGAACAGGCCACCGAAACCGTCTACTACGACCCGTCGGGGTTTCAGCCGCATGCGCTGGACAATGCCGAGGCGCGCTATCTCGGTCCGGTTTTGAGCGACGCGCAAGGCATGGTGCAGGCCGTTTCGGTCAATGATCTGCTGCCCGCCTACGTGCGGGCGCTGCTGTTTCCGTCTGACGGCAACGCGTCGGCAGCCGAGGCGCAGCCATGAGCCTGGTCGAGGAATTCAGCGGGCTGCTCAAGCGCCGCATGGGACTGGACAGCGGCTCCATCGGCCAGGCGGCCGTCGAGCGCGCGGTGCGGCACCGCATGCACGCGGCTGGGGTGGACGATGAGCAGGACTATCTGATGCGCGTGCAGGCCTGGCCTGACGAGATGCAGCAGTTGATCGAAGCCGTGATCGTGCCCGAGACCTGGTTCTTCCGGTATCCGGAATCGCAGGATGCGATGGCGGCGCTGGCACGCGAGCGGTTGTTCGCGCCTGGCTGTGAAGGGCGCACGTTGCGGGTGCTGAGCGTGCCGTGTTCCAGCGGCGAAGAGCCGTATTCGATTGCCATGGCGCTGCTGGACGCGGGCGTTCCGCCGCACCGGTTCCATGTGGATGCCTTGGACATCAGCGTGCGCATGGTGGAATTCGCCCAGCGCGCCGTGTACGGCCGCAATTCGTTTCGCGGAGGCGATCTGGCGTTCCGCGATCGCCATTTTTCCGAGGTGCCAGACGGCCATCAACTGGCTGCGCGCGTGCGCGGGCAGGTCCGATTTCAGCCGGGCAACCTGTTTGATCCGAACCTGCTGGCAGGCGTCGCGCCGTATGACTTCGTGTTCTGCCGCAACCTGTTGATCTATTTCGACTTGGCGACGCAGGAGCGGGCAGTGCAGGTGCTGCGCCGGTTTGCGCGCGATGACGGTGTGCTGTTCGTGGGACCGGCCGAGACCAGTCTCCTGACCGGCCGCCGCCTGCCTGCCGTGCCGCTCGCGCGGTCCTTTGCATTCCGCGCCAAGCCTGCGCCCGCGCCGGCAGAGATGCCGGCTGCTGCGCGCGCGCCGCTGTCCGGCCAGGGTCCGATCGTTCACGCCTGGACGCCGCCGCGCCGCCCGGTCGCGCAGACGCCCGCGCCGCGGCTGCCGGTGCCACATGCGGCAATTGCCGATACGCCATCCGCACCGCCCGCCGCCGCAACGGGGCTGGCCGCGCAGGCGTCGCTGCGCGAGATCGCCGCGCTGGCCGATCTGGGCCGGGTGCGAGACGCCATGGCGAAATGCCAGGCGCACATCGAGATCCACGGCGCCAGCGCCGACGCGCTGCATCTGCAAGGTTTGCTGCTGGACGCGGAAGGGCAGTCGCGGCAGGCGCAGGCCGCGTACCGCAAGGCGTTGTATCTGGACCCGAACCACCGCGAGGCGTTGCTGCATCTGGCCGCGCTGGTGGCATCGGATGGCGATCACGAGGGCGCCCGCCGCCTGCAAGCGCGCGCGGCGCGCGGGGACGCGCGACGTGACTGACGCGATCGAAGCCCTGTCCGGCGTGGACGACTGCTGGAACCGCATCGGGATACGCGGCGACAAAAGCTGCCCGCAGCTTGCCGAGCATGTGCATTGCCGCAACTGTCCGGTGTATGCCGCGGCGGCCAAGCGTATCCTGGACCGCCTGCCGCCCGCGATGGAAGCGGCCGACGAGGCCGCCCCGCCCCAGCATTCGGCCAAGCTATCCTCGCTGCTGGTATTCCGGCTGCACCGCGAATGGATGGGCCTGCCGACCCGGTCGCTGGACGAGGTGGCCGGCACGCGCGGCATTATCAGCCTGCCGCACCGGCGCGATCCGGCGGTGCTGGGCGTGACCAACGTGCGCGGCACGCTGACGGTGTGCGTATCGCTGCAGCGCCTGTTGGGCCTGGATGCCGCGGCGCCGCAGGCGCGCGAGCGTCCTGCCACCGCCCGCATGCTGATTTTCGGCGGCGCGGGCCGCGCCGTGGTGCTGCCCGTGGACGAGGTAGAAGGCATGCACGAAGTGGACCTGGAAGCGCTGGAGCCGCTGCCGTCGACGGTGCAGGGCGCAAGCCTGAAGTATTCGCGCGGCGTGGCGCGCTGCGGCGGCCGCGCTGTCGGGGTGCTGGACGAAACCCTGCTGATGCAGGCATTGGAACGGAGCCTCGCTTGAATCCCGATCAGATGCGCGACGCCTCGCTCCTCGAACTGTTCCAGATCGAGACCCGCACCCAGGTGCAGGTCTTGAACGACGGGCTGCTTGCCCTGGAAAAGAACCCCACGTCCGCGCCTCACCTTGAAGCCTGCATGCGCGCCGCGCATTCGCTCAAGGGCGCGGCGCGCATCGTGGACCTGCATCCGGCGGTGCGCATCGCGCACGCCATGGAAGACTGCCTGGTGGCCGCGCAGGAAGGCCGACTGCTTTTGCAGGCGGCCGACATCGATGCCTTGCTGCTGGGCACCGACCTGCTGCAGCGTGTCGCGACGCCGGGCGTGGAATTGGACGCCGAGATCGGCGATCTTGTGGCGCGGCTGAGCAGCGCGCCCAATTTGCCCAACGCGTCCAAGGCGCCCAGCACGTCTGGCACGCCGCCGGCACCGGGCCCGCGCTCGGGGCGGGCGTCGGACTACCTGCCGCCGATCGTGCGAATCGAAGACGAGCCCGCCGCCGCCGCGCCAGCGCCCGCCGCAAAGCCGCCCGCACCCGCCACAATGCCATCGCGCCGCAGTTCGGACGGCAGCTTGGGCCAGGGCGAGCGGGTGCTGCGCGTGACCGCCGACACGCTGAACCGCCTGCTCGGCTTGTCCAGCGAGACCCTGGTCGAGTCGCAATGGGTGGGGCCTTTCAGCACGGCCATGCTGCGGCTGCGGCGGATGCAGACGGGCGCGGCGCACGCGTTGGACGGCCTGCGCGCCGTACTGGCCGATCAGCAACTGGACGCGCGCGGCCAGTCCGCACTGGACGACGCCCAGCGCATCCTTGAACAATGCCAGCGTGAACTGACGCAGCGCGCCAGCGAAGTCGACGAATTCGGCTGGCGCATGAATCATCTGACGCGGCGCCTTTATGACACCGCTCTCGCCTGCCGCATGCGGCCCTTTGGCGACGGCGTGGGCGGCATGCCGCGCATGGTGCGCGATCTGGGGCGTTCGCTGGGCAAGCAGGTTCGCCTTGAAATCGAGGGCGAAAACACGCAGGTGGATCGGGACATCCTCGAAAAGCTGGATGCGCCGCTCATGCACCTGCTGCGCAACGCCGTGGATCACGGTATCGAGGCGCCCGACGTCCGCGAACGCGCCGGCAAGCCGGCCGAGGGCCTGATCACGCTGTCGGCGCGCCATTCGGCGGGCATGCTGCTGGTCGAACTGGCCGACGACGGCACCGGCATTTCGCTGGACCATCTGCGTGAAGAAGTCGTCGAACGCAAACTCACCAATGCCGAGACCGCGTCGCGCCTGAGCGAAGCCGAGCTGCTGGAATTCCTGTTCCTGTCAGGTTTCAGCACGCGCGACGAGGTGACCGAGATATCCGGGCGCGGCGTTGGGCTGGACGTGGTCCAGACGATGGTGCGCCAGTTGCGCGGCGCAGTACGGGTCTACCAGCAGCAGGGGCGGGGCACGCGCTTTGTGCTGGAGATGCCGCTGTCGCTGTCGGTGGTGCGCAGTCTGCTGGTCGAGGTGCAGAACGAGATCTACGCGTTTCCGCTGGCGTACGTCAGCCACGCGTTGCAAGTGGACGCCCAGGACATCGAGCAGCTGGAGGGCCAGCAGCATTTCCGGTTCCAGGACCGGCAGATCGGCCTGGTGTCGGCGCGCCAGATCCTGCGCGCCGGCGAGGCCGCGCCGGCCACGGAGACCTTGTCCGTGGTGGTGGTGGGCGACCATGACCGGCTCTACGGCATCGCCGTGGACCGCTACGTGGGCGAGCGCACGCTGGTCGTGCAGCCGCTGGATCCCCGCCTGGGCAAGGTGCAGGACGTGATGGCGGGATCGCTCATGGATGACGGCACGCCGCTCCTGATCCTGGACGTCGAGGACATGCTGGTGTCCGTCCAGAAGCTGATCGAGGGCGGGCGGCTGTCGCGGGTCGACAGCGGGTCGGGCGCCGCGGCCGCGCGCCGCCGCAAGCGCGTCCTGGTGGTGGATGATTCATTGACGGTTCGCGAGCTTGAGCGCAAGCTCCTCTTGAACCGCGGATTCGATGTGGCGGTCGCCGTGGACGGCATGGACGGCTGGAACATGCTCCGCAGCGAGGACTTCGATCTGATCGTGACCGACGTCGACATGCCCCGCATGGACGGCATCGAGCTGGTGTCGCGGATCAAGGCGGATCCCAGGCTGCAGGCCCTGCCCGTCATGGTGGTGTCGTACAAGGACCGGGAAGAGGACAGGCAGCGCGGGCTGGATGCCGGCGCGGACTACTATCTGGCCAAGGGCAGCTTCCATGATGATGCGCTGCTCGACGCCGTTGAAGACCTCATCGGGAAGGCACGGACGTGAGAATCGGGATCGTCAACGATATGCCCCTCGCCGTCGAAGTCCTGCGGCGAGTCATTACATTGGAACCCGGCCTTGAGGTCGCCTGGACGGCGTCCGACGGTCTGGAGGCCGTCCAGCAATGCGCGCGCGACCGTCCCGATGTCGTGCTGATGGACCTCATCATGCCCGTCATGGATGGCGTCGAGGCCACGCGCCGCATCATGGCCGAAACCCCCTGCGCAATCGTTGTGGTCACCTCCGACGTGGCGGGCCACACGTCGCGCGTCTTTGACGCCATGGGTCACGGGGCGTTGGATGCGGTGGACACGCCGGTGGTCGGCGCCGCCGACATGCGCACGGCGGCAGCCCCGCTGCTGCGCAAGATCCGCAACATCGGCTGGCTGATCGGCCGTTACGGCAATCGTGCCGCATTGACACCGGTCAGCAAGCCTGCGGCGCCCGCGAGCACGCGCCGGCTGCTCGCGGTGGGCGCGTCCGCCGGCGGCCCGGCGACGCTGGCCCAACTGCTCCGCGACATTCCCCTGGATTTTCCGGCCGGCATCGTGCTGGTGCAGCACGTGGACGCGTCGTTTGCGGCGGGCATGGCGGACTGGCTCAATGACCAGGTGCCGCTGCCGGTCAGGCTGGCGCGCGAAGGCGAACGGCCGTTGCCCGGCCAGATCCTGCTGGCGGGCACGGATGACCATCTGACGTTGCTGGAGGATGGTACCCTCCGGTACACGGATTGCCCGCGCGAAAGCCTGTATCGGCCCTCCATCGATGTCTTCTTTCATAGCGTCGCGCAGCACTGGCGCGGCGTCGCGGTCGGCGTGCTGCTGACCGGCATGGGCCAGGACGGCGCGCGCGGCCTGAAGGCGCTGCGCGAGCGTGGATGCCTGACCATCGCACAAGACCAGGCCACCAGCGCCGTCTATGGCATGCCGAAGGCGGCCGCTGCCATGCAGGCTGCGGTGGAAATCCGGCCGCTCGAACAAATCGCGTCCCGCGTGATTCAGGCTTTCGCCTGAGCCGCGGGACATCGTTAGCATCAAGGACTCACTATGCTCCCATCCCCCGACGACACGGTCTCCGCGGATCTCAATTCGCATGGGGCGATGGTGTTGCTCGTCGACGACCAGGTCATGGTTGGAGAAGCGATCCGGCGCGCGCTCGTGCCCGAGGGCAACATCGATTTTCACTATTGCTCGGATCCCTACAAGGCCTTGAGCGTGGCGATCCAGACCCGGCCCACGGTCATCCTGCAGGATCTGGTGCTGCCCGGCGTGGACGGCCTGAGCCTGGTGCGCGAGTACCGCGCCCATCCCGTCACGCGCGACATCCCCATCATCGTGTTGTCCACCAAGGAAGATCCCGCCATCAAGAGCGCAGCCTTCGCGGCGGGCGCCAACGACTACCTGGTCAAGCTGCCGGACTCCATCGAGCTGATCGCGCGCATCCGCTACCACTCGCGTTCATACATGGCGCTGGTGCAGCGCGACGAAGCCTATCAGGCGCTGCGCCAGAGCCAGCAGCAACTGCTGGAAAGCAATATGGAGCTGCGCCGCCTGACCAACTCGGATGGCCTGACCGGTCTGGGCAACCGGCGTTACTTCGATGAATATTTGAATGCAGAATGGCAGCGCGCGGGACGGGACAGCCGCGAGATCAGCATGCTGATGATCGACGTGGACCACTTCAAGTCCTACAACGACACCTATGGCCACATTGCGGGCGACGAAGCGCTCAAGCGCGTGGCCAACACCATCTTCGCCAGTTGCGACCGTTCCACCGACCTGGCGGCGCGTTTTGGAGGCGAGGAGTTTGCGCTGGTGCTGCCGGGCACGCCGGGCGGCAGCGCGCGGCTGGCGGCCGAAAAGCTGCGCCGCGCCGTGGAAGCCATGCAGATTCCCCAGCGCGACGCGGGCTTTGGCCCGTGGCTGACGGTGAGCATCGGGTTGGCGACGGCGGTGCCGCAAGAGGGGCAGCCGTGCACCGAACTGATCCAGGCCGCCGATCGGGGCCTGTATGAAGCAAAGCGGCAGGGGCGCAACCGGGTGGTGCCCGGACAGCTCTGATGCGCGTGCCTGCCGCCCCGCCTGCTAGCGGGGTTGGCGGCGGCTGATGCCGGAAGCGCCCAGCATCAGCAACAGGCTGACGGCAACGGCCACCGTGGCCATCGCCATGCCTTCTCCCACTGATCCCTGCTCGAACTGCCGCCACACGAAGATCGACACGGTCTGCACGCCGGCCGGCGCCAGCAGCAGCGACGTCACCAATTCCCGGGACGCCACCGCAAACACCATCAGCATCGACGCCGCCAGCCCGGGCAACACCAGCGGCAGGACGATGCGCCGCAGCGCGCGCGCTGCGCTGGCGCCGTGGACCCGCGCCGCCGCTTCCAGGTTGGCGCCGATCTGCGCCAAGGCCGCGCCGACATACCGCACCGGGTAGGGCAGAAGCAGGCAGGTGTACGACAGCAGCAGGATGCCCCAGGTCCCGTAAGGCGTGGCCGGCCAGAACGGCTGGTTCCACGCCAGGATCAGGCCGACGCCGACCACCACGCCGGGCAATGCCGCGGGCAGCAGGGCCAGCGCGTCGATGAGCGCGGCCCCGCGCACATGACGACCCGCGACGCACCACGCCGCCAGCAATCCGACCGCGCCTGCCAGGAATGCCGTCCCGCTTGCCAGCGACAGGCTGGTCGACAGGGCTTCCCACGCGTCGCCACGCGTATGGAACAGCGCGGCAAAGTTGGCCAGCGTCAGATTGCCGGCCGCGAGGCCGCCCGACACGTTGCGCGTCAGCGCGGCCGCCAGCATCGAGGCCAGGGGCGCCGCCACCGCAATCAACGCCACTGCGGCGAAACCTAACAGCACAGGGGCGCGCCATGGGCCGAGTTCAACGCGCGCCAGCGGCGCCGGCTTGCCCGTCGTGGTTTCGAAACCCCGGCCCGCCAGCGCGGCGCGTTGGACGGCGTAGGCGGTCAGGGCCAGCGCCACCAGCACCAGCGACAGCAGCGATGCGCCGGGCAGGTCGATGGGCCAGTCGGCGAGCCGGCGTTCGATGGCGGTGGTCAGCACGGCAACGCCCGATTGCGACCCGAGCGCCGCGGGTACGCCGTACTCCTCGATGGCAAGCGTGAACGCAAGCAGCAGGCTGGCGGCAATGGCAGGCAGCGCCAGCGGCAGCGTGACGCGCACGAAGGCGCGCCACGGACCCGCGCCGAATACGCGTGCCACGTCCGCCATCCGCGCGCCGGTGGCCGCCATGCTGCGCGAGACGGCAAAGTACACGACGGGAAAGATCGCCAGGCCCATCGCCAACGTCACGCCGGTCGGCGAAAACAGCAGCGGGCCAAGATTGAAGCCCGTCAGCTGTTCCAGATAGCCGCGCGGCTGCAGTGCCATCGTCCACGACAACGCGGCGATGTACGGCGGAAGCAGAAAGGGAACCAGGAACAGCAGGTCCCACATCCGCGCCAGCGGCACGCGGAACAGCCCGCGCAGCGCACCAAGCGGAATGCCGATGGCGGCGCTGACCGCGGCCACGCCCAAGCCCAGTTTCAGCGTGCCGCCGATCAGGCTGAGCGTGCCGGGACTGCCCAGCGTCGCAGGCCAGGCGCCGAACGGATCGCGTAGCGAACCTTCGCCCAGATGGGGAAAGACGGCTTGCAGCGCCACGAACGCCATGGGCAAGGCGACGAGCACCGCCAGGGCGGCCAGGGTGGCGGCCGCCAGGAGATAGATGCTTTTCATGGAGGGGATCGGATGCCGGGCAGGCCGGCATCCCGGCCTGTCAGTGTTGGCCGAAGATCCGGCCGAAGCGGGTCAGCACCTCGGCCCGGCTGGCGCCGGACTCGGTGGCGGTGTCGGGCAGCAGGGCCAGATCCTTGAACACGGGCCGCTTGGCGGCCACGTCCTGACGCGCGGGCATCAGCCAGGCATCTGCCACGGCGCGCTGGCCTTCTTCGGACAGCACGTAGTCCACGAACTTGCGCGCCTCGTCGGCCTGGCGCGCGGTCTTCAGGATCATCATGGGACGCGGAGCGATGGCGGTGCCGCTGGACGGGAAGATGACCTTCACCGATTCGCCCTTGGCGACGCTGGCATACGACACGTAATCCACCGCGCCGAACACCGCCGCCTTGGCGCCTTGCAGCACTGGCGTCAACGCCTGGGCATTGGGCCCGGAGATGGTCATGCCGTTGTCGCGCAGCGTTTCGAACAGCTTCCACGCGGCCTCGCCCTGGGCGTTTTGCAGACCCAGCAGCAGGTCGAGCGACGCGCCTGACAGGGCCGGATCCGGCGTGGTGACCAACTGCTTGAATTGGGGGGCGGTCAGATCTGACCAGTCGCGCGGTTCGGGCGTGCCGCTCTTCGTGTTCCAGACGATGCCCAGCGCCGAGATGCCTTGCGCGACGTAGGTGGGCGCCTTGAAGCGCGCAGGCACCTGCGCGGCGTTCGGGCTTTCGTAGGCCATCAGCCAGCCGCGCTGGTCCAGGTCCTGAGCGGTATCCCAGGAGGCCGAGATCAGCACGTCGGCGCGCGGGTTGGCCGCTTCGGCCTCCAGGCGCGCCATGACCTTGCCCGTGGTGGCCTGGAACACGTCCACCTTGATGCCGGTCTTGTCCTGGAAGCCGGCTGCCAGTTGCTTGATGAGGCCGCCCGGTCCGGCGGTGTAGACGGTCAGCGCCTTGGCCTGGCCCGAGGCCAATCCGATAGAAAGCGTCATGAAGAGCGTTGCGAGTAGTTGGGAAGAAGGTGCGAGTGACATTTAAGCAGAGTCCTTGTTGACCGGAACGAGTTCGGCGATGCGGCCGTTTTGCATGCGGGCGATCGTGTGCGCCAGCGCATGGGCTTCCTCGTGGTCGTGGGTGACGTAGACAGCGGTCGTGCCGATACGGCGCAGCAGCGCGCCGATCTCGGCGCATAGCGTTTCGCGCAGCGTCCGGTCCAGGTTGGAGAGGGGTTCGTCGAACAGCAGCACGCGCGGGCGGGCGACAATGGCGCGCGCCAGCGCCACGCGCTGCTGCTGGCCGCCGGAGAGGTCGGCGGGGCGGCGTTCGGCATGTTCATGCAGGCCGACCATGGCAAGGGCGTCGCGCACGAGCGCGGGGCGCTCGCGGCGCGAGACGCCCCGCATTTCAAGCGGAAAGGCCACGTTGCTGGCCACGCTCATGTGCGGCCAGAGGGCGTAGTCTTGAAACACCATGCCCAGGCCGCGGCGCTCCGGCGGCTCGTGCTGGCCCGCGCTGCTGACCACCGCGCCACCGAACCGGATGTCGCCGTGCTGCGGCCGCAAGAGGCCCGCCAGCGCCTTGAGCAGCGTGCTCTTGCCGCAGCCGGACGGCCCAAGCAGCGCCAGGACCGTGCCCGCAGGCACGTCCAGGTCCACGCCGTCCAGCACCGTATGGCCGTTGAACGCATGCCGAAGGCCGCGCACAGCGATGGCCGTGCCGCCGGCATTGGAGGCGGGCGCGTTCAAAACCGATGCCGCATGCCGAGGTTCAGGCCGAACTGGTTCTTTCCCGGCTCGACGTTGGCGCCATACTTGCCGCCGACCACGCTCAAGGACGATTTGTCGTCGTTGATGGCGTAAGCCGCCACCGCGTACAGCGTGGTGCGCTTGGACAGATCGTATTCATTGCCGAGCACGATCATGGTCGACTTCTGGCCCGTGCCGGCGGCCTGTACGGCGGGGCAGGCGGCATTGTTCATGTCGTCGCACACCGAGTCGTTCAGGTGGTAGACGGCAGCCGACAGGCGCATGTTGCCCTGCGGCTTGTAGCTGGCGCCCAGCCACGTCATGTTGTTCTTGTAGCTGCGCTGCGTCAGCTTCTGGTCCAGCCAGCGGTAGCCGGCGTAGACCTTGACGTCCTCGAAGTCGTACGACACGCCCGCGACCACGCGGTCTTCACGGTTGCCGCTGTTGGCGCCCGTCTTGGGTTTGTCAGCGTTCTTCGAGTGATACAGCACCGCGGCGTCCAGGCCGCCCGACTTGTAGCGCAGACCGCCGCCCACCATGCGTCCTAGCTTGCTGTCATCGAACGACTGTTCGTTGTTCCAGCCGAAGCTGTAGTAGCCGCCGACGGACACGGGGCCCAGCTTGCCGACGTACATGACGGCGTTGTCGGTACGGTCCGAGAACGCGGCGTCAGGCCGCTTGATCGAGAAGTTGGCGTTGTCGAACGGGTTGTACTTGCTCATCCATTCGATCATCAGCGTGTTGTGGCGCCCCAGCGTCAGGCGGCCCCACGTGTTGCTGGAAAAGCCCACGTAGGCCTGGCGCCCGAACAGCCGTCCGCCTTGCAGCGTGGTGCCGTTGCTGGAGTCAAAGCCGTTTTCAAGCACAAAGATGGCGGAAACGCCGTCGCCCAGGTCCTCGGACCCCTTCAGACCCCAACGCGAACCGTTGAGGTTGCCTGCGCTCATGCCCGTCTTGCTGTTGCCGTCGGGACCGTTGCTGAGGTACTGCAGGCCGGTGTCGATCAGGCCATAAAGCTGGACCGAGGTGGCGGTGGCGGCGAGCGCGGCGGGCGCTGCCAGGGAGAAAGCGGACAGGCAGGCGCCAGCCGCCGCAATGCGGAGTGTCGATTTCAAAATGAAAGTCCTCTTTGGGATTCAATCGGAGCCGACACTCTAGGGGCGTGTTGCTACACGTCGATGACACTGCCCCACATGCATTTGCCACTGCCTTGCGGGTGAGCCCCGGCAAATGGCCTTTGATGATCCCGCCGCAGGTTACCCGGGCGTCTTGCCGTCCTTGCGATGCGACCGGAACAGAAGATGGGTCGTCGCCAGATGAAAGCGCACCGCGATTTCGGCGCATTCGGGATCGCGCGCGCGGATGGCGGCGATGATCTGGCGATGGTGTTCTACGCTGCGCAGCATGTCGTCGCGGCCGTAGAAGTAGAACGAGCCGATGATGATCGGCATGTCCAGCAGGTTCTCGACCAGGGATCGCACCCGCGCGGACTGCGCGGCGTTGAGCAGGGCGTGGTGGAACAGATTGTTGTAGTGCTGGACCTGGGCCACATGATCGGGCGCGCCGGAGTTGACGGCGTCGAGCATGCACTGGTTGATGCGGTCCAGTTCGTCGATCTGCTCGGGCGTGGCGCGCTCGGCGGCGGCCTTGGCGGAATAGGGTTCGAGCAGCATGCGCAGCTCGAAGGCCTCGTCGATGTCGCGGTCCTGCCAGCCCAGCACGACCGCGCCGCGCCGGCCTTCGCGGGTAACCAGGCCGTCCGCGATCAGGCGTTCGATCGCGTTGCGCACGGGCGTGCGGCTGACCGAGAGCTGCGCGGCGATGTGCTCCTCGCGCAGCGGCTCGCCGGGCAGGAACGAGCCGGCCATCAGGCGGCGGCGCAACTCTCCGTATACGTAATCACTGGCGCTCGACATGACGCGGATTGGCTCTTCTCGGATGTGGAAGCTGGGACTATAACAACGGCGCGCGGGGCCATGGGCGCCGAGGCTTTGGCCGCCGCGCGAGCGGGTTCTACACCTTCACCCCGTGCTCCGCCAGACGTGCCAGAAAGCGCGGCCAGACCTCGGGATTGAGCAGACGCGCAGGCTTGCGCCCGGCGAGCATGTCCAGGATCTGCGTGGCCGACCCCTGCGCCACCTTGCAGCGGCCTTCGTGCGTGACGCCGCCCGTGTGGAAGGCGGCGGCCACGTCCGGCCGCTGCAAAAGGCCGCTGCGCGGAGGCGGCGGTTCCACCTGCCAGACGTCCAGGCCAGCACCCGCAATATGACCAGATTCCAGCGCCGCGAGCAGGGCGTCTTCCTCATGGATGCCGCCGCGTGCGGTGGAGACGAACAGCGCGCCGCGCTTCATCCGGCGCAAGGCGGCAGCGTCGACCATCCCTCGCGTGACGGTGTTCAGCGGGCAGTGCAGGCTGACGATGTCTGCCTGTTCCAGCAGCGCATCGAACGAGACGGGCGCGGCGCCGCGTTCGGCGATCTGTGCGTCCGTCAGCAGCGGGTCGTACGCAATGACCTTCATACCGAAGCCCGTTGCGATCCGCGCCACCCTGCGTCCGATCTCGCCGATGCCCACGATGCCGATGACGCGGCCTTCGATCTCGTGACCCATCAGGGCTTCGCGGCTGACGGCGGTGCCCGCGCGCAGCGCGGCTTCCGATTCGCCCAGCCGCTTGACCAGCGACAGCAGCAGGGCGAAGGTCATTTCGGCGACCGACGCGGCATTGGCGCCGGCCTGGTTGACGACCGCCACGCCCGCGCGGGTGCATGCTGCCACATCCACCGTGTCGTAGCCCGCGCCGCCCGAAGACACGCACAACAACTGCGGGCACTGGGCCAGCAGGTCCGCCGACACTTGCCAGCGTGCCGGCACCTCGTCCTTGGCCGCGCTGACGTGATAGGCGTGCGCGCCGGCCAGACCAGCGGCCGTCACGGCATCGCCGCCGGCCGGCAGCACGCGCAGGTCCAGCGTGCCGTCCCGCGCAATGGTCTCGTCGAACACCGGATCGATCCATAGATCCAGACGCGCGACGCGCAACTGAGGCCTGCTGACTGCCGCACCGCTCATGGCTAGACTCCCGTGCAACCCAACGAACGCAGACGGGCGTCGACCCACGACGTATCCAGCGTGCCGGCGGCAATGTCCGCCAGCATCTTGGTTTCCACGTCGTGCTTTGCCGCTGCGGCCTCAAAAATGGCCTGCGCCTGATCGAACGGCACGGCAAGCAGCCCGTCGTCGTCGCCCAGGATCAGATCGCCCGGGGCGATGGTCATGCCGTCCAGCGCGACCACGCAGTTGATCTCGCCGGGGCCGTCCTTGTACGGGCCGCGGTGCGTGACGCCGGCCGCATAGACGGGAAACGCGCTGCGGCGGATGGTGCCGCAGTCGCGGATGGCGCCGTTGATGATGATGCCCGCGATGCCGCGCGACTCGGCGTAGGTCGTCATGATCTCGCCGATGATCGCGTTGGTCAGATCGCCGCCGGCGTCGACCACGATGACGTCGCCCGGTTGCGCCAGGCTCAGCGCCTTGTGCACCAGCAGGTTGTCGCCAGGACGCGTGCGCACGGTCAGTGCCGGGCCGGTCAGCGGCGTGCCGTCGTGCATGGGCCGCAGGCGCGCGCCGCCGGCCGTCATGCGCGACATGCAGTCGCTGACGTTGGCGACCGGCACCTGGCGGAATTTGTCGACCAGTTCCTTGCTGACCGCGCGTTGGCGGGCGTGGATTTCAAAACCTGTCATCACTGCTCCTGATAGCGGAATATCTACAAATCGGGTTCACTGCTTCGGAATGCCGGCTTCCTGCACGACTTTGCCGAAGGCGTCGTGGTCCGTGCGGTGGCGGCGCGCCAGGTCTTCGGGCGAGCCCTTCAGCACGCTGTAGCCGGCGTCTTCAAGCTTCTTGATCAGTTCGGGGTTGGACTGCACCTTCTGCAGCTCGGTGTTCAGCGCGGCGATCACGTCATCGGGCGTCTTGCCCGGCGCCATCAGGCCCCACCAGATCGACTGGTTGATGGTCGGAAAACCGCTTTCAGGAAAGGTCGGCACGTCGGGCAGGGCGGGCGAACGCTCGCTCGCGACGACGCCCAGCGCGCGCACCTTGCCGCCGCGGATCTGCGGCAGCAGCGACGCGACGGAGCCCACGTAAATGTCGATCCGGCCGCTGGCCAGGTCGGGGAACGCCTGGCTCCAGCCGCGGTACGGCACGTGCATCAGTTCCATGTTGGCGGCCTTGCGCCACAAGTAGCCGGTCAGGTCGCCCGTGCCGCCGATGCCGGGAATGCCGAGCGAAACCTGGTTGGGGCGCGCCTGCGCGGCCTTGACGACGTCGGCGATGGTCTTGAACGGCGAGTCGGGCACCACGACGAAGACGCTGGGCGAAGACGCCACGGGGCCGACCGGCTTGAAGTCCTTGAAGGTGTCGTAGCTGAGCTTGCTGTAGAGCCAGGGGTTCAGCACGATGTTGTCGGTCTGCGCCATGACCAGCGTGTGGCCGTCGGGTTGAGCGCGCGCCGTGGCGTCCAGCGCAAGGTTGCCGCCCGCGCCGGGCTTATTCTCGACGACGATGTTCCAGCCGGCGTCCTGGCTGATGGCGCTGCCGATCATGCGCGTCAGGGTGTCGGTGCCGCCGCCGGGGGGAAACGGCGAGATCAGGGTGATGGGGGACTTGCCCAGGTCGGCGCCATGCGCGGCGGCGCAGCCCAGCACGAGCGTTGCGGCCAGCAGTTTCTTGAACAGTTTCATTGTCTTCCTCACGAAGTGTTTGCAGATTCGGTCCGCGCTCTGTGGCGCGGTGGGGGTGTCAGGACTGGCGGGCCAGCGTGGTCAGCCAGGCCAGGCGCGCCTCGACCGTATCGGGCGCCGGGGCTTCGCCCTTGGCGCGCGCGGCCTCGATGCCACGGGTGGATCGCGCAAAGAGCTGTTCGACGCCATCAAGCACCAGCGGCTCAAGGCCCGCTTCATGCAACTGGTCGCGCGCTTCGCGCACTTCGGCCAGCCGGCGCGGCGCATGCAGCACGTGCGAGCGCACGAACGAGTCCATGAACGCGGTCAACGGCGTGCGGTCGATGTCGGCCAGCACTTCGTACAGCGATTCGCGCAGACCCATGCGCTCGGCCGCCACCAGGCATTCGACGGCCAGGCTTTCCATGCCTTTGGTCATGATGCTGCGCAAGAGCTTCAAACGCACCGCGTCGCCGGGCTTGCCTTCGATGATCCGGACCGTGGCGCCCGCGCTTTCGCCCAGCGCCGTCACCACGGCCGCGCCTTCGCCGGCGCATAACAGTGGCGTCTTTTCGGCCAGCAGGGCAATGGCGCCCATGATGGCCACGTCCATGAACGGGATGGCGCTCGCGGCAGCGGCGGCGGCCGCCTTCTGCATGTCGGGCGCGCTGGCCGTGGTGAAGTCGGCGTAGACGGCGCCGGCGCGCATGTGGGGAAAGGCTTGCGCGGCGACTTCCGCCGCGCTGTAGCCGTACACGGCCGAGACCACGACGTCGGCCTCGGCCAGCCAGGGGCCCGGTTCAGCATGCAAGGCGGCCTCTGCGGCCTTGGCGCGGTCCGCCATGTCGACGTCCGAGCGCAGGTCGCAAATGCCGCTGATGCGATGACCCGCAGCGATCCAGGCTCGGGCGTAGCAGTGGCCGACCTCGCCACATCCAATCAGTGCAATTTTCATCTTAAAAACACATTAAAAAAACAATATGTGTTTATAGATCCGCAAATTGGCCGGGAAAAGAAGGTGTTTACCCCTAGGTTTGATCCTAATGCAGTACATAAAAAAAACAAATGGGGCTTGCCTTGGTGTGGGTGACAGCGGCGACGCCGAAGGCGCCGCACGGCGTCAGCCGCCTACTTTTTCATGCCCGCCTCTTCCTGAAAGGCGCGCGTCTGCCGGGCCAGGCTGGCCCGCCATTCCTCGCCCGGCTGAAAGGCCAGCACGGCCGCGTCGCGCCCGGATGCCGCCAGGAAGGCGGGGTCCTGGAGGGTGTCCTGGAGCGCCTGTTCCAGCTTGTCGCGAATGGCGTCCGGCAAGGTTGCCGGGCCGCCCATGCCGCGCTCGGACGAATACCGCAGCGGCACCCCGGATTCCGTCGCGGTGGGGATGGCGTTGTGGCGCTTGTCGCTGGCGATGGCGATGGCCTCGAAGGGGCCTTTCGGGTCGGCGAGTTCCGGCACCTCGCTCACGGTGATCAGGCCGTAGTTGATGTGATCGCCCAGGATCCCCAGGCGGATGTCGCCGCCGCCCTTGAAAGGCACGCTGGTGCCTCGCACGTTCTGGCTGCGCTCCATGTCCATCAGCGCCAGATGTCCGGTCGTGCCGTCGCCGCTATGACCGAACGACAGCGATTCGGGCGACTGCTTCAGCTTCGCGACCAGCGCCGGCAGGTCATTCGGCGCGCTGGATCCGCGGCGCTTGATGAAGAGCAGCGGGTCGTCGACCAGACGGGCGATGACCCGGATGTCGTCGGGCTTGTACTTGGCGCCCTTGCTGACGGGCAGGTACACGAAGCCGGGCGCGTTGATCATGCCCAGCGTGTAGCCGTCCGGCTTCGCGGCGGCCACGTAGCGCACCGCGATTTCTCCGCCCGCGCCGGGCTTGTTGATCACGATGATCCGCGCCTTGTCGCCCAGACGCTTCTCCATGTGCTGGGCCACCAGCCGCGCCATCACGTCCGTGCCGCCGCCGGGCGCAAAACCCACCACCAGTTCGATCGGACGGTCGTCCGGCCAGGCGGCATGCGACGCGCCGGCCGCCAGGGCTAGCGCCCCGGCAAACAGAATCCGCTGAAATGCGTTTGCTTTCATGCTTGTCTCCTTGATTGGCTGCCATGCGCCATGGCGTGTCAGTTGACCTGGATGCCTGCGGACTGGATGAGCTGGCGGTAGCGGTCCAGTTCCTCTGCCCAGAACGCCGTGAAGGCCGCGGGCGTGCTTTGCCGCAGTTCCGCGCCCATGGCGATGAGCCGTTGGGAATAGGCGGGATCGGACATCACGGCGTTCAGGGCGCTGCTCAGTTTGTCCACGATGGGCGCGGGTGTGCCGGCAGGCGCCGCCAGACCGAACCACGTGGTCAGTTGCATGCCCGCCATGCCCAGTTCCTCGAACGTGGGCACGTCTGGAATGGCCTTGAGCCGGGCGTCGGCGGCAACGGCCAACGCGCGGACGCGCCGGCTCTGGATGTGCCCGATGGCGCCGTTGTCGAACATGTAGTCCAGCCGCCCGCCCATCAGGTCGGTTAAGGCAGGGTTGTTGCCCTTATACGGCACATGCGTGACCTCGATCTTGTTGATCGCGCGAAACAGTTCGCCCGACAGATGTCCCGAATTGCCGGTGCCGCCCGAGCCGTAGGTCAGTTTGCCGGGTTGCTTGCGCGCCGCCGCCACGATGTCGGCCGGACGCTTGAACGGCGAGTTCTCCGGGACGATGAGCACGCTGGGCACCAGCGCGACTTCACCGATCGGCGTGAAGTCCTTGATGGGGTCGAAATGCACCTTGGCATACAGATTGGGCGCCGAGACGTTGGCCGAGCTGCTGGCCAGCAGGAGGGTGTAGCCGTCCGGCGCGGCGCGGGCGAATTGGGTGGTTGCGATGGTGCCGGAAGCGCCCGCCACATTTTCGACCACGACCGTCGCATTCAGACGCTTGCCCAAGGCATCGCCCAGCGATCGGCCAATGGTGTCCGCCGAGCCGCCCGCGGGCCACGGCACGATGAGGCGTATCGGTTTGTCCGGATACGGGGCGGCCGCCATGACGGCCGCGCTGAACGCGGATGCGAGGGCGCCGCACGCCCAACGCGTGATGGGAAAGCGCATGGTGTCTCCTTGTTGAACCCTCCCTCTTGCTCGGTGGCGTGTCGGGGAGGTGTGAAAAGGCGCCGCGATCAATCTGTACGAGCCTTGGCGGCCTCCTTGGGAAGATGCGCAAGGACCAGGGACAGCAGCAGGTCTTGCGAATGGCTGAAAAAGTGGTCCGCGCCGGGCACGACGATGATCGGATGAGAGGTGGGCCGTGCCCACGCCAGCAGCGGCGCCAAGGGCGCCTGCGTGTCCGATTCGCCATGGATCAGCACCACGTCGGCGGGCAAGGGAGGCGTGTCGTAGACCCGGTCTGCCTCGACGGCGCCTACCGGCAGCCCGGCCAGGATGGCGGCGGCAGGCGCGGCGTCCTGGTCGGCCAGCGCGCGAATCGCGTGGGCCAGGGCGTAAGCGCCGAATGAAAAGCCAATGAGCGCCAGCGGCGTATCGGGGGACTCGGCGCGCACGGCATGCACGACGGCAAGAATGTCTTCGGCTTCGCCCAAGCCATGGTCATACACGCCGGCGCTGGCGCCCACGCCCCGAAAGCTCGGCCGTATCGCAAGCCATCCGGCGTCCCGGACGCCGTGCGCCAGTCTGTGCGGGATCTTGTGGCGAGGCGTGCCGCCCAACAGCGGCTGTGGATGGGTGACGATGGCCACCCCGACACGCGGCGTGGCGGGGCGGTCAATCAGCAATTCCAGCGGGCCGGCCGGACCGGGGATCAGCCGTGTTTCCGTCCTTGCGCCGGCGATGAGTTCGATATCAATCAGGTGGGACATGTCGGCCAAAAAGCGCTGTCAGGTGCCCCAGATTAATCCGTTATGAAAAAGCCGAATAAATAGAATTTCGTGATGGGTTTCATCACAGCGGGAGATGGCGCGGGCGGCGCACGGGGCTACTTGGCCAACCACCGGGCGGAAGGCCAGCGCGCATTGCGCACCGCATCGCGAGCGCATTGGATCAATTCGTTCATGACGCAATGCACGGAATTGGCGATGGGCCGGGTGGCGGGTTGCGCCAACACGATGCGCCGCACCAGCAGCGGATCCACGACCGGGGCGGCGGCCAGGATTGCGCGATCCACGTCGTCGGCCACGGCGATCGAGGGCAGGATGGTATAGCCGTGGCCGTCCAGCACCAGGCGCTTCTGCACGCTCATCGCATTGGTCTCGGCCACGATGTGCAGCTCGGTCTCCTGCGTGCGCGCGGCCTGTTCGACCAGCGAGCGCAATCCATGCGGCGCGCCCGGCAGCACAAGCGGCCGGCCGATGATGTCAGCCATGCGAACGGGCGTGCGGGTATCGAGTCCGCTGTCCGGCGGGCCCACGAACCACAGGCTCTCCTCCAGCAAGGTGCGGAATTTCAGCGCGGGATTCGGCTTGGACTCGTACAGCAGCGCGATGTCCACGTCGCCGGTCTCCAGCCACGACTGCAGGTGTCCGGCATACCCAGACGTCAGCCGCAGGCGGATGCCGGGATAGTGGGCCGCCACGGCGGACAGCAACGCGCTGGACAGCATGTCGGCCGTGCTGGGCAGCAGGCCCACGGTGACGATGCCGCCTACCGTGCCGCTGGACGGCCGGATCTCGGCGCGGGCGCGGTCCAGTTCGTTCAGGGCGCGCCGCGCATAGTCCTCGAGCGTCTTGCCGGCATCCGTCAGTTCCATGCCAAGGCGGCCGCGCGTGAAGAGCGGCGTGCCGATATCGTCTTCCAGCAGCTTCAGTTGCCGGGAAACCGCCGGCTGCACGATGTTCAACAGGCGGGCGGCGCTGGTCACGCTGCCGGTCTCGGCCACGGTCACGAACGCCTTCAGTTGCTTCAAGTCCATCTGCGGCTCCGGGTATGCGCAAGGGTGATGATTTCCATCAGGAAATTCTATTTAGTTGGCGATTCTATAGCGATATAAGATGCCTCGCAGCACTTAGCCACCGGGAAATCCACTCATGACTACAACCACCACCGAGGCGCCTGCCTGGCAGCAAGCCGTGTTCGACGCGCTGAAAGCCGGCGGCGTCCGCCAGATCGCCTACGTGCCGGACGCCGGCCATTCCTATGCCATCCGGCAGGCGCAACTTGATCCGGAAATCATCGACGTGGTGCTGACCACGGAAGAAGAGGGCGTGGCCGTCGTCAGCGGCGCGTGGCTGGGCGGCCAGCGCGCCGCGCTGCTGATGCAAAGCAGCGGCGTGGGCAATTGCGTGAACATGTTCTCGCTGCTGCGCAGCTGCAACTTTCCCTTTCTCACGCTGGTGACGATGCGCGGCGAGTACGCGGAATTCAATCCATGGCAGGGGCCTATGGGCAAGACGACCCAGCAGGCGCTTGAGCTGATGGGCATCACGGTGCTGCGGGCGTCGAACCCCGACGAGGTCGGAGAGATCGTCAGTGCCGCTGCCGATTCCGCATTTCTGGCCGGCGAGCAGGTGGCCGTCCTGCTGTCGCAAACCTTGATTGGACGTAAGAAGTGGGAGCGCAACTGATGTCGACCACCTTGAATGCTTCGGGCGCCGTGGACCGCCGCGCCTTCGTGTCGCAACTGATCGCGGCTTCGCCGGACGCGCTGATCGTGTCGGGCCTGGGCTCACCATCCTATGACGTCTTTGCCGCGGGCGACCGGGACAAGAATTTTTATCTATGGGGCGCCATGGGCGGCGCCGTGGCGCTTGGCCTTGGCCTGGCGCTTGCGCAACCGGACCGGCCCGTGCTTGTCATCACGGGTGACGGTGAACAGTTGATGGGCGTGGGCACGCTGGGCACCGTCGGCGCCAAGCAGCCCAGGAACCTGACCATCGTGGTGCTGGACAACGGCCACTTCGGCGAGACCGGGATGCAGCGCAGCCACACCAGCCTGGGCACGGACCTGGTGGCCGTGGCGCAGGGGTTCGGCATCAAGGACGCGTTTGCCGTCAGGGAAACGGGCAGGGCGGGCGAAGTCGCCGAGCGCGTGATGGCGCGTCGTGGTGTCGCCTTCGCCCAGGTGTTCATCATGCCGGACGAACCGCCGCGCGCGCTGCCGCCGCGCGACGGCGTGTACGTCAAGAACCGCTTCAGGGCCGCCCTGGGATTTTCGACGTTCTGAGCAGCGGCAGCCCCTTGGGCTGCCATCTCGGGTGCTTGGTTCGAGGCGCAGAACCCCTGCTACGCGTCGGCGGCACGTCACAACCTGCAATAACTCCCCCGCCACGCGGCGTTATTGTCTGGAAGATGCGTGACGCGCCCGCCCGGTCGGCTGGAACACCAGAATGAGGCACACCATGACGTACTCGAGCTATCACAAGAAAGACATCTTCGGCCGCCCCTTGCATGCCGAAACGCAGATGATGTCCTATGGCTACGATCCCTATCTGTCCGAGGGGGCGGTCAAGCCGCCGGTGTTTCTGACGTCCACCTTCGCGTTCCGCACGGCCGAGGACGGCGCGGCGTTCTTTGACTTGGTGTCCGGCCGCAAGCCCTTGCCGCAGGGCGAGACGGCGGGGCTGGTGTACAGCCGGTTCAATCATCCCAATCTGGAGATCGTGGAAGATCGGCTGTCGCTGCTGGATGGCTCGCAGGATGCCGCCGTGACTTCCAGCGGCATGTCCGCGATCAGCGCAGTGCTCATGGCCTTTCTGCGGCCGGGCGACCAGCTGGTGCAATCCGTGCCGCTCTATGGCGGCACCGAGACGCTGATCGGCAAGATCTTTCCGGAGTGGGGTGTCGGTTCATATCCCGTGGCGGACGGGCTTTCGCCGCGCAACATGCGCTTGGCGCTGGACGCGGCCGCTGCCAAGGGGCCGGTCAAGCTCTTTTATGTGGAGACGCCCGCCAATCCGACCAACGCGCTGTTCGATTTCGAGGCCATGAGGAACGAGCTGGATGCGTTTCAGACGCGACACGGCTACCGGCCGATTTCGGTGTGCGACAACACGCTGCTCGGGCCGATCTTCCAGAAGCCGGCGGAGCACGGGGTGGACCTGTCGGTGTACTCGCTGACCAAGTACGTGGGCGGCCATAGCGATCTGGTGGCGGGGGCGGTCACCGGCAGCAAGGAGCTCATCAAGAAAGTGCGCGCGATCCGCAGCGCCTTCGGGTCGCAACTGGATCCGCATTCGTGCTGGATGATCACGCGGTCAATGGAAACGGTGGTCCTGCGCATGAAGCAGGCGGCACGCACGGCAACCCGCGTGGCGGAATGGCTGGCGGGCAATCCGCACGAAAAGGTGCAGGTGTTCCACCCGGAACTGATTACGGATCGCGCCTATCAGGAGGTCTACAAGCGCCAATGCACCGGGCCGGGTTCGACGTTCGCCTTCGTGCTGGACGGCGGCCGCGAGCGCGCCTTCCGCTTCATCAATGCGCTGCATCTGTTCCGTTCGGCCGTCAGCCTGGGCGGCACGGAGACGCTGGTGTGCCATCCGGCGTCGACCACGCATTCCGGCGTGCCCGCGGCGGAGCGTGATGCCGCGGGCGTGTCCGAAGGCCTGATCCGGGTGTCGATCGGCCTGGAGCACGAGGAAGACCTGATCGCGGACATGGACCACGCGTTCCGCAACGGCTGATCGGTACAGGCAGAGCGCCGCCCGTCGGCGCGCCGCTAGCGACGCGCCCCGTGACGTCAGCCCGGTTGCACCGTCCGGCGGGCGCGGTTCAGCAGCACGAACGCGGCGGTGCCCAGCAGCATGATCGTGGCGGTCGCAATCACCGCCGCGTAGCCCGTCTCGAAGGCGCCACGCGCCATTTCGGTCAGCGTGGCCGCCAGTTCCGTGGGCAGGCTTTCGGCGGCGACGAGCGCCTCGTCCAGGCTGTCGCGCGCCGCGCCGGTCGCTGCCACCCCCGCCGGCAGCGACAGCGACTGCGCATACACGCCCGACAGGATCGAGCCCATCAGCGTCACGCCCAGCGCGCCGCCCAGTTCATATGAGACTTCCTCGATCGAGGCCGCCATGCCCGCGCGTTCGGGTGTGGCGCTTTGCATGATGGTGCTGGACGCGGCGGTCATGGTGGCGCCGATGCCCAGTCCCAGCACGCACAGGCTGATCATCTGCGGGATGACCGCCGCATCATAGGTCAGGAGGTACCCGCCCATACCCGCGCCTGACACCACCAGCGACAGGAACAGCATGCGCCGGCTGCCCACGCGCCCGAGCAACAGGCCCGCGAGCGGCCCGGCGACAAAGGCGGCCAGCGGCAGCGGCAGGATGAACAGCGCGGACTGGATCGGCGACATGCCCAGCACCAGTTGCAAGCGTTGGCTGAACACCAGCTCCATGCCCAGCAGCGCCGCGGCGGCAAACAAGGCGGCGGCCACGGCCGAACTGAAGGACGCGTTGCGGAAGATGGCGAAGTCGATCAGCGGATAGGGCCGCCGCCGCTGACGGCGCACGAAAACGGCCAGCATGGCGGCGCCCGCCGCGCAGGCCACGATGGCGTGCATCCACGACGGCGACGCGCGGCCCAGTTCCTTGAGCGCATAGGCAGACAGGATCATGCCCGCCATCACCTGCAAGGAGCCGATCAGATCCCACGGCCGCGATGCGTCGGGCTGGCTTGCCGGGATGAAACACCAGGCCAGCGGCAGCGCCAGCAGCACGATGGGGACGTTGATGAGAAACACCGAGCCCCACCAGAAATGCTCCAGCAGCAGGCCGCCCACGACGGGTCCGAGCGCGGCGCCGCCCGAGGCGACCGACGCCCAGACGCCAATCGCCACGGCGCGCTCGCGCTCGTCGGCAAACGCCAGGCGCAGGATGGACAGCGTGGCGGGCATCATCATCGCCGCGCCCACACCCAGCAGCGCACGCGCCGCGATCAGGACGACCGCGCCGGGCGAATAGGCGGCGGCGAGCGACGCCGCGCCGAATACGGCCAGCCCCATCATGAAAAGGCGCTTGTGACCCAGCCGGTCGCCCAGCGTGCCCATGCCCAGCAACAGGCCGGACACGACCAACGCGTATACGTTCACGATCCACAGCTTGGCGGATGCGGTGACGCCCAGTTCGTGGGTGAGCCGCGGCAGGGCGGTGTACAGGACCGTCATGTCGACGACGATCAGCAGCAAGGCGCTGGACACGATGGCCAGCACCAGCCAGCGGCCGGGGGTGGCCGCGGCGACAGCGTTCGAATGAGTCCGCTGCATGGTTCTACTCCTATGAAGACCGTGTTTCCAGTCGCGGCGTGCGCGCTTGGGATCACGGGCTGGCATTATCCATCTACATATCCGCCATAAAAAGTTGGATTACATCTATAAAATCGATGGGTTGAAAGGAGGTCGCCATGCAATGGACCTTGGACCAATTACGGCAATTCGTGGCGGCGGCTGAGGCCGGGTCGTTCTCGGCGGCGGCCCGCCGCATCGGCCGCGCCCAGTCCGCGGTCAGCACGGCGGTGGGCCTGCTGGAGGCGGATCTGGGCGTGGAACTCTTTGACCGGTCGCGCCGCAATGCGGTGCTGACGCCGGCCGGCGAGGTGATGCTGCGGGAAGCGAAAGAACTGCTGCGCCAGGCGGGCGGGCTGTCGCAGCGCGCGCTGGCGTTTGCCGGTGGCCAGGAGGCGCGACTGTCGATTGCGCTGGACGAGGCCTTGCCGTATCTGGTGCTAGGCGCGCTGGCGCTGGAACTCGCCGAGCGATTCCCGGCGCTTGAGCTGACGCAGTTGAATGGCACCGCGACCGAGGTTGCCGATTACGTGCGGCAGGGCCGGGCCAGCATCGCGTTCCACTTCGACCGGGGCGACCCCGGCAGCGACTTTGCGCACCGTTCGCTGGGCAACGTGGCGCAGGGGATCTTCGTGGCGTCTGGCCATCCGCTGGCTGCGCTGCCGCAGGTGTCGCGCGAAGACCTGGCGCGTCACCGCCAACTGGTCATGCAGATGGAAGGCGTGGAGGACATGGTGCTCAGTCCCACGGTGTGGCGCACCGACAGCTTCTACAGCATCGCGGGCATGGTGGCCGACGGCCTGGGCTTTGCGATCCTGCCGCTGAATATCGCGGAATACGAGAGCTTCAGCACCACGCTGACGCCGGTGCCGTGCGCGGAACTGGCGTTGCCGATGCTGTCCGTGCGCACGTTGTGGCTGCAAGGGGCCGTGTTGAACGAGACGGAACGCTGGCTTCAGCAGCGCATGGAGCAATTGCTGCGGGCGGGATAGCGCTGCGGAGCGGAAAGCGCGTCAGGCCAGCCGCGTCTCAGCTCAGCAGCGCGGCGACCAGATCGCTGCCCGCCTGCCGGTCACCGCTGAAATCCAGCGCGGCCAGCACGTGCTCCAGATGTTCGTCCATCAGGGCGCAGGCGCGATCGGCGTCGCCGGCGCGCGCCGCCTCGATGAAGGCGTGATGCTCGCGCGACGAGCAATTGGCGTCGTGAGAGCTTTGATACAGCACGGTGATCACCGCGCTGCGCGCCGACAATTCGCGCAGCATGCCGGTCAGCACCGAGTTGCCCACGGTTTCGGCAAGCAAGATGTGGAACTGGCTGAGCAACCGGTTTCTCGCCTGCACGTCGCCGCTTTCCAGGGCCCGGCGTTCCTCGGCCAGATGCGCATCGATGCGGCGGAAGTCGGCGGTCTTGGCGCAGGCCACGAATTCCCGGGCCAATGCCGCTTCCAGGATGCGGCGCACGGCGTAGACCTCGCGCGCCTCGTTCGCGTCGGGCTTGCTGACGAAGGCGCCCTTGTCCGGAACGATGTTGATGAGCTTGTCCTTGGACAGCATCAGGAGCGCGGCGCGGATCTTGGTGCGGCTGACCTTGTAGACCCGGGCCAGGGCCTCCTCGCGCAGCCGGGTGCCGGGCGGAAGCTTGTGCGCCACGATGGCGGCGGACACTTCCTGGGCGATGTCGTCGGCGCTGGGGTCTGGCTGGACGTCCTGATTCATGAGGCGCGGCAGGGCTGCCGGTAGCGGGAAATCGTCGGGCAGCCAGTCTAACAAAAGGCGGCCGGGACGGCAGACATTTCTTGCATACAAAATCTGTCTGCATGCTGCACGCTGCACGCTAAGGGTGCGGGGCTGCGCGCTGCGCGGGGACCGGGGCAGCAGCGCCTGCCGGCGTTCCCCTGTCCTCCCGGCGTCCGTCCCACTTGCTCGTCCCGCCAGCTTGCCCGCTACTTGGCCATCAGCCCCAGGTTTTCGATCAATGCCTTTTCCTTGACGAAGGTGGCCTGCGCCCACGCCTTGTAGTCCTCGCTGCTGCGGTAGGCCGGTTCCTGATTGAGCTGCTTCATGACGTCCATGCTGGCCTGGTCGAACAGCGCCTTCTTGAACGCATCGTGCAGGATCTTCACGACCGCCGGGTCCATGCCCTTCGGACCGGCCAGACCATACGGCGACGTGGACACGACCTTGTAGCCCAGCTCTTGCGCGGTCGGCACGTCGGGCCACCGCGTGGTTCGCTTTTCGCCAAAGGTGACCAGCAGGCGCATCTTGCCGGAATCGACGAACTGGTCCCAACCGGTGGCGTCGCTCTGCGCCATGACATGGCCGCCCAGCAGCGCCTGCTGCATGTCGGCGTTGCCCTTGAACGGCACGTGGTTGAGCTTGACGTTGGCGTTGATGGCGATCTCTTCGATGATCAGATGCGGCGACGAGCCGATGCCGGTGGAGCCGTAATCGATCTTGCCGGGCGCCTTGCGCGCCGCCTCGATGTATTCGTTGAAGGTCTTGTACGGCGAATCGGAGCGCACCGTGAAGCCGAAGGTATAGCCCGACAGGCCCAGGATGAAGGTGAAATCGTTGATCGGATCCCAGCTGCTTTTCTGCATGTAGGGCATGCGGAGCATCGCAAGCGTATACAGGGCGATGGTGTAGCCGTCCGGTTTGGCCGTCTTGGCCATGGTCGCCGTGCCCAGCGTGCCGCCGGCGCCGGGCCGGTTTTCCACGATGACGGGCTGGCCCAGGTGTTTCGAGGCGTCCTGCGCAACGATCCGCAGGTGGCGGTCGGTGGATCCGCCGGCCGGGAAGGGCACGATCAGGGTAATGGGCTTGGTGGGAAAGTCCGTCTGGGCGCTGGCGGAAAAGGGCAACGCGGCGCTTGCCAGCGTGAGCGTCAGGGCGGTAAGGACAGCGCGTCGCAGGGGAAGTCGGTTCATATTGTTTGTCTCCTGGTGGTTTGCCTGATGGTTGTTATGGGCGGCCAGTCAGTCGCGCAAGTCGACCTTGACGGGCAGCCGGGACAGCGCTTCGCGCAGCTGGGCTTTCAGCGGCACGGGCGCACCGGCGCCGGCTTCTACGGCGACATCCGGTTGCGCATCGGCCAGCACGCGGAAGACGGGATCGTCTTGCGCGCGGCCAGCCGCTTGCAGGGTACGCGCCACCACGGCTTCGACCGACACGGCGGTCGCCAGGCGGCGCAAATCGGGTTTGTAGATCTTGCCCACGTTGGTCATCGGCATGGTCTCCAGCACGACGACCCGCTTGGGCCGTGCGGGGCCTTCGTCCACGTGCTCAGCGGCGTAAGCCACCAATTCCGCCTCGGTCACCACGCTGCCTTCGGCCAGCGTGACGAAGGCGATGGGCAATTCGCCCGCGTAGGCATCGGGCGCGCCGACTGCCGCGCAAAGCTGCACCGCCGGGTGTCTGGCAAGCGCGTCCTCGATAGTCTTGGGGTCGATGTTGTGGCCGCCGCGGATGATCAGGTCCTTGGCGCGGCCCTGCAGATGCAGGCGGCCTTCGGCATCCATCAGGCCGACGTCGCCGCTGACGAGCCAGCCGTCTTCGGTGAAGGCGCGCGCGGTGTCGTCGGGGTCCAGAAAACCGGGGATGACGTTCGGCGCCTTGATCAGCACCATGCCCGGCGTGCCGGGCGGCAGATCGCGCGCGGGCTGGCCCGCGGGCATGTCCAGGCTGACGATGCGGATTTGCACATACGGCAGCGGGAACCCCACGCAGTTGACGGGGAATTCGCAGCCGGGGGGCGAGATCGAGGTGATGCCCGCCATTTCGGTCATGCCCAGGCTTTCGCTGACGTGCAGGCCGAAGAGGCGCTTGAAGCGCGCGGCCAGCTCGGCGGGCAGGGGTGCGGCGCCGGTGCGGCAGTAACGGAGCGATGAAATGTCGGCGCCGGCCAACGGCACCTCCGCCAACGCGGCCAGGATGGTCGGCACGCCCTGCAGGGAGGTCGCGCGGTGCTTTTCGACAAGGCGCCAGTAATTGCGCAGCACGTCGCGGTTGCGCAGCAGCAGGGTGGTGGGAATGACGGTTTCGACGCCGGACGACAACGCCGCCAGCGATGCCGGCAGCACGCCCGCCACATGAAACAGCGGATAGCCATTGATGACCACATCGCCGGGACCTGCGTTTTGCAGTTGCACGGCCGCCCAGGCGGAAAACACCTGATTGGCGTGCGTGTGGATCGCCAGCTTGGGCGCGCCCGTGGTGCCGCCCGTGTGGAAGTAGGCCGCCACATCGCTGGCGCGGATGACGCGTTCGCTGACCAGCCGGTCGGAAGGCTGGGCCGCACGCGCCGCATTGAAATCCATCGCGAAGTCCGACAGCGCGGGGCGGTCCGCTTCGGCTTCATGCCACGGCGCTACGCGCAACAGCGACTTCAGGGTCGGCACGCGCTCCATCAGACGCAGCGCCTTGGACCACGAGCCGCACTCCACGTCGGATCCATAGGCGATCAGCGCCTTGGCGCCGGCCGTCGTCATCAGCGATGCCAGCTTGTCTTCGGTGAGCAGCGGATTGAGCGGTTGAACAATGCCGGCCGCCTCGCCGCCCCAGAGGGCAAGGTGGTACTCCAGGCAGCCGGGCAGCAGCACGCCCACGGCGTCGCCTTCGCGGATGCCCAGGCTGTGCAGCAGGTTGGCGGTCTGGTGGATGCCGGCCAGCAGGTCCTGATAGGTCCAGCTGATGGCGTCGTCGGCGGGATCCGCGCTGCGCAGGAAGGTCAGCGCGCGTCGTTCGCCAAACGCGGCCGCGGAGTTGCAGAAAATTTCGTAGGTGCTCTGCACCGTCAGCGTTTCTTCCAGCGGCCGCGCCTGCAGCCGCTGGACGTCCTCTGCGGTGCGCACCGGGAAGGGCGCGGCGAAGGGGCGGGAGAGGGTGGCGGAACGGGATTCGATCATGGCCGTGCGTCCGCGTTCATGCCTGCCCCAGCGCAATGTAGCGGCGCAGGTGGTGGTCTTCGTCGCCCAACTGATGGTCGATCATGACCAGGCGCTTGGCGTAGTGCGCCAGCGGCAACTCCCAGGTCATGCCGATGCCGCCATGCAGCTGGATGCATTCTTCGGCCACCAGCGTGCCGATGCGCCCGATGGTGACCTTGGCGGCCGACAGCGCGCGTTCGCGCGTGACGCGGTCGGGGTGGTCGACGGCGGCGGCCGCGTTGATGACGGCCGAACGCGCCTGTTCGATCTCCAGCAGCACGTCGGCCATGCGGTGCTGCAAGGCCTGGAAGCTTCCGAGCGGTGCGCCAAACTGGCGGCGCGTGCGCAGGTATTCCAGCGTGGCGTCGCGCGCGCAGTCCATCGCACCGACGGCCTCGGCGCACAGCGCCAGGATGCCGCGTCCCACGGCGCGCTCCAGCAGCGGGTAACCGGCGTCCGCCTCGCCCAGCAACGCGCCGGGTCCGAGCTGCACGTTGTCCAGCACAAGCTCCGCCGCGCGCCCGCCGTCGATCAGGCCGTAGCCGCGCAGGCTCACGCCGGGCGTCGCCTTGGTCACCAGAAACAGGCTGATGCCGGCCTCGTCGTCGTCAGCGCCCGACGTGCGCGCCGACACCAGGAAGAGATCCGCGTGTTCGCCTGCGTAGACGACGGCCTTGGCGCCATTGAGCACCCAGCCGTCGGCGCTGCGTTGCGCACGCGTCTGCACCTGGTTGAGGTCGTAGCCGGATTGCGGTTCGGCTTGGGCCAATGCGGCGGTCAGGCTGCCGGCGATCAGGCCTTCCAGCGCCTCGCGCTGTTGGGGCGTGCCCTTTGATGCGATCGCGCTGCCCACCATCACCGCATCCAGGAAGGGTTCCACGACCATGCCGCGGCCCAGCGCTTCAAAGACGACAGAGATGTCAAAGCCCGCGCCGCCCAGCCCGCCGTCCGCCTCGGTGAACAGCGCGCCGATGGCGCCCAGCTCTGCGTAGCGATGCCAGAATTCAGGGCTGTACCCCTGCGGCGATTCGGCGTGGCGCATGCGGGTGGCAAAGTCGTATTGCTCGGCGACAAAGCGGCGCAGCATGTCCGAGAGCATGCGCCGGTCTTCGGTGTGTTCGAAATTCATGGCCAGCCCTTACAGTCCCAGGATCATCTTGGAGATGATGTTCTTCTGGATTTCATTGGAGCCGCCGAAGATCGACAGCTTGCGGTTGTTGAAGTACTGCGCTGCGGCGCTGTTGGCGCCGTCCGGGCCGATGGGCGGCGCATCGTAGCCGTCGTGCAGCGCCTCGGGCACGAAGGGGCGTGCGTACGGTCCCATGGCGCGGCGGTTCAAGGCGCTGATCTCCTGACGGATCTGCGTGCCGCGGATCTTCAGCATCGAACTCTCCGCGCCGGGCGCGCCACCGCCGGCCACGGCCGCGACCACGCGCAGGTTGGTCGTGCGCATGTTGGCCAGCTCGATCTCGACGCGCGCCAGCCGCGCAGCAAAATCCGGGTCTTCGGTCAGCGGGCGCCCATGCCGCTTCTGGCGCGCGGCCACGGCCTTCAGGCGTTCCAGCGCGGCCGTGGACTGGCCCACGCCCGCAATGTTGGTGCGCTCATAGGTCAGCAGATATTTGGCGCACGTCCAGCCGCGGTTTTCCTCGCCCACCAGGCTTTCGACGGGCACGCGCACGTCCGAGAAGAACACTTCGTTGACTTCGTGTTCACCGTCCAGCGTGATGATGGGGCGCACTTCGATGCCCGGGCTGTTCATGTCGATCAGGAGAAAGCTGATGCCTTCCTGGCGCCGGCCTTCCTGCGAGGTCCGCACCAGGCAGAAGATCATGTTGGCGTACTGGCCCAGCGTGGTCCACGTCTTCTGGCCGTTGACGACGTAGCTGTCGCCATCGCGCACGGCGGTGGTTTTCAGCGACGCCAGGTCCGAGCCTGCGCCGGGTTCGGAGTAGCCCTGGCACCACCAGTCCGAGCCGTCGAGAATACGCGGCAGCCAGTACCGGCGCTGCGCCTCGGTGCCGTACTTGATCAGCACGGGCCCCAGCATGCTCAGGCCGAACGGCACGATGCGCGGGGCGTTGGCCAGTGCGCATTCGTTGTCGAAAATGTACTTCTGCGCAGCCGTCCAGCCGGTGCCGCCGTATTCCTCGGGCCAGTGCGTGGCCAGCCAGCCTTGCGCGTTCAGGATCGCGTGCCATTCGGTCATGTCGTCACGCGTCAGCAGCTTGCCTTCGCCAACCTTCTCCGCCAGACGCCGGGGCAGCCTGGCGTCCAGAAAGGCGCGCACTTCGTCGCGGAAGGCGATTTCTTCGGGGGTGAATTCCAGATCCATGCGGGTCTCTCAGTAGATTTCAAACAGGCCGGCCGCGCCCATGCCGCCACCAATGCACATCGTGACGACGGCATAGCGGGCGCCGCGGCGGCGGCCTTCGATCAGGACATGGCCAGCCAGCCGCGCGCCGGTGACGCCGAAGGGGTGACCCAGCGCAATGGAACCGCCGTCCACGTTCAGGCGGTCCATGGGGATGCCCAGCTTTTCCTGGCAATACAGGGCCTGCGAGGCAAAGGCCTCGTTCAGCTCCCACAGGTCGATGTCCTGCACTTTCAGGCCGTGGCGCGCCAGCAGCTTGGGCACCGCGTAAACCGGGCCGATGCCCATTTCGTCCGGCTCGCAGCCGGCGATGGCAAGGCCGCGAAACGCGCCCAGCGGACGGATGCCGGCGCGCTGTGCCTCGGCCGCTTCCATCAGCACGCAGGCGGCCGCGCCGTCGGACAACTGCGAGGCATTGCCCGCCGTGACGAACTGGCCTTCGCCGCGCACGGGCGCCAGGCCGGCCAGCGCCTCGTAAGTCGTGCCGGGACGGTTGCAGGTGTCCTTGTCCACCGTCACTTCGCGTTCGGTGACGGCGCCGGTGGCGCGGTCCGTGACGGACATGGTGGTGGTGACCGGAATGATTTCCTCGCGGTAGCGGCCCGCGGCTTGCGCGGCCTCGGTGCGCGCCTGGCTTTGCGCGGCAAAGCGGTCCTGCGCCTCGCGGCTGATGCCGTAGCGGGCAGCCACGATGTCGGCGGTCTCGATCATGGGCAGATAAAGTTCGGGCTTGTTGGCGACGATCCACGGGTCCATGCCGCTGACGCCATCGTCGCGGGTGCGGATCTGCGACACCAGCTCGACGCCGCCCGCAATCACGGCGGGCGCGCCGTCCATCACGATGCGGCTCGCGGCCGACGCGATCGCCTGCAGGCCGGATGCGCAATAGCGGTTGATGGTGGCGCCGCCGACGCTGACGGGCAGCTCCGCGCGGATCACGGCCTGGCGGCCGATGTTGCGCCCGGTGGCGCCTTCCGGATAGCCGCAGCCGATGAACGCGTCTTCGATCAGCGCGGGGTCGATGCCGGCGCGGTCCACGGCGGCGCGCACGGCGTGCGCGGCCAACGTGGGCCCGGCAATCAGGTTGAATTCGCCGCGCCCCGCCTTGGTGATGGGGGTGCGGGCAGTGGAAACGATGACGGCTTCACGCATGAGGGTTCCTAGGATGAATTCGGATCAGGCGGCGTTCAGGCTGCCGAAGGTGCGGCCGGACTCGGCCAGTTCCACGAGCAGCGGCGACGGCTTCCAGAACGCGGGGTTTTCCTTCGCATAGCTGCGGATGTCGGCAAGAATGCTTTGCAGGCCCACGCTGTCGGCGTAGTGCATCGGGCCGCCGCGGTGGCGCGGAAAGCCATAGCCGGACAGGAACACGACGTCGATGTCGGACGGACGCAGCGCGATGCCCTGGTGCAGCACGTTCGCCGCTTCGTTGACCATCGCGGCCAGGTAGCGGCGCAGGATGTCTTCCTGCGTGAACGGCCGCGGCGTGACACCGGCGCGTCGGCGTTCTTCGTCGATGATGGCAAGCACTTCCGGGTCCGGCGTGCCCTGGCGCGCCCCGTCGGGATACAGATAAAAGCCGCGGCCTGTCTTCTGACCGAACCAGCCGCGCTCGCAGAGGCGGTCAGGAATCTGCACGTAGCGCAGCGCCGGGTCGCGGGTGGCGGCGCGGCGTTTGCGCGTCGCCCAGCCGATGTCTCCGCCGGCCAGATCGGCCATCTGGTACGGGCCCATCGGATAGCCAAACGCGCGCACGGCGGCGTCGATGTCATAAGGCGAGGCGCCATCCTCCATCATCATGTCGGCCGCCTGCCGGTGCACGGCCAGGATGCGGTTGCCGATGAAGCCATCGCACACGCCCGCGCGCACGGGAATCTTGCGCAGCCGTCGCGCCAGCTCGAAGCCGGTTGCCACGGTGTCCGGCGCGGTGTGGCGGCCGACCACGATCTCCATGAGCTTCATGATGTTGGCCGGCGAGAAGAAGTGCAGCCCCAGCACGTCGGCCGGTCCGCGCGTCGCTTCGGCGATGCGGTCCACGTCCAGGTAAGAGGTGTTGGTGGCCAGCACGGCGCCGGGCTTGGCAACGCGATCCAGTTGCGCGAAGACCGCCTGCTTGACGGCCATGTCCTCGAACACAGCTTCGATGATGAGGTCTGCCTCGCCCAGCGCGTCATAGCTGGTGGCTCCGGTGTAGCGCGCCATGCGCGCTGCGCGGTCGTCGGCCGTGATCCGGCCTTTCTTGACCAGCAGGTCGTACACCTGTTCGACCCGCGCGCGGCCCCGCGCGAGCGCAGCGTCGTCCTGTTCCACCATCACCACCGGCAGTCCCGCATCCAGCACCGCCACGGCGATGCCTGCGCCCATGGTGCCGCCACCGACGATGCCCACGCGTTCCAGGCGGCGTGAGCGCGCTTCCTTCAGCTCGGGAATCTTGGTGGTTTCGCGTTCGGCAAAAAACGCGTGGACCAACGCCGCGCGCTGCGGGCTGTCCAGGCATTGCAGGAAGAGCGCGCGCTCGATGCGCAGGCCTTCGTCGAAGGGCTGTTCGATGGCTGCGCGCACCGCGTCGACGATCTTTGCAGGCGAGTACAGGCCGCGGGTGGTAGCGGCGACGCGTTCGGCGGCGGCATCCACCACCGCCAGTTGCGCTTGCCGGTCTGAGAGAGCCTCGGCCGCATCACGCGTGCGGCGCGGGCCTGCGTTCAGCGCCAGCAGTTCGCGCGTGTAGGCAAGGCCTGCGTCCAGCGGATCCTCCTCTGCGGACAGCACGTCGACCAGCCCCGAAGCCAGGGCGGCTTCGGCGGGCAAGTGCTTGCCGGTCAGCATCAGGTCCAGCGCGGCCTGTGCGCCCATCAGGCGCGGCGCGCGCTGCGTGCCGCCCGCGCCGGGCAGGAGGCCCAGGTTCACTTCGGGCAGACCCAACTTGGCAGTAGCCAGCGCCACGCGATAGTGCGCCGCCAGGGCGATCTCCAGCCCGCCGCCCAGCGTTGCGCCGTGCAGCGCCGCGACGACCGGCTTGGCGCTGGCTTCGATCTGGTTGCACAGGTCGGGTAGCAGGGGCGGTTGCGGCGGCTTGCCGAACTCGCGGATGTCCGCGCCCGCGATGAAGTTCTTGCCGGCGCCCATCAGCAGAATCGCGCGGACCCGCGCGTCCGTCTGCGCCTGGGCGATGGCGTCGGACAAGTCTCGACGCACGGCGGCGCTCAGGGCATTCACGGGGGGATGGTCGATGACGATGACCAGGATGTCTTCGTAGCGGCGCGTCTGGGCCGCGCCGGTGCTTGCGCTGTCTGTCATGGACAGTGTCTCCAATGATGCTTCCTGCTCGCGCGCCGCGCCGGCATGCCGGTGCGCCGACGCCTTGCGCGAACGGAGCCTTGGCGGGCCAGGGGTGGCCCGTCTCTTATGGCTTTATTCTTTCGCAGCAAAGATGTCTTGACAATGACATCGATAATTGACACTCCGGACAAGAAAATTTGACAATGCACGGCAAGGAGCGCCGCCATGGACACCAAATCCCTTACCCTGCTCGTCGAAATCCTGGACGCGGGCAATCTCAGCGAGGCCGCGCGCCGCCTGAAGATGACGCGCGCCAACGTCAGCTATCACCTGAGCCAATTGGAGCGGTCGGTCGGCATGCAGCTGGTGCGGCGCACGACGCGGCGCGTGGAACCCACCGAGATCGGTCTGAAGCTGTACAAGCACGGGCGCAGCATCCAGGACGAACTGGCGGCAGCGCGCGAATCGATCGAAACACTGGGCAAGACACCCCAGGGCAAGGTGCGCCTGAGCGTGCCCAGCGGCTACGGGCAGTTCGTGATGACGCCCTGGCTGCTTGAGTTCAAGAAAACCTATCCCGACATCGTGCTGGACGTGCTTTTTGAGAACAGCGTCGAGGACCTGCTGCGCGACGAAGTCGACATTGCCGTGCGCATCATGTCCGAACCGCCGCAGCATCTGGTCGCGCGTGAACTCGGCCAGGTCCGCTACGTGGCCTGTGCGTCCAGGGACTACGCGGAAAGCCGCGGGCTTCCCCAGCGGCCCGAAGACCTGGCCGCCACGCCCGTCATCAGCGCCGCCGTGATCGGCCGGCCGCTGCGCCTGTCGGCCTACTACGGCGGCCAGCCCCGCCAGCATGTCGTGCTGGAACCCACCGTCGTTTCCCGCAACTATGCCTTCCTGCGCGACGCCATCCGCGCGGGGCTGGGCGTGGGCGTCGTGCCGGACTACGTAGTCCATGAGGACATCGCGCGCGGCGAACTTGTGCCCGCGTTGACCGATTGGCGCTTGAGCATTTTTGGGCGTGGCATGTATATGCTGTACATGCCCAACCGCCACCATCCACGGGCGCTGGCGATGATCATCGAATTCATCCTGGAGCGGGCGCAGCGGCAGCACGATGGCGAGCCGGGTCTGCTGGCAATCAGCAGCGGCTGAACCTGCCGGGCACGCAACTTGCTGACGGCCTTCGCAAAACGGATGTGAGGGGAAAGATGGACAGCGCGACGCCAGTGGTCACTTCGCCGCAGAGGGAAGGCCCGGAACCCGTAGCGGCCGAGGCCGCCGAAAAGAAGGCCGAGCCGGCGGCGGCAAAGCCCGATCCTTCCGAGGAAAAAGTCACGGCGCAGGACGCCGGCCTCATCAAGCCGCCGTCGCCCACGCCGCTCGTGCGCGTCAGCGGCTTTTGTCTGGTGACGCTGACTGTCCTTGCCGTGTTGTTTGGCCTGAAGGCGGGGCAGGAATTCATCGTTCCGGTGGTGATGGCGATTGTGGTCGCCTATACCCTGGATCCCGTCGTCGCCCTGATGGAGCGATATCGCGTGCCGCGCTCGCTGGGCACCGTCATCGTGATGTCGGCCATTGCCGTCGGGATCGTGGGCGTCATCTACGTCACGCAGGACCAGGTCGCCGACATCATCAATGCGCTCCCCGAGATATCTAGCAAGCTGTCCCGCACGCTGGGCGGCCTCTTGAGCGGCGACGGCTCCCTGATGGAAAAATTGCGCAACGCAGCAAGCATCCTGCAGGAGTCGGGTGCGCCCAAGCCCGGCGGTCGCGTCGTCGTGGCCAAGTCGGACGGCGGGCTGAGCGACATCCTGCTGTGGGGCTCCAAGGGGCTGGCCACCTTCGTCGGGCAGGCCACCATGTGCGTGTTCCTGGTTTTCTTCCTGCTGCTGTCGGGCAACGCGTTCAAGCGCAAGTTCGTCAAGATGGCCGGCAAGACGTTGTCGCAAAAGAAGATCAGCGTGCACATGCTGGACCAGATCAACAACTCGATCCATATGTACATGGCGATGATGCTGGTGACCAATGTGGCGCTGGGGCTGCTGTCATGGGGCGCCTTCCGCCTGCTGGGATTGGAAAACGCTGCGACCTGGGCGGTGGTGGCGGGCGCGTTGCACATCATCCCGTACTTCGGCCCGCTGATGACGGCGGTCGGCACTGGCGTCGCGGGACTGGTGCAGTTCGGTGAGCTCGGTCCCGCACTGGCCATCTCCATGAGTTCCGTCGCCATTGCGTTGTTGATGGGCGTCGTCGTCACCACCTGGATGTCTGGCCGCATCGCGCGGATGAACGCCGTGGCCGTGTTCATCCTGCTGCTGCTTTTCACGTGGCTATGGGGCATCTGGGGAACGCTGCTGTCCGTGCCCATTGCCTTCATCGCGAAGGTGGTGGCCGATCATATCGAAGGGTTGGAGGCGTTGTCGGAGTTCCTGAGCGAGTAGGGCCGATGGCGGTTCCCGGGTGCAATGGCCGGGCCGCCATCGATTGGTATGCTCGGGGCTTGCACCACCGGATCCTTCATGACCGACACTACCCAACCTCAACGAATCGCCGGCGCGCACACCGCGCTGGATGCCGATGCGCGGCGCGCGCAATTGCGCCGCATGAAGATCGGGGCGCTGGCGCTGCTTGTCGCCATGGTCAGCGGCTTCATCACCAGTCACGTCATGGGCGGTCAGGGCGCGTGGGCCTGGGTGCGGGCGTTTTGCGAGGCAGCCACCGTTGGCGCGTTGGCCGACTGGTTCGCCGTGGTTGCGCTGTTTCGGCGGCCGATGGGTCTGCCCATTCCGCACACCGCCATCATTCCCAGCAACAAGGACCGTATCGGCGACAGCCTGGCGATCTTCGTGCGCGATCACTTCCTGGACCCCGACACCCTCATTGAAAAGCTGCGCGTCTTCGATCCCGCCGCGCGGCTGAGCCGCTGGCTGGCCCGGCCCGCGCAGGCGCACGCCCTGAGCGATGGGGCGCGGCGCGTGGCGCTGCAGACGCTGGACCTGCTGGACGATCGGGCCGTGCGCGGTGTCATCCAGGAATTCGTCGTCAGCAATCTGCGCCGCTGGGATGCGGCGGCCACCGCCGGCGAGGTGCTGGGCCTGTTGACCCGCGACGGGCGCCACCAGGAGCTGCTGGACGCCGCGATGGAACGCCTGGGCGGCTACCTGGCCGAGGAAGACGTCAAGGAGCGCGCGTCGACCCTGCTCGTGAAGTTCGCCCGCAAGGAATGGCCGCGCATCATCGCCGCGGTGGACGTGGTCAAGTCCGTCGACAACATCGCCGACAACCTGGCCGACCGCCTGGCGCGCGCGCTGGTCGAAGAGCTGCGCGACGTGCTGTCCGAGCCCGACCACCCCGTGCGCCGCGACTACGAGGCGTGGGTGATGAACTACATCGAACGCCTGAAGACCGACCCGGCGCTAGCCAGCCAGGTCGAAGCCCTGAAGCAGCGCGCCATCGACCACCCCAAGGTCCAGGAATACGTTCAGGGCCTGTGGGACGACATCCATGCGGCGCTGCGGCGCGACCTGGCGGACGAACATTCCGCGCTGGCCGCGCATCTGGAAAGCGCGCTGCTGGCGCTGGCCCGCAAGCTTGGCGAAGACCCCGGCCTGCGAGAAGCAATCAACAACCACATCCTGGGCGGCGCGCGGCGCCTGACCGGACGCCTGCGTGTGGGTGTCACCGAGCACATTTCGCGCACCGTCAAGAACTGGGACGAACGTCATCTGGTCGACGAACTGGAACTCAGTGTGGGGCGCGATCTTCAGTACATCCGCTTCAACGGCACGCTGGTGGGCGGCCTGATCGGCGTGCTGCTGCATGCGGTGGTCCTCATCGTGAACGGATAGGCAGGGGCTTCGGCCTTTCCCCACACCGTGTCACAACCTTGTATCAGGAACGAAGTTTTCTGGCGGACCGCCCGGCCCCGGTGCTATCTTCATCTGCGCCGCCGGCTGCGCGAGGCGCGCCTTACCGATGGCCGCCCGCAGCTTGCGGGCATCTTTCCAGGAGGCAATTCATGAAGAAATTCTCGATGCTTGTCACGGCGCTGGCATTGGCGGGCGCGTCCAGCGCGGCGCTGGCCGAAGACGTCTCGATGTCGTTCCTGACGCCCGATGGCGTCGGCAAGAGCGCCGGCACCATCACCCTGAAAGACACCAAGGAAGGGCTGCAATTCACGCCCCACCTCAAAGGCCTGCCGCCCGGCGAGCGCGGCTTTCATGTGCACGAGAAAGGCTCGTGCGAGCCCGGCCCGGTAAGCGGCAAGACCGCGCCGGGCGGCGGTGCGGGCGGGCACCTGGATCCCAAGGGCACCAAGGCGCACAAGGGGCCGATGGCGACCGACGGACATCAGGGTGACCTGCCGTTCCTCACCGTCGCGGCCGATGGCAGCGCGACGAAAACCGTGCTTGCGCCGCATCTGAAGCTGGCTGACTTGAAGGGGCGGGCGTTGATGATCCACGCTGGCGGCGACAACTACAGCGACAAGCCCGAGCCGCTGGGCGGCGGAGGCGGACGTATCGTTTGCGGCGTCGTGAAGTAGGGGGAGTGCGCCCGCCGGCGCTTTCCTCAAGCCGTGCCGTTGCGGCCGTACTGCCGGTAGCCGTCGCGCTGCGCCAGCCGGTCGTAGTACGCCGCCACGGCTGGCAGCGCGGGCTTTTCGAACGGCGTCTCGAACCAGCGGTTCACCGACAGCCCCACCGGAATGTCGGCCAGCGTGAACGCGTCGCCGGCCACATAAGCGCCGGTGGCGGCCAGCCGCTGATCCAGAATCCCCATGAACCGGGCCCAGTCGCGGCACGACGCCGCGATGGCGGCCTCGTCCCGGTGCGCGGGCGACTGCCGCGCCAACGCCATGAAGGCGTAGCTCCACGACCGGTTCAGGTCGGTTGCCTGCCAATCCATCCACTGGTCCACCTGCGCCCGCAGCTTCGGCTCGGCCGGATACAGGTGGTGCCTCTGATACTGGCCCGCCAGATAGCGGATGATGGTGTTCGACTCCCACAGCACGAAGTCGCCATCCTGGATTACGGGCACCATGGCATTCGGATTGCGCGCCAGGAACTCCGGTTCCGATGTGGCTCTGAAACCGCTGCCCCAGTCTTCGCGATCAAACGGCAGATTCAGTTCAGCGCATGTCCACAGCACTTTGCGCACGTTGATGGACGAGGCTTTTCCCAATATTTTCAGCATGTTGGCTACCGCGGGGAGGACGTTTTTCGGAATCGAAGGTCGTCGCAGTCTAGCGGGCCGGGGAACGTGCTGCCATATACAGATTCGGGCGCCGGCAGGCAGAACAGATGCCGGGGGAACGGCACGTGACGGACAAGACCACATTGCCGCTATCCACGCGCTCCTATATTGCCGATACCGTTGCGCTGATCCTGTTCTTTACGACGACAGGCATCATCAACGAGCGCTGGATCGCGGGAATGACGTGGGAACAGGTGTTCCACGCGCGGCTGATCGGCGGCGCGCTGATGATTCCGGTAGGTAGGCCTTACGGTCTCTGGCGCGATTGGATAATGCGGCGCGCGAAGGACACGCGCGTATCCCGGCTGCTTTGGGATAGCGTGGCGCTGATGACTTTCCAGGTGCCTATCTACGCCGCGATCATCGCGATCAGCGGGGCATCGGGCGAGGGTCTGGTGCGAGGGATATTGGGCGCGGCCGTGATGATGCTTGTGCTGGGCCGGCCTTACGGCGCGTTTCTGAATGCGATCAGGCGCGTGTTCGGTCTGCCGCCGGGAGGGTCGCGGCCGATGTCGCTTAACGAGTAAGCCGTGCGCTTGGGCATGTCGTGATTGCCGCTCGGCGAGTACCCGGACTTGAAGTGTGCCGGGTACTTGCCGAAGCGGCGGTGGTATTGAATCTGCGACGCGGGTTTTACATCGTCGGTTGCGGAATCGGCGTTTCCGCCGGCATCGAGCCCGTCATGCGCGCCGGGCAACCCGACAGACCCCACTTCGTCACGATGCCCTTTTCGATCATGAACTTCTCGACGCACACGTGATAAGCCGAAATCGGGCCCCAGATTTCTTCGTACGAAATGATTCTTGCACCGCTTTCAAGCGTGTAGCTCTTCTTGGGCGGTCCCCACTTGGAAACCAGTTGCTCTTCGGTGCTGCCCACCCATGCTGCATTGACGTCGTTGTAGGTCTTGTTCCGCTTGCCGGTAATCATGCTCATCTGCGCCGAAGTGCAACCCGCGAGCATCGCAGGCAAAACCACAAGCAGTGCAATTTTTCTCATTTTGATTGTTACCCCCAAGATCGACGATTGAGATTGAGGCGCTTGAACGCGGCACGTTTTTGATCGCCGTTGTGCGTGCATGTCTCACGCACGGCGGCTGCCGCGCGGTGAGGCTGGCCTCGCTTTTTCATGATTTTTGAGGCGCCAATGTATCAGATAGGTACACGGGCGACCGGTAACAATTCTGACGGTTTGTATGGCCTGCAAGCACCGCCACGTTTGCGGCGCTCGGGGTGTTCAACGCATGCCGGTCCGCCCATTGCCCTCATCAGCGCCCACGCGATCCGAAATTCTTTCGGTGTATGCCTGCCGCCAAAATGCACCGTGCCGGTGCGTGAAACTCTGTCTCCACACCATGACCAAGGCCTTGTTAGTCGAAGACGATGCGAAGCTGGCGCGCCTGATCGCGCAGTTTCTGGAACAGCACGGATTCAATGTTGTTCAGGCGTATCGGGGTGATCATGCGGTGGATGCGTTTCGTCGTCACGAGCCGGCCATCACCATTCTGGATCTGATGCTGCCTGGCCGAGACGGCCTGCAGGTCTGCCGCGATCTGCGGGCGTTCTCGTCTGCGCCGATCCTGATGCTGACTGCCCGCGAAGACGACGTGGATCAAATCCTGGGTCTGGAATCCGGCGCAGACGATTACGTCATCAAGCCCGTGGAGCCGCGTGTTCTGCTGGCGCGGATCCGCGCCTTGATGCGTCGTCACAACCAGGCTGAACTGCAGCCTGAACTCCTGGTGTTCGGACCGTTGTCGATCGACCGTCAGACCCGCGCGGTCGTGCTGGCCGGCGCAGAGGTCGACCTGACGACGCTGGAATTTGAAATGTTGTGGGCGTTGGCTAGCCAGGCGGGCCCGCGCCTCCCCTGGGGGTCGCTTGCCGAGATGCGCAAACTGGCGGCCTCGGTATCGCGCCGCCTGGACATGCTGCGCGCTCCCTGCCTTGTCATTCATGCGCGGCAGGATGACGTTGCGCCGGTATCGAACGCGTTCAAGATTTTGAAGGGGGCGCGCAACACGAATGTGCAACTGCAGTTGCTGACAGATCGCCGTCACGTAGTCACGATGGGCCGCGGATGCGGGGATGTGGTCTCGCGGGTGGCGGCGTTTGTCAGCAACACGTCCCTTAACCCTTCGCCGCCGGCAAAGCCTTCAGCAACGCTTCGTTGAACCGCTTCGGATCCTGTACCTGCGGGGAATGGCCAAGCTCCGGCCACGTGACGAGCTTTGCATTCGGGATGGCCTTGGCCGCCTTCGGGCCCAGCTCAGGATAGTTGCCGAGCTGTTTTGCCACCTCGGGCGCCGCGGCGTCCTTGCCGGGGGCGGTGTTGTCCTTTTCCCCGATGAGCAGCGTGGTAGGCACGGCGATCTGACCGAACTCGTGCACGACGGGCTGCGTGTAGAGCATGTCGTAGGTCAGCGCCTGGTTCCACGCAACACGTTCGCGGCCTTCGCCTTGCAGCATGCCGGCGGCCATAAGGACCCACTTGTCGTAGTCGTCGCGCCATTGGCCGGCGTAGTAGGTGCCCAGCTGGTACTTCTTCATGCCCTCGAAGTTGGCCTTGAGCTCGCGCTGATACCAGTCGTCGATGCTGCGGTAGGGCACGCCTTTCTGTTTCCAGTCTTCGAGGCCGATGGGATTGACGAGCACCAGGGCGTCGGTTTGCGGGCCGTACATCAACGCGTAGCGCGCGGCGAGCATGCCGCCCATGGAGTGGCCGACGATGCTGGCGCGGTCGATTTTCAAATGATCGAGCAGGGCGTGCGTGTTGGCGGCCAGTTGGTGGAATGAAAACTGGTAGGCCTGCGGCTTGTCGGATTTGCAGAAGCCGATCTGGTCGGGCACGACGACGCGGTATCCGGCTTGGCTCAGGGCGGCAATGCTGGCGTCCCAGGTGGCGCCGCAGAAATTCTTGCCGTGCATGAGCACGACGGTCTTGCCGTTGGGCTTGGCGGCGGCCACGTCCATGTAGGCCATCGACAGCTTCTGGCCTTGCGTGTCCAGCGCCAGCCGCTTGACCTCGTGCGGATACTCAAAGCGCTCCAGGTTGGGACCGTAGTCCGGCACCTTGGGGGCGTCTGCCGCGATGGCGCTGCCGGCAAGCGCCATACCCGCGCAGAGCGCGCTCAGCCGGAGATGTTGGGATCGTGTCATTCATGTGACTCCTGTTATGACACCGGCCCGCTGCCGGCGCTGTACAACAGGGACAGCAAAAATGGGGCCTGGGTTCCGCAGGGGATTGAAAGAGACAAACGCGCACCAGGCGGCGTCAGTCGTCAACCGCCCGCTTGCTCCGCGTGCAGCGGCGGCCCAAGAAACTCCACATGCCACTTCTGTCCGAAAGCGTTCAACGCGTCGTGATGGGCTTGCGGGCCGACACGCGCTTGTACGGCATCAGCTCGCCCGAAGGTCTGGAGCGGCAGCGCGCGTCTGTTTCCGAGCATTATGAAATGATCGAGCTTGCCGCGACCCGGCAATCGGACGCCATCGCGGCGTTGATCACCCGGCATATTGAGTCGTGGAAGCCGTTGATGACTGCGGCCCTGCGGGAAGCGTCCTAGTGCCGCTCAAGACACCACCGCCTCCGGCTGCCGTTGCAGCCGCAGCACCGGCGACGTAAACAGCACGGCGAACTGGATGAAGAACCCCGCGGTCGACACCCAAAGACACGCCTCCACCCCAAACCGGGCCGCCAGCGTCGCGCCGATCAACGCGCCGATGGGCCGCGCGCCGAAGTTGGCGGTCACGATGACGGACGACACGCGGCCCAGCAGGGCGTTGGGCGTCACCGATTGACGCAGCGTGGTGGTGGTGATGGTCCACAGGATCGGCCCGGCGCCGAATAGAAAGAACCCCACCGCCGCCCATGCCCCTGACGGATACACCAGCGTCGACAAGAGGATGAAGCTGGCCAGCAAGGCGGACAGCGGGCCCGCGCCAATCATCGCGCCGAACGGCAGGCGGCGGGCGAGCCACGGGGCGGCCAGTGCGCCGGCCAGCATGCCCGCGCCGTAGACCCCCAGCGTAATCCCCACGCCCGCAGCCGACAGGCCGAGGCGGTCGACGGCGTAGGCGACGTAGATCGCCAGCAGGACAAACCAGGCGGTATTGAAAAAGAGCGCGGTCAGGAGGACCGGACGCAGCAGGGGATGGGTGGCGACGAAGGCTGCGCCTTCGCGCAATTCGGTGAGCGGATGACGGCGTTGTGCCGTCTTCGGCGCGTCCTGCGGCAGGCCTGCCAGAAAGACGGCGGCCAGCAGCGACAGTGTGGTCGCGAGCACATAGGCGGTGGAGGCGCCCATCCACCCCACGAGCGCGCCGCCCGCCGCGGGGCCGGCCGAAAACGCGGCGCTGCGCGCCAGTTCCAGCCAGCGGTTGGCATTGGAGAGTTCACCAGGAGGAACCAGCTTGGGCACCAACGCAGGCGCCGCCACGTTGTAGGCGACGGTGCCCACCGCCCCGGCGAAGCCCAGCGCGGCGAGCCATTGCAGGCTGAGGCCGCCGGACCACAACAGCGCCAGCAGCACGATCAGGCTTGCCGCGCGCACGGCCTCGGCGGCGGTCATCAGCGAGCGGCGCGACATCCGGTCGGCCAGCACGCCGGCGGGCAGGGACAGCAATAGGAACGGCAGCGTCTGCGCGGTTTGCAGGTAGCCGGTCTGCGCGGCGGTGGCGCCCAAGGCCAGCACGGCATACAGCGGCGCGGCGGCGAGCGCGATCTGCTCGGAGAACTGTGCGGCCAGGTTCGACGCCGCGAGGCGGCGGAAAGCGGAGGGCAGGGCGGGCATGGACGGGGCGGCGGGCGCCGCGGAAACGGCAAGGGCACGATGATGATCGTACCCTTGCGGCCCTGCACTCCGGTCCTTGCTGGGACGCGTCCCGATCAGGGAATCGGGGGGTAGTCGCCGAAGCCGTCAGGCCAGGTGGTCAGCACGTCGTAGCCGGTCTCGGTGACGACGACCATGTGCTCCCATTGCGCGGATAGCGAGCGGTCCTTGGTGACGACCGTCCAGCCGTCGGGGAGTTGCTTGGTCTGCGGCTTGCCGGCGTTGATCATGGGCTCGATCGTGAACATCATGCCGGGCTGCAGCACCAGGCCTTCGCCGGGGCGGCCGTAGTGCAGCACCTGCGGGTCGTCGTGATAGATCTGGCCGATGCCGTGGCCGCAGTATTCGCGCACGATGCTGAAGTGCTCGCGATGGGCGACGGTCTGGATGGCGTGGCCGATGTCGCCCAGCGTGGCGCCGGGCTTGACGGCCATGATGCCGGCGCGCATGGCTTCGTACGTGGTGTTGACCAGGCGGCGCGCAAGCGGACTGGGCTGGCCGACGTAGTACATGCGGCTGGTGTCGCCGAACCAGCCGTCCTTGATGACGGCCACGTCGATGTTCAGGATGTCGCCGTTCTTGAGCACCTTGGCCGCCGGGATGCCGTGGCAGATGACGTGGTTGACCGACGCGCAGATGGTCTTGGGAAAGCCGTGGTAGCCGACGTTGGCGGGCGTGGCTTTCAGCACGTTGACGATGTAGTCGTGACAGACGCGGTCGAGCTCATCGGTGGTGACGCCGGGACGGACGTGTTCGCCGATCATGTGCAGCACTTCGGCCGCCATGGCGCCCGCCTTGCGGGCCATTTCGATGTCGGCGGCCGATTTGATGGAAACCTTCTTGGCCATTTATGCGGCCTCCTGCTGTAAGGGTTGCGGCAACCCTTGCGAGAGGGAGGCGATGGTGAAGCCTTCTGCCTGGTCGATGCGGATCAGCAGTTGGCAGATGTCGGCGTGGCGCAGTTCGGGATAGAGCTCGGACAGCATGCCGATGCGCATCCAGTGTTCTGCCTGGGAATTGATCGAGCGGCTGAGAGCGCCGCTGGCGACGCGCAGGTTCTCATGCATCTGCTCGGAAATCTTGACGATACCCATAGTGGATGTTCCGTATATGTTTTGTATATGGAACGTATCGTACTGCGGCAAGAGGCCGCGTGCAAATCGGCCCTCAGGCTTCCTTGCTTTCCTTGCGCGGCTTGGCTCGCGTGGACTTTTTGGCAGCGCCCGCGCGCGGCGCATCCTTCGGTGCGGGGGCGGCCGCGGCGGTCATCTGTTCCATCCACATCAGCGCGTCGGTGTACGACAGGAACTGCTGGAGGTAACCGGGCGACATTTCGCGCATCAGGGTCAGCGCGCGGTGCACGAGCTGGTTCGAGTTGAGCGGGCCGGCGTTCTTGTGGACGCGTTCCTGAGATTGGCGCACCTGGCGGTCGGCGCTGAAGCGGGACCAGAGCGCGCGGAATTCGTCGAGCAGCGGCAGCTCGGGGTAGGCGGCGCGCAGGCCTAGCGGGTCGCGGGAATCGTCGGAGCCAAGATTGGCGATCAACTCGGCCAGCGGTCCGCCCGACACGGCGTCTTGCGGGGCCTCTGCATCAGCCTCAGCGTCTGCATCCGCAGCCGCATCCTCCGCGCCGATCAACTCCCCCTCGTACGCCGCGATCAGACCCGCAAGCCGCTCGTCCAGCCGCTGACGCACCGCGCCGTCGTACGCGGCCGCCCGGCGGTCCAGCGCGTCGATCAGGTGAAAGCGCAGCGGGTTGACGCGATCCGCGCCGTTGGCGCGCCAGGCGTCCAGCACCGCACGTGCGTTCAGGCTTTCAGCGCGGCTGCCGTCACTGCTCACCGGGCTTACCCGCTTCGTTGGATGGCTTGGGGATGGGCGTGATTTCCACGCGGCGGTTCTTGGCGCGGCCTTCCTCGTCGGCGTTCGACGCCACGGGTTGTTCGGCGCCAAACGCCGCGGCAAACACCGTTGACGACGGCACACCTTCGTCGATCAGGGCGCGCGTCACCGTGAGCGCGCGCTGGGCGGAAAGGTCCCAGTTGTCCGCGAAGCGGCGGTTGCCTTCGCGTACCTGCTGGTCGTCGGTAAACCCGCTGACCATCAGAATTTCGTTGTGGGTCTTCAGGTAGGCGGACAGCGGCTCGATCAGGGTTTTCAGGATCTCGCGGCCCTCGGGCTGGAGCTGGTCGGAGTTCAGCGCGAACAGCACGCTGCCGCTGATGCCGATGCGGCCGTTGATGAGCGTCACGCGGCCGGCGGCCAGGGGGCCCGCCAGCGCCTGCTCCAGGGTTTCGCGGCGATGGGTTTCTTCCTGGCGCTGCTTGACCTCTTCTTCCAGCTGCGTCGACAGCTGCAACTGCACCGCGACGACGCTGACCAGGATGAGGACGAAGGCGCCCAGCAGCACGGACATCAGGTCGCCGAAGACGGCCCAGGCGGGCGCCGTTGCCTCCACGCCGCCGTCGATATCCTCGCTCATGCCGTTTCCGCTCCGGCGGTGGCGCGCTGGGCGGCCAGCTGCTGCAGGTTCTCGATGATCTGCTTCTGCGACATCAGGCTCAGGTCGACGACCTCACGGGCCTGCGCCACGTAGTAGGAAAGCTGCTCGTCGCCGCGCGCGATGGACTTGTCCAGCGCGGCTTCGATGCGTTGCAGATGCGCCGTAAGCTTGTCGTTCGATTCGCCGAAGGCCTGCACGGCCGCGCCAAAGGATTCGCCCAGGCTGGCGACTTCGACGGCGCTGCTGGTGACCAGCGACGCCACGTCGGACAGCTTGCCGGTTTCGGATTCGACCTGCGCGGTGAACTGCGCGCCCACGCGTTCCAGCATGTCGGCCGACGAGGCGACCAGCCCGTCCACGGCGGTGCGCTGCTCGGCGGCGGTGTGGTTGACGGCGTCCAGCAGCGTGCTCAGCGTTTCAAGCAGGCGGTTGCGCTCCTGCAGCATGTCGTTGTCGCGCACCATGCTGTCAGACAGCTTCTGGCGCAGTTCGCCGATGACCTCGGCGGCGGCGCGGGGGGCTTCAGAAGCCGCTTGAACCAGACGACCGATCTCGGCGATGGTTTCACTGGCGTGGGCCTGCGTCTGGGCAGTGATGTCCTGCGCGGTCAGGCTCAGCGTGTCACAGATTTCTTGCTGCAAACCGGCAGCTTGCGCGCCTGCCTGCTGCCATTCGGTGCGCAGCGCGTCGGCCATGGCCGCCAGCTTGCCGGTCCAGGCCGCGAGGCGTTCCTCGTCGTTGGCCGCCAGCGCCGTTTGCAGGGCAGTGTGCGATTGTTCCAGCGTCTGAAGCAGCTCGGCGGCTTGCGCGCCGAAGGCGGCGGACGCGGTTTCCAGCGCCTGGCGATTGTCGCGGGCGAGTTGTTGGCCGGTTTCTTCCTGGCGGGCCTGCGCATCGGTCCAGGCCTGCGTGACGCCGCCGGCTGCCGTTTCCAGGCGCGTCGACACGCTTTCCAGCAGGGCGGCCTGCTGCTGCGTCTGGGCAGTGATGTCGCGGGCGGTCTGAGCGAGCGCGTCGCTGATTTCGAGCTGGCGCAGGGCGGCTTGGGTGCCGGCCTGATCCCATTCCTCGCCCAGCTTGGCGGCCATGGCCGTCAGCGAACCGGTCCAGGCGGCCAGACGTTCCTCGTCGCGCGAGGCCAGCGCGGTTTGCAGGTCGGCGTGCGATTGATCCAGCGTGCGCAGCAACGCGTCGGCATGCTGGCCGAAGGTGGCCGCGGCGGTTTCCAGCGCGCGCTGGTTGTCGGCGGCCAGTTGCTTGCCCAGGTCTTCCTGCCGCGTTTGCGCGTCGCGCCAGGCTTGCGTGACGCTGCCTGCCGCGGTTTCCAGGCGAGAGGACACGTCCTGCAGCAAGCGGGCCTGCGCCTCGGTCTGGCCGGTGATGCCGCGCGCGGTCTCGGCCATTGCGTCGTTGATTTCCTGCTGACGGGCCACGGTGTTCGCGCCGGCCTGTTCCCATTGCTGGCCCAGCTTGGCGGTCATGGCGCCCAGCGTACTGCTCCAGACGGCAAGGCGGTCTTCGTCGCGGGCGGCCAAGGCGGCCTGAAGTTCGGTGTGCGATTGGTCCAGCGTGCGCAGCAGCGAGGCGGCGTGCTGTTCGAAGGCCGCCGTGGCGGCTTCGAGCGCCGCCTGGTTGCCCGCGGCCAGCTTGCCGCTGGATTCTTCGTGGCGGGCGAGGGCGCGGGTCCATTGGTCCGACACGCCGATGGCGGCGGCCTCCATGCGCGCCGACACGCCTTCCATCAGCGCAGCTTGCGCCGCGGCCTGTTCGGCCACGTCGCGCACGGTCTGCGCCAAGGTGTCGTTGATTTCCTGCTGGCGGGCGGCGGCTTGCGCGCCAGACTGCTCCCATTCCTGGCGCAGCGTGGCGCCCATCGCGCCCAGCGTTTCGGTCCAGGCGGCCAGGCGCTGTTGATCGCGCGAGGCCAGATCCGTTTGCAGCGCGGCGTGCGAGGCGTTCAGCGTGCGCAGCAGCGATGCGGAATGCTGTTCGAAGCTGGCGGCCGCGGCGGTGAGCGCCTGCAGGTTGTCGCCCGCCAGCTTCTCGCCGGCTTGCTGCTGGCGCGACAGCGCGTCGGTCCAGGCTTGCGACATGTTGCCGGACGACGCTTCCAGGCGCGCCGACACGCTGTCCAGCAGGTTGGCCGAGCGTTGCTCGAAGGTCTGGGCGAAGCGATCGAGCGAGGCGCGCAGGTCTTCGGCCATGGCCTCGCTGGCGCGCTGCTGGCCGGCCACTGCCTGGCTCCAGATGCCGGCAACGTCGGTCGTCGCGGCTTGCAGGCCGGCGGTCAGGCCTTCCAGTTGCTGGCGCACGGCCTGCGAGACCGTGTCCTGCAGTGTGGCGGTTTCGCGCGACAGGCTGTCCATGGTGGCTTGCACGACGGGCTGCAGCGCTTCGCCGGCGGACCGCGCGCTTTGCGCCACGCTGTCCTTCATGGACTGTTCCATCACGGATGCGAGGCGGGCGTAGGCGGCTTCGGCCTTGCCCTGGAAGGCGGTCTGACTGGCGATCTGGCGCTCGTTCAGCGCCTGATTCTGCTGTTCCATGCTCTTCATCATGGATTCCAGCTGGCCGACGATGGCGGGCATCGCGTCGGCCTGACGTTGCATCACTTCAGCCTGGCGCTGGAGCAGCTTGAAGGATTCTTCGCGCTGATAGCTTTGCGAATACACGCGCAACGTGGTCGCGGCCTGGGTGTCCAGGAGTTGCGCGGCGTGGACGCGGTCGCGGCGGCACAGCGCGGCCAGGAGGCCCAGCATGGCGGACGCGGCGACGCCAGCGATCGAGGTGCCGAACGCAAAGCCCAGGCCCTTGACGGGTGCGGCCAGCGACGCGCGGATCGCGGCCAGATCGGTGGAGCTTTCAAGCGCAAGGCCGGTGCCGCGCAGCGTCACGACCATGCCGAGGAAGGTGCCCAGCATGCCCAGCAGAACCAGCAGGCCGACGAGGTAGGGCGCCAGCGTCGGGCCGGGCAGGCCCACGCGCTCGCCTTCGATACGCAGGCGCGCTGCGTTGCGCAGGCCGGCCGGCACCTTGTCCAGCCAGGCGCCCAGGCTGCCGGGCGCTTCCTTGATGTCCGTCACGGCGCGTGACAGGGCAGTCGTTGCCTGCTGGTAGCGCAGCAGCTCGAGCGCGCCGGCCAGGTAACAGACGCCGATGAGCAGCGTCACGGCCAGCGCCAGCGGGTTCGTTCCCGCGTATCCGGCGCCGATCCAGCCCACAACGGCCAGTCCGGCCAGGAAAACCACGATATTGATCAGAGTCTTGGACATAGTGTCCTAATTAGCTGGTGCGAAGGGCGGCAAGCAACCCTTCGACCGGTTGTAAACGAACATCCAATTCGGCCAGCAGCACGGCGCGCATGTCGGCGCGGAACGTGTCCAGCCAGGCGCCCGCGGTAATTGCCGCGACGGGCGCCGCCGCGTTGGCTGGCGCGGCGTCAAGGGCTGCGACCGCTGCATCGCCGTCGGCCCTTGCATTGCCGTCCGCCTCCGCAGCGGTATCAGCCGCCGCGTCGGCGTCAGCCAAGTCCTGCGCCTCGGCAGCAGCCTGGGCTTCTGTGGCAGCCAGCGCCGCTTCCTCGGCCTTGCGCAGCCGGTCAAAGTGCGTCTGCAGCAGTTTCGGAATCGCGCCGAGCAGGGCCCGCTCCTTGGGCAGCAGCGCGCGGTCCATGATCGCGTCCACCACGGCCAGGCGCGTCCATTCGCCATTGCGCGCTGCGACCATCCCGCGCAGGCGGCTGCGCAGATTGCCAATGCTGGTCTCCATCGTGTGCTGCAACGACAGATACCGCTGGCGAAAACTCGAGTAATCGAACTCATCCTCGGCCAGGACGGCAGCCAGTTTCTTGGCTGGCGCCGGTACCGGGGCGACCCGCTTGGCGGCCGTGGCCGCCGTGTCACTGGCGATGGCGTCCGCCAGGGTGGTGCGCACGCGCACGCATTCGCGTTCTTCGGCGCTGCTGAACAGGCGGGCGCCGGGCGCAATGACCGGCGGGCTTGTATTCAAGGCCGCCGACAGGGCGATCGCGTCCGTCCAGCCAAGCCATTGGCTCAGATGGTCGGATAGCGACTGCCTGGACTGCTGGACTTCCGCGTCCGTCAGGCGAGTCAGCAAGCGAATGAGCGTCGGGCCGCTTAAACCTGTGCGCTGGGGGGCTTGCAACATACCACCAGAGTCAAAAAGGGGGGAGTTTACACGCTGCGACGGGCCGAGAGGGCCTGTCCAGGCGGTCCGGGCGGCCGTCCGGGTCACAAAGCGGGGTCGCATCATGGATACTGCGTCGAAGGCGCTGCAATACTGTGTCGCCGCCCAGCGAGCAGGAACCCTGGGGCCGCATGGCCGTCGAACGTTCCATGGATGCCCGCACCCCCTGGCGATTTGCCCGACGACTTCTCATCCTGGCCGCGTTGGCCGCCCTGGCGGTCTGGGCCTGGCCGCGTCTGCCGGAGGCGGCGCGCGCGCCCTGGCACATGGCGCGGCTGTCCTGGCAGGACGCGCCCGTGTCGCTGCCCGTGCCGGTGCAGGGCGTTGCGCCCCGGCGGCTGGCCGATACCTGGGGCGCGGCGCGGTCGGGCGGGCGAACCCACCAAGGCATCGATATCTTTGCCAAGCGCGGCACGCCGGTGGTGTCGGCGACCGAAGGCGTGGTCACGCGCATCGGCGAAAACACGCTGGGCGGGCAGGTCGTCTGGGTGATGGGACCGGGCCGGCAGATGCACTATTACGCGCACCTGGACGGTTACGCGGATATCCGCCGGGGCCAACTCGTTGCCCCGGGCGACGTGCTGGGCTTTGTGGGCAATACCGGCAACGCCAAAGGCACGCCGCCGCATCTGCATTACGGCATCTATGCAGGGGGCGGCGCGCTCAACCCGTATCCGCTGTTGACCCCGCCCAGCGCACCGCAAGGTTCGTCTCTGCCCGTGTCGTCCGCGCAATAGCGCTGCAAGCAGCCCGCTGCGCGGTGTAGATTGGTGCCCAGGCCAAGAAAAACGGGGCAGGCGGTGCCGCACTTTCCATGGACTTTCTGATTGAAACGGCGGCGCGCGCGTTGGCCGCAGGCGACCCGCTTGGCGCGTTGAACCAGGTGGCGCTGCGCAGCGACGCACCCGCGCTGGCCTTGCGCGGCATTGCCTTCGCGCAACTGGGCGATCTGCCCCGCGCCAGGACGCTGCTGCGCAGCGCCGCCCGTGGGTTTGGTCCGCGGCAAGCGGTGGCGCGGGCCCGCTGCGTGGTTGCCGAAGCCGAGATCGCGCTGGCTTCGCGAGATCTGAGCCACCCGGACAAGGCGCTGGACACGGCGCGCGCCACGCTGCAGGCGCACGGCGACGTGGTCAACGCGGCGCATGCCGGTCATCTGACGGCGCGCCGTCAGTTGCTGCTGGGGCGGCTGGAAGACGCGGAGCACACCCTCGCGCAGGTGGATGCCGGCTCACTGCCTTGGGCGTCGCGCGCCATCCAGGACCTGATCGTCGCGGGCATCGCACTACGCCGCCAGCAGGCGGCCGCCGCCCGCGCAGCGTTGGCGCGCGCGGAGCAGTTCGCCGAGCGGGCCGGAATTACGGCGCTGATGGCGGAAGTGGCCCACGCGGTGCAGGCATTGGACGCGCCCGCCGCCCGGCGTATCGGACGCGACGGCGAGTGCACGTTGTCGCTGGACCAGGTCGAGGCCTTGCTGGCGTCCGGCACGCTGGTCGTGGATGCCTGCCGGTTCGCTGTGCGGGGTGGGCAAACGGCTGTCGCGCTGGCCGGCCGTCCCGTGCTGTTTGCGCTGGCGCGGGCGTTGGCGCAAGCCTGGCCCGAGGATGTGACGCGCGACGCGCTGATCGCCCAGGCGTTTCGCACGCGCTACTTTGACGAGACGCATCGTGCGCGCCTGCGCGTCGAGATGGGCCGCCTGCGCACCGCGATCCGCCCGTTGGCCGGTGTCCACGCCACTCGGCACGGCTATGCGCTTGCGCCTGCGGGCGCTTGCGACGTTACGGTGCTGGCGCCGGCCGGCGACGAAGCGGATCCGGAGCAGGGGGCGCTGTTGGCCTATCTGGCTGACGGCGAGGGCTGGTCGAGTTCGGCGCTGGCGCTGGTGCTCGGATCGAGCCAGCGCACCGTGCAGCGCGCGCTTGAGGCCCTGGCCGAGGCCGGCAGGGTGCAGGCCTTCGGCCAGGGGCGCGCGCGGCGCTGGATGCTGCCGCCGGTGCCTGGATTCACGACAAGCTTGTTACTCCCGGCGATTCTGCCCGCCCAGTAGCATGGAAGCACCCCTCTAAAAGGAAGCCACCATGAAACGATCACAAGCCGAAATCCTCCGTGAATATGGCCCGTTCCCGGGCGTCGAGGCCGTCCATGGGCTGACCTATGACGGCAAGCAGGTGTGGTTCGCCACGGGCGACAGCCTCGTTGCCCTGGACCCGGCCACCGGACAGACGTCGCGCTCGCTCGACATCACCGCGAATGCGGGCACGGCCTTTGACGGCACGCACCTCTATCAGATCGCCGATGGCTGGATCCAGAAGGTCGATCCGCAAAGCGGCAAGGTGCTGTCCACCATCCCGGCGCCCGGCGGCGAGGGCGTGTCTGGCCTGGCCTGGGCGGAAGGCAGCCTGTGGGTCGGCGCCTACCGCGACCGCAAGATCCACCAGGTCGACCCCGAAACCGGTAACGTGCTGCGCACCATCGACTCCAACCGCTACGTGACGGGCGTCACATGGGTGGACGGCGAGTTGTGGCACGGCACATGGGAAGCCGAAGAAAGCGAATTGCGGCGTCTTGAACCGCGCACCGGCGAAGTGCTGGAGGCGGTCGAGATGCCCGCGGGCATTGGCGTGTCGGGCCTGGAATCCGATGGCGGCGCGCGGTTTTATTGCGGCGGCGGCGAAAGCGGCAAGGTGCGCGCGGTGCAGCGGCCGGGCAAGCCGGAGGATTAAAAAAAAATGGGGAAAAACAACAGTAGATGGAGATGATAAGGATTTGCATTTAAACTTCCTGCCGATTTGTCACCCTTTTGACCCACTCGGTAGGAAGCCCAATGCAAGCAGAAAGACGCGCCCGACGCGGTCACATCGTTCACCCACGTTTCATGCTGCGCCGCACGTCGGCGGCGGTTTTCCTGGCGTTGGCCTCGGTGGCCGTTGCCGCGCAGGACGCCAACGTGTCGACGCTGCCTTCGGTGCAAGTGGTGGGCGAGAACGCCAATCCGAACACCACCGAGGGGACGGGGTCCTACACCCCGCGCGCCACGGCGGCCAGCACCGGGTTGTCGCTGTCGCTGCGCGAGACGCCGCAGTCGGTCACCGTGATGACGCGCCAGCGCATGGATGACGAAGACATGCGATCGCTGGCGGACGTCATGGGCAGCACGCCGGGCATTTCGGTGCAGAACTTCGACAGCGAGCGTTACACGTTCAACTCGCGCGGCTTCAGCATCACCAACTACATGTACGACGGCGTGCCCACGGCATTCGACGTGGGCTACGCGGCGGGCGAGTCGTCCGTCGACCCCATCATCTATGACCGGGTGGAGGTCGTGCGCGGCGCCACGGGCCTGATGACGGGCGCCGGCAATCCGTCGGCCTCCATCAACCTGGTGCGCAAGCACGCCGACAGCCGCGAGTTCAAGGCGGACCTGAGCGCGGGCGTGGGCAACTGGGACACGTATCGCGTGACGGCCGACCTGTCCACGCCGCTTAACGCCGAAGGCACCGTGCGGGGCCGCATCGTCTCGGCCTACCAGGACAACCATTCGTTCCTGGACTACTACCAGAACAAGAAAAAGGTCTTCTACGGCGTCGTGGACGCCGACCTGACCTCGCGCACGACGCTCAGCGTGGGCTACAACTACCAGGACAACGAGCCGCAGGGCAGCAGTTGGGGCGGCTTTCCGCTCTGGTACGCCGACGGCGGCCGCACCGACTGGCGCCGGTCGCTGAATACCGGCGCGCGGTGGACCTCGTGGGGCAGCACGACGCAGGGCGCGTTTGCCAGCCTGGAGCATCGCTTCGACAACGATTGGCGCGTTCAGGCCGTGGGCTCGTATTCCAAGAACGAAATGGACGGCAAGCTGCTGTATCTGTACGGCTGGCCGGACCGCGAAACCGGCCTGGGCATGGGCGCGTCGCCCGCCTGGTATCTGGGCGACCGCAAACAGAATGCGCTGGATCTGAAGGCCAACGGTCCGTTCACGCTGTTTGGCCGCCGTCACGAAGCCGTGGTCGGCGCCAGCTTCAACCGGCAGAAGGGCGATTTCAACTACCGGTCCGCCATCGATGCGGCCGACGTCGGCAACTTCCTGGACTGGAACGGCTCGTATCCCGAACCGGACTGGAACGATTCCATCATCGCCAACCGCTACACCACCACCCAGACCGGCTGGTACGGCGCGTTGCGCCTGAACCTGGCCGATCCGCTCAAACTCATCGTGGGCGGGCGCTACAGCACGTGGAAGACGAACTCGATAGGCTTTGGCGGAGAAGGCCGCACCGAGTTCGACAAGAACGCCTTCACGCCGTACGCCGGCCTGCTGTACGACATCAACGACACCTACACCGCTTACGTCAGCTACACCGGCATCTTCAATCCGCAGACCTACCAGGACCGCAACGGCAACTGGTTGGATCCGCTGGAAGGCAAGACGTACGAGGCCGGCATCAAGGGCGAATGGCTGGAGGGCCGTCTGAACGCCAGCGCCGCGATCTTCCAGATCGACCAGGACAACGTGGCGCAGGTCGACCCGGGCCAGATTGTGCCGGGCACGACCAATCAGGCCTACACGGCCGCGCAAGGCACGCGCAGCCGCGGCTTCGACCTGGAAATGTCGGGTGAGGTGACGCCGGGCTGGAACGTGGCGGCCGGCTGGTCGCATTGGACGGCCAGCGACGGCGAGGGCAACGCGATCCAGACCGACCAGCCGCGCAGCCTGGTGCGCGTCTTCACGACGTATCAGTTGCCGGGCGACTGGAACCGCCTCACGATCGGCGGCGGCGTGAACTGGCAAAGCCATGTCTACACCATCGCCAACGGCCCGAACGGCGACGAACGCGTCAGCCAGGGCAGCTACGCCATCACCAACCTGATGGCGCGCTACCGCTTCAACCGCAGCCTGTCGGCGCAGTTGAACGTGAACAACGTGTTCGACCGCAAGTACTACAGCCAGATCGGCTTCTACAGCCAGGGCGCGTGGGCCGCGGGACGCAGCGCGATGCTGACGATGCGCTACCAGTATTGATCGCGGGCGTCATGCGGGTCGGCCTTGTACGGCCCGGCCTTACCTGGGCCCGGCATTACCCGGCCCGGTCTCAAGCCGGCCCGACCGGTCCGGAGGCTGCCCGTGCGGCCTCCGCGATGCTGGCGATGAACGCCTTGGCGGCCTCGGGCATGATGCGTCCGGCCAGCGTCTGCACCTCGAAGTGACGTTCGTTCATTTCGCGGTCGCGTAGCGGCACGGCGACGATCTTTCCCCATTGCAGGCGGTTGCGGATGGCCAGTTCACCACAAAAGGCGACGCCGCCGCCCGCGCTGGCAAAGCCGACCAGCGCGTCGATGCTGCGGCTGGTGAACGCCGCCTCGCAATGCAGTTGCTGGCGGCTGCAACTGATGTCGATCAGCTGGCGCAACGTGGAATCGGGGCTGGGCAGGGCCAGGGGATAGGCGATCAGCTGCGCCAGCGCCATCTCGCGCCGGTCGGCCAGCGGATGGTCTGCCGCCAGGATCGCGCGCACCGGCGCCGGCACGCGCGCTTCCACGCGGATGTCGCGCTGCGACGTGAGGCTGAGGGTGATGCCGATATCCGCCGAGCCGTCCCGGATGCGCTGGGGGATCTCCTGCTGCGAGCAGACGTCCAGCGAAAACCGGATGCCCGCGTAGTGCTGCCGGAAAGCCGCGATGGCCGCCGGCACGAACTCCGACGCATAGCCCTCGGTGCTGACGATGCGCACATGGCCCTGCCGCAGGCCGCGCAGCGCCAGGATGTCGCCCGCTACCCGTTCCACGTCCTGCTGCATGCGCTTGGCGTGCGCGGCCAGGAGTTCGCCGGCGGCGTTGGGGACCATGCCGCGCGCGCGGCGCTCGAACAGCAAGGTGCCAAGTTCCCGTTCGATGCGGGCGATCTGGCGGCTGACGGCCGAGGGGGCCACATCCAGGCGCCCCGCGGCTTCACTGACCGAGCCGGTGCGCACGACTTCCAGGAAATAGCGCAGGGAAATCTCCTGCAGGACGCGGGGGTTCATGGTCGGCTCCAAAGTTTGCGGAAAACGCAAAGAAGAATTCTAACCATTGATATTGCTGCAAAGCGCTGGCCGCCTCTAGGATGTGGGCATTATTTGCGCTTCCCATTCGCTACCACAGCCATGTTTCAATCCGACGCTCCCTCCCAATCCCCCGTTCTGGATTCCCTGCGGCAGGCCAAGCCGGTGCTGTGGACAGGCCCGGACATGCCGGCGCCCGCAAGCGGACCGGGTGCGCATTTCCTGATGGATCAGGTGCTGTCGGCGCAGGAACGCTTTACGCGATTCGCGCCGCTGCTCGCCGAGCTGTTTCCGGAGTTAGCCGAGACGGGCGGCGTGATCGAGTCGCCGCTGCTGCCCGCCGCGGCCATGCAGGTAGCGATCGGCCTGCCGCCGGACGCCGGCCGGTTGTGGATCAAGGCGGACCACGCATTGCCGGTGGCCGGTTCCATCAAGGCGCGCGGCGGCATTCACGAAGTGCTGGAATTTGCCGAATCGCTGGCGCTGCGCGAAGGGTTGCTGCTGCCGGGCGACGATTACCGCAAGCTGGCCGGTCCGGAAGCCCGCGCCGTGTTCGGCCGGTATCAGGTCGCCGTGGGTTCCACGGGCAACCTGGGCCTGTCCATCGGCGTGATTGCATCGGCGCTGGGGTTCCGGTCGGCCGTGCACATGTCTGCCGATGCCAAGGAATGGAAGAAGGCGCGTCTACGTGCGCGCGGCGTCGAGGTCGTGGAGCACGCGGGCGACTACGAAAAGGCCGTGGCCGCGGGCCGGGCGCAGGTCGAAGCCGATCCTTTTGGCTATTTCGTGGACGACGAGCGGTCGGCGTCCCTGTTCATGGGCTACGCCGCCGCCGCGTTGCACCTGCGCGTCCAATTGATCGAAGCGGGCGTGCGGGTCGATGCGGAGCATCCGCTGTTTGTCTACCTGCCTTGTGGCGTGGGCGGGGCGCCGGGCGGGATCGCCTTCGGCCTGACCCAGCTGTATGGCCCGCACGTGCATTGCTTCTTCGCCGAGCCGGTGCAGTCGCCGTGTTTCCTGGTGCGCATGATGGCCGGCCAAGGCGAGCCGCCGGGTGCGCCCGCGTCCGCGTCGGTGTACGACGTCGGCCTGACCAACGTGACCGAGGCCGACGGCCTGGCGGTTCCGACTGCGTCGGAGCTGGCGTACGCGGCTGTCGGCGCGCAACTGCGCGGTGTCTACACCGTTGAAGACGACACGCTTTACGCCGACCTGGCGCGCCTGAAGGACAGCGAAGGCCTGCGCATCGAACCGTCCGCGGCCGCGGGTTTCAGCGGTCCGCGCCATCTGTGCGGCACCGACGCCGGCCGCGCTTGGCTGCGCGCGCACGGCCTAGCCGCGCATCTGCCGCGCGCAACGCACCTGGCCTGGACCACCGGCGGGCTGTTCGTGCCGGACGAAGAATATGACCGATTCCTGAGCCGCGGGCGTTCGCTCGCGGCCGGCAACTAGGCGCCGACAGACGCGCCGATTATCCACCACCTCCCCATCGAGCACCGCCATGAAAACCTCGTTTCTTGCAGTCAGCCTCGCTTTTGCCAGCACCGTCGGCGCCGTCGCGCCCGCAGTGGCCCAGGACGCCTATCCCAGCCGGCCGATTACGCTGGTCGTGCCTTTCCCGCCGGGTGGCGCCACCGATGTGCTGGGCCGCGTGGTGGCGCAAAAACTGGGGCAGGAATTGGGGCGCACGATCGTGGTGGAAAACCGCGCGGGCGCTGGCACGGTGATCGGCGCCAGCTTCGTCGCCAAGGCCGCGCCGGACGGTTACACGCTGCTGGTCAGTTCGGGCACGACGTTCACGGTCAACCCGGCCATTCAAGGCAACTTGCCGTACGACCCGGTCAAGAGCTTCGAGCCGATCGGCATTGTCGGCCGCACCGGCCTGGCGCTGCTTGCGAACCCCAAGGTGCCCGTCAAGGACTTGAAGGAGTTCGTGGCCTATGTGAAGGACCCGGCTCACGATCAGCCGCCGTACGGATCGTTCGGCACCGGCACCACCGCGCATTTCGTGGGCGAGGCCTTTACCTCGGCCGCCAAGCTGAAGATGACGCACGTGCCGTACAAGGGCAGCTCGCCCGCGATGACCGACCTGATCGGCGGACAGATTCCGTTCTCGGTCGACACCGTGGCCGCGGCCCTGCCGCAAAGCAAGCAGGGCAAGGTGCGCGTCCTGGCAGTGTCCGCGCCCAAGCGCTCCGCCTTCCTGCCCGACGTGCCCACGTTCGCGGAACAGGGCTATCCGTCGGTCGCGATGGATACGTGGCTGATGGTCGCCGCGCCGCGTGGCCTGCCGGCCGACGTGAAGACGCGGCTGGAGAAGGCGCTCAAGGCGACCGTCGAATCGCCCGAGGTGGTCAAGAGCCTTGAGGCGCAAGGCTTCGAAGCCGCCTTCGCCAGCGCCGCTGAAGGCGAGGCGCTGATCCAGCAGGAACTGCCCGTCATGCGTGAAGTGGCGCAGCGGGCCAACATCAAGATCGACTGAAGGAAGACGACGATGGCATTGGACGACACCCTGGTATCCCTGACGGCGGTCGAGCTGCGGCGCATGATCGGCGCCCGCCAGCTTTCGCCGGTGGAATTGCTGGAGGCCTGCATCGCGCGCATCCAGGCCGTGAACCCGTACATCAACGCGGTGACCGCCACTGCCTATGAGCGGGCGCGGGCGGAAGCGCGCGCCGCCGAGCGCGCCGTGATGGCGGGCGAGCCGCTGGGCCTGTTGCACGGCCTGCCGATGGGGGTGAAGGACCTGGAACCCACCGCCGGTGTGCTGACCACATACGGCTCGCCTTTGTATCGCGGCCACGTGCCCGAGGAGGACATCGAGCTGGTGGCGCGCCTGCGCCGCGCCGGCGCCATCGTCGCTGCCAAGACCAACGTGCCCGAAATGGGCGCGGGCGCCAATTCACGCAACACGGTGTGGGGCGCGACCGGCAATCCGTTCAACCCCAACCTGAACGCAGGCGGTTCGTCGGGCGGTTCGGCTGCGGCGCTGGCCAGCGACATGCTGCCGGTCTGCACGGGTTCGGACACCGGCGGCTCGCTGCGCATTCCCGCGTCCAAATGCGGTGTTGTCGGATTTCGGCCGTCGCCAGGCATCGTGCCCAGCGTGCGCAAGCCGCTGGGGTGGACGCCGATTTCCGTGGTCGGGCCGATGGGCCGCACGGTGGCCGACGCCTGCCTGCAGATGGCGGCGTCCGCGGGCATGCATGCCGGCGATCCGCTCAGCTATCCGCTGGACCCGCTGCAATTCCTGAACCCCGGCGTCGCGGACCTGGGCTCGCTGCGCGTGGGCTACACCGAAGACTTCGGCGCGTGCGACGTCGACGACGGCATCCGCGCCACCTTCCGCGAAAAGATCGCCGCAATGCGGCATCTGTTTGCCGCCTGCGATCCGATCGACCTGGATGTGGGCGAGGCCCACCGGTGCTTTGACGTCCTGCGCGCCGAAGCCTTCGTGGCGGGCATGCGCGACGCCTACGAGAAGGATCCGTCCAGCCTGGGCCCCAATACCCGTGCCAACTTCGAAATGGGCGCGGCGATGAGCCTGAAGGACTGCGCGTGGGCGCAGGCCGAGCAGACGCGCCTGATCAAGCGCTTTCAGCGCGCCTACGACGATTACGACCTCATCCTTTCGCCCACAACGCCGGTGTCGCCGTTTCCGTGGACGCAGCTGTACGCGGACAAGATCAACGGCGTTGCGCAAGAGAACTACTACCGCTGGCTGGCACTGACGTATGTGGTCACGCTGACCACGCACCCGGCGCTGACGCTGCCGTGCGGGCGCGATGCCAAGGGCATGCCGTTCGGGCTGCAGATCGTGGGCCGCTTTCGCGCAGACCGTGAAGTGCTGGCCGCGGCGCAGGCGATGGAGCAGGCGTTTGCGGGCTCGGACGTGCTGCAGCGCCCAAGGCCGGATCTGGCGGCGTTGCGTCCTGCCGAGCCGGCGTTGACGTCGATCGTGACGTCGCCGCCACAGTTGCAGGGCGGGGGAGAGTCGGGTTCCGTGTCGGCGGTGTAACCCCCGCCTTTAACCGCATCGGGCCAGCACGCCGCGCCACGCGGCCTGCTGGCCCTTTGCTATTTCGGCCTAGTCCGTTTTCTAGGGTTATTCCTGACTAAAAGCTGATTGTCAGCCGTTTGTCAGGCAGGTTTAATCACACCAAAGTTGCGCATCAGACGCATCAATCGGCATCGGATGGCTCGCCGCAGCCAATCTGTGCCACACCCTTGCAGCCGTAGTAACAACACGCTGGTCCATGTAGTCCACCCCAGGAGACAACAAGCCATGCAACACGTTACAAAGCCCCGCCGCCGCAAATTCATCTCCGGCGCAGCCGCCGCAGGGGTCGCGGCGCTAGGATTTCCCGCCATCGCCAAGGCGCAGAACGCGCCCATCTCCTTCCGGTTCCAGAGCACCTGGCCCGCGACCGACATCTTCCACGAATTCGCCCGCGACTACGCCAACAAGGTCAACGAGATGGCCGGCGGTCAGTTGAAGATCGAAGTGCTGCCCGCGGGCGCCGTGGTCAAGGCGTTCGACTTGCTGGATGCGGTGTCGGCCGGGACGCTGGACGGCGGCCACGGCGTGGTGGCCTACTGGTACGGCAAAAACACGGCGGTTGCGCTGTGGGGGTCCGGTCCGTCTTTCGGGATGGATGCCAACATGCTGCTGGCCTGGCATGAATACGGCGGCGGCAAGGAGCTGCTGGTCGAGATCCAGAAGGCCATGAACGTGAACGTGCAGTCCCTGATGTACGGACCGATGCCGACGCAGCCGTTCGGGTGGTTCAAGCGGCCGGTCACGAAGGTCGAGGACGTCAAGGGCGTGAAGTTCCGTACCGTGGGCCTGGCCATTGACATGTACACCGCGATGGGCGCGGCCGTGAATGCGCTGCCCGGCGGGGAAATCGTGCCGGCCCTGGACCGCGGCCTGCTGGACGGAGCGGAATTCAACAACGCGTCTTCCGACCTGGCGCTGGGATTCCAGGACGTCTCCAAGATCTGCATGCTGCAGAGCTTTCACCAGAGCGCGGAGCAATTCGAGGTGCTGTTCAACAAGGCCAAGTACGACGCCTTGCCGGAACACCTGAAGCACATCCTGAGCTATGCGGCGCAGGCGTCCAGCGCGGACATGTCCTGGAAGGCGGCGAACCGCTATTCGCAGGACTACATCAAGCTGCAGAAGGATCACAACGTCAAGTTCTACAAGACGCCGGACGCGATCCTGCAGCAGCAGCTCAAGATCTGGGACGAGATGATCGCCAAGCGGTCGGCGGAGAATCCGCTGTTCAAGAAGGTGCTGGAATCGCAGCGGGCGTTCGCGGAGCGGGTGGGGCGCTGGCACGGCGACACCACCGTCAACTACCGCATGGCCTACAACCACTACTTCTCGCGCAGCACCAAGCCGGCCTGACGCCGTCCTGCGCCGCACCCGCGCGCCGCCTGGCCGGCGCGCGGGGTTTCGCCATGCGTCCAGGTTCCGTGCGCGCCGGCGGCAGATTTGCCGCGGCCTGAGCGGATCCGACTCCAGGACCTTCGATGATCCGAATCGTACGTTTCATAGATAGCATCTCCACCCTTGTGGGCAAGACCTTTGCCTGGCTGATCGTGGTGCTGACGCTGCATGTGTGCTGGGAAGTCGCGGCGCGCTACATCCTGAACCAGCCCAGCGCCTGGGCGTTCGACCTGCAGATGATGTACTACGGGATCCTGTTCATGATGGCCGGGGCGTATACGCTGGCCAAGAACGGGCACGTGCGCGGGGACATCCTGTACGGATTCCTGCCGCCGCGTGTGCAGGCGGGGCTGGACCTGCTGCTCTTCATCGTCTTTTTCTTTCCGGGCGTCATCGCCCTGGTGTGGGCGGGCTGGTACTACGCCGGCTATTCCATCGCCATCCGCGAGCATTCCTCGCTGATGGCCAACGGGCCGCCGATCTATCCATTCAAGGCCTTCATACCCGCTGCCGGCGCAGTGCTGCTGCTGCAGGGCGTGGCCGAGGTCATGCGCTGCATCCTGTGCCTGAAGCAGGGCGCGTGGCCGTCGCGTGAAGAGGACGTCGAGGAAGTGGACGTCGACAAGCTCAAGGAGATGGTGCACGTGAAGGACGAAGACATCGCCAAGCTCGATCGTTACGTCAACTCCGGGGAGTCCCAGCGATGAAAATCCACAAGGCATTGTGGTTCGGCCTGTCGTGCATCGCGCTGGTGCTGCTGATGATCGCGTTCCTCACGCCGTGGGACAACCTCACCACGGGCCACATCGGGCTGTTGATGCTGGCCCTGATCGTGGTGGCGATCATGCTGGGCTTTCCCACGGCGTTCACGCTGATGGGCATGGGCGTGCTGTTCACGTTCCTGGCGTATTACATGCAGAGTTCCGATCCGGGGCGGTCGCTCGGACAGACACTGGATTTGATGGTGCAGCGCACGTACGCCACGATGACGAACGATTCGCTGATTTCGATTCCGCTGTTCGTGTTCATGGGCTATCTGGTCGAGCGCGCCAACCTGATCGAAAAGCTCTTCCGGTCGATGCATCTGGCGCTGGCGCGGCTGCCCGGCGCGCTGGCGGTGGCCACATTGGCGACGTGCGCCATCTTCGCCACGGCGACAGGCATTGTGGGGGCGGTGGTCACGCTGATGGGGTTGCTGGCAATGCCGGCCATGCTGAAGGCGGGTTACAGCGTGCGCCTGACGGCCGGTTCGATCACGGCGGGCGGCTGTCTGGGCATCCTGCTGCCGCCGTCGGTGATGCTGATCGTGTACGGCGCCACCACGGGCGTGTCGGTCGTGCAGTTGTATGCCGGTGCGCTCTTTCCCGGGCTCATGCTGGCGATTCTGTACATGGTGTACGTCATCATCGTGGCCAAGCTGCGGCCCGACATGGCGCCGCCTTTGCCAGAAAGCGAGCGTGGCGTGCCGCTGTCGCCCGGGACGGCAGCGCTTGCCGCGGGCCCCTACACGCGCGCCGTATCGGGCATGCTGGCCGCCATGTTCAAGGGCCGGCGCAACAGCGCGGTGTCGTTTGGCTATCTGACGCGCAATATGGCGATGGCGTTGTCGCCGTTGTTGGTCACGGTGCTGATGCTGGCGGTGGTGCATCATGCGCTGACCAAGCCCGCTGTGGAGTACGAGATTCCCGCCGAACTGCAGTTGGGCTCGGGCGGCTTCGATTCCGGCTCTGGGTTGAGCGAACCGCCCACGGATGGCTTGGCCGAGCCGCCGTCCAATGACCTGCCCGAACCCCCTTCCAATGAACTTGCCGAACCGCCGGGTAGCGCGCCCGCCGCGTCGGGCTTGAGCGAACCGCCGGGCACGCCCGCCGCCCAGCCGCCAGCAGGCGCGGCCGCACCTGCACAGCAGGCCGCACCCGACACGGCCGACGCCCGCAAGCCCGCGCCCACCGGCTTCTGGATCTTTGCAGGCGTCTGCGCAGTGATGCTGGCAGTGTTCTACGCCGCGCTGACGTGGGCGCGGCTGGAAATCTTCAAGATGCTGATGGCGTCGTTCTTTCCGCTGGCGGTGATGATTGCAGCTGTGCTGGGCTCAATCGGCTTTGGCCTGGCCACGCCCAGCGAGGCCGCCGCCATGGGCGCGATGGGCGGGGCGCTGCTGGCGCTGGCGTATCGCAGGCTGAATCTGCCGGTGCTGCGCGAATCGGTGTTCCTGACGGCCAAGACTAGCGCCATGGTGTGCTGGCTGTTCGTGGGGTCATCGATCTTCTCGGCGGCGTTTGCGCTGCTGGGCGGCCAGCGCATCATCGAGGAATGGGTGCTGTCGCTGGGTCTGACGCAGATTCAGTTCCTGCTGCTGGCGCAGATCATCATCTTCCTGCTCGGCTGGCCGCTGGAATGGACCGAGATCATCGTGATCTTCATGCCGATCTTCGTGCCGCTGCTCAACACGTTCGGCATCGATCCGCTGTTCTTCGGCTTGCTGGTCGCGCTGAACCTGCAGACCGCGTTCCTGTCCCCGCCGGTGGCCATGTCGGCGTTCTACTTGAAGGGCGTGTCGCCGCCGCACGTGACGCTGAATCAGATCTTCCTGGGCATGATGCCGTTCATGGGGATCCAGGTGGTCGCGATCTTCCTGCTGTACATGTTCCCGGCGATCGGCATGTGGCTGCCGACGGTGCTGTATCGGTAAGGCGTGAAGGTGTCAGACACCTGCTTTCACTCGGGTGTCAGACACTATTGCTGAGGTACACCACGGCCGCGACGAGCCAGGACGCCGCCAGCGCCACATAAGCCAGCAGCAGGATCTGCGTAACCGATGCCGGCCAATGCTTGCCCAAGCCGGCGCTTTTTCCCAGCGCGCCCAACAGGTAACCGCCGTTCGCGCCCGGCAAAGGCAGCAGGTTCAGCGCTGCCGTAGTGGCGGCGGTCAGGCCCAGCAACGTGGAAAATGGCAGACCTTGCGCGGCGCCATCCACGCGCGCCAGCAGCGCCTGCGCGGTGTGCAGCGGCGACAGCGCGCCGATGATGATGTTCGCAAATCCACCCGTCAGCGCCTGCACGCCCGCCATGCCGCCGAGCAGCGCGCACGCCAACGCGATCAGCGCGAGGCAGCCGGAAGCGCCGATGAACAGTTGCGCCCAGAGCGGCTGCGCTTCCAGGTGTTGCGGGTGAATGTCCGCGTCATCCGCCGGCATCGTGTCGCCCGCCGTCTGGAAGCGGACCGCGCCGCCGACAGGCAGCAGCCGGATGCTGAGCCTACCCATCCGCAACAGGCGCGGCCCCAGCCCGAACGACAGTTCGTCCAGCGCCACGCCCAGCGCACGTCCCGCGAAGGCCATCACCATCACATGCAGCAGGGCACAAAGGACAACGGCCAGCAGCAGGCCGATGGCCCCTGACGCTACCGTCACTCGCTTTCCGCCTTCGACAGCGACACTTTCCCAAATGTCATCCACACATGCGCCGTCTCCGACGCCTGCGCGCGATACGAGCCGGAGGCTTCACCCAGCCGCATGGCGACGGCGGTGAACTCCCAGGCCTGGGCGTCGTCGCAATCGACTTTGCGTTCGGTGTAGGCGGGCAGTCCATGCGCACGCCCGAATGCCAACGCCAGTTGCGCGTGCTCGGCCAGTTCGGCCGGCACGGACGGATGGTCCCAGCCCCACAGGAAGCTGCCGTCCTCGCTGTTGGACGTGCCGATGATCTGCACCGGCGCGGACGCGACGGTGCCGCCCGGCAGCTGGAACACGATCAGGCCGCTATCCATGTCCACCGACCATTGCTCGGCCTCGTCCAGGTGCCAGGTCGCGCAATGCGCCGTGGTGGCGGCCTGCATGCCTTCCATGCTTTGGGCGATGAAGTTCTGGACGTCGAAGGGCTTGGTGGTGTCGGACATGCTCGCTTGTTCCATCTAGATAAAGGGGCCGGTGATGATACGTGAAACGCGTTTGTGCGCGGCAATGAGAGGGGGCGCGCCGTCGCAACGGGATCGGCGGTCCCGCAGCTCAATACGGAGAAATGGTGTCTGACATCCCCAGGGTGCCGTCTCGAATTGACGATCAGTTGCTCGGGTGTCAGACCCCGGGGCCGATCCTGACGATCCTGCCGCCCGGGTGTCAGGCAACGCCTGCTGCAGCGCTTCAATACGTCAGCGGCGCGCCCGTGACGACCTCATACAAAAACCGGTCCAGCGTCTCGGTCTGGCCGTCGGGCCGGTCGAAGTAGGGCGCCTTTTCCAGTTCGGCCAAGGTCGATTCAAGATACGCGTGGATCAGCGGGAAGCGAGGACCGTGCTCGGCTTCGCCCGCCGCCATCTTGATGGCCAGCAGTTCATTGATCTCGGCGCGCAAGGCGGCGTCGGTGATGATGACGTCGGCCAGATCGGCAAAGCGCATCGGCGGAACGCCCCGGCCGCTGTCGATCCATTGCGCGGCCAGCACTGGGCGCAGGACGTACAGATACTTCTTCAGGCGAACCGTGTCGCCCTGCAGCGATTCGCGGAAGTTGCGGCCGGCCATGGCAACGTAGTGCCAGCGCCCCTTGGTGCTGGAGAAGTAAGCGCTGCGGAAATGCCGCAGCCACGCGCTGACGGCGTCGTCCTGGCGATAGATGATGGGCGAATCCAGCCACTCGAAAAGCGTGGGATTGGAACCGCGCAAGAGTTGCAGGGACTTGCGCAGCTCCCATCCCGAGACGTCCAGTTCGTCGTCAATCGGCAGCTCGATCACGTCGCGTTGCGGCGCCACGCGCAGATACCAGTCCAGCTTGTGTACGTACAGAAAGCGCACGTCGTAGTCGCTGTCGGGCGAGGCAAAGCCCCAGCCGCGGCTGCCGGATTCGCAGGCGAGCAGGACGCGCACGTCGTGGCGCTGCTCGATGTCTTGCAGGGTCGCCATCACGCGTTCGCGGACGGCGGGGTCGATGGGGTGGGCGTGCAGGATCGAAGTCATGCCCCGCATCCTAGCACCGCCCGGCCATCGGCCCGGCGCCGGCTCAAAGCTGGCTCATCCCGCCGTCCGCAATGATCTCCGTGCCAACGATGAAGGCCGATTCGCGCGCAGCCAGATGCAGGACGGTTGCGGCGATTTCCTGCGGCGTCCCGAAGCGGCCCAGCGGAATCTGCGACTGGATGCTGGCGGCGGTCTTCTCCAGCGTGTCGGCGTCCAGGCCCAGCTTGCCGTAGATCGGCGTCGTGACCGGACCGGGGCTGACGACGTTGACCCGGACGCCGCGCGGCAGCCATTCGGCCGACAGCGTTTTCGCCAGCGAGATCAGCGCCGCCTTGCTGGCCGCGTAGATCGACGACGCCGGCATGCCGATATGGGCGTTGATGGACCCGTTGAGCACGATGGACGCGCCCGCGTTGAGCAAGGGGTCCAGCGCCTGCAACTGGAAGAATACGCCCTTGACGTTGGTGTCGAACGTCTGGTCCCACAGGTCTTCGGTGGCGTCGGCCAGCGTGGCGAATTTGGCGATGCCTGCATTGACGAAGACGGCGTCCAGGCGCACGCCTGCCGAGGCCAATGCGTCCGCCAGGGCCGCCGCCGCGCCGGGCGCGCCAGCGGTGTTCTGGATGGCCAAGGCGTTGCCGCCCAGGGTGACGCGGGTCTTTTCCAGCGCCGCGGTGTCGCGTCCGGTGACGATGACGCGGGCGCCTTCGGCGGCAAAGGCTTGGGCGGCAGCGAGGCCGATGCCGCTGGTGCCACCGGTGACCAGGACGGTCTTTTGTTCAAAACGGTTCATGACGGGTTCCTTTGGTGTGGAGGTGAGGTGTAGCCATGCTGCGCCTGGCCCGGTTGTTTGTCGTACGATCTGACGCACAAACACGTTCGAAGAAATTGCACATGTTTGGCCCGGAACGTGTATCCCCAGAGGTACAGCCCACTATGTTGAGCCCGCGATGCTGACTGCGAATGAACTCTCACTGCTGGAAGCCATCCGCGATAGCGGCAGCCTGTCCCGGGCGGCCGCCCGGCTGGGCAAGGCGCCGTCTTCCGTGTCGCACGCCGCGCGGCAACTGGAGGAACGCTTCGATGCCCTCTTGTTCGACCGCCGCGGGTATCGGCTGCAACTGACGCCCGCCGGCCAATTGCTGGCGGACGAAGCCGCGCGGCTGGCGCAGGATGTCAGCCGGTTCACGCAGCGCGTGCGGCAAGTGGCCAGCGGCTGGGAAGACCGCCTGCACATCGTCAGCGACGAGATCCTGGAATTTGAACTGATGGCGCCGCTGGTCGGGGCCTTCGACAAGCTGGATTCAGGCGTCAGGCTGCGCTTCACGCACGAAGTGCTGGGCGGCACGTGGGAAGCGCTGCGCGAGGGACGGGCAGACCTGATTGTGGGCGCGACCAACGAGCCGCAGACCATGCCGAACCTGCAATGGGCGGCGTTGGGCGAGATGGAATGGCTGTTTGCCGTATCACCGCGCCATCCGCTGGCCAAGGCAAAGGGGCCGTTGCGCCAGGACCAGATCCAGCAACATCGCGCCGTCGTCGTCGCCGACACGGCGCGCGGCTCGTCGGCGCGCGGGTACGGCAGGGTCGGCGGGCAGGCGACATTGGCCGTGCCCAGCATGCGCGCCAAAATCCTGGCGCAACGCGAAGGGCTCGGCGTGGGTTGGGTGCCGCGCCACCGCGTGGCCTCGCTGCTGGCGCGAGGCGAACTGGTCGAGATGGCCACCGAGACGCCGCGCGAGCCCAACCTGCTGTATCTCGCCTGGCGCGGCGATCACGACGGGCGGGCGCTGCGCTGGTGGCTGGACCAGTTGCGCCAGCCGCGCATGGCGGCGGCGCTGATGCGGGGCATCGACGGGTTCGCCTGACGCGTTGTAGTCTTGACCGCGTGCGGCAGCGCGGGCCTCCGGCGCGCCAGACCGCGAACAACAGTCCAAAGGACGAACATGGAAGAGACAAGGCAGGAAGCCGCGCTCGATTGGGCGTCGCTGGTCGACGACCTGAACCGGCTGCTGCGGCTGAAGACCACCGTCATCGGCATGAAGCTTTACGAGCACGAAGCCGACATGGCGGGGGTGAAGGGCCTGCGCCGGCCCAAGGCCACGCACACCACGGACCAGATCGTGGGCATGGCGGCAAGGCTGGGCTGGACGGTCGGCATCACGGGCGACGATCTGGTCGGCGCGCAATGCCGCGCGGTCATCGGGCTGGGGCCGCAGGACGAAGATTGGAAGCGCGGCAAGGAATATGTGGGGGTCTGGCATGCGACCGAAGCCGATGCCCGGGCGCGCCAGGAGGCGCTGACCTGTGTGCCGGCGGACAAGTACCGCGCCATGGTCGTGTCGCCGCTGGCATCGGGGCGCCTGGATCCGCCGGACATCTGCCTCGTGTACGCCACGCCGGGTCAGATGATCATCCTGATCAACGGGTTGCAATGGAAGAACTACCGGCGCTTTGACTGGAGCGTCGTCGGAGAAACCGCCTGTGCGGATTCCTGGGGCAGGGCGCTTGCCACCGGCGAGCCCAGCCTGTCCTTGCCCTGTTTCGCCGAACGCCGCTATGGCGGCGTGCCCGACGAAGAAATGCTCATGGCGCTGCCTCCCCGCTATCTGCCGATTGCCATCGAGGGCATGAAGGCGCTGGCAGCCAATGGCCTGCGCTATCCCATCGCGCCCTATGGCATCCAGAACGACGTGCGCGCCGGCATGGGAGTGAGCTACGCGCAGCCGCCCAAGGCTCAGGGGTGAATGCCGGCGTGCAGCGCCGCGGCCAGCGCGCGCGCGGCCGGTCCCAGCGGCCGGTCGATGCGGTGCGCAAGATACGTTTCGGTGGTGATCTGGCTGTCGCGGCCCAGGCTGGCGGTGGGCACGCGCAGGAGGCGGCCCTCGGCCAGGTCGCGCTCGACCTGCCACAGCGGCAGCCGGCCCCAGCCGAGCCCGGACAGGATCAGCGCGTGCTTGGTGTCCTGGCCGCTGACGCGGCAGGTCTGCGGCGACAGCACGGCAAAGTCGCGGCCTTCGGACAGCGACGAGGGATCGGACTGCACGATCTGAAGGTGATCCGCCAGGTCCGCCGCGGTAAGCGCGCGGCCGGCGCGCGCAGTCTGCGCCAGGGGATGCGAAGCGCCGACCACGGCCACCATCTGAATGGCGCCAAGCGCCTGCACCGCAATGCGCGGATGCCGGAAATGCTCGCCTGCAAGAATGCCCAACGTGTGCGTGCCGGCCAACAGCGCGTCGACCGGTCCGCCCAAGGGCAGCACCGAGACACGCATCGCCACCGAGGGATACGCCGCGCGCATGTGGTTCAGCGCCGCGCCAGCCCGTTCGATCGGAAAGAGCGTATCCACCACCAGCGAAAGCTCCAGCTCGACGCCTTCGCCCAGGCCCTGCGCGCGAGCGCGCATCGCATCGACCCGCAGCAGGATGTCGCGGGCGTTGGCAAGCAGCGCCTGGCCCTGCGGCGTCATGACGGGACGATGGCCGGTGCGGTCGAACAGCGGTACGCCCAGTTGCGCCTCCATGTTGGCAATGGCGTGGCTGACGGCGGACTGCACCCGGGACAAGCGGCGGGCGGCCGCGCGAAAGCTGCCGGTATCTGCGACGGCGGCGAACACACGCAGTTGGTCCAGGGTCAGCGCGTCAATCATGGGAAGGTTGATCTATTTGTTCGATCAAGATCGTCGAAAGGTTATCACTTCGCGGAATCAATTTTGCGAGGCATGATGCCGGAATCTTGGTGAAAGCGAGGGTGGGATGGACAAGGTCGAAGGGGCGGAACGTGCCATCGGGCACCCGCATTGGGGCGCGGTGCTGGCCATCGTGGGCGCGGGTGTCGTGGCGGCGTTGCAGGTGGGCAAGGTCATCATCGCCGCGCCTCTGCTGCGCAAGGACATGGGGCTGGACCTCGCGTCCATTGGCACGCTGACGGCGGTATTTTCGATATTGGGCATGGTGGGCGGCATCGCGGCGGGCGGGGTGATCGCGCGCTTTGGCGCCCGGCGCATGCTGATCCTGGGCCTGGCGGCGACCGCGGCGGGCACGGCGGTGGGCGCGCTGGCGCCCGGCTATGGCGTGCTGCTTGGCTCCCGGGTGATCGAGGGACTGGGTTTCCTGATGATTACGGTGGCGGGGCCCGCCGCGCTGCAGCGCATCGTCACCGGCGGCAGGCGCGATTTCGCCTTTGCACTCTGGAGCTGCTACATGCCGGCCGGAATGGCAATCGCGATGCTCGCCTCGCAGGCGTTCGATGACTGGCACGCCTATTGGTGGTGCGCGGGCATCGCTACAGGCGTGGCGCTTGCCAGCATCGCCGTGCTGGCGCCGCCCACGCCTCGCGGCGCCGCCCTGTCGTGGCAGGGGCTACGACAGGACACGGTCGACACCATGGGCGCGGCCGGCCCGATGCTGCTGGCGCTGTCGTTCACCCTCTACAGCCTGATGTTCTTCGCGCTGTTCACCTTCCTGCCGGTGCTGCTCATGGAGCAACTGGGGCTGACGCTGGCGGCAGCCGGCCTGTACAGCGCCATCGCCAGCGCCGCCAACGTGGTGGGCAATCTGGGCGCGGGCGTGCTGCTTGCACGCGGCTGGCGGCGGTCCACGTTGATCGCCTGCGCCAGCGCAGTGATGGCGGGCGTGTCGCTGCTGATCTTCGGTTCCGCGCTGCCGGCCATGACCACCTTTCTGCTGTGCGTGCTGTTCTCGGCCGTGGGCGGGCTGATCCCTGCGACGCTGCTTGGCACCGCGCCGCAGGTGGCGCCACGTCCGGCGTTGACCGCGGCGTCGGTGGGGCTGGTCATGCAGGGCAGCAATCTGGGGCAGGTCATCGGACCCGTGGCGGTGGGCGGCGCGATCGACCGCTTTGGCTGGTCGTCCGCGTCGTTCATCGTGGCGGCGGCAGGACTAGCGGGCGTGGCCGTCGCCTGGCGCCTGCGGCGCGTCGGGGGCACCAACCTTTGAAGGCTTGGCAGCGCGCGCCGTCGGCCACTGGGTGCCGGTCATGAGGCGGGCGCTTCGCTGTAACCGGGCTGGCCTATCATGGAGCGGCCGAACGCGTTGGAGGATACATGCACACGCCCGCCCCGCGCCTGGTCATCTTTGATTGCGATGGCGTCCTGATCGACAGCGAAATCATCGCCGCGCGCGCCCAATCCAGCGCCCTGGCCGAACACGGCATCGCCATCACGCCCGAAGAGGCCGCGCTGCGCTTTGCCGGCATTCCGGATGCGGACATGTGGCGCACGTTGCAGGCCGAGCACGCCTGCGCGCTGCCCGAAGGCTTCGCGCGCCAGTATGCCGATCGGCTGGATCGCACGTTCCGCACCGAACTGCGCCCTTTGCCGCACGTGCACGAGACGCTGAAGGTGTTGAAGGAACGCGGGCTGGACCTGTGCGTCGCGTCCAGCAGCATGCCGGCCAAGCTGGAGGCGGCGCTCAAGATGGTGGGTCTGTGGGAGACGTTTGCACCGCATGTGTTCAGCACGGCGCAGGTGGCCAAGGGCAAGCCGGCGCCGGACGTTTTTCTGTACGCAGCGCGGCAGATGCGGGCCGCGGTGCTGGATTGCGTCGTGGTCGAGGACAGCGTGCCGGGTGTGCGCGCTGCCCGTGCGGCGCGCATGAGGGCGGTGGGGTTTGTGGGCGCCTCGCACAACGGACCGCAACAGCGGCAGCGGTTGCTGGACGAGGGCGCCTTTGAAGTGATCGACGATCTGCGGCGGCTGCCGGAGATCATCTGAGAGGAGCTGCCGACCTATGCCGCGGCGGGCATCTCGCCGTGCAGCAGGTAATCCATCAGTTCGCGCACGGAACGCATGGCATTGCCGAACGGCAGTTTGGACGCGCCGCGGAAGAAAAGACCGCGGCTGACTTCGCCACGCATGGCGGCCGCGAGTTTCAAGTCGATGCAGAATTGGCCGAACTTGGCGATGCCGTCGCGCAGACCGCATTGCGTCAGGCAGTCCATACGCTGGCTGCAGCGGCGCGGATCGGCGCGGGTGTTGGCTTGCAGCGTGCCTTCCTGGCGCAGGTAGCGCGTCAGCCACGGCGTGGCGACCGCACGTGCCGGCAGGCCGGCCACGCTGGTGAATTCCGCCAGTTCGGCGGGGTCGGCGTCGATCAGGACGCGTTTGAAGTTTTCGTGGGCGTCGCCTTCGTGGGTGACGGCGAACGCGGTGCCGACCTGCACGCCGTCGGCGCCGTTGCTGAGCCAGTGGCGGACCTGTTCGTGGCTGCCGACGCCGCCCGCGACGATGAGGCGGGGGGCGTCACGGCCCAGTTGCAGTTCAGTGAAAAGGGCGTGGCAATCGGCCAGCACCTTTTTGAAATCGAAGCGTTCGCTGTGCAGGTCGTCGATCCGCGCCGCGCCCAGGTGGCCGCCCGCGTAACCCGGGTGTTCGATGACGACGGCGTCGGCCAGGCGTCCCTTTTTCATCCATTTCTTCAGCACGGCAGCAACGCCGCGGGCCTCGGAAAGAATGGGCACGAGCGCCACTTTGGGGAAGTCGGCCGTCATTTCAGGCAGGTCGAGCGGCAGGCCGGCGCCCATGACGATGGCCTCGGCGCCGCTTTCGCAGGCCTGACGCACCAGCGCGGGATGGTCGCGCACGGCTTTCATGACGTTTACCGCCACCAGACCGCGCCCTTGCGCCGTATCGAGCGCGGCGCGGACCTCCCGATGCAGGGCCTCGCGGTTGGCGGTGTCGATCGTGTCGCGGTCATTGCATTTTTCGGTTTTTTCCACGAGATCGGCGTGGTGATGGCGCAAATCGACGCTGGCAATGGTGCCCACGGCGTTCTGGCTGGCAACCGCGCCGGCCAGGCGATGGGCGGATACGCCAACGCCCATGCCGCCCTGCACGATGGGCAGCAACTCGCGTCCGGCGAGGGTGAGTGATTTGAACCACGTCATGATATGAGTCTTTCCTCTGGTCAAGAGAGCAGAGGCTAGAGCAACGTGGGGAGCGCCGCCTTGCGAAGGATCAAGTGGTGCGGCAATGGGCGGGGGCCAGACAGCTCCCGCCCATCCGTCACGTTTTTATCCCAGCAGCTTGATGATCGCCGGCACGGACAGCACAGCGGTGTAGTAGCCCATGAACTGCACGCCGGTATTGAAGCCGAACAGGCGCGACAGCAGGCCGCCAATAAGGCCCATGGTCAGGATGACGAGCAGGCCCAGGAATTGGCCTTCCCAGACGCTGATCACGATGATCAGGCCGACAAACGTGGCGATGATGGCTTCGTGACTGACGCGGCGCGACACGAACAGCGCGGCGCGGCGCGCGAAGTTCATGGCGAAGGGGTAGGACACCACTGCCGCCAGCAGCACCGCCAGCATGCCGTAACCCAGGAATTCCCAATGGTTCAGCAGGTTGTGCAGGTTGTGCGTCTGGCCGGTTGCCGAATCCACCGTGAAGCGCGGCGGCGCGTTAAAGAGCGGCGCGGCCGGTCCCGCCGCCACGGGGCTCAGGGGCAGGCCGAAGGCGATCAGCGGAATCAGGGCCTCGGCGATGTAGGTGGCCTCGGTCACGCCGTTGCGCGCGCTCAGCACCGTCGTCAGCCGGTGATAGGCGTGCTTGACGCGCGAACCCACCAGCTCGCCCAGCACGACGGTCATGGCGACCGGGCTGAACACGAAGGTGGCGCTGGACACGGCTGCGGTGGCAAGCGTCCAGCGCGTCTGCACCCGGTCCATGACTTTCAGCGGGTTCGGAAAGTAGCCCGACCAGCCTTTTACGTCAGGCGCCAGCGAGAACGTGCGCACCTTGTCGCGCATCATCTTGCCGCGGCCTTGCGGCGACAGCACGGTGAACAGGTCGGCGATCAGCGGTCCGATGGCGATGCCCAGGAAGTAGCTGATGCTGAGCTTGACGCCGTACTTGGCCGTCAGGCTTTGCAGCGCAATGATCACCATGACGAACGGCACCAGCAGCGCCACCGCCGCCCAGCGTCCCGCGGAAAAATACGCGATCAGCAATGCGGCGGCCAGGAAGATCCATGGGGCGGACTTGGTGATGGCGGCGCCGAACGGCGCCAGCAGCACGGCGAACAGCACCGCCAGCGGCACCGCGACAAAGGCGGCGACGATGGCGCCGGACACCATCTTGCGCAGCGCAATGTGCGGCACGCCCAGCTTGCGCAGCATGTTCGCGTCCTGCAGCAGCGGCGTGGCCAGGGTGTCGCCCGGGATGCCGAGCAGCGCGGTCGGCACGGCGTGCGTCATGTGCTTGGCCACCGCGCCCGCCAGAAAGAACGTGAAGACGCCGGCGGGCGGCACGCCCAGCAGCACGACCAGCAGCGTCAGCGGCGCCAGCGTCGTGGTTTCATCGGTGCCGGACACCAGGCCGATGGCCGCAAACACGACCGCGCCCAGCAGGCCCATGCCCGCGGCCACCATGATTTGTTCAAGCAGTTCGGGGCTCATGCCAAGGCCTCCTTGGCGGCGCCGCGCCGGGGGTCGGCAACATCGGCGGCAGCGGCAGAGACGGCGGGCGCCGCCGGCTGCGCGAACAGGTCGTACAGGTCCAGTTCCTTCAGCTCGCGCACCACGGCCTCGGGCAGGTCCGCCAGCGTGCCCAGGCCGCCGGGCTGTTCGGCCAGCTCGGCCAGCACTTCGGCGCGCCAGGCAGGATCGTGCGTGGCGCTGTGCTCGACGACCTCGCGTTTGGGCGGGAACAGTTGGGCGCAGATCACGCCAGCCAGCACGCAGCCGGCCAGCCCGGCCAGCATCGCGTATGCGTGCGCGAGCTCGGGTGACGCCACCACGCCGCGCAGCCAGCGGCTGGCGGCAAAGAAGCCGGCCACGCTGACCGAGATCCCAATGCCGATGGCCCAGGCCAGATGCCTGAGATCCACGGTGTCGCTCCAGACTTCAGCCAGGCGCGTGGACGGCGCCTGAGGGCTTTGTTTCATGTCTCTCTCCTGTGTTTATCGGACGGCGCGCGGGGTGACCGGCGCCGCCTCGGGTACTCACCGTGCGGGTTATCGGGACGCGCGCAGTTCCTCCAGCAAGGCCAGCGCGCGGTCGGTGCGGACGTCTTTTTCCGCGGCCATGCGCTTGGCGACCTCGTCGATCTCCGCGCCCGTGGCGCCGGCCACCAACGCGATGTTGCGGGCGTGCAGCGCCATGTGGCCGCGCTGGATGCCTTCGGTGGCTAGCGCCCGCAGCGCGCCCAGATTCTGCGCCAGGCCGACGGCCACGGCGACTTCGCCCAGCTCCTGTGCCGAACGCACGTCCATGATCTTGAGCGCAAGCCGCGCCAGCGGATGGGTCTTGGTGGCGCCGCCGACCAGGCCCACAGGCATGGGCATCTCGATGCTGCCGACCAGTGCGCCCGACGTGTCCTTTTCCCAGTGGGTCAGCGACGTGTAGCGGCCCGACCGGGCAGCGTAGGCGTGCGCGCCGGCCTCGACCGCGCGCCAATCGTTGCCGGTGGCGACGATGACCGGGTCGATGCCGTTCATGATGCCCTTGTTGTGCGTCGCGGCGCGGTACGGGTCGATGGCGGCGAACGTGTACGCGTCCAGCACGCCTTCGATGATCTCGGCGCCGCTGCGCTCCTTGGTGTCCAGCGTCTGCGGCGTCAGGCGCACGCGGGCGCGGGCCAGCCGCAGGTCGGCCAGGTTGGACAGGATACGCAGGCGGACCGAGCCGCCGACAATTTCCTCGACCAGCGGGGCCACGGCCTCGGCCATGGTGTTGACGGTGTTGGCGCCCATGGCGTCGCGCACGTCGACGATCAGGTGCATCACGATCATCGGGCCGCGCGGCGTGTCCGGGAACACGTGGACCTCGATGTCCTGGCAGCCGCCGCCCAGTTCGATCAACACCTTGTCGCGGCTGTTGGCCAGCGTCAGGATGCGTTCGCGTTCGCGCAGCAGGGCAAGGCGCGCGCCATGCGGGTCGGTCAGGCCCAGGACCTGCACCTGTGCGCGCATCAGCGGGCGGGTGCTGGACGTCTCGAAGCCGCCGCCTTCGCGCGCCAACTTGGCCATGAACGAGGCGGCCGCCACCACGGACGGCTCTTCCACGGCCATCGGCACGAGCACGTCGCGGCCATTGACCTGGAAGTTGCCCGCCACGCCCAGCGGCAGCTCGAACGTCCCCAAGACGTTTTCGATCATGCCGTCGGCGCGGGCCAGGTTCAGCGCGCCGGGCTCGGCCAGCAGTTGGCGCTCTTCATCGGTGAGCGAGGCGGCGTCGGCAATAAAAGCCAGGCGTTGGGCGGGGGTGAGGGCCCGGAAGTTGGGCAGGCGTGAATCGGCCACGATGGCGTGTCTCCGTATAAGAATCGAGTGGCCTGATTCTAGGTAAACTGTACCGCTATTCAGAGGTACAGTTTGGGCAAACAGTACCATTGCACTGCACCAATTTTGGCAACGACAAGACGGGGATCGCAACGTGGATGACGCCAATTCGCCGGGCAGGCCGCAGCGCGCGGCGCCCATCGCCGAGAGCCTGGCCAACCTGATCGGCCAGCAGATCGCCGACGGCGTCTACCGCGCGGGCGACAAGCTGCCGTCCTTGCGCGAGCTGGCGCAACTGCACCGCTACGCCAAGAACACAGTCGTGGTGGCGTTTGAAATGCTGGTGGCGCGCGGGCTGGTCGAACCGCGGCGCGGCTCGGGCTTCTATGTGCTGGACGTCGATCACGCGCGCCCGGCCGCGGAAGAAGAGCCGGGGCAATTGAGCCGGGCGATGGACATCGTGTGGCTGATGCGCGAACAGCTCAAGACCCAACCGGATGCGGTCGCCGTGGGCGACGGCTTTCCGCCGGTGGAGTGGCTGGCGGACATGCGCATGGATCGCTATCACCAGAAGGTGGTGCGCACGGGGCTGGGCGCGCTGTTCCGCTACGGCAGCCGATTTGGCTATGCGCCGCTGCGCGAAAGCCTGGTCCGCAAGCTGGGCGACGTGGGCATCAACACCGCGCCGTCGCAACTGGTGCTGACGCATGGCGCCAACGAGGCAATGGATCTGGTGATCCGCTACTTCCTGCCGCCGGGGTCGACGGTGCTGGTGGACAATCCCGGCTACTACCCGCTCTTTGGCAAGCTGAAGCTGGCCGGCGTGCGAATGCTGGGCGTGCCGCGCCTGCCTGACGGGCCGGACGTCGTTGCACTGGAATCGTTGCTGCAGCGCGAAAAGCCGCGCCTCTTCTTTACGCAGTCGATCGCGCACAATCCCACCGGCTCGGACATGTCGCCCGCCAAGGCCTACAAGATCCTGCAACTGTCAGAGCGCTACAACCTGATGGTGGTCGAAAACGACCCCCTGGCGGACTTCAAGCCCACGTCGTCGGTCAGGCTGTCGGCGCTGGATCAGCTTGAGCGCACCATCTACATCGGCAGCTTCTCGAAGTCTTTCTCGGCGGCGTTGCGCGTGGGTTTCATCGCGTGCAACGCCGCGCTGGCAAGCGACCTGGCCGATCTGAAGGCACTGGTGCACGTCAGCAGCTCTGAGTATTGCGAGCGCATGGTGGACGTGATGCTGCGCGAGGGCCATTACGAGCGGCATCTGGTGCGGCTGCGCCAGCGGCTGGAAGCTGCGACCGGCCAGGCGTTGCAGGTGCTGGATTCGCTGGGCGCGCAGGTGTTCACGCGGCCGACCAGTTCGTTGTATCTGTGGTCTGCGTTTCCCGGCGTGGCCGATTCGCTGACGCTGGCCGCAGCGCTGATGCCCGAGAAGGTCATCATGGCGCCGGGTCGCGTGTTCAGCGTGGATCCCACGGCGGTGTCGCCGTGGTCCCGCTGCAATGTGGGCGCCGTGGTGTCGCCGCGATTCCACGCCACCCTGGCTGCGCATCTGGATCAGCGATAGGAAAACTCCTGGAAGGCCTGCCGCAGCTCGCCCTGCGCCTGGTTGCTGAGCGCCCGCGCGATGGGCGCGCCGGGAGCGGCGCGCGCGGCCTGCACCGCGAAGTGGCGCACCCCGCGGCGGGCCAGTTCCCGCGCCAGCGCCATCAGCCGCGACTCGTCCAGCCAGTCGGGATGCCACGTGATGCGGCATTCGAAATCCTGTCCGGCGGACAGCAACTGCGTCAGGCACGCCAGCGCCGGACGCTGGGAATCGCGCCGCCCCGTGATGTCGTCGTAACCCTTGGCGTCCGCCTTGATGTCCATGCCCACCCAGTCCAGATGACGCAGCACGTCGGCCAGCCGTAGCGGGTAGATGCCCGCAGTGTGCAGGCCCACGCGGTAGCCCATGCGTTTGACGTCGCGGATCATGGCGGGCAGGCGCGGCTCGCTCAGCGGCTCGCCGCCGGAGAACACAACGGCGTCCAGGAGGCCCTTGCGGGTTTCGAGGAAGGCGCGGACCTCGCGCCAGTCATAGCGGGCGGCGCGCGTCTGGAGTTCGACGTTGTGGCAATAGTGACAGCGCCACGGGCAGCCCGAGATGAAGACGACCGCGGCCAGTTGGCCGGGCCAGTCGACGGTGGAAAAAGGCACCAGCCCGCCCACGGCGGGCGAGTGCCGGGGCAGGGGCTGGATAACCGGCTGCGGCGGTGCGGCATAGGCCGGCCGATCCGCCAGCAGGCGGATGGCCTGGGCGGCGGGCCGGCCGGCGCCGCCGGCCTGCGAGTTGCCCTGGGGCGATCCGCCTTCAGGCACTGCGTTCGACGAAGAAGCGGCGCTCATTGAATTCGCCCTGTTTGCCGGTGTTGAAGGAAGAAACCGGGCGGTGGTAGCCCATCACCCGGGTCCAGACTTCGCAGCGCACGCGCTGGCTGTCGTCCAGTTGGACAGCGGGAGCGGACGCGGCGACGGGAGCGGTCAAGGTTTGCATAGGTTTTCCTCGGAAAGTGATGCCGGACGCTTGCCCGGCGGGTAAAGGACGGCGCGCGCCGGTAGGTTGCGCACCGCCCCGGATTCCGGCAACGCTAGGCCGGGGTGCAGCAAGACGATTGCTTGGCCAGCAGTTCCGCGTCGCACTTGGGGCAGAACTCGTGGTGCCCGGCCAGGTAGCCGTGATTCGGGCAGATGGAGAACGTGGGCGTGACCGTGATGTACGGCAGGCGGAAGTTGGTGAGCGCGCGGCGCACGAGTTGCTTGCAGGCCTCGGCGGTGGACACGGCCTCGTTCATGTACAGGTGCAGCACGGTGCCGCCCGTGTACTTGCTTTGCAGCGTTTCCTGCAATTGCAGCGCGTGGAAGGGATCATCTGTGTAGCCCACCGGCAACTGGCTCGAGTTCGTGTAGTAGGGCTGGGCGTCCGTACCCGCTTGCAGGATGCCGGGGTAGCGCTTGCGGTCTTCGCGGGCGAACCGGTACGTGGTGCCCTCGGCCGGCGTGGCTTCAAGGTTGTAGAGGTGGCCGGTTTCTTCCTGGAATTCGGTCATGCGCTGGCGCACGCGGTCCAGGAGGCGCACCGCAAAGGCGTGGCCGGCGGGCGTGGTCACGTCTTCGGCATCGTCCGTGAAGTTGCGGATCATCTCGTTGATGCCGTTCACGCCCAGCGTGCTGAAGTGGTTGCGCAGCGTGCCCAGGTATCGGCGGGTGTAGGGGTAGAGGCCCTGGTCGATGTAGCGCTGCACGACCTTGCGCTTGGTTTCCAGCACGTCGCGGCCCAGCGCCAGCAGGTAGTCCAGGCGCTCCATCAGCCGCGCTTCGTCGCCGCGGCAGGTATGGCCAAGCCGGGCGCAGTTCACGGTCACCACGCCGACGGATCCAGTCTGCTCGGCTGAACCGAAAAGGCCGTTGCCGCGCTTCAGGAGTTCGCGCAGGTCGAGCTGCAGGCGGCAGCACATGGAGCGCACCATGTGCGGCTCCAGGTCGGAGTTCAGGAAGTTCTGGAAGTACGGCAACCCGTAGCGCGCCGTCATTTCAAACAGGCGCTCGGTGTTGGGATGGTCCCAGTCGAAATCGGGCGTGATGTTGTACGTGGGGATGGGGAACGTGAACACGCGGCCCTTCGCGTCGCCGGCCATCATGACCTCGATGTAGGCGCGGTTGATCATGTCCATCTCGGCCTGCAGGTCGCCGTAGGAAAACGGCATTTCCTCGCCGCCCACGTAGGGGATCTGGTCCTTCAGGTCGGCCGGGCAGGTCCAGTCGAACGTGAGGTTGGTGAAGGGCGTTTGTGTGCCCCAGCGGCTGGGCACGTTCAGGTTGAAGATGAGTTCCTGGATGGATTGCTTGACGTCCGCGTAGGTCATCGCGTCGCGGCGGATGAAGGGCGCCATGTAGGTGTCGAACGAGCTGAACGCCTGCGCGCCGGCCCATTCGTTCTGCAGCGTGCCCAGGAAGTTCACGATCTGGCCGATGGCGGCCGACATGTGTTTGGGCGGCGTGGATTCGACCTTGCCGGGAATGCCGTTGAAACCTTCGGTCAGCAACTGGCGCAGCGACCAGCCGGCGCAGTAGCCGCTGAGCATGTCCAGGTCGTGGATGTGGATGTCGCCTTCGCGGTGGGCGTGTCCGGCTTCCGGGGTGAAGACGTTGGACAGCCAGTAGTTGGCGGTGACCTTGCCGGCGACGTTCAGGATGAGGCCGCCCAGGCTGTAGCCCTGGTTGGCGTTGGCGTTGACGCGCCAATCGCGCTGTTCCAGATACTCTTCCATGGCGCTTTCGACGTCGACCAACGTATGGCGCAACGACCGCAGGCGGGCGTGCTGCTCGCGGTGGACGATGTAGGCGCGCGCGGTGCGCCAGTGGCCTGCCTGGACCAGCACGTCTTCAACGCGGTTCTGGATGGTTTCGACGCCGGGGCAGACGTTGCCGTCCAGCTTGGCGATGACGGTGCCGGTCAGCGCGCGTGCGCCTTGCAGGTCCAACTCCCCGGTGCTTTGGCCCGCCGCCGCCATGGCTTGCGCGATCTTCTCGCTATCGAATGCAACGACGCGGCCGTCGCGCTTGAGGATGTGTTGGATTTCCATTGTTGGCACCATATGTAGTGGAGTGCGAAGACTCTATCACCACATATGGTGCTGGAACCGCTGGATCTGGATGCCGATTGACCCGCATCAAATGGCCGAAAACCGTCGTGAATTTGCGCAATGCGGCGATCGGTCGCACCCGGCGCCTGCGGCCGGCCCGGCTGGATCAGAAGCCGATGCTCACGCCGAGCAGGGAAATCGCCACCGCGACCGCGGCCGTGCCGGCGGCCGGCCGCGGGGCCCATGACAGCAGCCCGAACCACAACAGCGCGCCCGCCGACAGCCAGCCCAGCCAGACCACCATGCCCAGCATGTCGCCCCACAGGCCCACGCAGGGAAGGATGGCCAGCCCCATCAACAGGACCCCGGCGCCGCGCAGGACGCGCGTGTGGCCGGCGTGCGGATTGCGCGTCCAGACCTGGTGATAGTGACGGGGGGTGGCGAGCGCCAGGCAAGCCATGCCGGCGTAGGTCAGCAGCAAGGCCATCGCGATGGCGCAGAGGTCGTTCATGGTCATGCGGCTGCTTTGTTGCGCGGGTCGCTGTGCCTGCCGGGTGGCGCGACGCCCTTGCGCTGTTGTGGGTAATGCCCCCGATTCTACGGGAATCGGCGCGGCGTCCGGCTTTGGAGCGCTTTGTATTTTCTGCACAGCTTCCGGGCCGCCACTGCTCGGACGGCGGCAATCGCCTGCCCGGATCGGCGGACGCAGCCTCGGGAACGCGAATTGCTGTGTTCGCGCCTCCATCGGAAGCGATCGCCCGCCGTGCGCATCGTTGATGACCTACGACAAGGAGCCCAACCATGAAACGCAAAGCCGGAAACGCCCGCCAGATCAAGGAGCTGCTCTACCAGGCGCTGGAAACCGAGATCGGCGGCCTTGCCATTTACGAGACTGCGGTCAGCTGTGCCATCAATGAAGACCTGAAGAAAGAATGGCTGGGCTATCTGGAAGAAACCCGCACCCATCGCCGTGTGTTGTTGACGGTGTTCGAACAACTGAAGCTGGACCCGCAGGCCAAGTCGCCGGGCCGCGACGTGGTGCGTCACCTGGGCGAATCGCTGGTTCGGGCGATGAAGATGGCCATCAACGCCGGCGACCCGGCCGCCGCTCAGCTGGTGGCGACCGAATGCGTGGTGCTGGCCGAGACCAAGGACCACGCCAACTGGTCGCTGATCGGGCTGATTGCCGAGCAGCAATCGGGCGAAGAAGCCAAGATCCTGAAGCAGGCCTATGACGCCGTGGCAACCGATGAGGACCATCACCTGTATCACACGCAAGGCTGGTCGCGCGAGCTGTGGATCGAGTCGCTGGGCTTCCCGGCCGTGCTGCCGCCGCCCGAAGAGGTGAAGAAAGTGGAAACCGCCATTGGTGCGTCCCGTGCCGAGCAGGCGCGCGAAACGATGCTGACCCATTAAGGAGAAAGAATCATGCCAAGCAAGAAGCCAGCAAAGGGCGGCGCGCTCGACACCGCCTACATGAATACCGATAGCGGTCCGGCCACCGGACCCGCCGGCAAGCCGACCCACCCCGCGCTCCAGCGCGCGGCTGCCGTGGGCGCCACGACAGGCGCCATCCCCCACAACGCCAACAAGGAAGCAGAGTACGGCGAGCAGGCCGCGCGCTGTCCTTACGCCGGCGCACACGTGGGCACGGTGGATCCGGCCGTGGGCGCAAGCTCGTTGTCCGAGAAGGAAGTCTCGGACAAGACGGGCGACGCCGCCACGCCGGGCGTGAACCAGAACGACGGTACGTTGCCGCGCGTGCGCGCGGACGGCGGTGGCCAGGCCCTGACCACCAACCAGGGCGTGCGCATCAGCGACAACCAGCATTCGCTGAAAGCCGGGCTGCGCGGGCCGGCGCTGCTCAAGGACTTCATCCTGCGTGAAAAGATCACGCATTTCGACCATGAGCGCATCCCCGAGCGCATCGTGCACGCGCGCGGCTCGGCTGCCCACGGCTACTTCGAGTGCTACAAGCCGCTGACGGACCTGACCGCTGCGTCGCTGTTTGCCGAGGCCGGTAAGCGGACCCCGGTCTTCGTGCGCTTTTCGACCGTGGCTGGCGAGCGCGGGTCCAAGGACACGGCGCGCGACGTGCGCGGCTTTGCCGTGAAGTTCTACACGGACGAGGGCAACTGGGACCTGGTCGGCAACAACATGCCGGTGTTCTTCATCCAGGACGCAATGAAGTTCCCGGACCTGGTTCACGCGGTCAAGCCCGAACCGCACCATGGCATGCCGCAGGCGGCGTCCGCGCACGATACCTTCTGGGACTTCGTGTCGCTCATGCCCGAATCCACGCACATGCTGATGTGGGCGATGTCGGACCGTGCGATTCCGCGCAGCTACCGGATGATGCAGGGCTTTGGCGTGCACACGTTCCGCTTCGTCAACGCGCAGGGCGAATCGCGGCTGGTGAAATTCCACTGGAATCCGATCCTGGGCACGCATTCGCAGGTGTGGAACGAAGCGGTCAAGGTGTCGGGCGCGGATCCGGACTATCACCGCCGCGACCTGTGGGAAGCGATCGACGCGGGCCACGGCCCCGAATGGGAACTGGGCGTGCAGGTCTTTACCGAAGATCAGGCCGAAGGCTTCAGCTTCGACGTGCTGGATGCCACCAAGATCGTGCCCGAGGAACTGGTCCCGGTCGTGCCGATTGGCCGCATGGTGCTGGACCGCAACCCCGACAACTTCTTTGCCGAGACCGAGCAGGTGGCGTTTTGCGCCGCGCACGTGGTGCCCGGCGTGGACTTCACGAATGACCCTCTGCTGGCTGGCCGCATCCATTCCTACGTCGACACGCAGATCTCGCGCCTGGGCGGCCCGAACTTCCACGAGATTCCCATCAACGCGCCGCTGGCGCCGGTGCACAATAACCAGCGCGACGGCATGCATCGTCAGGCCATCCATCGCGGCCGGGTGGCCTATGAGCCCAATTCGCTGGCCGGCGGCTGCCCGTTCCAGGCGGGCATGGACGGCTTCGTGTCGTTCCCGGAGCCGGTGACGAGCGATGAGTTGCGCGGGCATCCCGAAAAGTTTGCCGAGCACTACAACCAGGCCACGCTGTTCTACGACAGCCAGACCGCCTGGGAGCGCAAGCACATCGTCGATGCCTTCGCGTTCGAGCTCAGCAAGGTGACCGTGCCGCAGATCCGCCAGCGCATGGTGGCGTCCCTGCGCAACGTGTCCGACGAGTTGGCCCAAGGGGTGGCCGATCAGCTGGGCATGGCGCTGCCGGACCCGTTGCCGCGCGCCATAAAGAACCCGCCCAAGCCCGAAGTGCAGGTGTCGCCATCGCTGTCTCTGACCGCGCGGCCGGGCGACGGCAGCGTAGCTACGCGCAAGGTCGCCATCCTGGCGGCTGAAGGCGTGGATGGCAAAACCGTATCCGCGGTGGCCGACGCGCTGATTCAGGCGGGTGCCGTCGTGCGGCTGGTGAGTCAGCGCATCGGTCCCGTCCACACCGCCGACGGCGGCGCGTTTGATGCGGATGCGTCGCTGGACAACCATCCGTCCGGCGTGTTCGACGGGGCGGTGGTAGCGGGCGGCGCCGATGCCGCGGCGCTCCTGGCTGCCGACGGTCGGGCGCTGGAGTTCCTGCGCGACGCCTACCGGCACGGCAAGACGCTGATGGGTATCGGCGACGGCGTGCAGGTGTACGCGGCCGCGGGCATCGATCCGGATCCGAACGACGGCGGTCTGCTGCTGGGCGGGGAAGATCCGCAGGCGTTCATCGCGGCACTGGGCAAACACCGCCATCCGGAGCGGGAGACGACGCCACCGAAGGTATGAGGGACGCGCCCGCACGGGTAAGAACGGATCATTGACACGTGCGGGGCGGCTGCGAATACTGAGCCGGCAGGTCGGGCGCGCGCAATCGGCGCGCGTCCTTCTTAACCGGGGAGGCCGTATGAATCGCGCGTCCGTGTTGCCTGTGAAGTTCCTTGGCTGGCTCTGCGCCAGCCTTTTGGCTTTTTCCGCCCTGGTCAGCGTCTCACCATCCGCGCGGGCCGCGTCGGCGGCGGAGATCGGCGCCGACGCGATGGCGGCGCTGGAGCAGCTTTACTCCCAGGATCCACGCATGCGTGAACTGGGCAAGCAGGCTGTCGCGGTGCTGGTGTTTCCCGACATCATCAAGGGCGGCTTCCTGGTCGGCGGCGAGCGCGGCTCCGGCGCGTTGATCCGCCGCGGCCAGGTCGAAGGGTTTTATTCGATATCTGCACTGTCTTTCGGGTTCCAGGCCGGCGCCCAGCAGTTTTCGTACGCGCTGTTCTTCATGAATGAGCCGGCGCTGGCGTACCTGGATCAGAGCGACGGGTGGAGTCTGGGGGCGGGGCCCAGCCTGGTCGTGGTGGATCAGGGCTACGCCGCCAGCATCTCGACCACCACCTTGACGCAAGACGTGTACGCGGTGCCGTTTGGCGAGCAGGGCCTGATGGCGGGGATGGGTCTGCAAGGATCGAAGATCAGTCGCATGGATCCGAACTGAGTCATTTGCAGAAATGGGGGCGGGACCCCGGTTGGCGTCCCGCCAGCCGTCATTCCAGCGTTATGCCGGCACGCTGGGCGATGGCGCTGAAAGTGGCGATTTCTATCGCAATCTGCTCACGGAAAGCCTGACCTGGCAGGAAGACCGGATTCAGTGACAGTTCCGACACGCGCTTGCGCACCTGAGTGTCCTGCATGATTTCCGCCATTACCCGGTTCAAGGTGTGCATGACCGGAGTCGGTGTGTTCGCCGGCGCGACCAATCCGTACCAGCCGACGAACGACACCTCCGGCATGCCCGCTTCGGCGAAGGTCGGCACGTCCGGCAATTGCGGCATGCGTTGCTCGCCGGTGACGGCCAGTGCGCGGATCTTGCCGGCGCGCACGTGGGCGGCGGACGCCGACACCGTATCGACGGCCAGCGCGATCTCGCCGCCGATCAGCGCGGTCATGAGCTGCGCGCTGCCCTTGTAAGGCACTGGCGTCATCTTGGCGCCGGCAGCCTGCGCGAACATCTCGCCGGTGAGGTGGGGGGCGGACCCGGAGCCGAACGTACCGTACATCAGTCCGCCTTTGGCGCTTTCCTGTCGTGCGAGCTCAGCCGCCTGTTGTGGTGTCGCTGCGGGCAGCGCATTTTGCGCCAGCAGCACGACGGGCGCCATGGCGACGATGCCGATGTGCTCGAAGCTGCGCACGGGGTCGTAGGGCAGCGACGGTTTGAGTGCGGGCAGGACGCTGTACGTGGTGCTGCCGGACAGCATGAGCGTGTAGCCGTCGGGCGCTGCGCGGGCGACGGCCTCGGCGCCGATAAGCGTGGAGGCGCCGGGGCGGTTCTCGACGATGACGGGCTGACCCAGCTTGCCCGTCAACTTGGTTGCGAGCAGGCGCGCCACCGCGTCGGTGGCGCCGCCCGGCGTGAACGGGACGACGATCTTGATGGCCTGTTCCGGATACGCGGCGTGGGCGTTCGCGGCGGCAAGTGTCAACGCCAACAGGGCGGTGCGAAGTCTGGCGGTCATGATGGGGCTCGGTCGGATCAGGCGTAGGTGGACGATTGGGAGCAGGCTTGTTCGAGCAAGTCGGCGCCCTGGGTGCCGAGGTCCCAGAAAAGGCCGGCCATGATGGCTAGGCCTTCCCGGGCGACGCTGCCCAGCAGGTGTTCATTGGGCGCGTGCTGCGCGCAAGCGGGGTAGGAGTGCGGCACCCACAGGGTGGGAAGGCCAAGTTGGTCGGCAAAAATGTCGTTGGGCAGCGAGCCGCCCAGGTTGGGCAAGAGGGCCGGCCGTTTGCCGGTGGTGCGCTCCAGCGAGGCGGCGGCCCAGCGCACCCACGGGGTGTCGGGCGACAGGCGCGTCGCGCCCGCCTGCATGCCGACACGAACCTCAACGTCGTCGAAACCGCCCTGATGCAGGTGTTCGACCACGTGTTCCTGCAGGGCACGCCAGTCGGTGCCGACCACGAAGCGCAACTGGCACCAGGCCGACGCTTCCGGAGGAATGGCGTTCACGGGCTTGGCGGGGTCTCCGGCGCCGAATGTCAGGACGTCGAGACTGTTCCAGCCAAATACCTTTTCCGGCGAGGTCAAGCCGGGTTCGCCCCACCAGTCGTTGATGTCCGGATCGTCGTCGCCACCACCAACTTCCAGGTCTGCCAGCGCCAAGGCGACCGCAGCGGGGATTGGCGGGGGGCGCAACCCGGGCACGGCGATGCGGCCGTTCGCGTCCACCAGCGAACTGATCGCATGTGTCAGCCGGATGGCCGGGTTGGAAAGCAGTCCGCCCCAGTTGCCGGAATGGTAGCCGCGTTCCCGAGCCCGTACCTTGAGTTCGAAATTGACCGCGCCGCGCGAGCCCATGAACAGCGTAGGCCGCGCGGCGTTCAGGCGCGGCCCGTCGCTGGCGATGAAGACGTCGGCGGCCAGAAGATTGCGGTGCGTCTTGCAGAACGCGGCCAGGCCGGGCGAGCCCGCTTCTTCGCCGGTTTCGATGAGCCAGATCGTATTGAACCCCAGCACGCCGCCGCGGACGGCGATGACGCGCGACAGCGCTTCAAGGTTGATGGAGTGTTGGCCCTTGTTGTCGGCCGTGCCGCGCCCGTACCAGCGGTCGCCTTCGACCTGCAGGCGCCAGGGGTCCCGGCCGGCGTCCCATTTGGCGGCGTTGCCTCGCACCACGTCGCCATGACCGTACATGAGGACGGTCGGCAACTCGGCCGCTTCGATGCGGCGTGCGACCAGGATCGGCAGGTCCACCCCGGCAGGGTTGCGATGCACTTCACAGGAAAAGCCCAGTGCCGACAGGCGCGGGACCAGTTCGATCGACAGGTAGGCATGCTGCGCCGGGCCCTGGGTGGAGACTTCGCTTTCGGTGGTGTACGCGATGCGGCGCGCGAGGGTGTCCTGAAGGACGCCGCTGTCATACGCTTCTGTCGCGTGGAGAATGGCTTGTTCGCGGGTCATGGCGGTTCTCGGGGCAGTACGGAAAAACAAAAGTATTACGGTTCTATGCGTGCCACAATTAGATATTTCGCACCTTTGCGTTGCCATAAAGGCATCTCATCCAGGAGCCATCCATGATCTCCCTCGGTCTCAGATATTTCCTGGAAGTCGCGCGCTGCGGTTCGATCGCAGGCGCGGCGGCCAGTCTGCATGTGGCAGCATCCGCCGTCAGCCGGCAGATCGCCAAACTGGAAGACAGCCTGGGCATCGTGCTGTTCGAACGCCAGGCGCGCGGCATGGCGCTCAGCGAGGCCGGGCTTCAGCTCGCGGCATACGCCCGGGCGGCCGCGCTGGAGGCCGAACGCGTCACCAAGGAGATCCGGCGGCGCAGCGCGCTAGGCGACGTCACGATCCGGCTGGCCTGTAGCGAGGGATTCGCGCACCGATTCCTGCCGCTATGCATGGCCGACTTCAAGCAGGTCCGGCCCGAGACGCGTTTTCATCTCCAGGTGGACCGGCCGGAGGAGGTGATTCGACGGATTCTCGAGGGAATGTCGCAGATCGCGCTGCACTACACGGTGGCGCAGGACGATCGCCTGAAGACCGAACTGCTGACGCGCGCGCCGGTTTACGCGGTGATGTGCCGGCAGCATCCGCTTGCCGCGCGCCGCGCGATCAGCCTGCGTGACCTGGCCGACGTGCCGGTATCGGTTGGCGATAAGGGCACCACCGTGCGGCAGCTTTTCGATACCGCCTGCGCCAATGCCGGCTTGCATATCGAGCCGGCCTACGTGTCCAACAATTCGGCGGCCTTCCTGCCCATGCTGCCGGGAAGCCGGATCGTGGCGCTGACGGGTTACCTGACCTTGATGGGGGATCCGCAGGGCACCGCGCTGGCCGCAGTGCCGTTCAGCAACCCGGAAATGCGCCAGCGCAGCATCCAGGCCGTGACGCTGCAAGGGCGCACCCTGCCGCCGCTGGCCAAGGAGTTTCTGGAATTCATGGCGGCGCGGCTCACTGCGGCGCCGCGCGCGCCGGATCTGGACAAGGGCGGCGCGTGACGGCTGATGACTAGACCGACCGCACGAACAGGGCGCGCAGCTTGTTCCAGAAATCGCCGCCCAACACGAAGAAGCTGGCCACCAGCATGACGTCGCCCAGCAGTTGCGCCTGCCACAGCCGCGGCCGGAAACCGGGCCAGATCTGGTCGACATAGGGTTCCAGCATCGACGTCAGTAGCGGCAGGATGAACATCACCATGCCGATGGCGTGGCGCACGGGGCCGACCTTCTGCACGGGCGCCAGTTTCTTCGCGTGACCGCCGATGATGGCCTTGAGTTGCTGGAATCCCTCTTTGCCCATGACGGCGATGCAGGTGATGAGCAACACCTTGTTGGCGATGAAGATGGCGCCGGTCAGTGCCGCGATGCGCGATCCGGGGATGTCCATCGCGGCGCCGATGGGAATCAGGAACCAGAGCGCGAAGGCCAGGATGAAAATTCCGATTCCGCACTTGAAGCGCCAGCCCATTGCCGGCGCGGGTTGGGTTGGCAGGTCTTGGACACTCATGGCGGTCTCCTTGCAAGGGGTGGAATATGAAACGGGGGAGTTCAAGGCATGTGAATCAAGTTCCGGAAATACGGCGGCGTGAGGAAAATACGCCCGGCTTGCGGGGCGCACGCGGCCGGGGTTCGAGCAACTGCAGCATCAGGCAGGCATACAGGGTGACGGCGATGAACAGCCCCATGCGCACGGCGAAGGCGGTATAGACGTCCTTGCCCGCCACGCTGTCCTGCACCGACTGGCCGAGCAGGATGATGAGCGTGATCAGGGTGTTCAGCCAGAAGCTGGGCGGATGCGGCGTGGGGCTCAGCCGGTACAGCTTTCTGGCCATCACCAGCCCGAACAGCAGCATCCACAGGAAATACATCCACAGGCTGGGAAAGGGCCGCAGGGCGATCCAGAACCCCACCGCAAGCACGCCGGCCAGCAGCGTCGATCCCAGGATCTCGCGCGCCGCGCCATGCGCCGCCGTGACGCAGCTTTGGCGGCCTAGGCTGACCGCCTTCAGGATGATGGGCATGTAGCCCAGCGGATCGGTCATCGCCAGCAGAAAGGCCGGCAGCACGACCAGCGCCGCGCGCAGGGCCATGCGGCTTGCCTCGGCGGCCGGCAAAACAGGCGGGGGCGGTGGCGCCGGCAGGCCAGGCGGTTCGGGAAACAGCGCGTGGCAGACGCCCAGCACCAGGGCGGCCAGCAGCAGCGCTTTGACCAGGGCCTCGATCACCGTCACCGCCAGGCCGAAGTCCAGTGTGCCTGCCGCAGAAATCATGGTCAGGCCGATGATCAGGAACGTCGACACCAGATTGTTGCCGCCGCGCAGCCCGTGGCGAAACGCCAGGAACAGGCACAGGCCGACGATCAGCACCCCGCCGGCCGGGTAGTAGCGAAGCAGCGGAATCAGCAACAGCCCGCTGCCCGTGGTGAACATCGCCACCAGCGCCAGGGCCAGGCCGGCTTTCAACGACAGCGGCCGGTTCATCTGCGCCAGCAGGAATACCCCGAGCACCGGCGCAATCATCGGGATCGGCATGTCCAGCCCGAAGCTGATCGCCAGGCACAGCGCCGTCCCCACGCCCAGGCGCAGGGCGCGCTGGCCGCGCGGGTCGCGCGGGGGGGAGATGGCGTCAGTAGGCATAGGAAAGCCAGCTCATCAGCCGCAGGTACAGGCGGCCAAGGGGGTTGAGCGGATTGCCGGGGTTGGGAAACGCCATCACTTCGGCCTGGCCGCCCACCCGGATGCCGCGCAGGGAGGGAAGCTGTCCGGGATCGAGGTCGATGGCGACCGGAAAGCGTTGGGCGGGGCGCAGCCAGTCGCGGCTGTTCTGAACCGTGGGAAGGCTGCCGGGCTGCGTGGGCGTGCCGACGTTGACGCCATAGCCCACGCTGCGCACGCGGCCCTCGAACACTTGCCCGGGCAGCGCATCCAGGATGATGGCGACCGGCGTGCCGGGGTCGACGTGCCCCAGGTTGTTCTCGGTCATTTCCGCGTTGATCCACACGTCGTGGATGGCGATCAGCGTCATCACGGGCTTTCCCGCCGCGGCGAATTGGCCGGCGTCGGTCCGCAGGTCGGTGACCAGGCCCGCGGCGGGGGCGCGCACCTGCGTGTTGGCCAGGTCCAGTTCGGCCTTTGCGACCGCGGCGGCGGCGCTGCGCAGCTTGGCGTTGTCTTCCTCGCTGCCCCCTTCTTGTTCGCGCGCTCGCTGCACCTCGGCACGCGCGGCCGCCACCTGGCTGACCGCCTGGGCCAGATTCGCCCGCGCGATCTCCAGCCGGCGCAGCGATATCGTGCCCTGGTCGTCGCGGTACAGGCGCTCGAGCCGGGTGCTGTCCTGGCGCGCGCGGACTTCATTGGCTTGCGCCGCGCGCAGGGACGCCTGCGCCGCATCGATGCCGGCGGTGCTGGCGCCAATCTGCCGGCGTGTGGCGTCCAGATCGGCCCGGGCGCGGTCGAGCGCAATCCGGTAATGCTCCGGGTCGATGTCGAACAGCACGGCGCCCGACTTCACGTCCTGGTTGTTGCGCACATGTACCTGCGTCACCCGGCCCGCCACTTCGGACGCCACGGGCACCACAAAGGCCTCCACCCGCGCCTGCTGCGTGTACGGCGTGTAGCGGTCCGCCAACAGATACCAGACCAGGCTGATGACGATGACGACGAGGACCCAGCGGACCCCCTTTTTGGCGGGATCCGCGGGGGGCGGCGGGGCGGCCGGCGGGGCGGGCGGTGGCGGCGGCGGCTCGGACGGCGCGGGGCGTGCCGGCGTATCGCGGGGCGGCGAGCCAGGGCTCGCCGCGGGCGCAGCGCTGGCCGTCGGGGGCGCGGGCCTGGGACTAGTCATCGGATCGCCTCGTGGTCTTGGGAAGCGCCGGCGCGGGCCGCCCGGCCTCGGACAGCAGGTCGCCCCAATTGGTGCGCCGCTGCATCTGTTCTTGCGTGGCCGGATCGATGACCGGCTGGTCGCTGTACCAGCCGCCGCCCACTGCCTTGTACAGGGCGATCAGGTCGCGCACGGCATTGCCCCGGTTCACCAGATAGGTGTCCTGCTGCGTTGCCAGCGCGCGCTGCGCATCCAGCACCCGCTGAAAGTCGGAATAGCCCTCGCGGTAGAGCGCCGTGGCCAGCGTCAACGAGCGCTTGGCCGCCAGCGCCGAGTCGTAGAGGATCCCGTCGCGTTCCAGCGCCTTGACCAGTCCCGTGGCGGCGTCGTCGGCCTCGCGCGCGGCCTGGCGCACGGCGTCCTGGTAGATGACGATGAGCTGCTGCAGCCGCGCGTCCTGCAGGCGCACCGTGTTGGTGATCCGGCCGTGGTCGAACACGTTCCAGGTCAGGCTGGGGCCGGCAAGCAGGGCTGCGCCGCCGGACGTGCCGGCCAGCGACGTGGCGGTCCAGGCGATGCTGCCCAGCAGCGTCAACGAAGGGTAAAGATCCGCCTTGGCCACGCCCACCTGCGCGGACTGCGCCGCGATCCGCAGCTCGGCGGCACGGATGTCCGGTCGCCGCAGCAGCAGGTTGGCCGGCACGTCCTGCAGCACCGCCCGGTCGATCAGCGGAATCACGGCCTCGCGCGTCGCCAGGTCGGGCAGCTCCGGCATCGGGCCCGGCGGCTTGCCGACCAGCACCGCCAGCGCGTTGCGGGTGCGCGCGATCTGGCTTTCGAACTCCGGAATGGTGCTGAGCGTGCCAAGGTATTGCGTGCGCGCCTGCTGCAGGTCCAGTTCGTCGGTCTCGCCGCTCTTGAAAAGGCGCTCGGTGATCTCGTAGCTGCGCTTCTGGATGGCCGCATTGTCGCGGGCGATGCGCAGCCGGGCTTCGGCCGTGCGCAGCGCGTAATAGCTTTCGGCGACCTGCGCGTGCAGCAGCACCAGCACGTCTTCGCGGTTGGCCTCGGCCGCGAAGTAGGCGGCATCCGCGGATTCGATGGCGCGGCTGAAACGGCCCCAGAAGTCCAGTTCCCAGCCGATGCTGAACCCCGCGCTGTATTGCCAGAAGCTGCTGGGCCGCGGATTGCCTTCCGAGGAGCGCGATGACCGATGCTGATAGAGCGCGTCCGCGCCGACGACCTGCGATTGCGGATACAGACCGCTGCGGGCAATGCCAAGCTGGGCGCGCGCTTCCATGATCTGCAGACCGGCCACCTGTACGCCGGGATTGTGCGCATCGGCCTGGGCGATCAGGGATTCAAGAACGGGGTCGTCAAAGATACGCCACCACTGCCGGGCGTCCGGCTGCGAGGCTTCCACGGTGGCTTGTTGCAGCGCCGGCGTGTCCCATTGGCTAGACCAGTCGACACGCTGGGGCTCGAAGTCGGGTCCCACTTGCACGCAACCGGCCAGGCACAGCACGCCGGTCAGCAGCAGTCGATTCAAACAAGTCATCGGCCACATTGGGCACCAGGTCTGTCAGAGGCTAAACTGCGAGTCCCCGGTGACGGCCCGATGGTGCCCGCACCGCGAACGCCGGAAAGCTCGGCAGCGACAACGTGTTGTGTGGTCGCGCCGGCATCGCGGGCAGCAGTCGCGTTCTCGGCGGCGCGAAAAAGCGCCGGACCGGATCGGGCGGTCTGCGTCAGCGTGCCAACCGATTCTATTGAGCTTTTTATTTTCCGGCTAGCGGGAAGATACGGAGGGCGGCCCGGCAGGCCGCCACGGTCAGGCGGTGCGGCGGCGCCAGCCCAGGCGGCGCAGCCGCTCCAGCGCCAGATACACGATCGGCGTCGTATACAGCGTCAGGAACTGGCTGATCATCAACCCGCCGACAATGGCGACACCCAGCGGGCGGCGCAATTCCGACCCTTCGCCCATTCCAAGCACCAAGGGCAGGGCGCCCAGAAGACCTGCGAGGTTGGTCATGACGATGGGCCGCAGGCGCAGCATGGCGGCGCGGTGGATGGCCTGCTCGGGCGTCAGGTTCTCGCGCCGCTCCAGACTCAGGGCGAAGTCGATCATGAGGATGGCGTTTTTCATGACGATGCCCACCAGCAGGAACAGCCCCAGCAGCGCAATCAGCGTGAACTCGATGCCGGCCAGCCGCAACGCCAGCAGCGCCCCGACGCCGGCCGATGGCAGCGTGGACAGGATGGTCAGCGGATGCAGCGCGCTTTCGTACAGGATGCCCAGCACCAGGTAGATGGCGACCAGGACCCCCAGGATCAGCCAGGGCTGGTCCTGCAGGCTCTGTTGGAAGTTGCGCGCATCGCCGCCCAGGCGGGTCTGGATGTAAGACGGCACCATCAGCTTGGCCGTCGCCGCGTCAATGGCGGCCAACCCCTGTTCCAGCGACACGCCCGGCGCCAGCGAGAAGCCGACCCACACCGCGGCAAACAGGCCATCGTGAAAGACCCGGTCGTTGACCAGCCCGTTATCGTAGGTGGCAAATGCGGTCAGCGGAACGCGGTTGCCATCGGCAGCCACGACGTGCACCTGTTCCAGGACTTCCGGGTCTTCGGTGTAGCGCGGGTCCAGTTCCAGCACGACGCGGTACTGGTTCATCGCGTCGTACAGCGTCGCGACCTGCCGCTGGCTGAATGAATTGCTCAGCACGCTGCTGATGGTGTCCATGTCGACGCCCAGCCGCTGCGCCGCGCTGCGGTCGATGTCGATCACGACCTGCTGCGTCGCGCCGTCGCCTTGCGCGTCGACCTCGCGCAGCTCGGGGATCTCCTGCATCGCCTTGGAGATCTTGCGTGACCATTCCCGCAGCGCCGGCACGTCGCTGGCCATGATGGCCAGTTCGTGGTCGCCGGAATTGCCGAAACCGCCTGGCATGCGCAGGTCCTGGTCCACGTTCAGGAAGAACATGCCGCCCGGCACCGCCGGCGCGTTCGTGCGCATCCAGTTGATGACCTCGGTGGACGACGCCTCGCGTTCGGCGGCGGGTTTCAAGCGGATGAGGAACAGAGAATTGCTGATGCCCAGGCCGCCGCCGTTGTAGCCGATGACGTCGTCGACGGCCGGATGCTTGAGGACAAGTTGCCGGTACTGGTCGATCTTGGGCTGCATGACCTGAAACGAGAACCCGTCGTCGCCGCGCACGAAGCCCATGAGCTGGCCGGTGTCCTGCACCGGCAAAAATCCCTTGGGCGCCTGGACATACAGGTAGACGTTCAGCCCGACGACGCCTGCCAGCAGCAGCAACGTCAGGCGCGCGTGGCCAAGCACGCGCGCCAGCGACACGCCATACCAGTCGTGGATGCGGGCAAACACCGCCTGCATCCGCGAGGGCTTGGCCGCAACATGGCTGACGGGCCGCAGCCAGCGCGCGCACAGTGCCGGAATGATGGCCACCGACACGACCAGCGAGATGACGGTGGCGGCCACCAGGGTGATCGAAAATTCGCGGAACAGCCGCTCCACCAGACCGCCCATGAACAGGATCGACACGAACACGACGCTCAGCGCCACGGTCATGGCCACCAGGGTAAAGCCCACCTCGCGCACGCCGCGCAGCGCGGCCTTGACCGGCGTGAGACCGCGCTCCAGATGGCGCGAGATGTTTTCCAGCACGACGATGGCGTCGTCCACCACCAGCCCGGCGGCCACGATCAGCGCCATGAGCGACAGGTTGTTCAGCGAAAAGCCCCACGCGTACATGACGGCAAAGGTGGCGATCAGGCAGACCGGAATCGCCACGCTGGGGATCGCGGCGGCACGCGCATTGCCCAGAAACAGCCCCACCACCAGGATGACCAGCCCGGCGGCCAGCGCCAGGGTGATATGCGCTTCGCGCAGCGTCGCCTTGATGCCCGGCGAGCGGTCCAGTGCGACGGTCAGGTCCACGTCGGCGGGCATCAACTGGCGCAGGCCCGGAAGGGCCTGGTTGATGGCGTCGATGGTTTCGATGATGTTAGAGCCCGGCTGCCGGCTGATGGTCAACACCACCGCCGGATTGCGGTTGTGAAAGCCGCTGCTGTAGCGGTTTTCGACCGAATCGCTGACGCGCGCCACCTGCGACAGCCGGATCACGGCGCCATCCTGGTAGCGCACGATGAGACTCTCGTAGTCCTGCGCGCGGCGCGGCTGCTCGGGGGTGCCGACCTCCCAGCGCTGGCCGGCCGAATCGAGCTGCCCTTGCGGGCCCATCGGAGCGGCGTTCGAAATTGCCTCGCGCACGTCGTCCAGCGCCACGCCGTAGTGCGCCAGCGCGTTGGGATTGACCTGGACCCGCACGGCCGGCAGTGAACTGCCGCCCATCGTCACCTCGCCCACGCCGCTGATCTGCGAAAGCTTCTGCGCCAGCACGGTTGAACCCAGGTCGTAGAGCTGACCAGCGGGCCGCGTGGCGGAACTGAGCGCCAGCGCCATGATGGGCGCCTGCGACGGATTGACCTTGCGATAGCTGGGATTGCCCGGCATGCCGGCGGGCAGTTCGGCGCGTGCGGCGTTGATGGCGGCCTGCACGTTGCGGGCGGCCTCGTCGATGTTGCGATCCAGTTCAAACTGGAGCTGCACGCGGGTCGAACCCTGGTTGCTGGACGAGCTCATCGAGCTGACGCCCGCAATGCTGCCCAGCGCCCGTTCCAGCGGCGCGGCGACTGTGCTGGCCATGCTTTCGGGGCTGGCGCCGGGCAGATCGGCGCGCACTTCGATGGTCGGAAAATCCACCTGCGGCAACGGCGCCACCGGCAGCAGGCGCCACGCCACCGCGCCCAGCAGCGTCAGCGCCAGCGCCAGAAAAATGCAGGCGACCGGCCGGTGCAGCAACGCCCGGATCATTTCACCGGGCCTTCGGCGTTGGGCGCCGGTGCGGCATCAGCGCGGCGGTGGCCCAGCCGGTGAAAGAACAGGTACACGGCCGGCGTGGTGAACAGGGTCAGCACCTGGCTGACCAGCAGCCCGCCAACCATGACCCAGCCCAGCGGCTGGCGCAGCTCGGCGCCCGAGCCGGTCGCCAGCATCAACGGCAGCGCGCCAAACAGTGCGGCCAGCGTCGTCATCAGGATGGGGCGCAGGCGCAGCAGCGCAGCCTCGCGGATGGCGGCTTGCGGGTCAAGGCCGCGCGTGCGCTCAGCCTCCAGCGCAAAGTCGACCATCATGATGCCGTTCTTCTTGACCAGCCCGATCAGCAGAATGATGCCGATCACGGCAATCAGGTCCAGCGGCCGGCCGGTGATCAGCAGCGCAAGCAGCGCGCCGACCGTGGCCGAGGGCAGGGTGGACAGGATGGTGACCGGGTGGATGGCGCTTTCGTACAGCATGCCCAGCACGAGGTACATGGTCACCACCGCGGCCAGCATCAGCCACAACGTGTTGGACAGCGACGCCTCGAACGCCGACGCCGCGCCTTGCAGCCGCAGCTCGACGCTTTCGGGCATGCCGATTTCCTGCTTGGCCGCTTCGATGGCAGCGATGGCTTCGCCCAGCGAACCGCCCGGCGGCAGGTTGAAAGACAGATTCACCGCGGGGAACTGCGACAGGTGATTCACCGCCAGCGGTGCGGCGCGTTCACTGACCGTGGCCAGTGCGGACAGCGGAATGGCCTGCCCGTTTTCCGTCTGCAGATGGACGCGTTCCAACGCCTCGGGGCTGGTCGCCATAGTCCGGTCCACCTCCAGCACCACGCGGTACTGGTTGGATTGCGTGAACAGCGTGGCGACCTGACGCTGACCGAATGCGTTGTACAGGGCCTGCGCCACGTCGTCCATCGTGACGCCCAAGCGCGCAGCGGCGTCGCGCGAGACCTCCAGATAGGCTTGACGTCCCCCGCCTTGCAAATCGGAAGACACGTCGGCAAGCTGGGGCGCCTGCGCCAGCCGCTGCATCAGCGCGGTGGTCCAGCGCGTCAGCAGGGCGCCGTCGGGCGAAGTCAGGCTGAACTGATATTGGCCGCGGCTGACGCGGTCTTCGATGTTCAGTTCCTGCACAGGTTGCAGGTAAAGCGAGATGCCGTTCACCTCGCGCGCCCGCGCGTCCAGCCGCGCCATGATGTCCGCCAGCGGCGCGCTGCGTTCGTTCCAGGGCTTCAGGTTGATCAGCAGACGCCCCGTGTTCAGCGTGGCGTTCATGCCGTCGATGCCGATGAAGGACGACAGGGTCGCGACGTCGGGATCGGCCAGCAGGCTTTCCGCCACGGCCTGCTGACGACGCGACATGGCGTCAAACGACGTGCTCTGCGCGGATTGGGTCACGCCTTGCAAAACGCCGCCGTCCTGCGCTGGAAAGAAGCCCTTGGGCACCGCCAGATACAGCAGGCCGGTCAGCACCAAGGTGGCCACCATCGCCAGCAGCGTCAGCCGCTGGTGGCGCAGGGTCACGTCCAGCCAGCCGGCGTAGCGTACTTGCAGGCGGTCCAGCAACCCGGGGCGCGACGGCTCGTGCGCCGGCAGCAGGCGCGCGCACATCATGGGCGTAAGCGTCAGCGAAACCGCCAGCGAGATCAGGATGGCGACGGCCAACGTAATGGCGAACTCACGGAACAACCGGCCCACCACGTCTTCCATGAACAGCAGCGGGATCAGCACCGCGATCAGCGACAGCGTCAGCGACACCAGCGTGAAGCCGATCTGCCCCGCGCCCTTGAGCGCGGCCGCCATCGGGCTGTGGCCTTGTTCGCGGTAGCGCGCAATGTTCTCCAGCATGACGATGGCGTCGTCCACCACGAAACCTGCGCCTATGGTCAGCGCCATCAGCGTCAGGTTGTTGGTGGAGAAACCGGCCAGGTACATGAAGCCGAACGTGCCGATCAGCGACAGCGGGACGGCCAAGCTGGGGATCAGCGTAGCGGGCAGGTTGCGCAGGAACAGAAAGGTCACCAGGACGACCAGCCCCACGGCGAAGGCCAGCTCCCATTGCACGCCGCGCACCGAAGCGCGGATGCTCTCCGTCCGATCGGTCAGGATGCGCACCTGCACGGCGGCGGGCAGGCTGGCCGTCAGTTGCGGCAGCAACGCCTTGACCTGGTCCGCCACCGCAATGACGTTGGCGCCCGGCTGGCGCTGGATATTCACCAGCACCGCGGGTTGCTTGTCCACCCATGCGGCCAGATAGCGGTCTTCGGCGCCGTCTTCGACCGTCGCGATCTGACCCAGCCGCACCGGCGCGCCATTCTTCCAGGCGACGATCAGGTCGCGGTATTCCTCGGCGCTCTGCAATTGATCATTGGCGTCCATGATGACGGACCGCACGGGGCCATCAAAGCTGCCTTTAGGCTGATTGGAGTTGGCCCTGGCAATCGCCTCTTGCACGTCCGACAACTGCAGGCCGCGCGCGGCCAGCGCCATCGGGTTGACCTGCACGCGCACGGCGGGGCGCTGCCCGCCCGCCAGGCTGACCATGCCCACGCCCGACAGCTGCGACAGCCGCTGCGTCATCCGCGTATCCACCAGATCGTAGACCTTGGGCAGCGGCAGCGAATCCGACGTGACGGCCAGCGTCAGGATCGGCACGTCCGCGGGGTTGACCTTGCGGTAGACGGGCGGGGTGGGCAGATCGTTCGGCAGAAGCGAATCGCTGGCGCTGATGGCTGCCTGCACCTCCTGTTCGGCCACGCCCAGCGGCACGTCCAGCGCAAACTGCAGCGTGATGACCGAGATGCCGCTGCCGCTGGTGGACGACATCTGCTTTAAGCCCGGTATCTGCCCGAAGCGCCGCTCCAGCGGTGCGGTGACCGCGCGCGCCGTCACGTTGGGACTGGCGCCCGGATACTGCGTGGTGACCTGGATGATGGGATAGTCGACCTGCGGCAATGCGGCCACGGGCAGCAGGCGCCACGCCAGGATGCCCGACAACAGCAGGGCGATCATCAGGAACGATGTGGCGACCGGGCGCAGGATGAAGGGGCGTGACAGGCTCATGCGGGCTCCTTGTCCTGATCATGCTGCTCCACGATCTGCACATCGCGTCCGTCATGCAGCCGGTCCACGCCCTCAACCACGACGCGCTCGTCCTCGGCCAGGCCCGCCAGCACGACGATGCGACCCGCGTTGGCCGGACCCAGTTCCAGCACGCGGCGGGTGACGCGATTGTCGTCGCCGATGACGAAGACGAACGATCCTTCAGAACCGAACTGCACGGCGGCGGTGGGTATGGTCACGACATCGTCCTGCTGCACGACGGCCAGCCGGATGTTCACGAACTGGTTGGGAAACAACGACTCGTCGGCATTGTCGAAGCGCGCGCGCAGCCGCACCGTGCCGCTGGCCGCCTGGATGCGGTTGTCCAGCGCCTCGAGCGTGCCTTCAGCCAAGATGCGGCGCTCGTCGGGGTCCCAGGCCTGCACGGGCAGCACGGGCGTTTTGGCCTGCGCCTGACGCAGAATGTCCAGGCGGGTCTCCGAGATGCTGAACAGGGCCGACGTGGGCGCCATCTGCACCAGCGTGGTCAGCCCGTCTGCGTCTGTCGTGCGCACGTGGTTGCCGGCATCCACGCGCCGCAAGCCCACGCGGCCGGCGTGCGGCGCCACGATGCGCGTAAGACTGAGCAGGCGGCGGGCGTCGGCGACCTGCGCCTGGTTCTTCTGGCGCTGCGCGGTGTACATCCGCACCTGCGCCTCGGCAGTATCGAGCTGCTGCCCGGCCACGGCCTCCTGCCGCGCCAGCTTGCGATAACGGCGCAGGTCCGCTTCGGCGTTGTCCAGCAGCGCTTGCGTTTGCGCCAGCTCGCCTTCGGCGGACGCCAGCGCAGCCTGGAAGGGGCGCGGGTCTATTTCGGCAAGCAACTGACCCTGCGAGACGGCCTGGCCTTCGGTGTAGTGCAGCCTCACCAACTGGCCATCGACCTGGCTGCGCACGGTCACCTGAGCCAGCGGCGTGATGGTGCCCAACGCATGCAGGTCCCGCTGCAGCGGGCCAGTGCGCGCGGCGGCGACGCTCACTGCGACGGGAAGCTTCCCGTAGTTGGGGGGAGGAGGGGCGGCCGGGCCTTTATTGCCCGCCAGCCAGACCGCGGCACCGATCAGCAGGGCCAGCGCCAAGGCTGCCGCGATCAGGATCAGGCGTTTGCGTGAGGGGGTGGGGCCCGCAAGGAAGCGCAGGGACATCAGGGCTGCCAGGCAAGGGATAGCGGACAGCCGAGATTCTATATTAATAATAATGATTAGCGTTATTGACGCTGATTTTCAAGAAGGGTTTGCGCGTATCGTTTAGAGTGGCGGCTGTTTTCAATACCCCGGTTTGCAAGAGGAGTGGGTCATGAGCAAAGAATCCTTCGAAAGTCAGCGGGAATTATTCGAGCGCCTGCAGGAACGGCTGGCGTCCGAACGCGACCGCTTGGCGCAGTGGCAGTCGATCGAAGCCGATTACCAGCGCAAGTACACCGAGACGCTGCGGCCCCTCGAAGAAAAGCTCAACCAGCTTCGTTACAAGCTGGTGCTGTGCTTTGATCATGCGTACAAGGAAATGGGCCTGTCCAAGGCCGAGCGCGAATTCGTTTCCGAACTGGTCACGGAGTTTTCGGAAGAACTGCTGGTCCTGGCAACCAAGAGCGAGCTGCCTGCCGGTTGCGACACCGCGCGCCTCAAGACGCTCTACAAGAAGCACCGCGGGTCGGATTACGACGCCAACCTGGCCGAACTGACGGAAAGCGCGGGCCAGGAACTGGCCGATGCGCTGGATCTGGACGTTGCCGATCTGGCCTCGATGTCGCCCATGCAGTTGCTGCAGATCATCCAGGACCAGTATGACGACGAGGACGCGGAAGAACTGCTGGAGTACGCGCGCGTCGTCAAGATTCCGGCCGTGACGAATGACGTCGCGTGGCAGGCCTTGCAAGAGGCCGAGCAGGTGCGCCTGGCGCAGTCCACGGCCAACGATGAATCGATGATCGACCTGCTGGGAGACCGCGACATTCCCGACGATGAGCTGGACTCTGTCAACGCGTCGCTGATCCTCGAGCTGGACGAAGTGCTGAGCCAGCTTCAGTTCGCCGAAGAAGGCTTCAAGCTGCGCTACGAACTGGACGTGTTCGCCACGTTCGACCCCGACACGGTAATGGGCGAACTGGACGACGATATCAAGGACATCCAGGAGTACATCCAGGAACTGGAGCACGAGATCATGCAGTTCTCGGATGAATCCCTGCTCAAGGCGTGGATCAAGGCGATGCGCCGGGAAGTGGCCGCGATGGAGCGGCGCGAAGATCGGTCCTGACGCGTCTCAGCCTTTCGGCCGCGACACCGGCATCACCCGCATGACCGGCGCGGCCTGCTTGGCCGCCGCATCCGCGCGCGGCCGGATCATCATCGGGAAGAACCGCCACAGGTACAGTCCCAGCGCCAGCGCCCACGCGGTGGCGGACGCATGCAGCAGTCCCAGTGTTGCGGCGGTGGGCAACAGCGCCGCCAGCCGCAGCAATGCCGCCAGGATCATCAGCGCGTAGCTCACGACCATGCTGCGGTCCGTGTGCAGCGGCCGGCCCAGGTGGCCCAGCGCGGTGCGCGTCACCATGCCCAGGATCAGCACGGAAAACCCTGCCACGCCAATCACGTGCGCCGGCCACGCCTGCCGGACGACGAAGCCCGCCAATTGCGCCGCGCCGACCAGCAGCCCGATGCCCAGGCCCAGATACCCGGCATAGAGAATCCACAGAAGCGGCACGCGCCGCACGGCCCACGGCTTCCAGGACACCCACTGCACCAGCGCGATCACGCCGCTGGCCGCCAGCGCCGCCGCGGCCACTTGCTGCACCCCCGCCAGCAGGCAGGCGATGGCAATGATGCCAAACCCAAGCTGCCAATGGCCGCTCTTGGTATGGGGAGGGATGTCCAGGCCCGCGACGGCGCGCTTGGCGAAGAAGGGCATGACCCGCCGGGCGATCAGCAACGTCAGCACGGCCATCGACAGCAGTCCGGCGTTGAAAAAGCGCATCAGCGTGACGTAGTCGCCCTGTACCGTCGCCCACAGATACAGCCCGTTGGTCGCGCCGAGCGCCAGCAGCAGGAGCGGGACGCCATAGTTGCGCTGATTGCGTGTCACGGCGACGGCGCGTCCCAGCGCCCCAGCCGCCCACAGAAAGAAGAGCAGATCGGCAGCCGCCGCAACGGCGAATGCCGGGCGGCCCGGCACCAGATAGCCCACCCGCGCCACGATCCATAACCCGCACATGGCCGCCAGCGGGTTGCCGCGCAGCGGATTCTTGCCCGTCCAGTTGGCGCCCGCCGTCAGCAGAAACCCCACGGCAATGGTGGCGACAAAGCCCCACAGCATTTCATGCGCGTGCCAGAACATGCCGTTCAGCACGCCGGTCAGGCGCTCCGGTGCATGCACCCACAGCAGCACGGAGAACAGGGCCCAAAAACAGCCCGCCAGGTACAGCGGGCGAAATCCCATTTCGGTGAAAGCGCGCCATTCGGGCGGTGCGGGGCGCGGCTTCTTTGCGGGTTCTTCAATGGAAAGCAGGGTGCTCATGATGTAGCCAGTGCGCGCAGGGTGCGCCGCGTTGCGGGTTTGAACGTGTATTTGAAATACATATTACTGCTGGCGGCATCCGGGCGCGACTTGCCTGCTTGATCCAGCGCAAGGCTGTCCGGAACACCCGCATGACTAGGCACTTCGGAAATGGCCCTTTGGTCGGCTGGGGAATGGTGAGTGAAGGGTGGCCTCCTTAGGCTACCCACATACGCATTTGTCAGCAAAAAACGAGACCAACCATGGCAGCACATCAATCCTCGGCCGGCGCGCCGATGCGGGTCCTGATATCCAGTACGTTTGCCTTCACCATCTGTTTCGCGGTGTGGATGATCTTCGCCGTGCTGGGCATTCCCATAAAAACCCAGCTCGGCCTGTCTGAAACGCAATTCGGCCTGCTGGCCGCCATGCCGGTCCTGACCGGTTCCCTCGTGCGCGTGCCGCTGGGCATCTGGACCGACCGCTACGGCGGCCGTCCCGTGTTCTTCGTGCTGATGTTGTTGGCAGTGGTGCCGATCTGGCTGCTGTCGTACGCCACGGAATACTGGCAGTTCCTGGTGCTGGCGCTGTTCGTCGGCCTGACCGGCGGCTCGTTCTCGGTGGGTACGCCCTACGTGGCGCGCTGGTTCCCGCGCAACAAGCAGGGCCTGGCCATGGGCGTCTTTGGCGCCGGCAACTCGGGTTCGGCCATCACCAAATTCGTGGCGCCCGCCCTGATCGCCGCGGCCGCCGGATCGTGGGTCATCGTGCCGCAGGTGTACGCCGTGGCGCTGCTGGTCACCGCGATCCTGTTCTGGATGTTCTCGTCGTCCGATCCCTCGCACCGCGTTGCGGGCGGCGCATCCTTGTCGGCCCAGTTCGCCATGCTGAAGGACCCGCGCGTCTGGCGCTATTGCCAGTACTACTCGGTCGTGTTCGGCGGCTACGTTGCCCTGGCGCTGTGGATGACCAAGTACTACATCGGCGAATACGGCTTCGACATGAAGCTGGCCGCGCTGTTGGCTGCATGTTTCTCGCTGCCCGGCGGCGTGCTGCGCGCGGTGGGCGGCTGGATCTCCGACCGCTACGGCGCCTACAAGACCACGTGGTGGGTGATGTGGGTGTGCTGGGTCGCGTTCTTCCTGCTGAGCTATCCGCAAACCGAATTCACCGTCATGACAGCCGGCGGCCCGCGTTCCTTCGGCATCGCGCTCGGTCCGGTCACCTTCACCATCCTGCTGTTCATCGTCGGCATCGCCATGGCGATCGGCAAGGCCTCCGTCTTCAAGTTCATTTCTGACGAGTTCAGCGACAACATCGGCGCCGTGTCCGGCATCGTCGGGCTGGCTGGCGGCCTGGGCGGCTTCATTCTTCCCATCATGTTCGGCGTCCTGCTCGACCTGACCGGCATCCGCTCCAGCGCCTTCATGCTGCTGTACGGCACGGTCTGCGTCTCGCTCATCTTCATGCACTTCAGTTTCCGGCCCGAAAGCGCGGCCATCGCGCGGCAGCAAGCCGCCTGACCCACCCACCATCCTGAGAGAACCTCATGTCCACTCAAGTCCTTGCGCGCTGGGAGCCGGATAACCCCGGCTTCTGGAAACAGACCGGCGCGCGCGTCGCCAACCGCAATCTGTGGATCTCGATCCCGGCGCTGATGCTGGCGTTCAGCATCTGGATGCTGTGGAGCGTGGTCGTGGTCAACCTGGACCGCGCCGGCTTCATGCTGTCCAAGAACCAGCTGTTCTGGCTGACGGCGCTGCCCGCGCTGTCGGGCGCCACGCTGCGCATCTTCTACTCGTTCCTCGTGCCCGTCTTCGGCGGGCGCAAATGGACAGCCATCTCCACCGCCTCGCTGCTGATTCCGGCGCTGGGCATGGGCTTTGCGCTGCGCGACCCGACCACCTCGTTCCCCACGCTCCTGATCCTGGCGCTGCTGTGCGGCCTGGGCGGCGGCAACTTCAGCTCCAGCATGGCCAACATCAGCTTCTTCTTTCCCAAGGAAAAGAAGGGTCTGGCCACGGGCCTGAATGCCGGCATCGGCAACCTGGGCGTGTCGCTGGTGCAGTTCGTGGTGCCGGTCGTCATCACGATGGGCGTGTTTGGCGTCGCTGGCGGCGAACCCCAGGTGATCAACGCCAATGGCACGCAGCAGAACCTGTGGCTGCAGAACGCGGGCTTCATCTGGGTGATCCCCATCGCGCTGGCGTCCATCGCCGCGTGGTTCGGCATGAACGACATCGCCGACGCGCGCGCCTCGTTCGCCGATCAGGCCGTCATCTTCAAGCGCAAACACAACTGGCTGATGTGCTGGCTGTACGTGGGCACGTTCGGGTCGTTCATCGGCTTCTCGGCGGGCTTCGCGATGCTGACCAAGACGCTGTTTCCCACGGTCAATCCCATGGCATACGCCTTCCTGGGACCGCTGGTCGGATCGCTGACGCGTCCCGTGGGCGGCTGGATCTCCGACAAGCTGGGCGGCGCCCGGGTCACGCTCTTCACCTTCGCGGCCATGATCGCCGCGGTGGCGGGCGTCATGGTGTTCCTGCCTGGCGAAGGCCGCCTGGGCGACTTCAACGGGTTCCTCGCCATGTTCATCGTGCTGTTCGCGCTGACCGGCCTGGGCAACGGCTCGACGTTCCGCATGATCCCCGTGATCTTCCTGCGTGAGCGCACGCAGGCCGCGCAGGGCAAGGGCCCGGCCGCGCAAAAGCAGGCGATGACGGAAGCGGCCAAGGAATCGGCCGCCGTGCTGGGTTTTTCCGGCGCCATCGGGGCCTATGGCGGCTTTTTCATTCCGCGCAGCTTCGGCACGTCGCTCGACATGACGGGCAGCGTCCAGACCGCGCTGGTTTGCTTCATCGGCTTTTACGCCACCTGCATGCTGATCACCTGGTGGTTCTACGCGCGCCGCAATGCGCCCGTGCCGTGCTGATCTGCCCGATACGCCGGCCGGTCCGTGCTTTGCGCGCGGTGCGGCCGGCGGCGCGCGACTAGTTCGGTCTACGCGGATAACTAGTCACTCTGCCGAACCCGGGTTGTGCCACCGGCGAATGGTCCGCCAGACAGCCCAGTCCTAAAGTTGCTTCAACAGCATTGATCGCAGTACGCGCCGGCCAGGCCGGCGTTCTTGGAGAAACACAATGAGTCATTTTCTGGACCGGTTGAAGTTCATGTCGCGGGTGAAGTCCACCTTCGCGAACGGTCACGGCGAAACCGTCAACGAGGACCGCAAGTGGGAAAACGCGTACCGCGCCCGCTGGCAGCACGACAAGGTGGTGCGTTCCACCCACGGCGTGAACTGCACCGGCTCCTGCTCCTGGAAGGTCTATGTCAAGAACGGCCTGATCACCTGGGAAACCCAGCAGACCGACTACCCCCGCACCCGTCCCGATCTGCCCAATCATGAGCCGCGTGGCTGTCCCCGCGGCGCCTCGTACAGCTGGTATGTGTACTCGGCGCAACGCGTGAAATACCCCATGATCCGCGGCCGCCTTATCGAAATGTGGCGCGAAGCCCGCAAGACCATGGATCCCATCGCCGCCTGGGAATGGATCAGCCAGGATCCCAAGCGCGCCAAGCGCTACAAGTCGGTGCGCGGCCTGGGCGGCTTTGTCCGCGCCGATTGGGACACCGCCACCGAAATGATTGCTGCCGCCAACGCGCTCACCATCAAGAAGTACGGTCCCGACCGCGTGATCGGCTTCTCGCCGATTCCCGCCATGTCGATGGTCAGCTACGCCGCCGGCGCCCGCTACCTGAGCCTGCTGGGTGGCGCCTGCCTCAGCTTCTACGACTGGTACTGCGACCTTCCCCCCGCCAGCCCCCAGATCTGGGGCGAACAAACTGACGTGCCCGAATCGGCCGACTGGTACAACTCCACCTACCTGATGGTCTGGGGCTCGAACGTCCCGCAGACCCGCACCCCCGACGCGCACTTCTACACCGAAGTCCGCTACAAGGGCACCAAGACCGTGGCCGTGTCCAGCGACTTCGGCGAAATGGTCAAGTTCGGCGACATCTGGCTGGCGCCCAAGCAGGGCACCGACGCCGCGCTCGCCATGGCCATGGGCCACGTCATCCTCAAGGAATTCCACCTCTCGGGCAAGTCGGCCTACTTCACGGACTACGTGCGCCGCTACACCGACATGCCGATGCTGGTGCAGCTCAAGGAACGCGACGGCTTCTACGCCCCTGACCACTTCCTGCGCGCCTCGCAGCTCGACAACGCGCTCGGCGAACAGAACAACCCCGACTGGAAGACGCTGGTGCTGGACGAGTCCACCGGCGATCTGGTCGCGCCCAACGGCAGCATTGGTTTCCGCTGGGGCGAGGGCGCCGTCAACGACGGTGAAAAGGTTGGCCGCTGGAACCTCGAATCCAAGGACGGCGGTTCGGGCCGCGAAATCGTCCCGACGCTGACCCTCCTGGGCCAGTCGGACGACGTGGTCGGCGTGGGCTTCCCGTACTTCGGCAGCGAACACGACGAACTCCTCGTGCGCAACGTGCCCGCCCGCCGCATCCGCCTGGCGGACGGCACCGAGGCGCTGGTCGCCACGGTGTATGACCTGCAAATGGCCAACTACGGCCTCGATCGCGGCCTGGGCGGCGGCAACGTCGCAACTTCGTACGACGACGACGTTCCCTACACGCCCGCCTGGCAGGAAAAGCACACCAGCGTGCCGCGCGCGCAGGTCATCCAGGTGGCGCGCGAATTCGCCCAGAACGCGCACGACACCGAAGGCAAGTCCATGGTCATCGTCGGCGCCGGCCTGAACCACTGGTACCACATGGACATGATCTACCGCGGCATCATCAACATGCTGATGATGTGCGGTTGCGTCGGCAAGAGCGGCGGCGGCTGGGCGCACTATGTGGGCCAGGAAAAGCTGCGTCCGCAGTTTGGCTGGGCGCCCCTGGCGTTCGCGGCGGACTGGGTCCGCCCGCCGCGCCAGATGAACGGCACCTCGTTCTTCTACGCCCACACCAGCCAATGGCGCCACGAAAAGCTGAACGTGCAGGAAGTGCTCGGCCCCACCGCCGACCGCGCCAAGTACGGCGAACTCAGCATGATCGACCTGAACGCCCGCGCCGAGCGCATGGGCTGGCTGCCGTCGGCCCCGCAGCTGCGCACCAATCCGCTGGACGTGGTGGCGCAGGCCGACAGCCTGGGCAAGGATCCCATCGCCCACGCGGTCGAACAGATGAAGTCGGGCGACCTTCGCATGTCCTGCGAAAACCCGGACGATCCCGCCAACTTCCCGCGCAACATGTTCGTGTGGCGCTCCAACATCCTCGGCTCCAGCGGCAAGGGCCACGAGTATTTCCTGAAGTACCTGCTGGGCACGCAGAACGCGGTGTTCGGCGATGAAGGCGATGCCATCAAGCCCACCGAAGTCACCTACGAGGAAGACGCGGCCGAAGGCAAGCTGGACCTGCTTACGGTGCTGGACTTCCGCATGAGCACCACGTGCCTGTACGGCGACATCGTGCTGCCCACGGCCACCTGGTACGAAAAGGACGACCTCAACACGTCCGACATGCACCCGTTCATCCACCCGCTCAGCGAAGCCGTGCAGCCGCTCTGGGAAAGCAAGACCGACTGGGAAATCTACAAGCTGCTGGCCAAGAAGTTCACCGACATCGGCGGTCCGTACCTCGGCAAGCGCCGCGATCTGGTGCTGACTCCGCTGATGCACGACACCCCGGGAGAACTCGGCCAGGCCTTCGAACCCAAGGACTGGAAGCTGGGCGAATGCGACCTGATCCCCGGCAAGACCGCGCCGTCCATGACGGTGGTTGAACGCGATTACAACGACATCTACCGCAAGTTCACGTCGGTGGGTCCGTTGCTGGACAAGCTGGGCAACGGCGGAAAGGGCATCAACTGGAACACGCAGCACGAGGTCCACGAGCTGGCCGGCATCAACGACAGTGTCACCGAAGCCGGCGTCAGCCAGGGCCGTCCGCGTCTGGACACGGCCATCGACGCCGCTGAAATGATCCTGACCTTCGCACCGGAAACCAACGGCCACGTGTCGGTCAAGGCGTGGGAAGCGCTGGGCAAGATCACCGGACGCGACCATACGCACCTTGCCGTCGGCCGCGAGCACGACAAGATCCGCTTCCGCGACATCCAGGCGCAGCCGCGCAAGATCATTTCGGCGCCCACCTGGTCTGGCCTGGAAAGCGAAGAGGTCAGCTACAACGCCGGCTATACCAACGTCCATGAACTGATCCCATGGCGCACCCTGACGGGCCGCCAGCAGTTCTACCAGGATCACCGCTGGATGCTGGACTTTGGCGAAGGCTCGTGCGTGTACAAGCCCGCCATCGACACCAAGACGGTTGCGCCTATGCTGGGCAAGTACCCCAACGGTGAAAAGGAACTGGTCCTGAACTGGATCACCCCGCACCAGAAGTGGGGCATCCACAGCACGTACTCGGACAACCTGCGCATGCTGACCCTGAGCCGCGGCGGCCCCCACGTGTGGGTGTCCGAAGCCGAGGCCAAGCAGGCCGGTCTGGTCGACAACGACTGGGTCGAAGTCTTCAACGTCAACGGCACGCTGACCGCCCGGGTGGTCGTGAGCCAGCGCGTGCCGGTCGGCATGTGCCTGATGTACCACGCCCAGGAAAAGATCGTGAACGTGCCGGGCGCTGAAACCAGCGGCAAGCGCGGCGGCATCCACAACTCGGTCACGCGCACGGTGCTCAAGCCCACGCACATGATCGGAGGCTACGCCCAGCAAGCCTACGGTTTCAACTACTACGGCACCGTGGGCGCCAACCGCGACGAATTCGTGGTCGTGCGCAAGATGAAGAAGGTGGACTGGCTGGAAGGCCCGCTCGTCGAAGAACTGCAACAAGAAGAGAAGCAATCATGAGGATACGCGCCCAAATCGGCATGGTGCTGAACCTGGACAAGTGCATTGGCTGCCACACTTGCTCGGTCACCTGCAAGAACGTCTGGACCAGCCGCGACGGTGTCGAGTATGCCTGGTTCAACAACGTGGAAACCAAGCCCGGCATCGGCTATCCGAAAGAATGGGAAAACCAGGAAAAGTGGAAGGGCGGCTGGAGCCGCACGGCCGCCGGCAAGCTGGAACCGCGTCAAGGCGGCAAGCTGCGCATCCTGGCCAACCTGTTCGCCAACCCGAACCTGCCCGCCATCGACGACTACTACGAGCCGTTCACCTACGACTACGAGCACCTGAAGAACGCGCCGCTGTCGCAAACGCCGCCCACCGCGCGTCCGGTGTCGGTGCTGACGGGCAAGAAGATGGACAAGATCCATTGGGGCCCCAACTGGGAAGACGACCTGGGCGGCGAATTCAGCTCGCGCAGCCGCGACGCCCTGTTTGAAGGCGTGCAGAAGGAGATGTACTCGACCTTCGAGAACACCTTCATGATGTACCTGCCGCGCCTGTGCGAACACTGCCTGAACCCGGCCTGTGTCGCCAGCTGCCCGTCCGGCTCCATCTACAAGCGTGAAGACGACGGCATCGTCCTGGTCGACCAGGACAAGTGCCGCGGCTGGCGTATGTGCATCTCGGGCTGCCCGTACAAGAAGATCTACTACAACTGGAACAGCGGCAAGGCCGAGAAGTGCACGTTCTGCTACCCGCGCATCGAGGCCGGCCAGCCGACCGTGTGCTCGGAAACCTGCGTGGGCCGCATCCGCTACCTGGGCGTGCTGCTGTACGACGCCGACCAGATCGAGAACGCCGCATCCACCGCGAACGAGCAAGACCTCTACCAGTCGCAGCTCGACCTGTTCCTGGACCCGCACTCGCCCGAGGTGATCGCCGCGGCCCGCGAGCAGGGCATCCCGGAATCCTGGCTGGAAGCCGCGCGCAATTCGCCCGTCTACAAGATGGCCGTCGAATGGAAGGTCGCTTTTCCGCTGCACCCGGAATACCGCACGCTGCCCATGGTCTGGTACATCCCGCCGCTGTCGCCCATCCAGACGGCCGCTGAATCGGGCAAGATGCCCCAGCGCACTGTCGGCAAGAGCGGCATGATCCCCGATGTGTCCACGCTGCGCATCCCCGTGCGCTACCTGGCCAACCTGCTGACCGCCGGCAAGGAAGCGCCGGTGCTGCAAGCGCTGGAACGCATGCTGGCCATGCGCGCCTTCAAGCGGTCCGAGACCGTTCACGGCGAACGCGACAAGGCCCTGCTGGACCAGGTGGGCCTGACCGAGGAAACGGTGCAGGACATGTACCGCATCATGGCCATCGCCAACTACGAAGACCGCTTCGTCGTGCCCAGCAGCCACAAGGAAGTGGTCGAGGACAGCTTCAACGAGAAGGGAAGCTGCGGCTTCACTTTTGGCAACGGCTGCTCGGGCGGCGTGTCGGAAGGCACCCTGTTCGGCCGCAAGCCGCAAGGCAGCGAAATCTTCATCGAGATGCCCAAGTCGCGCAAGAAGGCCGTTTCGGCTTAAGGAAAGGAAAACATCATGAGCCTGTACCGACTGCTTTCCGCCATGCTGTGCTACCCCGAGCCGGAGCTGCTGGACTACCTGGGCGAACTGGAAGAGGCCCTCGCGGCCTATCCGGACGCCGAAGAGACCCTGCAGCCCCTGGTGAGCTATCTGGCCTCGAACGACCTGATTCCCCTGCAAGAGAACTACGTCGCCACCTTTGACCGAAACCGCTCGCATTCCCTGCACCTGTTCGAGCACGTGCACGGCGAAAGCCGCGACCGCGGCCAGGCCATGGTGGACCTGCTGGAGACCTACCGCCAGCATGGTTTCGAACCCGTTGTGTCCGAACTGCCGGATCACGTGCCGCTGTTCCTGGAATTCCTGGGCGTCATTGACCCCGACACAGCCCAGGAACTGCTGGACGAAGCCATCCACGTGCTGGCCGCCATTGGCGCGCGCCTGGCCAAGAGCGAAAGCTCCTATGCCTGCATCTTTGCCGTGCTGCGCGCCCAGTCCCGCGTGATTCCGCGCGTGCAGACCGAGGCGCCCGTGCGCGACATGGACGAGGCGATGGAGGCCTTCGGGGCCGGCCCGGACGGCGTGGAACCGCTGCTACGGCCGTTCTCGGGAGGTGGCGCACAGCCCGTGCACTTCCATCCCCGTTCCGCCGCGACTCATTAATGCTCAGGACGACGCATCATGAACTCCCTGAATCAGTTTCTTTTCGGCATCTATCCGTACATCGCGCTGACCATCTTCCTGCTCGGCAGCCTGGCGCGCTTTGAACGCGAGCAATACACCTGGAAGTCCGACAGCTCGCAACTGCTGCACCGCGGCCAGCTGCGGCTGGGCAACATCCTCTTCCACATCGGCATCATCGGCCTGTTCTTCGGGCATCTGGCCGGCCTGCTGACTCCGGTCGTCGTGTGGGACACGCTGGGCGTCTCGCACTCGCTCAAGCAGATGGTCGCCATGGTGGCCGGCGGCGTGATGGGCGGGCTGTGCCTGATCGGCCTCCTGATCCTGATCCACCGCCGCCTGACCGATCCGCGCATTGCACACGCCACGCGGCCGGGCGACAAGATCCTGCTGCTCTGGATCCTCGTGACCCTGCTGCTGGGCCTGTCCACGATCGTGCTGTCGGCCGGCCACATGGACGGCGAAATGATGGTGCACCTGATGACCTGGGCGCAGCACATCGTCACGTTCCAGGGCGACGCCGCCAGCTACATCGCCGGCGTGCCGCTGCTCTTCAAGGCGCACCTGTTCATGGGTCTCACGCTGTTCGTGATCTTCCCGTTCACCCGCCTGGTGCACGTCTGGAGCGGCTTTGCGTCGATCGGCTACCTGGGCCGCGCCTGGCAACTCGTCCGTCCGCGCTGATCCACTGTCTTAGGAGCCGAACATGCCTGTCATCGTCAATGGCGTCGAACTGAACGACGCGGATCTGGAACGTGAACTTCCCTTGCACGCCGAGGCCGGCAATCCCATGCGCGAGGCCGTCACGGCCCTGGTGCTGCGGCGCGTGCTGCTGGACGAGGCCGGCCGGCAAGGTCTGGACGTGTCCGACGAGGAAAGCGCGATCGGCGCGCTGCTCGCCAGCCAGGCGCCGGCGCCTGAAGCCGACGACCAGGCGTGCCGGCGCTTCTATCAGATGCACCCCGAGCGCTTCATGGTGGGTGAACTGGTCGAGGCGGACCACATCCTGTTCCAGGTCGCGCCCGACGTGAACCTGGACATGCTGAAGGCGCATGCCAACGTGGTGCTGACCGAACTGCTGGCCGATCCCTCCCGGTTCGCGGAGGTTGCCCGCGAGCAGTCCAATTGCCCGTCCGCTGCGGTGGGCGGCAACCTGGGTCAACTCGGCCGCGGCGACACCGTGCCCGAGTTCGAACGCGCGGTGTTTGCGTTGCCCTCGGGTGGGCTGCTGCCGCAGTTGCTGCAAACGCGGCATGGCCTGCACATCGTGCGCGTCACGCGCCGCGTTGAAGGCCGCCTCTTGCCTTACGAGCACGTCGCAAAGCAGATTGCGACGGCGCTCACCACCATGAGCCGCGACACCGCCTGGCGGCAATACACCAAGCTGCTGGTCGGGCGCGCCAAGATCTCCGGCATTGACCTGGACGACGGCGAACCCGAACGGGTCTTCGCCGGGAGCGCCGCATGATGGACGAGCCAGCCCCTGCCGTATTGGCGGACGGCTTTGGCCGCCGCATCGACTACCTGCGCGTCTCCGTCACCGATCGCTGCGATCTGCGTTGCAGCTATTGCCTGCCCAAGGACTTCAAGGGCTTTGAGACGCCGGCCAACTGGATGTCCCACGACGAGATGGCGCGGCTGGTCGGGTTGTTCGTGGGCCTGGGCGTGGCCAAGGTCAGGCTCACCGGCGGCGAACCGCTGCTGCGCAAGGGCGTGGCCGGGCTGGCCGCCACCATCGCCGCCATGCCCGGACTGCGCGACCTGTCCGTGTCCACCAACGCCACCCAGCTTGTGCGCCATGCCCAGTCGCTGCGCGCGGCCGGCGTGAGCCGCCTGAACATCAGCCTGGACACATTGGACGCCGCGGCGTTCTCGCAGATCACCGGGCGCGACTGTCTGGATTCCGTGCTGGCCGGGCTGGCGGCCGCGCGGCAAGCCGGCTTTTCGCCGATCAAGCTCAACAGCGTGGTGCATGCGGCCACGCCGGAATCCGAAGTCCGCCGCCTGCTGTCGTATGCCGTGGAGCAGGGCTTCGTGCTGCGGCTGATCGAACCCATGCCCATGGGCGAATGCGGTCGCGGCTATACGCATACCGACCTGAACGCGATGGGCGCCCGTCTTGCGGCCGATGCTGGCCTGGTGCCGTCGTTGTCCGAATCCCGCAACGGCCCGGCGCGCTACTGGACAAGCGGGCAGGGCGCGCCGGTGCTGGGCGTCATCACACCCATGTCGCGCCATTTCTGCGCCACCTGCAACCGCGTGCGGCTGGGCGTGGATGGCACCTTGTATCTGTGCCTGGGCCAGGAAGACCAGGTGCCGCTTGGACACCTGCTGCGCGCGGGCGCCAGCGACGCCGAGCTCATCCAGGCCATCCGGGTAGGCATCGCGGCCAAGCCGGAGCGCCATGACTTCAACGCCCGGCCCGAACGCATCGTGCGCTTCATGGCGCAAACGGGAGGCTGATATGCAAGACCTTGAACGACTCGTCGGCGGCTTCCAGCGCTTTCAGCAGCAATACTACGAAGACGCACCAATGCTGTACCGCAATTTGCGCGACGGCCAGCATCCCAGCACGCTATTGATCGGCTGTTGCGATTCCCGGGTGGATCCGGCCATGCTGCTGGGGTGTGATCCCGGCGACATCTTCACCGTGCGCAATGTGGCGAATCTGGTGCCGCCGTGCAGCAAGGACCGCGGCCTGCAGGGCGTCCTGGCGGCCATCCAGTTTGCGGTCGAGCAATTGCAGGTCAGCCGCATCATCGTGCTGGGCCATGCGCAATGTGGCGGCATCCGCGCCCTGATGGAACGGCGCATCCGCCGCGACGGTGAGACCGACTATCTGGGACGCTGGATGGACATCGCAGAACCGGCGCGCGAGCAGGTGTTGCGGCAGATGCCGGATGCCTCGAAAGAAGAGCGCCGGCGCGCCTGCGAACAGGCTTCCATCCTGATTTCCCTTCGCAATCTTGAAGACCTGCCTTTCGTGCGGCGGGCGGTCGACGCGGGCAGCCTGTCACTGCATGGCTGGTACTTCGACCTGGTGGCGGGCGCTTTGCTGGCATACTCCCCGCGGGCAGACACGTTTTTGCCCATCGTGTGCCCCTTGCTGACGGAACCTGCCCTCGTATGACTCCTGTATTCGGTATCGCCGGCCGCTCCGGCAGCGGCAAAACCACCCTGATCGAAGCGATGCTGCCGCTGCTTGGCGCCCGCGGCCTGCGCGTGAACGTCATCAAGCACAGCCATCACGACTTCCAGATGGAGCCGCCGGGCAAGGACAGCGCACGATTCCGCACCGCCGGCGCGCAGGAGGTCATGATCGCCTCGCCGTACCGGTATGCCATCGTGCACGAGCTGCGCGACGCGCCGGAACCCACCCTGGAGGCGCAACTGGCGCGCCTGTCGCCCGCCGATCTGGTGTTGGTCGAAGGCTTCAAGCAGGCCGCGATCCCGCGCATCGAGGTCTACCGCCCGGCGTTGGGCAAACCGCCCCTGCACACGGAAGACCCTGCATTTCTGGCGGTCGTGACCGACGCGCCGCTGGACATCGACGTGCCATGCCTGCCGCTGAACGATCCCGCCCAGGTGGCGGATTTTCTGTGCCGCACGCTTGGACTGCGTTGAGCGCGTGAGTGACGCAATGGGCACGCGTGCGCCGGATTGCTGGCGGGAAGCGACTACACTGACACCCGAACTGCGCTTCCAGCCCTGACATTCATGAAGTCCACCGATACCGCCGCCCAGCCCGAAGCGCTGCCTTCGCCCCGGCACCGCCTGTCCACGCGCATCGTGGCAAGTTCACTGCTGGCGCTGATCGTCGTGCTGTCCATGGTCAGCTGGACGCTGTGGCTGTCCTGGCAACTGGAAGGCGCGGGCGCGGCCATCAACGATACCGGCAGCCTGCGCATGCGGGCCAACCGCGTCGCCGTCGAGCTGATGCGACCGCAAGCCGGGCGCGAAGTGCGCACCACGGAACAGATCGCGATTCTGGACGAGACCATCGCGCGGCTGGCGCGGGGCAATCCCGCGCGGCCGCTTTTCATTCCCAACGACAACGCCATCCGCGCCCAGTGGCACGACGTGGCTGCATACTGGCGCGACATCATGAAGCCGGCGGCCCTGCGTTCCATCGGCCAGCCGGATGCGTCAAGCTACCTGGAAACGCTGCCCGAGTTCGTGGCCCGCGCCGATACCCTGGTGCGCATGATCGAACAGGACAACGCCGGCAAGACCACGTCGCTGCGCCTGTCGCAGGGCGTGCTGGCGGCAATTGCCAGCGCGGGCACGCTTGCCATGATCTACCTGCTGTATCTGTGGATCATTTCACCCGTGTTGCGCCTGCGCGACGGCCTGCAGCGCATGGCCGACCGCGAATTCAGCACCCGCCTTCCGGTGGAAAGCCAGGACGAGTTCGGCGTACTGGCGCGCGGCTACAACCGCATGGCAGACGAACTTCAAGACCTGTACACCAGCCTGGAACAGCGGGTGGAACAGAAGACGGCGCAGCTTGCCGCGCAGAACCGCGACATCGGTGCGCTCTACGACATGGCCGCGTTCCTGAACCAGCCCAATGAAATCGAGGCCATGTGCGATGGCTTTCTGCGCCGCGTCATGCTTCAGTTCGATGCGGAAGCGGGCAGCATCCGCGCGCTGGACCCCAACAACGAAAAGCTCAACCTCGTGGTGTCGGTGGGCCTGTCCGACGATCTGGTCGAATCCGAACACTGCATGAAGGTCGACGACTGCTATTGCGGCGTCGCCACCCGCCAGGCTGGCGTCATCGTCATCCAGGACTTCCGCCAGTCGCCGCCCGACATGGATCTGAACTGCCAGCGCGACGGCTTTGCCAGCGTGGCGGTGTTCCGTATCGTCACGCGCGACGAAGTCCTGGGATCCTATTCACTGCATTTCCGCACGCAGCGCCGCCTGCTGGCGTCGGAGTCGCAGCTGCTGGAAACGCTGGGGCAGCACCTAGGGGTGGCGCTGGACAACCGGCGCCTCAGCGCGCAGGCGCGCCAATTGGCCGTGGTGCAAGAGCGCGGGCTGGTGGCGCAGGGCCTGCATGACAGCCTGGCGCAAGGGCTGAACTTCCTGAATCTGCAATTGCAGATGCTCGATGCCGCCATCAAGCGCGGCGACGAAGAAGAAGTCAGCGAAATCCTGCCGCTGCTGCGCACCGGCGTAGACGAAAGCTATCAGGACGTGCGCGAACTATTGACCAACTTCCGCAGCAAGCTGTCGCAGGGCGACCTGCAGGCGGCCATTGAAGACACGGTGGCGCGTTTCCGCCGTCAGACCGCCATCGACACGGATCTGACATTCAGCCAAGGCGAAGGCGCGCCGCTGCAGCCCGAGCAGCAACTGCAGGTGCTGTTCATCCTGCAGGAAGCGCTGTCCAACGTGCGCAAGCATTCCGAGGCCAGCCGCGTGCGCATCGCCGTGGAAAACGGCCGGGATTTCACTCTGCTGATTGCCGACGACGGGCAGGGGTATGATCCCGCCGACGTCGCCGAGCGCGGCGAATCTCACGGTGGCCTGCACATCATGCGCGAGCGCGCCGCTCGCATGCGCGCCGTGATAAAACTCGAATCGCAGCCCGGCGCCGGCACGCGCGTGGCGCTCACCTTGCCCGGCGCCGAGCGCCAGGCCGCCTGACATCCTTGCCCATCATGACCATCCGCATCCTGCTCATCGACGACCACACCCTGTTCCGCTCCGGTGTCCGCCTGCTGCTGCAGCGCCAGCCCGACTTCGAGGTCGTTGCCGAGGCCGGGGACGGCGTCGAGGGCCTGAAGCGCGCCAAGGAACTCAAACCCGACGTCGTGCTGCTGGACCTGAATCTGCCCGGCTTGTCGGGGCTGGAAACGCTGCAGCTCCTGACGCAGGATCTGCCCACGTGCGCGGTCATCATCCTGACCGTGTCCGAAGAAGCCGACGAGCTTGGACAGGCGCTGCGCGACGGCGCCCGCGGCTACCTCGTCAAGAACATCGACGCGGACGCCCTGGTGTCCGCCATCCGGCGCGCCGCCAACGGCGAAGCCGTCATTGCGGACAGCATGACGGCCAAGCTGGTCGAGCAGTTCCGGGGACAGGCCAGCCAGACGCCGCCGCCACCCGGCACCGCGGAACGTCACCGCCTTACCGCACGCGAAACGCAGATCGTGCAATGGCTGGCGCGCGGGGCCAGCAACAAGGTCATTGCGCGCGAACTGGATGTCAGCGAAAGCACCGTCAAGATCCATGTGCAGAACGTGCTGAAAAAGCTCAATCTGACCAGCCGCGTGCAGGTTGCGGTGTATGCGGTCGAGCGCGGCCTGTACACCGAGGAATAGTCCTATAAAAGGCGCCGCGCGCGCCGCGCGGTTTGATTTTCGACAAGGCCCGGGGGACGGGCGGCCCATAGACTGGCCGTCATGCAAACTCGAACCTCTCCCATAGAGCTCGTGGCCCCGGCAGGCAGTCTGGCCGCCTTGAAAGCGGCGATTGAAGCGGGCGCCGACACCGTCTATCTCGGGCTCAAGAACGCCACCAACGCCCGCAACTTTGCCGGGCTCAATTTCACCGAAGCCGACATCCGCGCAGGCGTTGAACTGGCGCATCGCCAGAACCGTCACGTGCTGTTCGCCATCAATACGTTTGTGCAGGCCGGCCGCATGGCCGAATGGCAAGCCGCCGTCGATGCCGCCCACGATCTCGGCGCCGACGCCGTCATCATGGCCGATCCGGGCCTTCTGGCCTACGCCAGCGACCGCTATCCGGACCTGCGCCTGCATCTGTCTGTACAGGGCTCGGCCACCCACACCGACGCCATCGAACTCATGAAGGAACAGTTCGGCATCCGCCGCGTGGTGTTGCCGCGTGTGCTGACACTGACGGAAATCGCGCGCATCTGCGCCAACGTCAGTGTCGAGGTCGAGGTGTTTGGTTTTGGCAGCCTGTGCGTCATGGCCGAAGGCCGCTGTCTGCTGTCGTCATACGCCACTGGCGACTCTCCCAACAACAAGGGCGTCTGTTCGCCCGCGCACGCGGTGCGCTGGGTCGAAGAAGACGGCCGCATGGATGCGCGCCTGTCCGGCATTCTCATCGACCGCTACGAACCCGGCGAACCGGCCGCGTACCCCACGCTGTGCAAGGGCCGGTTCGAAGTGGACGGCCAAGCCGACCACGCACTGGAAGAACCCACCAGCCTGAACGCCATTGGCCTGTTGCCCAAGCTGGCCGAAATGGGCGTATCCGCCATCAAGATCGAAGGACGCCAGCGCAGCCCGGCGTATGTCACGCAGGTGGTGTCCACGCTGCGCGCCGCGCTGGACAGCGTGCATGCGGACGCGTCACGCTTTTCTCCGCGCCCCGAATGGAACGCCATGCTGGCGCGCCATGCCGAGGGTTCACAAGTCACACAAGGCGCTTTCGAACGCCCATGGAAATGACCCAAATCCCCTTTCAGATTTCCGTCGGCCCCTTGCTGTACTACTGGCCGCGCCAGCGCACCATGGATTTCTACGCCGCCGTCGCTGAAAGCCCGGCGGACATCGTCTACATCGGCGAAACGGTCTGTAGCCGGCGGCACGAGCTGCGCGCCGACGACTGGCTTGAACTGGCGCGTGATCTGCGCGCGGTGGGCAAGACCGTGGTGCTGTCGGGCCGCACGCTGATCGAGACCGGCGCCGAGGCCAGCGCCTTGAAGAAGCTATGCGAACAGCAGGACTTCATGGTCGAGGCCGGCGAACTGGGCGCAGTGCGCCATCTGAGCGGCCGCGGCTTTGTTGCCGGCCCGCACGTCAATGCCTATCACGGCGGCACGCTGACCTGGCTGGCGAACCGCGGCGCCGTGCGCTTTGTCGCTCCACTTGAAATGGACGGTCCTACGTTGGAACGGCTGCTGCGCGAGCGTCCCGCCGGCATGCAGGCCGAAGTCATGGTGTGGGGAAGAATGGCGCTGGCGTTTTCGGCACGCTGCTTCACGGCCCGGCACTTCCGCCTGAAAAAGGACGACTGCGGCTTTCGCTGTATCGAGCATCCTGATGGCCTGGACATGCGCACTCGCGAATCGCGCGAATTTCTTGGCATCAATGGCATCCAGGTGCAATCGGCCGCATGCCTGGACCTGTTGGCCGAAGCGCCGGAACTGGCGGGCATGGGCGTCGACGTCCTGCGTGTCAGCCCGCAATCGGCCGGCACACTCGAAGCGATCGCCGCGCTCGACGCCACGCGCCGCGGCGTCAAACCTGATGCGGTTTCGCCGCCCGCGGGCATCGGCCGCTGCAATGGTTACTTCTACGGGCAGGCCGGTATCGGCCTGCAGGAGGCCACCGCATGAGCGCCGCCCTGACTCTACCGCCCATGCTGGCCAAGCTGGGTAAGCGTGTGCCGGGACCTTTCGTGTCCCTGCATTTTGTCGCGGGACTTGAACTGGCCCGCCGCCTGAAGTGGCTGGAACCGCCCGCCGAACTGAACGGACGCACATTTGCCATCACCGTCGAAGACCTGGGGCTGCGCAGCAGCTTTGTGGTGCGCGACGGCGCCTTCCGGCCGCTGTGGAACAAGGGGCCGCAAGCCGCCGAACTGGAACTTGGCGCGAAGCTGGCCGATTTTCTGGCGCTCATGCGCGCGGAAACGGATGCCGATACCTTGTTCTTTCAGCGCCGTCTGCGTATCGCTGGCGATACGGAACTGGGATTGATCGTCAAAAACTGGCTGGATGCCGCGCCGCGGCCGGCATGGCTTCAGCGCATTAGCGTGGTGCATGGTGGGATCGGGAGCGGGGCGGGCGGCTGATCTTTCTGCCGAGCCGGTTTCTCCGCCCGGCTCGGCATCCCGTCATTTTCCAGCGCGCCCCTCCATGCGGCGCGCGACGCGCGACAGCGCCAGGCTGGCGGCCAGATACAACAGCGCCACCGCCAGATACACCTCAACGTGATAAGGCCGCCAATCGGTGCTCGCGACTACCGCCTTGGCCGCGCCCAGCACGTCGAACACGCCGATGATGCTGACCAGCGATGTGTCCTTAACCGCGCTGACAAAGACGCCCAGCGCGGCTGGCGCGGCGATGCGACGGGCCTGCGGCCAGATCACGCAGGCATAGGCCAGCGCGGGCCGCATGCCCAAGGCGCGTGCGGCCATCATCTGGCCGGGCGGAATCGCCTGCAACGCGCCGCGCAGCACTTCGGCCAGCACACACGCGGTATGCAGGGTCAGCGCCGCCAGCGCCATGCTGAATTTGGAGACACCGCCGCCAAGCAACATGGGCAGCACAAACGATGCGAACAGCAGCTGGGTCACCAGCGGCACGCCGCGCACCGCTTCGATCAGACCGGCTGCGGCCAACGAACCGGCGGGGCTGCCGGACCGGCGAAGCAGGGCCAGCGCGAAAGCCAGCGGCACGGCCGCCACCAGCGCGGCGATCGCCAGGACCAACGTGACGAGCAGTCCGCCCCAGCGTTGCGGTCCGATGAAATCTCCGCCCCACGGCCAGCCGGTCAGCGCGGCCACGGCAACGCCAAACAGCGCGGCCAACAAGACGATACGCATGCGCGCCGGTACGCGACGCGCGCCCAGGGCGACAGCGATGGCGGCCAGAAGGGCCAGGGACGCGATCAGCGCGGGCCCCCGGTGCACGTCGGACATGGTGCCGTAGAACAACAACGGCAGGTTCTCGCGCACGGCGGCCCAGCAGGCGCCCGCCGCATTTGCGCAGGTCATCGGGTCGCCTGACCACACGGCTCGAAGTACCGCCCAATCGAGCAGTGACCAGGCCACGGCGGCCAGCAGCAAAGACAGAACGGCCGACATCGCTTTGCGCCGAAGGGTTCTGGCCTTACGAACAGCGCCATCCCGGAATGCGCGGTCGCCCAGGCGCGCGCCGTGCGTGTCGCCGGGGCCGTGCCGCGTATTGCGCGCGTTCCACGCGGAGAGCCCGCCGCCCAGGCAGAGCGCCAGCGTCAGGTAAATGCTTACGGCAAGCGCAATGCCTTCCAGCGCCAGCCCAGTTTGCGTGATGGCCGTGTTGATGACGGCCATCAGCTCCTGGTAGCCGATTGCGATGGCGAGCGTGCTGTTCTTGATGAGCGCCAGGCATTGGTTCGCGTAGGGCGGCAATGCGACGCGCGAGGCGTAGGGCGCGATCACCAGCCGCAGCACCTTGACGGGCGTGAGGCCCAAGGCTTGGCCGGCTTCGAGCAGTCCCACGGGAACAGCACGGACCGCGCCGCGCACTATGTCGGCGATGTAGGCGGCGTGAAAAACGACGAGACCGAGGGTCAACGCGGCAAATTCGATGCTGGGTTGCCAGCCACCTTGCAAACCGAGCCCGCGCTTGACGGGCAGGTCGATCTGCATGGGGGGCAATAGCGCCCACGTGATCGTGGCGGCGGCCAGTATTGCAGCCAATATTGCGGCCAGTGCGGCGGCAGACGAAGCGGGCAACGCGGTGTTGCGCCAACGGCGGCGGGCGTACCAGGCCCCCGCCAGCGCAGCCACTGCCACGCCCGCATAAGGCAGCCAGCCATGCAAGGCGGGCAAGGCCAACCCGCGATTGGACAGCAGCACGGAAGGCAGCGGCGACCAGGCTTGACGCAGATCCGGCAGCCGCAGCAGCAAGCCATACCAGACGAAAAGCTGCAACAGCACTGGCGTATTACGCAGCGGTGCGATGACCAAGGCGGCAACGCGGGCCGCCAGCGGGTTGGACGACAACCCCAGAAATCCCAGCCCTACGCCCAAGACAGTGGCCAGCGGTATTGCCACGAAGGCGACGGTCAGCGTATTGACCAGTCCCGCTGCCAGGGACATCCAGTAAGGATCTTCCGGCGTGACGTTGAGCAGGCTCTCAGAGATGCGGAACCCCGCCGGCTGAAAGAGAAAGCCGAACCCGCCCTGGATACCTCGGGCGGTCTGCACCGATTCGATGTGCAGCACCAGAAGGGCCGCCATGCCGCCCAATCCCAGGATCCACGCCAGCGAATGCAGCCAGCGGCGCCACGGGGCAGTCAACGGGAAGGGAAGCGAGGTGGCAGTCATGGCGGGCCGGGCGGCATCAATCAAAAAAGAAGTAGGGCGGACCCGGTGGCCCGCCCGCGAATCATTTAGAAATGCGCATCAGACGATGCGCATCAAACGATGCATCGAGCGATCTGCACTAAGCGATTCGCGTCAAACGATTCGCATCAAACGATTTTCACCAAGCGAAGCGCATCACTGAAACGGCGGCGAATACAACAAACCGCCCTTGTTCCACTGCGCGTTCAAGCCGCGTTCCAGCTTGAGCGGCGTGGCGGCGCCCAGGTTGCGGTCCCACACCTCGCCGTAGTTGCCCACGGCCTTGATGGCCTGCCTGGCCCACGTTTCGTCCAGGCCGAAGCTCTTGCCGATGCCGGGGTCCACGCCAAGCAGGCGGCGCACCTGCGCATCAGTGCTTTGCGTCTGGCTGTCGGCATTTTGGGCGGTGATGCCCAGCTCTTCCGCGGCGACCAGCGCGTTGACCGTCCAGCGCACGATGGCGGCCCAGTTCGGGTCGTCCTGGCGTACGAAGGGGCCGAGCGGCGACTTGTTGATGCGCTCGGGCAGGATGACGAAGTCGTCGGGCTTGCTGGCGCGCGCGGCGCGGCTGGCGGCGAGGGTGGACGCATCCGACAGATACACGTCGCAGCGGCCGGCGTAAAAGGCCTGCTCCAGCTCGACCAGGTTTTCGATGACGACCGGGCGATAGCTGAGCTTGTTCTTCTTGAAATAGTCGACCAGGTTCTGTTCATTCACCGTGCCGGGCTGCACGCAGACCTGCGCGCCTTCCAGCTCGGTGGCGCTCTTGACGCCCAGCTTGCGCGGCACCAGGAAGCCTTGGCCGTCGTAGAACACGATGCCGGCGGACGCGATGCCCAATCCTCCGTCGCGGCCCGACGTGATGGTGGTGTTGCGGTTCAGCACGTCGATCTCGCCGGACTGCAGCGCCGGAAAGCGTTGCTGCGAGCTCAGCGGCACGAAGCGGGTCTTTTCCGGATCGCCCAGCACGGCGGCGGCCAGCGCGCGGCACAGGTCGGCGTCAAGGCCGGTCCAGCGGCCTTGCTTGTCGGCAATCGACAACCCTGCCGACCCCTGGCTGACACCGCACACCAGTTCACCGCGCTTCTTGATGGTGTCCACCGTGCCGGCCTGCGATGCGCCGGCAAGCGCCATCGCGGCGGCAATGCCCGCCGCTTTGAATAGATGATTCAAACGCATGCTGTTCCCATGATTGTTGTGTGCAAGAGAGGCACGAATTCTATGGGCGCGTAGTGGTATGCCGAGCGACTTAATACTCATATCAATATGAAAACTAAGCCTTATCCAGATGCGCGTCATATACCTAGAATGCCCGCATGCCAGATGGTCTGGCGGAGTAGGTTGCGCATGGCTTGGCAGGACGAATTCAGACAGCTGTTTCCCATCACGCGCGATAAGGCCTACGCCAACATCGCGTACACCAGCCCCTTGTCGCCGCATGTGTCATCCGCGGTGGCGGGCTTTTTCGACAGCATCACGCATGCGCGCAGCGACAAGCCGCAATGGCTGCGCGATGCCGACGCCCTGCGCGTGCGGCTGGCCCGTTTGATCGGCGGTGACGCGCGCCGGCTGGCGTTCACCAAAAACACCACCGAAGGGTTGAACACAGTCGCGCAGGGGCTGGCCTGGAAGGAGGGTGACAACCTCATCGTCGACGATCAGGAACATCCCTCGAACGCCTTGCCGTGGCTCAATCTGCGCAGGCGCGGCGTACAGGTGCGCGTGGCGCAGGCGCGCGCGCATCGCTTCACGGTCGATGACCTCTGGCAGCACGTGGACGCCCGCACGCGTTTGATCGCGGTGTCGTGGGTGCAGTACGGCACGGGGCTGCGCACCGACATCCGGGAGCTGGGACGGCGCTGCGCCGACCGCGGCATCTGGCTCGTGGTGGACGGCATCCAGGGCGCGGGCCTGTTGCGTGCGCAAGTGGACGACTGGAACGTCGACGCCTTTGCGTGCGGCGCGCACAAGGGCATGCTGGGTCCGCTGGGGGTGGGCTTGCTGCACGTGTCGCCACGGCTTCTCGACGCGCTGGACCCCTTCTACATCGGTCCGTCTGGTGTGACCACGCTGGACAAGTCCGGCCTGCAATGGCAGGCCGCGGTGTCGGACGCCAATGACGCGCGGCGGCTGGAGACCGGCAACCTGAACTATCCCGGCATCGCCGGCTGGGCGGGCGCGCTGGACCTGATCGAACAGGCGAGGCCCGAGCGCATCGAGCCCTGGGTGCTGGAACTGTCGCAGGCGCTGAGCGACGGACTGCGCAGCTTGGGCGCGCAAGTCGTGTCGCCGCTGGGCGATGACGTGCGCAGCACAACCACGGCGCTGCGCGTGGCGGATCCTGCGGCCGCGCTGGCGCATTTGACGCAGGCCGGTGTCGTGGCAAGCGTCGTGGAGTATGGTTACGTGCGCCTGTCCGTGGGCGCCTATAACAACCATGAAGACATCGAACGCATTCTGCGCGCCACGCGCGCATTTGCGGCCTGATCTGAATTTTCAATCACGTATTGACCGGAGAGACTGATGACTGAAGCGAAGAAGCCCAACTGGCGCCTGGAAACCGTGGCCGTTCATGGCGGCTACCGCCCCGATCCGACCACACGCGCGGTGGCGGTGCCCATCTACCAAACGGTGGCCTATGCGTTCGATGACACGCAGCACGGCGCGGACCTCTTCGATCTGAAGGTCGCGGGCAACATCTACACCCGCATCATGAATCCGACCACCGACGTGCTGGAGCAGCGCGTGGCGGCCCTGGAAGGCGGCATCGCCGCGTTGGCGCTGGCGTCGGGCCAGGCCGCCGTCACGTACGCGATCCTCACCATCGCCGAAGCGGGCGACAACATCATTTCGTCCAGCACGCTGTACGGCGGCACCTACAACCTGTTCGCGCACACGCTGCCGCAATACGGCATCACCACGCGTTTCGCCGACCCGTCCGATCTGGCCGCCTTCGAGGCGCAGATCGACGACCGCACCAAGGCCATCTTCGCGGAGTCGGTCGGCAATCCGCTGGGCAATATCACCGACATCGGCGCGTTGGCTGAGATCGCGCATCGGCACGGCCTGCCGCTGATCGTCGACAACACCGTGCCGTCACCGTACCTGCTGCGTCCCATCGAGCACGGCGCCGACATCGTCGTGCAGTCGCTGACCAAGTATCTGGGCGGACACGGCACCAGCCTGGGCGGCGCCATCATCGACTCGGGCAAGTTCCCGTGGGCCGAGCACAAGGCCCGCTTCAAGCGCCTGAACGAGCCGGACGTCAGCTACCACGGCGTGGTCTATACCGAAGCCTTCGGTCCCGCCGCGTATATCGGCCGTGCCCGCGTGGTGCCGCTGCGCAACACCGGCGCGGCGATCTCGCCGTTCAATTCATTCCAGATCCTGCAAGGCATCGAGACGCTGGCGCTGCGCGTGGACCGCATCGTGGAAAACGCAGTCAAGATCGCCAGCTACCTGCGCGAGCATCCGAAGGTGGAATGGGTGAATTACGCGGGCCTGCCGAATCATCCGGACCATGCGCTGGCCAAGAAGTACCTGGGCGGCAAGGTGCCGGGACTCTTTACGTTCGGCGTGAAGGGCGGCCGCGACGCGGGCGCGCGCTTCCAGGACGCGCTGCAGCTCTTCACGCGTCTCGTCAACATCGGCGACTCCAAGTCGTTGGCAACGCACCCGGCATCCACCACGCACCGCCAGTTGAACGCCGAGGAACTGAAGAAGGCCGGCGTGCGCGAGGAAACCGTGCGCCTGTCCATCGGCATCGAGCACATCGACGACCTGATCGCCGATCTGGAACAGGCGCTGGCACAGGTGTAAGCGCGTGGGCCGACGGCCGCACCGGGCTGGAATCCGATCAGACCGATGCGGGCCGGCGCCGTCGCAAGGCGGACGGCGCCATGCCTTCCGTGCGCTGGAACACCCGGCTGAAGGCGGCCTGGGACTGATAACCCACGCGTTCGGCGGCCTCCTGGATGCCCATGCCCTGATCCAGAAGCCGCCGCGCCACGCGCATGCGCAGCATCTGCAATAGCTGCGCGGGTGTGGTGCCGCTTTGCAGCGTGAAGCGGCGGTGGAAGGTGGCTTTGGACATGTGGACGCGGTCTGCCATGTCCTGCATGCTCCAGGGCGCGGCGGGCTCGGCCAGTATCGCCTGGAGCAGTCCGGCCATTGCCGGATCGCGCGCCAGCACGAAAAGGCCGTGCGCCTGGCGGTCCTGAATCGCCAGGTGGCGCAGCATGAAGAAGATCAGCAGGTCCGTCAGCCGCTCCAGCACGACGGGCGAGGCGGAAGGCTCCCTTGTGGTTTCGTCCAGGATCAGGTCGAACACACCGCGTGCGGCGCGAAAGCGGTGGTCGTCCGCGCGCAGCAGCAGATAGTCGGGCAGGGTGTCGGCCAGCAAATCGGCGAGCCCCGGGCGAAACTGGAAGAACCCGCAGGCAAGGCCCGTGCCGTCAGGCTGACGCGGCGATAGCGGTTGCATCGGGCCGCACACGGCGCCGGTGCTGACGGACGGCTGCAGGGGCGTCAACACATGGGCGATGTCTCGCAGGAAGAAGATGCCGTCGCCCGCCGCCAATGTGTGCGATTCCTGGCGCGACGCAATGTCCGCGCGCAACGGCCGTGCAGGATCAGGTGAAAACTGGCGCGGGCGCGCCCGCTGGTGCTGGCGGTCCAGTTGCCGCAGTATTGACCCAGATGATAAAGACTGGATTGCACCTCCAGGCTGGAGAGCAGCACGGCGTCCACGGCGGCTTGATCGGTGAGGGCGGAATCGAGGGTCAAGGTGGCGTTCGGTTATAAGCGCATAGCTGAAAGTCGATAAGATCTAGCATCAAGTTGCGATCCTCGTGCATTGTCGCTTGCGGGGCGCTGCACGCAAAATGGTGTTTTCATTCGATAGTCCAATGGAGATCTTCATGGCCCGTCTGACCGTGCACACCGCGCAAAGCGCGCCCGAACCCACCCAGGCGGCGTTGGCCGCAGCCGAGAAGGGCGCAGGGTATCTGTCCAACCTGCTGGGCGTGCTGGCCAGCGCGCCCGCCGCGCTCGAGGCCTACCAGACGCTGTCGCAGATCAACGCGCGCGCCGGCCTGACGCTGCAGGAGCGCGAGGTCGTGCAACTGGTTGCCGGCACGCTGCATGGCTGCACCTTCTGCGTGGCGGGCCACACCGCGCTGGCGCGCAACAAGGCCAAGCTGTCTCCCGAAGTCGTGGACGCGCTGCGCGCGCAGGGCACGCTGCCTGACGCGCGCTTGCAGGCGCTGGCGGCATTTACGCAAGCGGTGATCCGCACGCGCGGCCGCGTCGACGATGCGGAACTCAAGGCCTTGCGCGATGCGGGCTTCACCGAGGGCAATGCGCTCGAGGTGATTCTGGGCGTGGGCCTGGCCACGATCTGCAACTTTGCCAACAACCTGGCGCAGACCCCCTTGAACGAACAACTCAGCGAATACGCCTGGAGCGGCGCGCAATGACGGCGCAGACCGCGACCCGGCATCCTGACGCGACCGACCTGGCCGGCGGCGCGATCCTGCCGCAGGACCTGCAAGATTGGCTTACGCAACATGCCGAGGCGCTGGACGACGGCAGCCTTGACGCCGCCACGGTGCTGCCGCGGCTGGCGTCGGCGGGGCTGTTCCGCATCGGCGTGCCCGAGGCGCAGGGCGGCCTGGCCGGCACCGATATCGGCGATGCGATCGAGGCGGTGTCGCAGGTGGCTGAACGCTCGGTCGCCAGCGCGTTCGTCGCGTGGGGCCAGCGCGTCTTCATCGAGTATCTGCTGACCAGCCCCAATGCGGCGCTGGCCGAGCGCTGGCTCGCGCCGTTGCTTGCCGGTGAACTGGCGGGCGCCACCGCGCTGTCCAACGCCATGAAGTTCCTGAGCGGCATCGAGTCGCTGCAGATCGCGGCACGCGATGTCGACGGACAGTGGACGCTGGACGGCCGCATGCCCTGGGTGACGAATCTGCGGCCGCAGGGCTTTCTCGTCGCGGCGGCCGTCACTGCGCCCGACGGCACCCCCGCGGTCGTCGCGCTGCCGCACGATATTGCCGGACTGGAACGCAGTGCGGACCTGTCGCTGCTGGCGCTGCAGTCCAGCAACACCGCTGCGCTGGATGTGCGTGGCGTGCGCATCGGTCCTGAATGGCTGATCCACGCCGACGCGCGGCAGTATCTGCCGGGCGCGCGTCCGGCGTTCGCCGGCCTGCAATGCGGCCTGTCAATTGGCCTGGCCCGCAGGGCCTTGCAGGCGGCCGGGCAAGCGGGACAGGGCCAGGCGTCGCGCGGCATCCTGGGCCAACCGTTGCAGGCGCTGTCCGCGCAACTCGACGAGTTGACGGCCAGCCTCATCGCAGGCGTGCGCAGTCAGCGTTTTGTAGCCGAACCGTGGGCTTTGTTCGAAGTCCGCATTGCGCTTGCAGAAGTGGCGAACGCGGCGGTGCAGCTTGAACTGCAAGCCAGCGGCGGCGCGGCCTACCTGAAGCCTGGTGGCGCCGGCTTTGCGCGGCGCTGGCGCGAGGCGGCGTTCCTGCCCATCGTCACGCCGAGCCTGGTGCAGTTGAAGACCGAACTGGCCAAGCGCCAGGCCCGGCTCGCCGCGCAGGCCGCCTCATGACGGCGGTGCCGCTGCCGGTGTTGCAGGCCCGGGGCCTGGCGCTGCGCTACCCCGGCGCGGACGGCGCCGTCTTTGACGGCGTCGACCTGGATCTGGCGCGCGGCGAAGTGGTCGCGGTGCTGGGCGCCAGCGGTGCGGGCAAATCCAGCCTGCTGCGCGTCCTGGCCGGCCTGCAGCCCGCCACCGCCGGGACGCTGCTGATGGAAGGCGCGCCGCTCACCGGCGTGCACCCGCGCGTGGCGGTGGCGTTTCAGGATCCGAGCCTGTTGCCCTGGCTGTCGCTGGAACGCAATGTTTCCTTCGGACTGGACTTCAAGCATCAGCCGGCGCTGACGGATGCGCAGCGCCGCGCGCGCGTGACGCAGGCCATCGACGAAGTGGGACTGGCGCATGCGCGGCATCTGCGTCCGGCGCAATTGTCGGGCGGCATGGCGCAGCGCACGGCGCTGGCGCGATGCCTGGCGCGCCAGCCGTCGGTGCTGCTGCTGGACGAACCCTTTGGCGCGCTGGACGAGGTCACGCGTGGCGACATGCAGGAACTGCTGCGCAAGGTGGTCGCCGACTTCCAGACGGCGGCCGTCCTGATCACGCATGACATCGATGAAGCGCTGCTGCTGGCCGACCGCATCGTGCTGCTGGGCGGCACGCCAGGGCGCATCCTGGGCGTGTGGCAGGTGGATCTGCCCCAGCCGCGCGCCGATCTGCTGCCGGAAATGGGCGCGCTGCGCCTGGAGATCCTTACCCGCCTGCGCGCCGCGCTGCGGACCTCGCGCGGCGCTGCCGTGCCTGCCTGACCCACCTCGCTAGGAGCTTTCTGATGTGCCTTGAACACATGTCGCGTCGCGACTGGTTGAAACTCTCGGCTCTGCTGACCGCCGGCGGCGCCGCATCTTTGCTGTCGGCCTTCAATGCCCGTGCGCAGTCCGAGCCGGACGCGCCCGTGCGCATCGGCTACCTGCCCATCACCGACGCCGCGCCGCTGCTTGTGGCGCACAACAATGGCTTGTTCGACAAGGCGGGCGTCAAGGCCGAAAAGCCCGTGCTGCTGCGCAGTTGGGCGCAAGTGATCGAAGCCTTCATCTCCGGTCAGGTGAACGTGGTGCATCTGCTGTCGCCGATGACGGTGTGGGCCCGCTTTGGCAGCAAGGTGCCCGCCAAGGTGGTGGCCTGGAATCACGTTGGCGGCTCCGGCCTGACCGTGGCGCCCGCCGTCAACAGCGTGAAGGAACTGGGCGGCAAGACGGTGGCGATCCCGTTCTGGTATTCCATCCACAACGTCATGCTGCAGTACCTGCTGCGCGAAAACGGCCTGACGCCGGTGGCGCGCAAGGACGGCGCGCCGGCCGCCAACGAAGTGAACCTGGTCGTCATGGCGCCCGCGGACATGCCGCCCGCTTTGGCGCAGCAGCGCATTGCGGGCTACATCGTGGCCGAGCCGTTCAACGCGGCGGCTGAAACCCTGGGCGTGGGCAAGGTGCTGCGCTTCACCGGCGACATCTGGCGCAACCATGCTTGCTGCGTCGTCTTCATGCACGAGCGGGACCTGACGCAGCGGCCGGAATGGTCGCAGAAGGTGGTGGATGCCATCGTGCAGGCGCAGCTCTGGATCCGCGACAACCGGGCCGAGACGGCGCGGCTGCTCTCCAAAGAGGGCATCAACCGCTACACCCCGCACACGCTGCCGGCGTTGTCCAAGGTGCTGGCGCCGCCGCCCGAGGACCGCGAGCAGTACCTGGCCAGCGGCGCGATCCGGCATGCTGATTGGGACGAACGCCGCATCGACTTCCAGCCGTATCCGTTTCCCAGCTACACCGAGGAACTGGTGCGGCGGCTGCGCGACACGCTGATCGAGGCGGACCGCGGATTCCTGGCCGACCTGGATCCGGCGCGTGCGGCGGCCGAACTGGTGGACGATCGCTATGTCCGGCGGGCAATCGAATCGGCCGGTGGCCTGACGCGTTTCGGCTTTCCCGACGCGTACAGCCGGACCGAGCTGGTGCAGGCGTGACGGGGCGCGAGTCCGTGGCGCCGGCGCCGCCCGACGTGCAGCGGCAGGCGGCGGTGCCTTCCCGACGCACAAGGGCGGCTGGCCTGGGTCTGGGCGCTCGCTACGCGCTCGGCCTGGGCGGGTTGGGGCTCCTGCTGGCGCTGTGGTGGCTGGGTACGGAAGTCCTGGCGCCGGCGGGCGGCATGGCCCGGCGCTTTGCGCCCGGACCCACCTTCGTCAGCCTGGGCGAATTGCTGTCCGGCTCGGACCTGCCGCACCACATCCTGGTCAGCCTGCGGCGCATCGCGGTGGGCTTGGGGCTGGCCTTGGCGATCGGCGTGCCGCTGGGCCTGGCGATCGGCAGCTGGCGCCGGCTGGAGGCGGCAGCCTCGCCCGCCATGCAATTCCTGCGCATGATCTCGCCGCTGTCGTGGATGCCGATCGCCGTCATGGTGTTTGGCGTCGGGGACGATCCCGTTTACTTCCTGCTGGCGTTCGCGGCGGTCTGGCCGATCGTGCTGAACACGGCTGCCGGCGTGCAGCAGCTTGATCCGCGCTGGCTGCAATTGGCGCAGAGCGTGGCAGCGACCCGCTGGGAGACGCTGCGCAGCGTCATCCTGCCCGGCGTGATGGGTCACATCTTGACCGGCGTGCGGTTGGCGATCGGCATCCTGTGGATCGTGCTGGTCCCGTGCGAAATGCTGGGCGTGTCGGCCGGCATGGGGTATTTCATTCTGGACACGCGCGACCGGCTGGCGTATTCGGAACTGATGGCGATGGTGCTGATGATCGGCGTGCTGGGGTTCCTGCTGGACGCCGGCGCCCGGGCGTTGTACCGCTACTGGCGCGGCCAGTAGCGACCCGGGGTGGCTACCCCTTTGCCACCCGCTACTTGCGCGCGCTTTTGCCGTTTGCCGCGCACACCAGGTCCCGCAGCCGCCGCTGCACCGGGTCGCGCGTGACGGGCGCGTTGCGGATGCCCGCCACCGGGATGGACTCCACGATCGCCCCGGTGGCGTCGTTGCCCGCGTGGTGCAGAACCTGGGTGACGGTATAGGTGTCGGCGGCGCAGTTCAGCGTCACCGGCTGGGTCACCGAGCCGTAGGGTTGGCCATTGGCCTCGGAGATGCGCGGCTGCGCGTAGAACCAGGCCACCGTCACCGCGCGTACCGTTGGGCTTTCGGACACGGTGCGGATGGAATTGCTGTCGTAGAACACGCCCGGCATCGTCTGCGGGTCGACCGGCACCCAGGCCGGATCGTTGGCGGCGGCGCCATGCGCCATCGGGCCGCCGCTCGCCCCGACAAACAGGGCCAGGGCGAGGAGGGCAGAAGGAGGCCTTGCGGTCATGGGCGATTCCGTGGTGTCGGGGCAGGGGCGCGCGTCCGGTAAGACGTGAGCATGCGTTACGCCAGTATAGAGAACCGGGCGCAACGCGCTATAGTTCCGTCCGTTCGATAAATGTGGCTGGCGGCGTGGGGGGCTGGCATTATGCCCGGCATGCCTGGACCCAAGACCATCAGACTCGTGGCCGCCGGCCTGGCGGTCATCACCGCCGCCGTGCTCGCGCGCGGCATCTACCAGATCATCCCGATGGGCGATCCGCTGCCGCGCAGCGAGGTCGTGGGTGAACTCAATGGCCCGGCGCTGGCGTCTTACTCGCGCGTTGCCATCCAGCGTTACGGCGAACGCCAATTGCTAACCGGCCAGCTTCTGGTCACCGCCAAGGACATTGACGGCCTGGCGCAGGCGCCCGTGCTGGACACGCAGATCCCGGCGCTGAAAGACAGGCTGCAAAAGCAGCGGATCCAGCTCGCGCAGACCGGCGCCATCACCGCCATGGCGCATGGCCACGGCGATCTGGCCCTGACCATGCTGCAGACCGGGCGGTCCACCACCGATACGCGCAACCTGATCTACGGAGGACGGGGCACCGGCGTATTCGAGCTGCTGGGCTCCATCAGCGGCGATACCGGCGTAACGTTGATCGGTGCGCCCGGCGGTGAGCCGCTGTACCTGATCACCAGCACCCTGCGTAGTCCGGGCGAAGGCGATCAGCCCGCGGCCTGGGATGCGCTGCGTTCCGACGACCTGGGCGTCACGTGGACCTACGATCCCGACGTGACGCTGGGCGTGCCGCAGTTGCACACGGCCTTTCTCACCGACCGGCTGGCGATTGCCCTGGAAAACCACGAGATCGGCGTGCGCCTGCTGCATAGCTGCGACGGCGCCAAGCACTGGTCGGCGACGCGGCTGAAAGAGCAGGTGTGGCCCGATTCGGCCGCGTTCGAGCGCAAGTTCGCCGAGATAGCGGAGCGGGATCGCAAGGCGTACGGCACGGAGCAATTGGGCTATGGCTGGTCGCTCTACCCGCTGGACGACACGCGCGCGGTGGGTTGGAGCTGGCGCACCCGCGTGCGGCCAGAAGGCCAGGACGCGCCTGAATTGATCGAGACGCGCCGCTTCGAAGTGCAATTCCAGGAAGGCGCGTCGCCCGCGTTCCGCATTACGCCGGACGTTGCCCGGGTGCCGGCTCAGGACGCCCATGCGCTGCTGACGCGCGATCAACCCGTCTTCGAAACCGAAGGCGACACCATCTACCAACTGGACAAGACCGGCATGGCCTGGGTGAAGCGATCACGCTCGCCGAACGTGCGCGGCGCGGCGTCGTGGATCGGGCAGGCGTGGTTCGGGCGCAATGCGTGGGTCATCAAGACCTACGCTGAACAGCTGTTCTCGGGCAACGAATACACGAAGACCTACTTTTACAGCCGCGACAAGGGCAGGTCCTGGCGGCCATTCCAGTTGTCGCACGAGCAGGAGCGCGGGCTGCTGGGCCTGGACCAGACCGGCGACGCCTTGCTGTCGCTTGCGGAACGCAACGGCAAGACCGTCATTCAGCGGTATCCGCTGGATTGAATCCGAGATAGCGGCACGCCGCCGCGTTCGCCAGCAGGCGTCCGCCAATCGGCCGTCGGTTCATCCTTCAGCCGCAGCGCGCCCTCGGCTAATCGGACACCACATATTCCGGATAACGCTTGCAGATTTCAGCCACCTGGCTGAGCGTGCCCGACAGGTGCTCGCGCAGCACCTGTTGCGCCCAGGCAGGATCCTGCGCGGCGATGGCGTCCACCAGCCGCTGATGATCGTCCAGGATGCGTTCCGCCTTGCCGGCTTCCGGCAGATGCAACCGCCGCAGCCGATCCAGGTGGCCGCTGTAGCGCTGCGCCATTTCCCACAGGCTGGCCACGCCGGCGGCTTCGTGCATGTCGCGGTGAAACGCCTGGTCGGCGTTGATGAATTGCTGGTATTCGCCGGTGGCGTGGGCGGCGCGCTGCAGGTCGATGGAGGCCTGCAGGCGCTGGAGCAGCATCGGGTCGGGCCGCTGCGCCAGCAGATGGACGATTTCCAGTTCCAGCGAGCGGCGCAGGAAATGCGCCTGCCGGGCGGCCGCGATGTCGACGCGGCTGACCACCGTGGTGTGCTGCGGGTAGATTTCGACCAGGGCTTCCTCGGCCAGCCGCATGAGCGCATCGCGGATGGGCGTCTGGCTCAGACCGTAGCATTCGGCCAGGGTGACGCGCGATAGCGGTGCGCCAGGTACGAGTTCGAGCGAAATGATCTGCCGCCGCAGGTGTTCAAAAACCTGTGGGGCCGCGTGGCGGGAGCGATCCAGTCTGAGCTTCTGGCTTTGCATCGAGTAAACATGTCGAGGTTCCGCGCAGGAATGGGCGGATGGCGAATGCCGCAGTGTAGCGGGTTTTCACCTAGCTGACGCACTAATGTATTAGTGTTTAAATGCTTTGACTCTTACTCCGCATCCCTCGTATCCCCATGAAACGCACCTACGAAAGCTTGCGCAGCGCTGCCTGGATGGCCAAGGACGATCTGCGCTCCTTCGGCCACCGTTCCCGCATGATGCAGATGGGCTACGGCCCTGACGATTGGGCCGGTCGCCCCGTCATTGCCATCATCAACACCTGGTCCGACCTGAACCCCTGTCACAGCCATTTCAAGCAGCGCGTCGAAGACGTAAAGCGCGGTGTGTTCCAGGCGGGCGGATTTCCGGTGGAGCTGCCGGCGATTTCCGTGTCGGAGTCTTTCGTCAAACCGACCACCATGCTGTACCGCAACTTCCTGGCCATGGAGACCGAGGAGCTGTTGCGCAGCCACCCCGTGGACGGGGCCGTCCTGATGGGCGGCTGCGACAAGACCACGCCCGGACTCATCATGGGCGCCATCAGCGCCGGCCTGCCGTGCGTCTACGTGCCCGCCGGCCCCATGCTGCGCGGCAACTGGAAGGGCAAGATCCTGGGTTCCGGGTCGGACGCCTGGAAGCTCTGGGACGAACGCCGCGCCGGCAAGATCACGCAGGAACAGTGGACGGAAGTGGAGGGCGGCATCGCCCGCAGCTACGGCACCTGCATGACGATGGGCACCGCCAGCACCATGACCGCCATCGCCGAGGCCATTGGCATGACGCTGCCCGGCGCCTCGTCCATCCCTGCTGCGGATGTGAACCACATGCGCATGTCGGCCGAGTGCGGCCGGCGTGTGGTCGAGATGGTCTGGGACGACCTGACACCGCAGCGCATCCTGAGCGTGGCGTCGTTCAAGAACGCCATCAACGTCGCCATGGCGATGGGCTGTTCCACCAACGCCATCATCCACCTGGTCGCCATGTCGCGCCGGGCGGGCTGCGCCGTGGGCCTGGACGACTTCGACGCGGCCAGCCGCAAGGTGCCCGTCATCGCCAACATCCGGCCCAGCGGCGACACCTACCTGATGGAAGACTTCTACTACGCGGGCGGCCTGCCGGCGCTGATGTCGCGGTTGCAGGATGCCCACCTCGACCTGTCTGCCATGACGGTTACCGGCAAGACGCTGGGCGAGAACATTGCGGGCGCCGAGGTTTACAACGACGACGTCATCCGCAAGCTGGACGAGGCGATCTACGACGAAGGTGCGTTGGCCGTGCTGCGCGGCAACATCGCGCCCGACGGCTGCGTGATCAAGCCCAGCGCGTGCGCTCCGCAATACCTGCGGCACACCGGCCCTGCGCTGGTCTTTGACGACTATCCCAGCATGAAGGCCGCCGTCGAGGACGAGAACCTGGACGTCACCGCCGACCACATCATGATCTTGCGCAATGCCGGTCCGCAGGGCGGTCCCGGCATGCCGGAGTGGGGCATGCTGCCGATCCCGACCAAGCTGGTCAAGCAGGGCGTGCGTGACATGCTGCGCCTGTCGGATGCCCGCATGAGCGGCACCAGCTACGGCGCCTGCATCCTGCACGTCGCGCCCGAAAGCTACATCGGCGGCCCGCTGGCGCTGGTCAAGACCGGCGACACGATCACCGTGGACGTGCCCGCCCGCACCATCAACCTGAACATCAGCGACGAGGAAATGGCCGCGCGCCGCGCCGCCTGGACGCCGCCGCCCAAGCGCTACGAGCGTGGTTACGGCTGGATGTATTCCAAGCACATCCTGCAGGCCAACGACGGCTGCGACCTGGACTTCCTGGAAACGGAATTCGGCGCGCCCGTGCCCGAGCCCGCCATTTTCTGAATCCGCCATTTTTAGATCACCGATCCAATACCCGGAGCCATCGTGTCCCAAATGAATCCCGAAACCCGCGCCCGGCTGGCCGGCGTCAGCACCGCCACCCTGTGCACGGCCCTGTTCAAACGCGGCCTGCGCAACCAGTTCATCCAGGACGTGCGCCCGTTGAACGCCAACCTGCCCAACATGGTCGGCCCGGCCTTCACGCTGCGGTACATCCCCGCGCGCGAAGACCTGAACACGATCAAGGTGTTCGAAGACCGCGCGCATCCGCAGCGCGCCGCGGTCGAGACCTGCCCGGAAGGCGCGGTCTTCGTCATCGACAGCCGCAAGGACGCGCGCGCCGCGTCCGCAGGCTCCATTCTGGTCACCCGCCTGATGAAGCGTGGCGTGGCGGGCGTGGTCACCGACGGGGGCTTTCGCGATTCACCCGAAATTGCCGAGATGGGCTTTCCCGCCTATCACCAGCGTCCGTCCGCACCCACCAACCTCACGTTGCATCAGGCGCTGGACATCAATGCGCCCATCGGCTGCGGCGACGTGGCCGTGTGGCCGGGCGACATCGTCGTGGGCGACCGGGAAGGCGTGGTGGTCATTCCGGCGCACCTGGCTGACGAGATCGCCCTGGAAGCCGTCGAGATGACCGCCTTCGAGGATTTCGTGACCAGCCAGGTGCAAGGCGGCGCGTCCATCCTGGGCCTGTACCCGCCGACCGATCCGGGCACGAAGGACAAGTTCGCCGCCTGGCGCAAAGAACAGGGCCGCTGAGCCTTGCCGCCGGCACGACCGGCACCCCACACATACCTATAAAACAAGGCAGGAGACAACTCATGAACACGCAACGACGTGGCGCGCTTGCCGCGCTTCTGGCCGGCGCGGTCTTCGGGACGCTGGCGTTGCCCGCCAGCGCCGCCGACTGGCCCACGCAAAAGCCGATTTCCTATGTGGTGCCGTTCACCGTGGGCGGTTCGACCGACGTGGTGGGCCGGGTGCTGGCCCAGAAGTTGGGCGACCGCCTGAAACAGAACGTCGTCGTGGAAAACAAGCCGGGCGCCGCCGGCGGCATCGGCGCCACCTACGTCGCCAAGGCGCCGCCCGACGGCTACACCTTGTTCGGGGGCACGATCAGCACCCATGCCATCAACGCCAGCCTGTACAAGAACCTGAAGTACGACCCGGTCAAAGACTTCGAGCCGGTGTCGCTGATCGCCTTCCTGCCCAACGTGCTGCTGGTGGATCCGAATCTGGGCGTGAACTCGGTGGCCGACCTGATCGCGCTGCTCAAGCGCGACCCCACCAAGCGCACGTTCGCGTCCTCGGGGGCCGGAACCTCGACGCACCTGGCTGGTGAGCTGTTCGCCGGCATGATCGGCGTGCCGCTCACGCACGTGCCGTACAAGGGCACGCCGCCCGCCATGGTGGATGTCTCGTCCGGCGCGGTGACGTTCATGTTCGACCAGATGACGGCGGCGCTGCCGCTGCTGCAGACCGGCAAGCTGAAGCTGCTGGCCGTCACCACCAAGGACCGCATCGCCCTCGCGCCCGAGGTCCCGACCATGCAGGAAGCCGGCGTGCCGGGCTTCCAGATGGCGTCCTGGCAGGCGGTGTACGCGCCCAAGGGTACGCCCAAGCCCATTCTGGACAAGCTGGCCGCCGAGATCGCCCTGATCCTGAAAGAGCCGGACGTGCAGGAAAAGCTGGGCAAGACCATGGGCATGGAACTGGTCGGCAGCACGCCGGATCAGCTTCGGGATCTGATGGCGACCGAGATTCCGCGCTGGGCGGAAGTGGTGAAGAAGTCGGGCGCGTCGGTCGAGTAACACGCCGTTTGCCGAAGGCGCGTCGGGGTTCTGGCGCGCGCCTTCGGCGCCTGGTTCATGTGTCACCCGCGTGGGATATGCAGCTAGTGCGCGCGGGGCCGCGCAGCGCTAAGCTGATGAGTCGACGGTGTTAAAGGAGTAGCACCATGACCGACTTCGACAAGGCATTCATCGGTTCGATTCCGAAGCTTTACGACTCCCTGATGGTCCCCATGATCTTCGCGCCCTATGCGGCGGGCATGGCGGAGCGGGTAGCAGGGTTTTCGCCGCGCGCGGTGCTGGAAACGGCGGCCGGCAGCGGCGCGGTGACACGGGCGCTGGCGCCGCGGCTGGGCGCCGGGACGCGCTATGTGGCCACCGACCTCAATCAGCCCATGCTCGATTACGCAGCCGCCCGCCAGGCAGACGGCGACCGTATCGAATGGCGGCAGGCGGATGCCATGCACCTGCCGTTCGAGGACGAAACCTTTGACGTCGTGTGCTGCCAGTTTGGCGCGATGTTTTTTCCTGACCGAATAGGCGCCTATGCCGAGGCGCGCCGGGTCCTGCAGCCGGGCGGGCGCTTTGTCTTCAGCGTGTGGGACAGCGTTCAAGAGAATGAATTTGCTGCCGTTGTCGCACAGGCGGTCGCCGAGATGTTTCCGGAGAACCCCCCAGTCTTTATCGCGCGCACGCCTCATGGTTACTACGACAAGGCGCGAATCCAGGATGACCTGCGCCGGGCGCGCTTTGAAGACGTGCAGATCGAGACGCACGAGGAAGTCAGCCGTGCGCCATCCGCGCAGGAAGCGGCAACCGCCTACTGTCAGGGCACACCTCTGCGCAACGAAATCGAAGCGCGCGACGCGAGTCTGCTGATGCCCACCACGGAGCGAGCGGCGCAGGCTTTGACCGACCGCTACGGCGCCGGTCCGATCACAGGCAAGATCCAGGCGCACGTGGTCACCGCAACAAAATAGGGCAGTCCAAACCCTATTTTTCCGGGGGGCGCGCGTGTTTCACCATGTTTACGATGATCCGGAACAACTCGTCCCGCGCGGCTTGCTGCGAGATCTCGCCTGCGACCGCTGCCTGCGAGAGCGCGTCGGCCGCGCCCAGCATGCCCCACAGACTGGCCAAGGAAACGCCTTGGGAGCCGGCGAACGGCGCCAGGATGTCCTGGCATTTCCTGATGAACGCGTGCTGATATTGCGTCTTTACCGCGGCCAGTTCCGGTGAGCCATTCAACGCAGCCAGCACGCCCGGGATTTCACGCCCTTGCGCCGACACGCATTCCACGTACCGGGTGGCGATGACGTCTGCCTTGTCTTGCAGCGTGGGTTTGCTGGCGGCGATGGCATCGTCGATGATCGTGGTCTGGCGTTGGTCGAAATCCTGATACAGCGCCGCCAGCAGCCCGTTGCGGGTGCCGAAGTGGTCATAGACGACCGGTTTGGATACGCCGGCCTGTTCAGCAAGCCGGCCCAGCGTCAGCGCGTCCGTGCCTTCATCGCGGATCAGCGCCCAGGACACGTCGATGAGCTGGCGTTGCCGCGCGTCTTTGGACAACCGGCGGCGGGGAGAGGGGGCGGATGGGGACGTCATCAAGGGTCTCTTCGAGGTCAAACTCACAACTGTGGGGCAAAGATCCGCTGGCCGATGGCCTGCGCGGCGGTCAGGTGCGCTTCGGGGTATCCGGCGTCGGACGCGACCAGCAGATCGGATGTTGCCACGCGCGCGCCGCAGTAGCCGAAGATACCGTGATCAATTTGCGTCTTCATCGCGCCGAAATAGCCGTGCCGGGCATAGGTGCGCATATCGGCGCCGCCGCTGGCGACCAGATGCACCTGCAGCCGCTGCAGGCGTTTGACGACCTTGCCGTCGGGACGGGCGTCGTAGGCCCAGCCATTGGTGAAGACGCGGTCGATCCAGCCCTTCATCAAGGCGGGAAACGACCACCAATGAACGGGATACACCAGCACCAGCGCATCGGCGCGGTCCAGGCGCGCGTGTTCGGCGGTCACGTCCGCGGGCGCGTTGGAACGGGTCAGGTGCAGGTCGACGTCGGCCTGAGTGAAGCGCGGGTCGAAGCCTTCGGCGGCCAGATCCGCCACCTCGTAAGAATGCGGCGGCCCCGACTGCGGGCCCGCCTGCGCAACCCCTTGCGCGACGTGCTTGGCGATGGCGTGCGTCAGGGACGCCGGGTCGGGATGAGCAACAACGATGAGCGCATGCATGGCAAATTCCTTTGATCGGAAGATTTAACCTACCAAACGTAGTCTACGAATCGTAGCCTACGTTTAGTAGGTAATGCCAGAAGAATCTTCCGCTCCCATAGGTGTCGTCGAACCCAGCCATGCACCGCCCGCGGATCTATACGGTTATCGTGTCGCCAGATCAGTCCCCCACGGAGGAAGCATGACCTCACGAACGGCATTGTTCGACCTGCGCTCGGAGCAGGGCGTGTTGCGGATATCCATCGCGGTCACACTGTGCATCGCCGCCATCGGTATCGGCTTTGGCGTGGCCTCGGGATCGTTTTCCATCGTCTTCGATGGTGTCTATTCGCTGGTCGACGCCAGCATGAGCGCGCTGTCGCTGGTCGTCGTGCGGCTGATCACCTCTTACGCCACGTCCCGCCAACTGCCGCGCAAGCTGCGAGAGCGCTTCACGATGGGGTTCTGGCATCTGGAACCGATGGTGCTTGCCCTGAACGGCATATTGCTCAGCGGCGTGGCGATCTACGCCCTCATCAACGCAATCAGCAGTCTGCTTAAAGGCGGGCGCAATCTGGAGTTTGGCCTGGCGCTTGTCTATGCCGTGCTTACGCTGACCGCCTGCGTGGCAATCGCGCTGGCCGAGGCGCGCGCCAACCGGCGGATCCGGTCGGCATTCCTGCACATGGACCTGAAGGGCTGGATCATGTCGGCCAGCATCACGGCCGCGCTGCTGGTGGCGTTCTGCATCGGGTTTGGCGTACAGGGCACCCGCTGGGAATGGATTTCGCCCTACATCGACCCGGCCGTGCTGGCGGTTGTGTGCGCGGTGATCATCCCCTTGCCGCTGTCGGTCATCCGCCAGGCGTTGTCCGAAATGCTGCTGGTCACGCCGGCCGACCTGAAACAGCACGTGGACTCGGTGGCGCAGGCCTTCGTGCAACGCCATGGCTTTGCGTCGTACCGCGCGTACGTTGCAAAGGTCGGCCGGTCGCAGGAAATCGAGCTGTATTTCATCGTGCCGGCCGACACGCCGGCGCGCGGCATTGAAGCGTGGGACAGCCTGCGTGATGAGATCGGGGAGGCGCTTGGCGCAGACAGCCCCGATCGCTGGCTGACGGTGGTCTTTACGGGTGACCCGGAGTGGGCGGAATAGCGTCAGCGGCCGTGTGTGGTTTCAAAGACACGCCGCCATCAGGAACACCGGCAGCGTTTCCCAGACGACGGCCACGGCCGACAGCCCGCACAACGCGGCACAAAGCCAGGCATGAAATGGCGGCGCATGCTGCGCCCGCACCCGCGCATGCTGGCGCCACGCGGCCAGCGCCATTCCGGCCAGTGCGGCCACGCCACCGGCCACGATGATCCACGACGACACCGGCAGTCCAAGCCACAGGCCGGTCAGCGCCGAACGCGCGCAGGCCAGCGCGTTGACGATGTAGATGAACAGAAAGTGCACCAGCCAGATCAGCGGGCCGGCGATGAGGTACAGCAGTTCTACCGAGAAGCGCGTCTGCATGCCTTACCCCGTCAGCCGCGGAAAGGCGTGCAGCAGCGCCAGCGCGATCAGCCCCTGCGCCACGGTGTAGAACAACATCGCCCGGGTGGTGTCGAACGCCGCGCGGCGCGTGGGGCTGAGCCGTCCGGCAAGCGACCGCGCCACCGTAAAGATGGCCATCACGGCCGAAATTCCGCCAAAGAGCGCCTGCAGGCCCGCGACGGCGTAGGTCGCTGCCGTGTAGGCGGAGGTTTGGGGGCGGAGCCCCGCCTGCCATTGCGCGGTCAGGTCAAGCGCAGGCGCTGCCGTCAGCAACAGCGCCGCGCCTGCGACGCACCAACGCAGCGCGGCTTGCCGGTCCTGCGTCATCAACCGTCCGGCGGCCGCTGCAACGGCGCCGGCCGCCAACAGCATGACGGTCGACAGCATCGGCCACCCGGCCGAGGGTAGCGCGCGGGCAGAGGGCCAGGCCTGCGGATTCGTGGTCCACAGGAACAGATAGCTGAACAGCAACGAGCCAAAAATGCTGGCGCAGACGATCAGCAGCAGCACCATCGCCCACGACGCATGCGACGCGCTGCCCGAACACATCATGGGCAGCCGCAGGCCGCCGCCGATCTCAACCGGGGGGTAATCCGGCCCGGTATCCGCGTCCCACAGCCAGCGCCACAGCGAGACGAGGGCCAGCACACCAAAGGCGGCCGCCAGCGGCATCAGCTTGAAGGTCAGCAGCAGGAAGAATCCCGCGGTGCCCACGGCCGCCAGCAGCGGCGACCACGCGGGGCCAGGCAGCGGCAGCACATAGTCGGGCCGGGCGTCCAGCGCGCTGGTCACCAGCGTGGTGCGCAGGCCAGCCGGTGAATTGGGCAGGTAATGCTGGCCATCGGTGACCTGCCGCGCGAGGCCGGGCTGGTCCCACAACGGCTCGCGGCTGGTGACCGTAGGCACGCTGCGCAGCCCGTAGCTGCCGCTGGGCAGCCACTCCAGCGTGCCGGCGTCCCAGACGTTGCCCGCATTGTTGTCGATGGTCGGCCGGAAGTTGCGCGCCAGATCGATCAGGAAGACGAGCACCCCGGCGGCGATCAGGTAGGCGCCCACGGTCGACAGCAGGTTCAGCGGACCCAGGCCCTGGCTCTCGGCATAGGTGTAGACGCGGCGCGGCATGCCGGCCAGCCCCGTGAAGTGCATCGGAAAGAACGCGACGTTAAAGCCCACGAACATCAGCCAGAAGGCCCAGCGGCCCAGCCGTTCCGACAGCCGCCGCGCGCTGATGAAGGGCGTCCAGTAGTAGAACGCCGCGAATAGCGGGAACACCATCCCGCCGAACAGCACGTAATGCAGGTGCGCGACGACGAAGTAGGTATCGTGCGCCTGCAGGTCGAATGGAATCACGGCCACCATCACACCCGTCAGCCCGCCGATCACGAACACGAAGAAGAATCCCAGGATGAACAGCGTCGGCGTCCTGAGCGGGCGCAGCCGGACGGCGGCGGCAATGGTGGCGATCCACGCGAAGATCTGGATGGCGGTCGGGACCGACACCGCCATGCTGGCGGCCGACGCGAAGCTGAGCGACAGCGCCGGAATGCCGGTCGCGAACATGTGGTGCACCCACAGGCCGAAGCTGAGGAACCCCGTGGACACGACGGCCAGCACCACCAGGCGATAGCCGACCAGCGGCGTGCCGGTCATCGCGGGAATCATCATCGACACCATGCCGGCGGCGGGCAGGAAGATGATGTAGACCTCCGGGTGACCAAAGAACCAGAACAAATGCTGCCAAAGCAGCGGATCGCCGCCGCGCTGCGCAATGAAGAACGGCATATCGAAGGCGCGCTCGAGCTCAAGCAGGGCCGTGGCCACGATGACCGCCGGAAACGCAATGATCACCATGCCGCAGAACACCAGCATCACCCAGGCGAACACCGGGATCTTGTCGAGCGTCATGCCGGGCGCGCGCGTACGCAGGATGCCGACGGCCAGCTCGATGGCGCCCGCAATTGCCGAGATCTCAATGAAGCCGATGCCCAGCAGCCACAGGTCGGCGTTCACCGCGGGCGAGTATTGGGTGCTGGTGAGCGGCGGATACATGAACCAACCGCCATCGGGCGCCAACCCCACGAAGATGCTGCAGAAGAACACCAGCCCGCCGATCGCATAAGCCCAGTAGGCGTAGGCCGACAGCCGTGGAAAAGGCAGGTCGCGCGCGCCCAGCATGTTGGGCAGCAGCAGCACGGCTACGGCTTCGACGGCCGGCACCGCGAACAGGAACATCATCACCGTGCCGTGCATGGTGAAGAGCTGGTTATAGAGTTCGTGGCCGATCAGGTTGCTGTCTGGCGCAGCCAACTGCGTGCGCATCATCAGCCCCAGGACGCCGGCCAGGATGAAAAACAGCAGCGCAGTGGCGATGTACAGCAGGCCGATGGACGTGTTGTTCACGACCGTGAGCGCGCGCCATCCGGTGGGACGCTTCCAGGCGCGTTCAAGCTGCTCGAGTTCGCCTTCGGGCCGCGGCAACGCGTTGGGAAGCTCGGTCGGGGATGTCGGGCGCGTCACTTCAGGCCTTCCAGGTAACGGGCCACGGCGCGCAAGTCCTCGCCCGGCCATTGGTCAAAGGACGGCATGCCATTGCCGGGCTTGATCTGCTGGCTGCCGGCGATCCACCCGCCCATCGCGCCAACGTTGTTCGGCAATATGCCCGCCGCGAGGGACGGGCGGCTGCCCACATGCGTGAGGTCCGGTCCCAGCGTGCCGCGTGCCTCTGTTCCGCGCACCGTGTGGCATTGCGCACAGGCCTGATTGAATAGCTCGGCCGCCGGTTTCAGCGCGGCGTCGGGCGCGGCTGCCGGCTGGCGTTGCGCCTGCACCCAGGCGTCGAAGGCCTCGGCGTCCACCGCCTGCACGTCGAACAGCATCTGCGCGTGTTGCGCGCCGCAATATTCGGCGCAGTGGCCGCGAAACGTGCCCGGCGTCCGAGCCAGCGCGCGCATCCGGTTCACGCGGCCGGGGATCATGTCGAGCTTGCCGCCCAGCTCGGGAATCCAGAAGCTGTGGATCACGTTGTCGGACTTGAGCAGGAATTGCACGGGCTTGCCCGTGGGGATGCGGATCTCGTTGGCAGTCTCGAAGATCACGCCCCCGGACGCATCCAGATAGCGCACGCGCCACCACCACAATTCGCCGGTGACTTCGATGCGCGCGGCAAACGATGCAGCGTCCCGGGCCGCCGATGGGGAAGGCGTCAACACGTAGACGAGCAGGGCGGTCAACGCCACGACGGGAAACGCGATGCCCGCACCGATGATGAGCCCGGGCCGGGAAAGCCGGCGGCGCAGCGTCACCGGACCGAACATCGCGAGCGCCAGCAGCGCGGCCACTACGACGAAGATTGCCGCCGCACCCACGTAAAGGACCCAGCCGATCTCGGCGATGCGCGCGGCATCCTCGCCGCTGGGTTGAGCCGATGCGGCAAAGGGCAACGCGGCGGCGAGCACGATAAGAAGGATTTTCGCCATGTTCTTGTAGTGGATGACCCGGCGCGCGTTGGCCGACAAGGCCGACGGGCCGCCGGCCCGCGAGAGGCATCGTCAGCATCTTTCGTGCCCGCGTCCGCAGCCGAAGCGCAGGCACAGGAGTTGCTGGCGAGTCCAGGTTCTGCGCCAGTCCGCGCGATTCAGGAGACGGCATTGCGCCGGCTAGCCCGACCCAACCGCCTGCTACCGGCCCTGGCTGCGATGTTGCTGCTGGGCGCGTGTCAGGAAGACAAGCCGCCGCTCTTTCCTGCGGACGCGGCGGGCGGGTTGCGCGAACCGGCTGACCCCGACCGAGGCCGCCGGTTGATTGCCGAGCACGGCTGCACCGCGTGTCATTCCGTGCCCGGCGTCAGCGGTCCGGCGTCCCGCATCGGGCCGCCGCTGGGCAACATGGCGCGGCAGGCGTACGTTGCCGGTCTGATGCCCAACACCCCTGAAAATCTGGTGCGCTGGCTGATGGATCCGCCAGCCGTGAATCCCCGTACGGCTATGCCCGACACCGGCCTGCAACAGGCCGACGCCGAGGACATTGCCGCCTATCTGATGCAGCGCGCGGACCGCAAGGCGAGGGCGCCATGAAGCGCTGGAAGCGCACCGCCGCGCTCACGCTCGTTGCCGCTGCCGCCACCGCAGGCGCGGTTGGCGGCGCCTTGGTGTATTTCGGCATGTACGACGTGACGGCCACGTCGCCGCACACCACGCCGGTGCACCACCTGCTGGATGTTGCGTTGACGCGGGCCGTGAAGACGCGGTCGGCGGAGATCATGCCGCCTGAACTGGACGCCGCCGAACGCATTCAGAATGGTTCGCGTCTGTACCGCGCCCACTGCGCCCAGTGCCACGGCGGGCCAGGGGTGGCGCCTCAGCCGTACGCGCTGGGGCTGAATCCGGCGCCCGCCGCGCTGGTCGCCACCGCACGCACGCGCACAGCGGCCGAAATCTTCTGGGTCACGCGACAGGGCATCAAGATGACCGGCATGCCGGCGTGGCAGTATCGGCTGACCGACGACGAGATCTGGGACGTGGTGGCGTTTCTGCGCGTGTTGCCGGGCCTGTCCGCCGACGACTATCGACGTGGCGATGATGGACAACCGGCGGAAAAGCCGCAGGCAAACGCCCAGCCGGCGGCCCGCGTGGGAGACGCGCGGGCCGGGCGCGATGCGCTGCAACAATATCTTTGCGTGACGTGCCATGCAATCCCGGGCGTGCCCGGCGCGTGGAACTACGTGGGCCCGGCGCTGGATCAGATGGGCGAGCGGCCGTACATCGCGGGCGTCATGCCCAATACACCCGCCAACATGGAGCGATGGTTGCGCAACCCGCCGGCCGTCAAACCGGGCACGGCCATGCCCGACCTGGGCGTCAGCGAACAGGATGCAAGGGATATCGCCGCGTTCCTGCGCACATTGAACGAGGGGCCGTGAAGCGTTTGCCCCCGTCATGGGGCGCCGCGTGCAGGAACGGCACTTGCTCGCCTGCCAATCACCGTGATGCACCGGAGCTTTTCCATGACGCAACCGAAATCCGACAACGCCCGAGAATCCATTCCCGGCCAGCCCGACGTCAACAAAGGCGCGTTGCGCCCGTCCGGCCATGCCACGACGCCGGAGCGCGTGCCCGACGTTGACCACCCGCCCCGCGCGCGCAGCCATGACCAGCCGGGCTTCGATCAGGCCGTGGCGCAGGAAGAAGCCGAGGCGCGAAGCGGCACGCTGCCTGGCAGCAACGACACGCGTCCCGCGCCGGATCGCGACGAGGAAGAGAAATGATCGTTGAAGTCTTTCAACGCGCGGATGGCCACTGGGGCTTCCGCGGCATCGCCTTGCTGGGCGTCCAGGAGGATGCCGGCTCCTATCCGACGCGCGACGACGCCGCGGCAGCCGCCCGCGTCGCCTACCCGGGCGAGACGATCTCCGAGGTAGATGCGTCGATGGACACGCCGCCTCAGCCGCACTCGGATTGACGCCGCGCCAATAACGTGGGGCCCGCGTCCGTACCGCGCGCCCCGCGTCAATATCGCCCGGCGGCCAGCATGTCGTGCAGATATCCGTCCGCGTCTGGCCGTTCGGTAAGCATGTGCCGCACCCACGCGTCGCGTTCATGCGCGATCACGGCCAGTTCCCACACACAAGCCAGCGCGGGCGCGTTGACCGGCGCAAATGCGTCCGGCCGGGCCAACGGTGCGGAGAGCATGCGCTGGCACACGATGCCGCCGGAGATCCACCAGTCCACGAGCAGCCACACGGCCTCCTCGCCTACGTGCGCAATGCAGTAGCCAAGACCATGGGTGCGCGGACCGCCAGCGTGTTCGTCCAGGACGTCGCGCACGGCGGCGCGGACTGACGCGTTGACGGGATCGGACAGGATCGGACCCGCAGCGTTCGGGTCTCGATGGATGCCGTACGCCTTGATCGAATGACCTGCCTCGCGCCACACGCCCAGCGTGGCAATGCGGCGGGGGGAATAGGGTTCTGGAGGAAGCGTCATCTCGTGCGTTGCGGTCGGAAGATTGCGCAATTCTACTGGCGCCCGCGCGACCAGCCCAACCGCCGCGCGCCCAGCACGATGCCCGTGGCCGCCACCGCCAGGCCGCCGAGGCTCAAGAGGATAAGCGCTAGGTCCCGGCCCACGCCGGCATTCAGCAGGGCGGGGGTGTCCCAGCTATGCAGGAAGTAAAAGAGCCAGCGCCCGACCCGCTGCGCGCGGGACAGGCTCAGCGCCACCTCGCCCGTGCGCAGGTCAACGTAGACGCGGTCACTGGCCGGGGTGTCGAAATCCATTCGCAGGACTGGCAGGCCCCGTGGTGCGCCGCCGTTCATTGCTTCGGCGTGGCGCGCGTAGTAATAGGCGTCGTAGTGATCGAGCAACGTCGCCTGAACGGTCGCGCCGGGAAACAGCGCGCGCGCGGCGTCAAGGACCGCATCAGGCTGCCACATCGACTGCACCAGCAATGCACCATCCTCCCGGCGAACGATGCGGCTGCCGGCCGTCGCGTCGCGGGCCAGCACGTACGGCTGGCCTGCCATCCGCCGCCATTCGAGCTGAACCGGCTCAAAGCCCGCGGCGTGCAACGCCTGTAATACCGGCTGCGGGTCCGCAATCGGCGCGGCGAGCTGCGCACCCGCCATGGCTTGCCGATCAGGTCCCGGATCGGAGCCGGCGAATAGCCCGCCCGGGTTCATCGACATCAGCCCGCTGAAGATCCACGTGCAGACAATCGCGCTGAAAGCGAGACCGATGATGTGGTGCCAGCGCATCCAGGTCTCGCGGTAGGGCGTGCGCGCGCCCGTCTTGTAGCGGCCGCGAAAACGCCAGCGCCAGACGCCGACGACCGTGCCGCTGACAGCCAGCACGGTGCAGACGGCTGACAGTGCGATCACCATCCAGCTCCACACCGGATCGACGGAGCGGTCGCGCGCCATGTACAGCCAGTGCAGCCACGCGCCGACGTAGTTCCAGCGCTGTTGCGCGATCGGCGCGTCCAGCACGACTTCGCCCGTCGCCGAAGACACATACAGGGTGCCCGGCGCGTCGCCTTCCATGCTCACCTTGTGCAGGGGGCGATGGCGGTCCAGCCCGCGCGAATGCGTCCAGCGGTCCTCGTCGATCAGGCCCGCATACCGGGCCGTGCCCGCAGGCCAGAATGCGTGCGCCGCGGCCACGGCCATGTCCGCTGTCACCACGCCGTCAGGCCGGCCGGTGCGCGCGGACCAGGCGCGCGGGCCGTCCGGAGTTGGGACGATGTAGGTCGGCTCGCCGCGCACCGACGTCAGGACGGCAAGCGCGCCGCCGGGCCGCGCTGCGTCCATCGGCAGATACGCGTCTGCGGCCAGCACAGGCAGGCTGGCAAACCGCTCTTCGGGCGTCAGCTTCGGGTAGCCGACATACAGCATGACGATGCCGCTGAGAAACCACACCAGCATCAGCAGGCAGCCGCCAACCCCCAGCCAGCGATGGGCCAGGTAGGTCAGCCTGCGCAGGCGCGCCTTGGCGTCCATGGTTGCGCCCGCCTCAGAAGCGGTGGCTCAACGTCAGTTCGAACCGGCGGCTCGGCCCATACATCCATTGCGTGTTGGTGTAGTAGGCCGTGGTGAAGTACGCGCGGTCAAAGATGTTGAAGCCCCGGGCCGTGATGGCGGTGTCCTTGTTCACGTCCCAGCGCAGCGCCAGGTCGGTCGTGGTGTAGGACGGCAGCTCGATGGTGTTGGCGCTGTCCGCATAGCGCTTGCCCACGTAGCGCATCCCGCCCATCGCGGTCCAGCCCGGCTGGAAGTTCCAGCTCAACCATAGATTCGCCAGGCGTTGCGGCACGTTGGGCGGCACATTGCCCGCGCGCGACACGGCCGCCCCGCCCACCGATTCGGAGAAATCGTCGTACTTGGCCCGCAGCACGGTGGCATTGGCGTCGATCGTCCAGCCGGGCGCAACCGCCAGCGACAGCGACGTTTCCAGGCCGCGCGACGATTGTTCGCCGACCTGCACCCGCAGGCTCGGGTCGTCGGCGTCGCGCGACAGCAGATTGGTCTTGCGGATTTCGTACGCCGCCAGCGTCCACTCGCCGCGTCCGTCCATGAAGTTCTGCTTCAGGCCGACCTCGATCTGCTTGCCGCGCGACAGGTCGAACGACGCGTTGGACGGGCTGATCATCAGCAGCCCGCTGACCGGATCGGCAGCCTGCGCGTACTGCGCGTAGACGGCAAGATCCGGCGTCACGTCGTACACGGTGCCGATGCGCCAGCCCACGTCGGAAAACGTCTTGGACAAGGCGCGCTGATCGGTGACCAGGTCGTCGCGCGTGACCTTCGAGTGGTCGTAGCGCAGGCCGCCGATGACCGACCACTTGCTGGTCAGCGCCAGGCGGTCTTCCATGAATAAGGCAAACTGATCGGCCTTGTTGCGGTAACGCGGAATGAACGGCACGTCGCTCTGGTAGTGGCCGTGATCCGGGCCATACGGATCCACCGACCCCGAACTGCCTGTGTAGGTGTTGTTGATGTGCTTGAACGTGGCGTGGTTGACGTCAAAGCCCACCGATACCGTGTTCGCCAGGCCGGCCAGCGTGCCCTTGAAGACGGCGCTGGTGGTCAGGCCGGTCTGGGTCTGGTCATGCGTGATCTGCGTGTTGTCGGATCGGTCGATCAGGCTGGTCGTGGGGTTGTACACGTAGCGCTCGGCGTTGCGCCAGTCGCGGTCGCTCTGCACGTGATATAGGCGTGCCCGCACGGTGGTGGCGTCGTTCGGCGTCCAGACGGTGTCCAGCTGGGTCCACTGGTCGCGAAAGCGCATGAAGCTGTCGGCGACGTTGTAGTTCTGCTTGCGCACGGCGTCATCCTGCTCGCCGTTGATCATCGGGGTGCCGAAGTACCGCATCGGGCGCTGGTAGCCGTAGGCGTAACTCAACGTCATGTTCAGGTCCGGCGTGGCGTCCCAGCGCAACGCGCCCGAAAACGTCGCATCGCCCGACTGGCCGCGGTCGACATAACCGTCCGTGTAGTTGCCGCTGACATCCAGGCGATACGACAAGGTGTCGCTCAGTGCGCCGCCGCTGCCCAGTCCCAGCCGCGCCGTATCCTGCGTGCCGATCGTGGCCTGCACTTCGTTCTGGATCGGCCCGCGGGTGGGACGCTTGGGGATCACGTTGACGACGCCGCCGATAGCGCCGTCGCCATAGATGACGGACGCGGGTCCGCGCAGCACCTCGATGCGCTCGACCGACCACGTGTCGAACGGAAACGTCAGGCCGACGCCGCCATACTGGCGCAGTCCGTCGTACAAGCGCATGACCGACGTGCTGTCGGTGAAGCCGCGCACCGACAGGGCGCTATTGCCGTTGCCGGGGTGGGGCGCGGCCGAGTAACCGGGCGCGCGGGTAATCGCTTCGATCACGCTGGCGTCGCCGCGGGACTCGATCTGTTCCCGCGAAATGATGTCGACGCTGGCGGGCGTCTGCATGGGCGTGAGGCCGAGGTTGGAACCCGTGGACGCCTCGGTAGTAAGCGCCGTCTCGGATCCGCCGACCACGGTGATGGGGGCGAGTGTGGCGGGAGCGGTTTGGGCGGCGGCGTTGAAAGCGGCCAGGATCAGCGTCGTGCCGAGGCACGCGCGCGTACGAACGATGGTCAAGATGACCCCTCTTCTTTTGTCTTCGACTGAATCTGCCGCCGGCCTGAAGGCCGGTCGGCAAAGCGCGGGCGAAGAGGGGATGGCCGTGCAGGCAGCGCCGATGCGATGGCGCCATGAAGCTGGTCTACGGGGTTCCCGCTCTTCGCTGCCGTGCGCGGCGTCAGGCGCGCGCGCGGCGGATCAGGAAGACAGGGAAGGCGGGGCGCGTGACCCCAGCGGCGGCCCAAGGGCCGGCAGCGGCGGCGTGGCGCGGTAGACGGGAATCTCGGGCGCGGCGTAGGCGGCGCGCGCCGACAACACAGGTGCGAGCCCGGTGTCCGGCAGAATTGCGTGCGCGGCGAGGGCGCCGAAGGCGCAGGCCTCTGCGGCACCATGCTTGGCGTCCGGCTCGGCCGGCAGGTCGAACGTCACGTTCATCGTGCCGCCGGCTTCGCACAGCGTCAGCATCAGCGAGGTCGTGGACGGCCCCGCCATGTAGCCGGTCGGGATGAAAGCGCGCAGCACAAAGGCGGCCATTGCCAGGCAGACGAGCAAACGCCAAGGCAAGCCGCGGGGCTGAAACGCTGAGTCCCGATGAGTCGACATGGGCGGGATTCTATTACAGAACCTCACGCATTCTGTCCGAATGGAAACGCATGCGGCGTTCGGTCGCAGGGCGCTTACTATCGATCGGGTGTGTGCATTGGAAACCCGACAGGAGTTCGCCAGGATGATGCCCCCATCGAACGACAGCCCGACCGGCACGCCGGATGGCAGGACGCAGTCAGGCTTCCCGTCTCCTTATCCGCAGGCCCCCTGGAAACTGCACGGCCATGCGCTCCTGAGTGCTTGGCGGGTGCCGTTGACCGATCTGCCGCAGCAGGCGCCCGGTGATGCCCGTGTGGTCACGTTGGGACGCCATGCCATCTGCACCACCGTCTGGACCGCTTACGAACCGGGCGGCACGCTCGCCTACAACGAGCTGCTCTTTGCGACGGCGGTGCGTCACGCGGGTTTGCTGGCGCCCGCGTGCACGGTGGGGCCGATCTGGGTGGACGACGAGGCGGCCGCAGAAGGTGGCCGCAAGCTGTGGGGCATCCCGAAGCGCATCGGCGATTTCGAGCCGCTGCCCGCCTTGGGCAAGCCAGGTGAGCCGGCCGCGTTGGCGCAAGCGTCGCTCGTTGCGGAAGGCCGGCCCGCCGCCAGCGTGCAATTCCGACCCGGCCTGCGCGTTGCCTTACCGCTACGATTCGCGGTCTGGACGGTTCAGGATGGGCCGGCAGGGCTGATCCGCACGCGCTGCACGCTGCGAGGAACGCTGCGTTTCGGGACCGCGCACTGGCGCATGGCCGAAGCGGGTCCGCTGGGATTTCTGGCACGGCGTCAACCGGTGGCCAGCGCATGGTTGGAACGGATGTCGGTGTCGTTCGGGGTGTAGGCGCTGCCCGCGCAGGAACACGGCTTGCTGCGCCGCCTCTTACGGGCATCTGCTCGGGCCCGCAACTCACGAGGCGATCCAGTGACCCAACTCATCGAAAATCGGTACGCCCTTACCGTGCGCCCCATGCCGGCGGTATTCCTGGCCGGGATGTTTCCTTTGTTTCTCGGCGCGGCACTCGCGGATGCTGCCTATGCGCAGACTTTTCACATCCAATGGAACAATTTCGCGTCCTGGCTGCTGGTCGGCGGACTGCTGTTTGGCGCGATTGCGCTGCTGTTTGCCATCGTGGACCTGTTCAGGGCCACGCAGCGCGCGCGCGGCATCGTTCCTTATGCCGTCGTGCTGCTGGCAGCCTGGCTGGTAGGCCTGTTCAATGCGTTTATGCACGCCCGCGACGCATGGGCAAGCATGCCCACCGCACTGATTCTGTCTGCAGTCGGCACCGTGCTGGCGCTTGTGGCGCTCTGGCTGGGCTTCCGCACGCCGCACATCAGGGGGCCGCTATGAAGTACATACCACTGATTGCCGGAATTCCGTTGCTGGTGATGGCAGGGGTGTGCAGCGCGCAGGCTGGAGGCCAATATGGGCCTTCGCCTGATCTGCCCAAACCCGAACGCGGCCTGCTGCCCGATATGGTCATCGCCAAGCCTGCCCCGTGGGGCGCCAAGGTGCCGACCGTGCCCGAGGGCTACAAGATTTCGGCCATCGCCACGGATCTGAAGATTCCGCGGCAGACGCTCGTGCTGCCCAATGGCGACATCCTGGTGGCCGAGGGACGCGGCGGCAGCGCGCCCGACCTCAAGCCCAAAGACGTGATCGCGGCCGTCATCAAGGCCCGCGGCACGAGCCCGGTCAAGGGCGGCAACCGCCTGACGCTGCTGCGCGACCCGGACGGCGATGGCACCTACGCGGCCTCCGTCTTTGCCGAGAATCTCAACGCGCCGTACGGGCTGGCGCTGGTCGGGAACCAGCTGTACGTCGCCAATCAGGACGCATTGGTGCGGTTCGACTATCAGCCTGGGCAGACCAAGGCAAACGGGCCGCCCGAAGTCGTCACGCCGCTGCCGTCGGAGATCAACCATCACTGGACGAAGGCGCTGACCGCCAGCGCCGATGGGCAGTATCTGTACGTGGGCATCGGCTCGAACAGCAACATCACCGAACGCGGTATGACGGCTGAAGCCGATCGCGCGCGGATCTGGCGCGTGAATGCCAGCACGGGTGAATACAAGACGTATGCGACCGGCCTGCGCAATCCCACCGCGCTCACGATCCAGCCCGATACCGGCCAATTGTGGGCCGTGGTCAACGAGCGCGACGAAATCGGTCCCGACCTGGTGCCCGACTACCTGACCACCGTCAAGGAAGGCGCCTTCTACGGCTGGCCTTACAGCTATTGGGGCAAGAACGTGGACGATCGCGTCCGGCCGCAGGATCCCGCCAAGGTCGCGTCGGCCATCGCGCCGGACTACGCCTTGGGCTCGCACGTCGCGGCGCTTGGCGTCGATTTCTCAGACGCTTCGATGGGGGATCGTTTTGCCAACGGCGTCTTCGTCGGCGAGCACGGAAGCTGGAACCGCAAGGATCCCGTGGGCTACAAGGTGGTCTTCGTGCCGTTCACGGACGGCCGGCCTTCAGGCCCGCCTGTGGACTTCGTCGCAGGCTTTCGCGACAGCGACGGCACGACGCGCGGGCGTCCGGTTGGCGTGACGGTAGATCCGAAGGGCGCGCTTATCGTGGCCGACGACCTGTCGAACACGATATGGCGAGTCACCCCGGCGCAGCCGGCGCAACCCGCGCAGACGCCCAAGCCGGTCGCTGCGGCGCAGCCCTGACAAGTCATCCCCCAGGCCTCCCGCGCGACGCATCGCATCGTTGGGGGGCCACTTAACAGGAGCACACATGGCAACACTTCAAGACGTCAACATCGCCATTCTGGCCGTCGATGGATTCGAGCAGGTCGAACTCACCGGCCCTCGTCACCGTCTGCACGAGGAGGGCGCGCGCACAGTGCTGGTGTCCGCCCGCACCGATCCGATCCAGGGTTTTCATCACGACAAGCCGGGCGACCGGTTTCCGGTGGATCTGACCTTTCTGCAGGCCGCCTCCGAGCCGGAGGTCTTTGACGCCTTGCTGTTGCCCGGCGGCGTGGTCAATGCGGATGAAATCCGCATGCAGCCCAAGGCGCAGGAGCTGGTGCGCGCATGCTTTGACGCGGGCAAGCCGGTCGCCGTCATTTGCCACGGCGCCTGGCTGCTGATTTCCGCCGGTGTCGTCAAGGGACGCAAGATGACCAGTTGGCCATCGCTGCAGGACGACCTGCGCAACGCGGGCGTTGAGTGGGTGGATGAAGAGGCCGTCGTCGACGGCGTATTGGTGTCCAGCCGCAAGCCCGATGATATTCCCGCGTTCAACGAGGCCTTCATCGGCGTGCTGCGCAAAGCTGTCGAAGGGCGTGACCGCAAATAGGCTGGCCTGGCGCGCGCGCGGGGTTAACAGAAGACGCATCGGGAGGCGCCTCGAAAGGGGCCCTCGAAGCCACCCCATAAGCTGCCGCGGCGGATGAGGCTACGTACGCTTCAAAGCAACAGTCACCAGTACCGACGCGTTCTCCAGCGCAAAAAGCGAATGCGGCGCTCGGCCGGGCAGGTACATCAGGCGGCCGGCGTCCAAGACATGCGTGGCGCCGCCGGTCGAGACCTCCACGCTGCCCTCCAGGCATTGAAGGGTGATTTCGCCCTCGACGTCATGCGAGGGCATTGTCTTGCCCGCCAGCAGCACCAGCCGCATGACCTCCAGATCCTCGGACTTGAAAAGCGCGACCGACTGCTTCTGCGCAAGCGCCGCGCCATAGGGCTTCAGATCGATGACCTGTCCGGGATCCGCGTGTTTCAGGGCCATGATGACTTCCTTCGCTGGGAGATGGATGGACCAACGATACCCCAGGCGAGCGCAGCGCGGCCGATCAGTTGATCTTGATGCCGCGTTCCTTGACCAGGTCCTTCCATTGCGCCGTTTCCTTGGCCAGGTGGTCGCGCAGTGCGTCTGGCGTGCTGCCGATGGACTCGGCCCCGATCGAATCGAGCGTCGCTTTCACCTTGGGATCTGCCAACGCGGCGCGCATGGCATCGTTCAGCTTGGCCACCACATCCGGTGGCGTGCCCGCAGGCGCGAAGGCGGCGAACCAGGGCATCAGCTCATAGCCTGGCACGCCCGCTTCCTGCATGGTCGGCACGTCGGGCAGGGCGGCCGAGCGCTTGGTGGTGGTGACGCCCAACGCACGCAGCTTGCCGGTCGCGATGTGCGGCTTGGCGGACGTGATGCTGTCAAACATGTAGTCCACCTGCCCGCCCAACAGGTCCGCGACGGCCGGGCCGCTGCCCTTGTACGGCACGTGCAGCATGTCCACGCCCGTCATCGATACGAACATTTCACCGGCCAGATGGATCGACGTGCCGACCCCGGCGGAGGCGTACGTGTAGTGCTTGGGCTGCGCCTTTGCCTTGGCGATCACGTCCTGCACGTTCGTCGCGCCGGTGCGTTCAGGATTGGTGACCAACACGTTCGGCACCACGGCCAGCAGCGAGATCGGCGCGAAGTCCTTGATGGGGTCGTAATTCAGGTCCTGGTACAGCGCGGGATTCACGGCCATGCCGTTCGCCACGATCAGGATGGTGTAGCCGTCCGGCTTGGCGCGCGCGACGGCAGCCGCGCCGATATTGCCGCCCGCGCCCGCGCGGTTTTCCACGATGAACGACGTATTCAGCTGCTTGCCCATGGATTCGCCCAGCGTGCGCGCGATGCTGTCCATGGCGCCGCCCGGCGGGAAGGGCACGATCCACTTCACCGGGTGGTCGGGATAGACATCGGCGTGCGCCGCCGCCGCGCCAGCCAGTAGCGACGCGGCCAGCAAGGCGCGGGCGAAGGGTTTGAAGGGGGGGCGCAGGCGCATGAAAGTCTCCGTGTTCTTGATTTATGGGCGGCGATGCGGAACCGATTCATACTCTGGCCGACCGCGCTTGAACGATGGAGGCAGTATCGCTTGCCTTTTTCCAAGGCGTCCAAGACTATATGGGTTTCAATTGATACCTTCAGGGTCTTAATCGTCATGGAACTCAGGCACTTGCGCTATTTCCAGGCCGTGGCCGAGGCCGGCAGTTTCACGCAGGCGGCCGCGCGGCTGCACATCGCGCAGCCGCCGCTCAGCCGCCAGATCAAGCAACTGGAGGAGGAAATGGGCGTGCTGCTGTTCGAACGCACCACGCGCGCCCTACGCCTGACCGAGGCGGGCCGCTTTCTGCTCGAGCAATCGCGCCTGTTGACCGCCCGGCTGGACGAAGTGCTGGAAGGCACGCGCCGGTTGGGTCAAACGGAGCGCCGCTGGTTCGGCATCGGCTTCGTGCCGTCCACGCTGTACGGCTTCGTACCGGAACTGATCCGGCTGCTGCGCAGCGCGGACGAGCGGGTCGAAGTGGGCCTGATGGAAATGAACACCTTGCCGCAGCTCGAAGCGCTGAAGGCAGGCCGCATCGACCTGGGTATCGGCCGCATCCTGCTGGACGACCCCGCGATCGAACGCCGCGTGCTCATGACCGAACCCTTGATGGCCGCCGTGCCGCTGCATCACCCGCTGGCGGGCCAGGGCAGCGTCTCGGTCGACCGGTTGGCGCGCGAGCCCTTCGTCCTGTATCCGGCGCGGCCGCGGCCCAACTACGCGGATCACGTGCTGGGACTCTTTCGCGCCGCCGGCCATTCGCTGCAGGTCGCGCAAGAGGCCAACGAGCTGCAGACCGCCATCGGGCTGGTTGCGGCGGGGCTGGGCGTCACGGTCGTGCCCGCGTCCGTGCAGCGCCTGCAACGCCAGGACGTGGCGCATGTGCGGATCGAAGCCGACGCGTTTGTGTCGCCAGTCATCGTCAGTTATCGCAAGGATGATGCGTCGGTGTTCCTGGCGCGGGCGCTGGAACTGGCGGGGGAGCTTGCAAAGGGGTAGGGGCGGCGGAGGTGACCTGCCGCGCTATCGTCCGCCCGCAGGCGAATACGCGCCCACCAGTTCGATGATCCAGTCGATAAAGGCGCGCAGTTTGGCGCTGACGTGGCGGTTGGGCGGGAACGCCACGTACATCGGCATCGGGTCCATCCGCCAGTCCTCGAACACCGGAACCAATTCGCCCTGCGCAAGATGCGGCGCGGACATGTAATCCGGCAGCCACATCACGCCCATGCCGGCCAGACCGGCCGCCAGGTAGGCATTGCCGTCGTCCACGGCCAGCACGTAACGGCCGTGCACGTTGACGACTTCGCTGCCGCGGCGCATGGCGTAGGGCAGCGCGCGGCCCGTGCGTTGCCACAGAAAGCCGACGATGCGATGGTGCGTGTCCTCAAGCTCGCGCGGGTGTGCAGGCTTGCCGGCCAGTTTCAGATAAGAGGGCGCGGCATAGACGCCCAATCGTAGGTCACCGACACGGCGGGCCATCAAGGATTGATCGGTCAGCTCCCCGCCGCGCACCACGCAGTCGACGTTTTCGCCGATCAGGTCGACGATGCGGTCGCTGACGCCCATGTCGAGCTGGATGTCGGGATAGCGCGCGTGAAAGGCCGGCAAAGCCGGCACCAGCACCATGCGCGCCAGCGGGCTGGGCACGTCCACGCGCAGGCGGCCACGCGGCGCTTCGGCGGCGCTGGACAGGCTGGTCTCGGCGTCGTCCATGTCGGCCAGCAGCTTGATCACACGCTCGTAGTACGCCGCGCCGTCGGCCGTGACGTTGACCTTGCGCGTGGTGCGGTTCAACAGGCGCACGCGCAGCCGCGCTTCCAGCTGCTGCACAAGCTGCGTGACGCTGGTCTTGCTCATGTGCAGGGTTTCGGCCGCCTTGGTGAAGCTGCCGGTCTCCACCACGCGCGCAAACGCGGTCATTGCGTCAAATCGGTCCATGGCTGCTCCGCAGGGTGTTGGGGATTGTTTGGATTCTACAAATAGTGATGGATGAAGTTGACCGTTTATCCGCGCGGCGGGCGCTTTTACAGTTTGCCTATGTCAACGCGGGCGGTCCGAAGCCCCTTCACTTGGAGAATCCCATGAACAACCGTGACGTCGTGTTTCCTCCTCATCGCCACGCGCTTTACGAGCGCAACCGTTATTCGCCGGCCGTGCGTTCCAACGGCTTTCTGTTCGTTTCCGGCCAGGTCGGCAGCCGCGACGACGGCTCGCCCGAGCCCGATCTGCGGCAGCAGGTGCGGCTGGCGTTCCAGAACCTGAACGCCATCCTGCACGCGGCGGGCGCGTCGTTCGACGACGTGGTCGACGTGACGGTCTTCATGGTCGATCCGCAGTCGCAGTTCGAGACCATGTGGGAAGTGGTGCCGGAGTTCTGGGGCGAGGCGCCGTTTCCGAACATCACGGCGGTGGGGGTGACCTGGCTGTATGGATTTCAGTTCGAGATCAAGGTCATCGCCAAACTGCCGGAGGGCGCGACGGCTTGAGCGTGCGGCCGGCCGGCGGCCGGACCGCTGGCCGGATAATGACCGGCCCATGGCGGAATCATGACCGCCTGAAGACGACGACCTTGCTGGTCAGCTTCTGCAGCGGTTCATCCCGCTGGTTCGACGTGACGGATTCCACGACCACGATGGCGCGATCGGGTTTGGAACGGGACGGCGTGATGCTCAGCACCGTGCTCGTCACCTTCACCACGTCGTCGGGGCGGGTGGGCTGCGGCCAGACGACTTCGGCCCCAGCGCCAATCACGCCGCGCGCCACGGGAAAACTTTCGACCAGCAGCTTCATAGTCAGCGCCGCCGTATGCCAGCCGCTGGCCGCCAGACCCTGGAATAGCGTGTCACGCGCGGCGTCCGGATCCAGATGAAAGGGCTGCGGGTCGAATTGCGTGGCAAAGGCAATGATCTGCGCCGCGTCCAGGGCGTGGCTCATACTGACGAAGACGTCTCCGACGGACAAGTCTTCAAGATAGATCAGCGGCGGCTTGCGGGTATCGGTCATGAACAGCTCCGGCGGTCGACAGGTGGGTGGGGCATTATGGGCGCGCGCCCACCACTCCCGCAATGCCGCGGGCGATGACCGTTGCCAAAATCGGGTCCATAATCGGCATGTCCCGTTTTATGGATGTCGCACCATGGCAGAAACCCCCACGTCGTCGCAAGAAATCCGTCCGCTGGAGATCGGCGACATCACCGTCATCGACAACACCAAGCTCAAGAAGGCCGTGACCGCCGCGGCGCTTGGCAATGCGATGGAATGGTTTGACTTCGGCGTCTACGGCTTTGTTGCCTTCGCGCTGGGCAAGGTGTTCTTTCCCGACGCCTCGCCCGCCGTGCAGACCATTGCCGCGCTGGGCACGTTTTCCGTGCCGTTCCTGGTCCGGCCGCTGGGCGGCGTCTTCTTCGGCATCATGGGCGATCGCTTCGGACGCCAGAAGGTGCTGTCGCTCACCATCATCATCATGGCCATCAGCACGTTCTGCATCGGCCTGATTCCCGCCTATGCCACGATCGGCATCTGGGCGCCGATTCTTCTCTTGGCGTGCAAACTGGCGCAGGGCTTTTCCGTGGGGGGCGAATACACCGGCGCGGCCGTGTTCGTGGCCGAATATGCGCCAGACAGGCAGCGCGGCTTCCTGGGAAGCTGGCTGGACTTCGGCTCGATCGCCGGATTCGTCGTAGGGGCGGGCATGGTCGTGCTGCTGCAGACCATGCTGGGCGAGCAGACCTTCCTTGACTGGGGCTGGCGCATCCCGTTCTTCGTGGCCGGACCGCTTGGCCTGCTGGGCTTGTATCTGCGCCACGCGGCCGAGGAAACGCCGGCCTTCACGCAACAGCTTGAACGGATGGAAAAGGAAGACCGCGACGCCGTGCAGGAAAAGCCGACGGTGTCATTCCGCGAGATCTTCAGCAAGTACCGCCGTGCATTGCTGGTCAGCATCGGCATGGTGCTCGTGACCAATGTCACCTATTACATGCTGCTCACCTACATGCCCACGTATCTGTCGGGCAGCCTGGGCTATACCGAAGGGCATGGCGTGCTCATCATCGTCGTTGTGATGGTGGGCATGCTGTTCGTGCAGCCGGTGGTGGGGTTCATCAGCGACAAGATCGGCCGCAAGCCGTTCCTGCTGGCCGGCAGCCTGGGCCTGCTGGTCACGGCGATTCCCTCGTTCTTTCTCATCGGCAGCGATAACACCGCGCTCATCTTTTTGGGACTGTTGCTGATCGCCGTGTTCCTGAACTGCCTGATCGGCATCATGGCGTCGACGCTGCCCGCGCTGTTTCCTACGCGCATCCGCTACAGCGCGCTGGCCAGTTCGTTCAACGTGGCCATCATCTTTGCCGGCCTGACGCCCACGGTTGCTGCATGGCTGGTCGAAGAGACCGAGAACCTGATGATGCCCGCGTACTACCTGATGGCGGCGTCGGTCATCGGGCTTATCACGTCGTTCTTCCTGCCCGAAACGGCCAACCGGCCGCTGCGCGGGGAAACGCCCACGGCGTCCAGCCGCAAGGAGGCCAAGGTGCTCCTGCAGCAGGCGTACGAACACATCGAGCAAAGCGTGCAGGACGTCGATGCCGAGATCGCGGCGCTGGAGGAAAAGCTCGACGCGCTGCGCGTGCGGCGCCAACGGTTGGCCGACAGGCATCCGGATATTGAATAGAGGAGCGGGACATGAGCGTGCCATTCAAACAGGTGGATGTGTTCACCAACGAACCCTATCGCGGCAATCCCGTCGCGGTGGTGCTGCAAGGGCAGGGGCTGTCGGACGAGCAGATGCGGCGCATCGCCAACTGGACGAACCTGTCGGAGACCACCTTCGTGCTGCCGCCCACGCAGCCCGGCGCCGATTACCTGGTGCGCATCTTCACGCCCCAGGCCGAGCTGCCCTTTGCGGGGCATCCCACGCTGGGCACCGCCCATGCGCTGCTCGAGGCGGGCATCGTCGCGGCGCGTGACGGCAGGCTCGTGCAGGAATGTGCCGCCGGCCTGATCGAACTGTCGATCACGGATACGGCGGGTGGCAGCCCGCTTATCGCCTTCACGCTGCCGGAACCCAGCCTGGCCGACCTTGGAGCCGATCTCGTCGACGAAATGGAAGCCATCCTGGGCTCGGCGGTGCTGCACGATCCTGCGCCCAAGTTCGTCAACGTGGGCCCGGTATGGACGATTGCCCAATTGCCCAGCGCGCAGGCGGTGCTGACGTTGGGACCGGACTTCGCACGCATGGCCGATTTCGACCGCCGCAACAATGCCGCGGGCATCGTCGTGTACGGCGCCTACGGCGAAGGCGCGGAAGCGGCCATCGAGGTCCGAGCCTTTGGGCCCAGCCTGGGCGCCAACGAAGACCCGGTCTGCGGCAGCGGCAACGGCTCGGTGGCGGCGTTCATCCGCGACGCCGGACAGGTGCCGCAGTTCGGCACGGAATACCTCAGCACACAGGGCGCCGTGGTCGGGCGGTCGGGCAGGTTGCGCATCTCGTTCGATGCGGGCGGCGCCATTCGCGTGGGCGGGCAGTCCGTGACCTGCATCGACGGGCGCATCGCTGTTTGAGACGGGGGCCGCATGACCGCGATGCGTGCCCGGTTTTCGGCAGGCGCGGCGTGGACTATGCTTGAACGTCGCGCATTGCAGCAAGGTTGAAGCGCATCACTTTCCTGCCAAGGAGGAGCACGATGGCCAGCAAAAACACCGTTTGCCTGTGGTACGACGGCGACGCCCTGGAAGCGGCGACCTTTTATGCAAAGACGTTTCCCGATAGCAAGGTGGGCACGGTCCACCGCGCACCCGGCGACTATCCCTCGGGCCAACAGGGCGACATCCTGATGGTCGACTTCACCGTGATGGGTATCCCCTGCGTCGGCCTGAATGGCGGCGACGCCTTCCAGCACAACGAATCGTTTTCCTTTCAGGTCGCGACCGACGATCAGGCAGAAACCGACCGTCTGTGGGACGCCATCGTCTCGAACGGCGGCCAGGAGAGCGACTGCGGCTGGTGCAAGGATAAATGGGGACTGTCCTGGCAGATCACGCCGCGGGCGCTGCTGGCGGCGGTCACGGACCTGGATCAAGCGGCGGCCAAGCGCGCGTTCGAGGCCATGATGACGATGAAGAAGATCGACATCGCGACGATTGAAGCGGCACGGCGGGGGTGATTTCGCGGCCGGCCAACGTAGGCTGAGGCCCCTGCAAGTTCCAACGGTTGGAAGTCAGCCGGTGTGGCGGCCAGATCAAGAAATGATCTGCTCATGGGACAAATTTTTGGGGTCGGATTACACGCGCTCGTGCGCTGCCGAGCGTGATGCAAAGCGCACCCGGAAAAGGTGAAATGACACGTTTTCACCGTAAAATCCCGCAGCCGCCGCGCTTTTCGGCGAAATCTCCTGACTTTCGAGATGTACGTCGATCTTCTCACTCTGTACCTGCTGGCAGTTGGAACACTGCTTGTCAGCGCCGGCCTCATGTTCTGGGAACAGCGGGCCAACCCCACTCGCAGCAAGGAATTACGCATCCTGGCTTCAGGTTTCGCCACGCTGGCGCTTGGCTGCGCGGCGGCGTTATATCGTCGCGACCTTCCGGGCGTCAGCGGTGCGGCGCTCAGCAACCTCGTTATCCTCGGCGGCTATCTGCTTGTGCTCAATGGCGTTGCTGCGCTGAGCGGACGGCGCTATGTGCGCACGTCGCTCTGCGTGCTGATCGGCATGGGGCTGACCTGGGTGATCGGGGGCGTGCGCTGGCTCGACGTGATGTGGACGTATGTAAGCTCGGTGCCGATTGCGCTCGTCAGCGGATTGACGGCCTGGGAGGTGTACCGCTGCCAGGCGCTCAAGCCGCGCCGGTCTCGGTACATTGTGATGGCCGTTGCGGGCGTGCATACGGCGCTTTACGCCGGCCGGGCGTTCATCCTGCCCTGGTTCGACTCGCAACCCGTCCTGACGCTGGCCGGCAAGCTCACCATCTACGAGGGCGTGCTGTATTCCGTGGTGCTGCCGATGACGCTGCTCAAGCTCATCCGCGACGAAACGCACCGCCAACTGCTGCTGGAGTCGCAGACCGACTACCTGACCCGGCTGGGCAACCGGCGCTGGTTCGTCGAGCAGGGCGCGCGCATGCTGAACGGCAAGGAAGGGCGCGGCGCGGTGTCGGTGCTGGCGTTCGACCTGGATCACTTCAAGTCCGTCAATGACCGCTATGGGCACGCGGCGGGCGACCAGGTGCTCAAGTCCTTTGCCGAAACCGCGCGGGAAGTGCTGGGGCACGACACCATTCTTGCGCGCATCGGCGGCGAGGAATTCGCCGCGCTGCTCTGGGGCGACGACGCAAAGGGTGCCCACACGCTGGGCAAGGCGATGGCCGAGCGCTTTGCCGTGACCGTCTCCAACCGGATCGACAACATCGGCATTGCTGCGACGGTCAGCATCGGGCTTGCGCGTTTCAACGGCGACGCGCCCACCATCATGGATGCGCTGGCCATCGCAGACCAGGCGCTTTACCGCGCCAAATCGCTGGGCGGCAACCGGCTGGAAGTGGCCGGGACCAGGGAGCAAGCTGCGGCCTGAACGGCCGCGTTGCTTCGGGACGGTGATGGTATCGGCTACTGCGCGACGTACTGCTTGCGCGTGGCGTCGTAGGCGTAGATGACGGCGTCGCCGGGGCCCAGCTTGCGGGTCTTGCCGGGACCCGAGATCGTGTTGCCCGTGAACTGCACCGTCACGCGCGGCAGGTCGGCGGTCGCGGTGGCGCTGAAGACCAGTTCACCTTCGCTGCGCGTACACGGCATGACGTCGCCGTCCGCACAGGCCGGCCCGTTGTCCTCGCCTGCGATCACGTTGCCCACGTAGGACCACACATTGCCCGTTTCGTCCTGACGCTTTTCCGGGGGCGTGAAGACAAGCAGGGCGTAGCCGCTGATCGTGATGCCGTTCTCGAAGGTTTCGGTGGGCACCGCCAGCAATAGCTTGCCCGATGCCGTGCGGTACTCCAGCGGCTTGCGCTGCGTGTCGACTTCCGGCGGCCTTTCGTACGCGCCGAATTCGCCGATGGTCGGCTCCATGCCGCGGAATTTCCAGGGACTTTCCGGGGATGCCGGGTCGCGGAGGAAGGTGGCTTCGGCCAGATTCACGGTCGTCATGGGACCGACGTCATCCTCACCCGGCTTGCCATAGCGCTCGGCGGTTTCCCAGATGAAGCCGGTGTAGTAAGGCGTGCCTTCCAGTTCGAACGCATGGCCGAACCAGTAGGTGGCGATGCTGCCGTTGGCGACGTTGGCGGACGGTTCGCCCTTGCTGTCCACTTGATGGATGGCGTAGATGACCGCTGCGGCGTCGGGCGGCGCAACCCGGGCAGCGGCGTTGGCGGCGGGGGCGGGTGCGTTGGCTGCTGGCGTGACGGGGGCAGGGGATGCAGCAGCTGGTGCTGCGGCAGCCGCAGCACCAGCTGTCGATGCTGCGGCGGGCGCCGCCGCCTTTTCCTGCGCGGCATTGCCCGGCGTGGGGCTCATCGCCGCAAACGCGGCCGTGATCGCCGCCACCAGCAGCGCGGCGGCCGCCGCGTTGCCCGTCCGCAAACCTTTTCCTTCTGACTTGCGCGTAGACGCCATGTCCTTCTTCTCTCTCAGTCACGATGTGCAGGCACCGGCGGATGCGGCCGGCGCGCGCCAGTGCTGGGGCGCTTGCCTGCGCCGCAATACGGGCTGCATGGGAATTTCGGGTGCCAAATCGTTGGCGGCCTCGAACATAGAAGGGGGACACAAAGGGTGTCAAGGCAAGTGTGGGCGGGAGCGGCGGCCGTGTAACGAAGCCATCGCCGGCCGATTCACGGCGGCGTTTACGGCGGGGCGCAAAAATACCCGTATTTGCCTGGCATCCACGCCGCAGGACTGGGCAAAACGGCGCTTAACGCCCTGTTACCTTGGCAATATTTCGGGGTTGCGACCGAGATGGAGTTGCGGCGGCCGGCGTAGTGCCGGCCAGGCGCTTGTGCGCCAATAGCGAAAAGGACGCGATCCGGGCTCCATCGGACCGCGTCCCTGCGCGCCCAAAGGGCAACGGCCTAGCCGCGCCCGTTTGCATGCGTGGCGAACATCACTCCGCCTCGATCTTCGCTTCCTTCACCACCTTGCCCCACTTGTCCAGGTCCGACTGGATGACCGCCGCGTATTCCTGCGGCGTGCCGCCCTGGACCTCGATGCCCGCGGCTTCCAGCTTGGCGCGCACGGCGGGTTGCTTGAGGACCGCGTTGATTTCGGTGTTGAGCTTGGCGATGATCTCCTTCGGCGTGCCCGCCGGCGCCAGGAAGCCGCCGTTGGTGTTGGCGTCGTAGCCCTTCAGGCCTTGCTCCTGCGCGGTCGGCACGTCGGGCAGCGCCTTGGTGCGATTGGCAGTCGACACGGCAACGGCGCGCACGTTGCCTGCCTTGACCTGTTCCTGCATCGCGCTCAGCGTGTCGATGTAGAGCACCGTGCGGCCGGCCAGCAGGTCAGGGTGCGCGGCGGACGAACCCTTGTACGGGATCAGCAGCATGGGCGCGCCGCTGACCATGCGGAACATCTCGGCGGCCATTTCCTGCGCGCTGCCTCGGCCCGACGTGGCGACTTTGGCGTCGTCAGGATGCGCCTTCATCCAGTCCACCAATTCCGGCAGCGTCTTGGGCGGGATCTTCGGATAGACCGAGAACACCAGCGGAATTTCATGCGTGTAGATGATGGGCTCGAAACTCTTCTGCGGGTCCCAGCCCAGGTTCTTGAACAGGTATTTGTTGATGTTGTGGCTGCCGCCCACGATGCCGATGGTGTAGCCGTCGGGCTTGGCGTTGGCGAGCAGTGCGGTGCCCAGGTTGTTGGAGGCGCCCGGCCGGTTGTCGACGATGACGGGCTGGCCCAGTGATTGTGAGAGCTTTTCGCCGACGACGCGCGCAATCATGTCGATGCCGCCGCCCGGCGGGGCCGGCACGATGATGCTGATGGGGCGGGTGGGGTAGTTCTGCGCCGCGGCCAGGCCGGGCACGGCGGCAAGGACTGCCGAAAAGGCCAGGGTCTTGGCCAGCGTGTTGAAGGTCATGCTTGTCTCCTCGGGGTGGTCAACTTCAGTCAACTCTGTAAGGCGCCCCGGGTGTGCTGCACCCCGGGGCGCGGATAAGGCCTTAGCCGCGCCCCGCAAAGGGCATGGCGCTGGCCATGACGGTCATGGTCAGGACGTTGGCGTCCAGGGGCAGCGACGCCATGTGGCGCACCGCTTTCGCGACGTGTTCGGCATCCATCATGGGCTCCGGTGCAACCGTGCCATTGGCCTGCAGCACGCCGCGTGTCATGCGTTCGGACAGCTCCGTCATCGCGTTGCCGATGTCGATCTGTCCCGCCACGATGTTGTAGGCGCGGCCGTCCAGCGCCAGCGACTTGGTCAGGCCGGTCACCGCGTGCTTGCTGGCGGTATAGGGCGCGGTAAAGGGGCGCGGCGTGTGCGCGGAGATGGAACCGTTATTGATGATGCGGCCGCCCTGCGGCGTCTGGCGGCGCATCAGCCCGAAGGCGGCGCGCGCGCACAGATAGACGCCCGTCACATTGGTGTTGATGGCGTTGAACCACTTTTCCAGCGGCAGTTCGTCCATCGGCACGGCGGGCGCGTTGACGCCCGCGTTGTTGAACAGCAGGTCCAGCCGGCCGAATCGGCTTTCGATGGTGTTGAACAGCGCTTCGACGCTTTCCGGGCTGGTGACGTCGGTGGGCACGGCCAGCGCGGTCTGACCGCGCGCGGCAGCCTCGGCTTGCAGCGACTGCAAGGGATCGGCGCGGCGGCCGGCCAGCACGACGGTCCAGCCGTCGTTCAGCAAGGCGATGGCGGTGACGCGGCCGACGCCGCTGCCTGCGCCGGTGACCAGGGCAATTTTCTGGGTGGTGCTGTCGTTCAAGGGATGGCTCCTCGGGCGGATTGGATGGTTATTGATGTTGAAAGAATCGGCGCGGCGTCAGGCGGCGCGGGGCGCGGCAACGGTCATGGTCAGGTCCCCGATGCCGGCCACGCCCGCGCTGACGACATCGCCAGGGCCCAAGGGACCGACGCCGGCGGGCGTGCCGGTAAAGACGAGATCGCCGGGCGCCAGGGTCACGGATCGCGAGAGCATCGCCACCAGCTCGGCTACGGACCACAGCAGGCCGGATATGTCGGCCCGCTGGCGGTCTTCTCCGTTCACGGACAGCCACAACGCGCCTTCGCGGGGATGGCCGCAGGCGTCAGCAGGCACGATGGCGGTGCACGGCGCGGAATGATCGAAGGCCTTGGCGGGCTCCCAAGGACCGCCCGCGCGCTTGGCCTGCTGCTGCAGATCGCGCCGGGTCATGTCCAGCCCCGCGGCGTAACCCCAGATATGGCGGGCTTCGACGTCATCTGCAGCGATGTCCTTGCCGCCGCGGCCAATCGCCACGACCAGCTCGATCTCATGGCAGTAGTCCGCCGTGTCCGCGGGATAGGGCAGCGCGCCGGTGGCCGGGAACACGGCGCTGGCGGGCTTCATGAACCAAGCCGGCATCTCGGCCGGACGCGCTTCGTCGGGCAGCCAGCGATAGTTGCGGCCGATGCAGAACACGCGCGCGACGGGAAATCGGGCCGCGCTGCCGGCGATCGGCAACGTGGTTGGTGCAAGGGCGGGAAAGACGAGGTCGGTCATGGCAGTCGTCGAAGATGTGCCTTGCGGCTCAGGTCGTCAGGCTCAACGCCGGACGCTCGCCGGCCAGCGCCTGCGCAATGCTGTCCAGCACCATCTGGCCCATCGCCGCCCGCGTCTCCCACGTGGCGCTGGCGCGGTGCGCCTGCAGGGTGGTGCGATCCGACTGGCGCAGCGCCTGCGGCACACGGGGCTCATCCACAAAGACGTCCAGTCCCGCGCCCGCGATGCGGCCGGCGACCAGCGCCTCGGTCAGGTCGGCCTCATTGACCAGCCGGCCGCGCGCCACGTTGACCAGGAAGCCCTGCGGGCCCAGCGCGTCCAGCACGGCGGCATTGACGATGCCCTCGGCCTTGTCGGCGGCGGCGCAGAGCACCAGCGCGTCGGACGCCCGGGCCAGCGCGACCAGGTCCGGCACGAATTCATGCGGTACGTCGTCCATGGCGCGCAGGTCGGTGTAGCGGATCTGGCAGCCAAAGGCCGCCGCCCGGGTAGCGACGGCGCGGCCCACGCGGCCCATGCCCACGATGCCCACGCGCATGCCGCTGAAGCGGCGCGCCAGCGGGATGGCGCTGGGCGACGGAAACTGCTCCCACAGGCCTTCCCGCACAAAGCGGTCGCCCGCGCAGAGGCTGCGGCAGGCTGCGATCAGCAGGCCGATCGCCAGGTCGGCGACATCTTCGGTCAACGCGCCCAGCGTGGCCGTGACCGGCAGGCCGCGGCCTCGGCAGTACGCCAGGTCCACCGCGTCAGTGCCCACGCCATTGACCGCCACCACCTTCACGCCGGGCAGCTGTTCCAGCATCTCACGCGAGATGCCGGTGTGGCCGCCGGTGATGACGGCTTCGATGCGAGCGCCGTGCTCGCGCAGCCAGGCCGCCTGATCGGAGATCTCGAAGAACTTGTGCACCTGGTACAGCGAGGCAAGCTCGTCGTTGACCGCCGGGATCAGGATGGGATTGAGTTGCAGGACCTGAGGCTTCATGTCGGTTCGGCTCTGGTGGGGGGACCGGCTGCGGGTCCGCGTTGAACATGGATTCCATGGTATTTAATGATTGATTTGTAAAGCAATATTGATCTATAAAATCAACATATAAACTTTGCTACAGAAGATCATGGGTACCTGGATTTCAATGGCCGAAGCGTGCAGCCAGCTTGGCGTGCGGCCGCAGACCATCTACGCCTACGTCAGCCGCGGCAAGCTGGAGGTCATGCCCGACCCCGCCGACACGCGCCGCAGTCTTTACCGCGCCGAAGACGTCGCGGGGCTGGCCAAGCGCAAGCAGGCGGGACGCAAGCACGAAACGCTGGCCACCAACACGCTGTTCGGCGCCGAGCCCAGCATCCCCACTGCCATTTCCACCTTTCATCGCCAACGCCTGTACTACCGCGGACAGGACGCGGTCACGCTGGCCGGTTCGGCCAGCCTGGAAGAGGCCGCGCAATTGCTGTGGAGTTCGGACCAGCAGGCGGACTTCTCTTGCACTGCGCGCGTGGCCTCACCGGGCCGGGTCGCGGCGTTCACGTCATTGGCCGCGCTGGCTGCCACCGGGCACTCCACGCATGGCCGCATGACGCGCGTCCTCCACACCGAATGCCAGAGCCTGGTCGGCCAACTGGCCAACGCGTTTGGCGCGCAGCCCGGCAAGCGGCCGCTGCATCTGCGGTTTGCGCAAGCCTGGAAGCTGTCGCCGCAAGCCGCCGAGTTGCTGCGCACCGCCATGGTCCTGCTCGTCGACCACGAACTGACCAGTTCGGCATTCGCCGCGCGCATTGCGGCCTCGACCGGTGCGTCGCTGCCGGCGTGCCTGCTGTCGGGTCTGACCACGTTGTCCGGGCCGTTGCACGGCGACGCCTCCGGCCGCGTCCGCGCGTTGTTCGACGATGTGGCGCGTCAAGGCGAAGATCAGGTGATCGCGCACTACCTGTCCACGGGCCTGCCGCTGGCGGGCTTCGGCCATCACCTGTATCCCGATGGCGATCCGCGCGCGGCGGCGCTGCTGGCGCAGTTTGAGCCGGCCGAGGTCATCACGCGCTTCATCGATAAGGCCACGCAACTGACCGGCCTGCATCCCAACATCGACGTGGCGCTGGCCGCGCTGTCGGCGCACTGCAAGCTGCCGGAAGATGCGGCCTTCGGACTGTTTGCCACGGCGCGCAGTATCGGCCTGCTCGCGCATTGCCTGGAGCAGCTCAGCGTCGCGCAAGTCATCCGGCCGCGCGGACGCTATGTGGGCATCGTGCCGCAAGCGGCCTAGTCCGGCAATCTTCGGTATGCTGGCTGATCCGGACAGGAGATCAGCCATGACACGTACGCAGAAGCAGAGGATGCTCGCAGGAGAGCTCTACACGGCCGCCGACGACGAGATCCAGGCGGACCAGCTTGCCGCCAGCGCCTGGATGAAGCGGTACAGCGCCTTGCTGGGCGAGCCGCCCGAACAATGGCACGCGCTCCTGCGCGAGCGCCTTGCCAGCGTGGGCGAGGGCGCGCTGATCCGCCCGCCGTTTCATTGCGACTACGGCTACAACATCTCGCTGGGCGCAAACGTGTTCATGAATTTCAACTGCGTGATCCTCGACGTCGTGCAAGTCACGATCGGCGATGGCACGCAGATCGGCCCGGCCGTGCAGATCTACACGGCTGACCATCCGCACGATCCCGAGCAGCGCCGCGCGATGCTGGAATTCGGCCGTCCCGTGCACATCGGCAAACAGGTGTGGATCGGCGGTGGCGCGATCATCCTGCCGGGTGTGACGGTGGGGGATGACGCGATCATCGGCGCGGGCAGCGTGGTCACGCGGGACGTGCCGGCAGGGGCAAAGGTGGTGGGGAATCCGGCGCGGGTAAGGGGATAGAAGGACGCCTTAGCGGTCGTCAGAGGTGGGCTTGCGCGGTCTGCGGGGAGGGTAGCCGGCGCCATCGGTGTGCTCCGTTGCGCCCCGTGTCTTGGCGGCCGCGGCAACCGGTGCAACTGTCAGCGGCGGCGCGCCCGTTACGGCTGGCAGCGCGGGCGCCAGCACGGCGGGAATCCCGGCGGCATTCCGATATGACTGGAGCAGCAGCAGCGCGTCGATCGAGCCCAGATCGTGCTCCGCTTCAGCGCGCGCTTCAAGGCGGGTCTGTTCGTCTTTCACGGCTTGATTCGCCGCTGCCGTCCGTGCGTCCAGCCTTGCCAGCTGCGCATGAAACGCCTGGACGGCAAGCTTCAGGCAGTGCGCCGTGTAATCGTCGTGCAGCAGGTCCGCGGGCGGAGTCAGGTTGTGATCCGCGGGCACCCGGGGGCGCTGCGCCGCATCGGCCGCCAGGGGCAATGCTCGCGCGGCGTAAAGGCGTTGGAACGGCGTCGGCGGCGTGCGCGCGACGCGATCTGCGCGCAACTGGGCGCCCACGCGTTCAGTGCGGTACGCATCCCTGGCATCGTCGGTTCTGACCGCGCCGGGCGAGGCGATTGGGGAAGGGAGCATGGGCGTCTGGGTGGGCTGAGCGATGGGCCAATCTACTAGTTGGTCGGTAGCGTGTCAAGGGTGGATCGGACCGGGGCGGACGGGTAATGCTGAACGGGTTGCGCAGCGCCTGCGGCCGCACGGCGACCGGACAGGCAACCATTCGCGCAGTGTTAAAACCTTCGGGACGGGCGCCGCGAGCCAGCCACGTCAAAGGAGAAGACCATGCCCATGTTCATCACGATCGGTTATGGCGACCAGCAGGGCTATGACCGCACAAACAAAGCCATACGCGATTGTGCTCATGCGCACGATGCCGCGTTGCAGCACGCGGGCGTGCTGATGGGCGTCGCGGGGCCGCCGGTGCAGGTGCGGAATCCGGACGCGGCAGGTGTCCAGACGATGCAGGGACCGTACATGAACGCGCCGTTGCCGCTCGCGGGCTTTGCCGTTATCGAAGCGGTTGATTTGGCCGACGCGATCGAGAAGGTGTCCCGCACGCCGTGTGCCGTGGCGCACGGCGTCGTGGAAGTGTGGCCGCTGGAACAGCGGTAGCGCGCATTATTGGTCGACCGACCGCATGTCGCAAGTCGTCTCGGACGACGCGCACACGCCGCGAAACCACGCGCGTCCGCGCGCGCGGTCCTTCTCGGCCAGCGGTTCAAATGTTGCGCTGTGGCGCATCTCGTAATCCACAAGCAGCCATTCGCCGTCGCACGCGACGATGCCGCGCAAGGCGGCGCGCTCGGTCAACCAGTCGCTGCCCAGGTCCAGCAACCGTTCGCTACCGGCGTCCGGGCGGGCATATCCCCGCGCCGACTGGATGCCGACTTGCGCATCCCCGGCGGCGATCCAGCCTTCACCCTGATAGACGGGCCGCGGCGGGCTGCGGTCGCTGCCGCTCATGGCGTCGCTGGCGTTTCTGATCTTCAGCCAGCCGTCACGCGCCTCCGTCACGTCGAAGGTCACGCTGTAGAGGTCGACTTCGGGATCCGGGCTGTCGCCGCGCGTGGTCGGCAGCGCGCCGAGCTGCTTGGCGCTGGCAGATGCCGACGCGCGCACGGGGATGGCGGGCTCGGCATTGGTCGTCCAGCCCGAAAAGCGGCATGCCGTGGGGCCGGCGGGCGTCCAGGCAGCTGCGTGAGACGCGGTCTGAGCGTGAAGACCCGGCGACAGGGCAAGCGTGGCAAACAGCAATGCAAGCGGTCGGAGCGTCATGGAGGATTCGTCGGCGGAGTGATTGAGGCCGGAAGATCGGCCGGCGAAAAGCCTAACATGACCGCCATCGGGGTCCGGATGCGCGGAGAGACACCGGGCAGCGCAAGGCTGCCCGGCGGTCTTCCTGTGATGGTTTGCGGGCCGGCTACTGCGCGCCGGTGGCGCCCGACACATACTGCGCCAATGCCTGCACGTCCGCGTCACTTAACGCTTCGAATGCCGGCATGACGCCGATCCCATTGCGCACGGCCTGCGTGACGCGATTGGCGTCGGGTTTCAGTTCGTCGAGGTTGGGTCCGATGGTCCCGGCCGCGCCGGCGTCGGCCAGCGTGTGACAGACGGCACAGGCCGGCGTTGTCGACTTCAGGAACAGGGCGCGGCCCGCCTCGGCATTGGGCGGTTCCGCCGCCCATGCCGTGGCGCCGGCCAACAGGCAGGCGCTCGCGGCGAATACGGTGCGGACCCGCCACCCGTTGCGGTAACGGGATGCAGCATGCAGCTTCACTTCACGGCTTTGCATCGATTCCGCCATCCTCAAGACACGTTGATGGCCAGACCGTGGTCGCGCCAACTGCTGTTGATGTAGCCCGGCGCGTTCTCGAACCGGTTCTCCACTTGCACGTTGCCTTGCGTGTCTTCGACGCGGCTGACCAGCATGTGCTGGCCCGCTGTCAGTTCCACCGGCAGCGCGAACTGGCGCCATGCGTATTTGCCGAGGTCCGGTCCGATCAGCGCGGCCTGCTTCCAGGTCTTGCCGCCATCGATGGACACGTCCACGCGCTTGACCGCATGCATGCCCCCAAAGGCAACACCCCGCACCACCACGCGTCCGGCCTTCACGGCCTGACCATTTGCGCCCGGTGCGTTGATCCACGACTTGGGCTCCATCGCCCAGACCGAGGGTTGATCGGGACTGGGCTTGGCATCCATCGGCGTCAGGCGATAGCCGGTCTGCTGGATCTTTGCCGGACTTTGTTCGGCAGTGAACGCCAGCCGCTTGATGTACTTGACGTTGTTCACGCCGGTGTAGCCCGGCACGATCAGCCGCAACGGGCCGCCGTGGGCGAGCGACAACGGCTCGCCGTTCATCTCCCAGGCCAGCATCGCGTCCTGCATGGCCTCGCGTGGCACCGAGCGTTCCACCAGCAGCGATTTCGGATCCAGGCCCTCAGGCAGCACTTCGCCGCCAGTGCCGGTCATGAAGGCGGGCGCGCCATCGAGCCCGCCCAGGTATTCCACGAGCGTGCGGACCGGCACGCCCGTCCACATCACGCAACCCGCCGCACCGACTTCCCACGGCGTGCCGCTAGGTTTGTGAGGAAAGAAGCCGCGCCCATTGCCAGAGCACTGCAGCACCGTCGCGATCGATTCCACGCCCAGCGTCTTCAGGTCGCCCACGGTCAACGTGCGCGGCTGCTTGACGCCCTGGATCTCGACCTTCCAGCCGTCCCGGTCGTTCAGGATGGCCGCGTCCGGCGGCGGCAGGTTGTTGCGGACGTAGAGCTGGCGCGACGGCGTGATGATGCCGTCGCCAAAGGCGCTGCGGCGCGTCTCGATGGTGTTGGCGCTGTGCACGATGACGCTGTCGGCGTCTTTCCAGGCCGCGTAAGGCGGCAGGGGTTTGGCCGTGGATGCGGCGGCCGGTTTCGCTGCGGGCGCAGTTGCAGTTGCAGGGGCGGCGGCGGGTTTGGCGGGCGCATCGCTGGCGCGCGCGATGCCGCTGGCGCCCAGACCGGCCGCGGCCAGGGCGCTGGCGCTGCCGGCCAACAGGCGGCGCCGTGCGGGGTTGCGTGGGGTTGTCTCCATGGCTTGCCTCTCTGGTTGCCGCGTCCCGCAGCGCGAGCGCGGTGTTGTGCTTATGGCGGCCCAGCGCTTGCGGCCTTCCGCATCATCGGCAATGCCCCTCTTTATGTCAACGGGTTCTAAAGAACTATAGGTTTGCGCTCATTTCAGATATAAGAGTTTCGGATATTGGGTTCAGGGCCGCAAAGAACGGAATCTGTCCTGGTGCAAACGAAGCCATTGTTCGGCAGTGCAAACGGCAATACTGCGCAGGGCATTGAACGTCTGTGCTTTGTCCCACGCCACGCCACGGCCCTGCGCGAACACCGCGCGATACTTGCGCATCGCGTCGTCAGGTTCGGCCGCCAGTGCGCGCAGCAGCTCCGGCACCGGCCATTCGCGCCGCGTGACCTTGCGCTCCAGCAGGCGGTCCAAGGTATCCGCGACCGCTCGGTACGTGACGGTGTCGCCCGCGACATGCACGACCTGGTTGGCGATGCGGGGCTGTGTCAACAGGATCTCGGCGGTCAGCGCGCCAATGTCTTCGGCCGTGGTCAGCGTGACCGCATTGTCCAGGCTTCCCAGCGCGTTCACCGTGTTGGCGGCCAGATCCACCACACCGAACGCGGGTTCGAACAGAAAGCTCGTGAACATGCCCGTCGAAACGATGATCCATTCGGTGTTGCGCTGGGCGCGCAGCATGTCGCGCACATCAAGCTGCTCATCGAACAGGTCCTGCGGGCTGCCCCGGCCGATGACGTCGTAGTCCACGCCAAACTGCCACGGCACAAAGCGCTTGACGCGCGCGTCCAGCGCAGCGCGGGCGATCTTGCGTTGAACGCCGGGTCCGCCGACAAAGCCCGTGCATGAGACGACCGTATCGTAGCGGCGGAAGGTGGCTGCGAGCGCCTCCGTCGATTGCTGGGCAAGATCGCCCTCGATGATGCCGACGCCCAGCCCACGCAGCTCAGCAAGATCGCGCTGCTTGGCGGGATCGTTGGAAGCGACGGTCGACGCGCGCAACAGGACCGACAACTGGCCTTTGACGACGCGCGGCGCCAGGTTGCGCAGCACGGCCATGCCGAGCTGGCCCGCGCCCAAAACGAGAATGGCGTTGTGTTGAATCATGGGATGCCTCAAGCAGAAAAGGTGGCTTGCAGTGTAGGAGCGGGCAGGGCATCCATTGTTCGCCGTGACGGAATTCACAACGCGCCGCAGCGCGCATTCGCGGCGGATATGCGTTGGTAATATCGGGACCTTCCCGCCGCATGCGGCGCACGTTCTATCGTCGGGATCGGCTCATGGACAAACTTCAAGCGATGGCGGCATTCATCAGGGTCGCCGAAACGCGCAGCTTCACCAAGGCCGCGCAATCGCTGGCGCTGCCTCGGTCGTCGGTCACGACGATGATCAAGAACCTGGAAGCCCACCTGGGCACGCCGCTCCTGCATCGCAGCACCCGCAGCCTGAGCCTGACCGATGCCGGTGCGCGCTATCTGCAGGCGTGCCAGGCCATCCTGGCCAATATTGCCGACGCCGAGAATGACGTTACCGCCGCGATCCAGGCGCCCCGCGGCCGCGTGCGCGTCGACATGCCCGGCGTGGTTGGCCGCGCGATTGTGGTGCCAGGGCTGGTCGAGTTCGAGGCGCGTTTTCCCGACGTCGAGGTCGTACTGGGCCTGAGCGATCGCCCGGCCGACCTGATCTATGAAGGTATCGACTGCGCCATCCGTAGCGGCGAGCTTGCCGATTCCACGCTCGTGGCGCGCAGCCTTGGTCACCTGGTATGGGTAACCTGCGCGTCGCCCCAATACCTGGGCCGCTTCGGCGAACCGAAATCGGTGGAAGCGCTGTCCGCGCATCGGGTGGTCAACTATCTGTCCAACGCCACCGGCCGGCCGCTGGACTGGCGGTTCCGAGTCGACGGTGAAAACGTGTCGATGGCGTTGCCAAGCCGCTATGCGGTCAACGAGACTGAGGCCTATCTGCACTGCGGCCTGGAGGGTCTGGGCCTGATTCAACTATCGGCGCTGGCGGCGTCTCCGTATCTGCGCAGCGGCCGCCTGCGCGAGGTCTTGGCCGATGCGCGCTGCGAGCCGGTGCAGCTTTCCATTGTCTATCCCCAGGCGCGGGCGACCGCGGCGGTGAAGGCGTTTGTGCAGTGGGTGCTGGAGATCAGCCGGCCCGTGTTGGCGGAGTGATGATCGTCACGGGGCGACACTGCTCGCCATCGCGTCCTGCCGGTACTCATGCGGCGCGACGCCGCTCGCTTTCCTGAACGCCCGGGAAAAATTAGCCGGTGTGGAATAACCAGAATCCATGGCGATCTGCGTGATGGACACGGTGCTTTCGCGTAGCAGGTCTTGAGCACGACGCAGGCGCGCGGTACTGGACAGCTCACGAAAGCTGACGCCGCTGTCGCGGCGCAGTACGCGTTGCAGGGTGCGCACGCTGGTGCCCATCGCCTTGGCCGTGCTGTCGATAGAGACGGCGCCGGCTTGCATCTGGATGCGGATGTGCCAGATGACGGTGGCCAGATAATCGCAGTCCGCGCTTGCGGCTGATTCCGTTGCAGGCCCCTGCACACCGGCAACCGTGCCCGGCGGGACCGGGGTTGGCGTCATATGAGTAGTGGCGTCATTCACTTGTGCTTATTCTTCGCGTGTAGTTGCGAGAATCTGCTAGCGCGCTTCCTGCCTGGCAGAAATCGGAGTGATGTGCCTTCGGATATTACCTAAGCCAACAAAGGGCGAGGCCTCTTTTTATTTGGCTTACAAACCTGACGGAGAATCGCAATGAGACTACACAAAACCATCCTGGCGCTGTGCGTCGTGTTGGCGGTTTCGGGTTGCGTGACCAAGCAGACCTACGACAAAGAGGCGCAACTGGCAGCCGAGTATTCCGCCCTCAATAAGCAGCTCTCGGCCGAACTACGCGGCGACCAAGTGCAGATTACGCAATTGCAGGACGAGTTGAAGGTCACCATGGTGAACGAGATTCTCTTTCCCGAAGGCGGGTGGAGCCTCAGTTCCAACGGCGAGAGGACGCTGGCCAAGATCGCGCCCACGCTTTCCAATCTGCAAGGCAAGCAGATCGTCGTCGAAGGGTTCACCGACAACGAGCCCATCGGGCCGGCATTGAAGCGGCAGTTTCCCTCCAATCTCGAGCTGTCATCGGCGCGGGCGGACAACGTGGCGCGTTATCTGATCGCCAAGGGCGTATCGCCAAACTCGGTGTCCGCGGAGGGGTTCGGTGAGGCGCGGCCGGTAGCCAGCAACTCGACGCCTGAGGGCAGGGCCAAGAACCGGCGAGTGGAGATCGTGATCACAGCCGCGGGTCGTCCTTAAACCGGCTCGTTCGCGGGCGGATTCAAAGCGGCCAGGAGCGCTCCCCCTGGCCCCTTTGCATGACACTCGCCGAGTCACGCGCCGCCGACGCCGCGCACCACTTTGCCCGTTCCGCCGCACGTCGCGCAGCGCGTTTGCCCGATCCTGCCGCTGCCGTGACACGCGGGGCAGGGCACCTGGCCCGTTCCAGGTGTACCAGGCGCGGCGTCGTCGCCGGGGTTGATGTCGCCCGGCACGGCGCCATTCACAACTTTTCGCCCGGCAAGTTGCTGGCTTGCCGGACCCAGTCCGAAAACTGCGCTTCGTCGAATGCACCTTCTTGGATGTCCAGGTAGCGCACCTGCGGATACTTCGATTTTCCAGCGGGGATGGGCCGCAGCGCAGCTCCCTGAAAAAACGTCACCTTGATGTACTTCGTGAAGCAGTGCAGGCTCAGGAACCAGCCTTCGCCCGGGCGTCCGTAGAAAGGCGAATTCCATTTGACCGCCTTGGCGACGCCGGGGACAGCTGCTTCCACCAAGGCGTCGATGCGTTCGCCGATGGGCGATTTCCAGCCGGGCATCGCGGCGATGTAGGCCTGCACGGGTTCGTCGCCATCTCCCTTTGGTATCTGAGGGTTGCCGCCGGAGAGCAGGACGACTTCGCCGGGCGCCGCCTTCGTTGCGGGGTTGCGCGCTCTACCGGTTTTTCCAGCCGGCGCGGAATTTGCATTTTGCGTCATGGATGGTGCTCTCTGTGGCCTGGGAACGGGTCTTCCCGCCCCAGATAATCGTCCACCGCGCTGCCGACCGTCGGGTGAAAATGGTCGTCGCTGAACAGACGGGACAGCTCAAAGCGTTTGAGCTTGTCCCGCACGGGGTCCTTCATCTCCGCGAAGTGCAACGCGATACCTTCGCGCGACAGCGTTTCGCACAGTTCGCGCAGCATGTCCGCGGACGTGACGTCGACGCTCGTGACGGGTTCGGCAGCCACGACCACGCGCCGCACGGGCGAGGGCGATGCCTCGACGGCTTCCAGAAGGCGCTGCTGGAAGAGCTCGGCGTTGGCAAAGAACAGGGGCGCATCCCAACGGAACAGCACCAGTCCGTCGATCAGTGCGGCATTCGGATAGCGCTTCAGGTCGTGATACCCGCGAAGGTTCGGCACGCGGCCCAGCACCGCGAAGTGCGGGCGCCAGCCGTCCCACAGGAATTCAATGACGGCGATGACGACTGCAAGGCAGATGCCGGGTATTGCCCCAAAAACGGCGACCGCGGCAAAGCACAGCATCGACAGCCAGAACTCCCATTGCTGAATGCGGTAGATGCGCCGCAGGTCCTTGAACTCGAAAAGGCCGATGGCGGCGGCGATCACGACCGCGGCCAGCGCGCTGTTGGGCAGGTGGCACAGCAGGTTTGGCGCGGCGATCAGCAGCGCGGCCACGGCCAGCGCGCCGACGACGCCGGTCAGTTGCGTGCGCGAGCCTGCTGCTTCGGCCACCGGCGTGCGCGACGCGCTGCTGCTGATCGGAAAGCCCTGGAAAAACCCCGCCGCCAGGTTCGCCACGCCCAGTCCCACCATTTCCTGGTTCGGATCCACCCGCGTATGGGTGCGCGCGGCATAGGTGCGTGACAGCACGCTGGTGTCGGCAAACGCAATCAGCGCGACCGCGCAGCCGCCCAGCACGATCTTGACGAGATCGGCGTTGCTGAGCCACGGCCAGGCAAGGCTGGGCAGACCCTGCGGAATTTCGCCAAGCACCTTGACGCCTTGCGCGTCCAGGCTGAAAAGCTTGACCGCCAGCGTGGCAAGGATCACCGCAATCAGAATGCCCGGCACGCGATCAAAGCGTTTGAGCAGCAGGATCACCGCCAGGCTTGCCGCGCCGACTGCGAAGCTTGGCCCATGGGTCTGCCCGTCGGCAACGGCCAGCGCCAGTTGCTGCATTTCCTGCAGAGGGCCGGCGTCTTCGATGGAGATGTCGAACAGCTTGGGCAACTGGCTGACCAGCACGGTCAGCGCGATGCCGTTCATGTACCCGTAGCGGATCGGCTTGGACAGAAGCTCGGTGATGAAGCCCAGCCGCATCAGGCCCAGCACAATGCAGAACAGCCCGGAGACGACGGCCATCATGCTGGCCGCGGCGATGGCCCGCATCGGGTCGCCGTTGGAGACGCTGAGCACCACCGCCAGGATGGGCGCGGCCAATGCGGAGTCGGGCCCCAGCACCAGAATGCGGCTTGGGCCGAACAGCGCGTACGCCAGCATGGGAATGATGGTGGCGTACAGACCGTACACACCCGGAACGCCAGAGGCTTCGGCATAGGCGATGCCGACTGGCACGAGCATGGTTGTCAGGACCAGACCGGCCGCGACGTCCTTAGGCAGCCAACCTGCCTGATAGGACTTGAGCATTGCCAGGCCGGGCAGCCAGCGCAACCAGTTCGGCGCGGGCTTGGCAGCGGAGCGGGGCGTCAAGGTGGACATGGAATCCCGGTGCAAACGCGTGCGCTACGGGTTAGGGAATTCTGCGCGCATCATGGCGGAGAAGGGTTGCCGGTATCTTCCAACATCTGTCGCAGGCGAGCGCGGCGGCGCTCGAGGTCGGCGATCTGGCGCTCCACGGATGCCAACCGCTGGCGCTGCACCTCGGACGTCTCCGGGCACGCCGCCGCGCCTTCGATCAGCCGCATGCAATCGGGAAATCCGCGGATCTCCGCCAACGTGAACCCCGAGGCGATCAGGCGCTGGATCTGCCGGACCTGAGTCACAGCGGCGGCGGGAAATGTGCGATACCCATTGTCCGCCCGTGCCGACGCAAGAAGACCGTGGTCGTCGTAGTGGCGCAGCGAACGCAGGCTTGCGCCGGTTTTGCGGGCGAGCTCGCCAATCGACATGGGTGTTTGAGGCGGGGGCGTTTTCATGCGGGAAAGCGTAGCAGATTGGTGCATGACCTTGACATAGGTGTGAGGGTTGAAACTGGCGCTCCCTCCAATCTTCGGGATGCATCATCCATGCAACGCAGAACCTTTTTTCGCCATGTGGCGGCAGCAGCCTTGTTCATGGCAGTCTCCGTGGCCGCCAACGCGCAATCCCGGCATTACACCGTCACGGCGCCTGATGGCGTGGCCCTCGCCGTCCAGGAGGCCGGCAATGCCGATGGCCAGCCGGTCGTTTTCGTACACGGGTTGCTGGGTAGCCACCTGAACTGGGAGGCCCAGCTTGCCAGCCCGGCGCTGCAGCGGTATCGGCTGATAACTTACGACCTGCGGGGCCACGGTCTGTCGGGCAAACCGGTGGACGCGGCGGCGTATACCGATGGCCGGCGCTGGGCGGACGATCTGGCGGCAGTGATCGCGGCGACCGGCGCGCAAAATCCCGTCGTCGTCGGCTGGTCGCTGGGCGCCGCGGTGACGACCAACTACCTTGCCGCTTACGGTGACGCGCAGATTGGGGGCGCCGTCTATGTAGGGGGTGTGATCGAGCTGGATCCCAAGCAGATCGCACCGCATCCTGCCCTATACCGGGACATGGTGTCGCCGGATCTGAAGACCCACCTGGACGCGGAGCGTGAGTTCATCGGCCTGTGCTTTGCGCAAGCGCCCGATGGCGTCACGTTCCAACGGCTCCTGGCCAATGCCGCCATGGCGTCCTTCGACATGCAGGCCGCCGTGCAATCGATGACGGTCGACGCGGCGCGTGGCCTCGGCTCGGCGCGCAAGCCTTTGCTGCTGATCTACGGCGCGAAGGACGCACTGGTACAGCCGGCGCCGTCAATCGACCGGGCGAAGGCGCTGAACCCGCACGTGCGCACCAAGATCTATGCGGCCTCCGGGCACGCGCCGTTCATGGAGAAGGCGGACAGGTTCAACCGGGATCTGGCTGCGTTTGTTGACAGCGTCGTGACACGCTGACGGGATGGATGAATCGGGGGGCTCGCGACAGCTGCTTTTGCCAAATGTTGCTTGTTGCGAAGCAGCATCGCCTGCTATCTTCGACCCCGAAATGCGTTTGCCCCGATTTGGACCGCTTCAATGCCCGCCTCCCAGCTTCTGATTCCCGAACCCGCGCCCGCGCGGTCCACCGACACGCTGGGCTGCTCGGCCAGCAAGCTGGCTGTGAATCAGGAATTCCACGGAGGCGGACTGACGTTCTACCGCAAGCGCACTGAAACCGCGCAATTCGGCAGCGTCGAAACGCCCGCGTCGGATCGCGGGTTTCTGGTGGGCGTGGCGCTGCGGGGCGGCCACCGTCGCCGCATCCTGCAGGGCAATCACGCGTCGACCCATGATTTCGACGCGGGTTCAATCTACATCCGCGACTTCACCGACGATTACCGGGCCGACCTGCAAGGCGGGTTCGATTTCATGTTGGTCGAAATGCCCCGCGCGTTCATCGAACGCATCAACGACGAGAAGGGCGGCCCGCGTGTCAGTAGCCTGCTGCCGCGCAATGGGCAGCCCGATCCGGTGCTGGGCCATCTGTCGCAGGTGCTGGCGGGCGTGGTGGCGAATCCCGCGCAGACGAGTGGACTCTTCGTGGATCATTTGAGTCTGGCCCTGGGCACCCATCTGCTGTCGCAATACGGGGCCGGGGCGACGAGCGGCTGGGCGGACTCGGGCGGGGGCCGCGTGCTGTCCCGCAAGCTGGAGGCGCGCGCCAAGGACATGCTGCTGGCGTCCCTGCGCGAGGACGCGTCCGTGGCAGATATCGCCGAGGCCTGCAATCTGTCCCGCAGCTATTTCATCAAGGCGTTCCGCCAGACAGTTGGCACTACGCCGCATCGGTGGCTGCTGGAACAGCGGGTGCAAAAGGCGCAGGAACTGCTGCGCGCACCGGGCCGGTCCATCACCGACATCGCGCTCTTGTGCGGCTTTGCCGATCAGGCGCATATGACGCGCGTGTTCACCAGTGTGGTCGGGATGGCGCCGGGGGCGTGGCGCAGGGAACACGGGGCTTGAGATAGCGCTAAGCGGCCGGCAGCCCGGCTGGAACAGCTTCGTTGCCGAGGACGCGCGCGTTGCTCTTTCGTGCAAAGCAGGACGCAAGTGGGCAAGACGTGCCCGCGCCATGGCGTTACCGTGATGGAATGCCTTCCCTCTGTCCCCGATGTTCCGAAAGCGTTCCATGAGTGTTCTTGCCGCCGGCCCCGCGCCGGCCAACCTGCCGCCCGATTTGGCCGCCTTGCATGCGCAGGCGTTTCCGATGCTGCCGCGCGCGCTGATCGAGCGCGCGGCCGCCTATGGCGAGGAGATGTCGGCCGAGCCGGGCCGCGTGCTGCTCAACAGCGGTGATCGCGAAGCCGCGTTCTACATCCTGCTCCAGGGCTATGCCGAAGTGTTGGAAGCCGACGCTGGCGGCGCCATGCGCAGTCTGCTTGTCCATCGTGACGGCGAATTCACGGGCAGCCTGGACCTCTTCACCGACCGGCCGAATGCGGTCACGGTGCGCGCCAATACCCCCAGCCGCCTGTTGCGGCTGAGCCGCGCAGCGCTTGAAACGATGATTCTGGCGGAGCGGCCGCTGGCAGAAATCATCCTGCGCGCGTTCATGCTGCGCCGCATCGGGTATCTACGGCGCCGGCCGTATGGGGGCGCCATTCTGCGCTCAGTGGGGGAAAGCGCGCAGGAAGATCCCGTCATGGACCTGGCCGTGATCGGGGGCGGACCGGCTGGATTGGCCGCCGCCGCCTATGCCGCCTCCGAGGGGCTGCAGACATTGCTGGTGGGCGGCTCGCTCTCCTGTGGCGACGCGCCCGGGGTGGACGTGTTGAAGGGCTTCCCCGGCACGATCACCGGATTATGCGAGGGCCCGCTGCTGCGCCGCGCCGAGGACCAGAGCAGGCGCTTCGGCGCGCAGGTCCTGCCGCTGCGCACGGTCAGCCGCTTCGACGGCGGCTGTTATCCCTATCGGGTGTGGCTGGACGACGGCCGGCTCGTCGAGGCGCGCAGCCTCATCGTTGCGACCGGCATGCAGGGCGATGCGGAAACGGTGACCGATCAGGCCAACACCGCATGGCTGGACGGGTGGTTGGACACGGACGACCAGGGCTGCATCCATACGGGTCGTGCCGCCGCGGGATCGATGCAGGCCAGGGATTATGAAAGCTCGCAGCCGGGTGTGTTTGCGGTGGGAGCGGCGCGTGCCGGGTCGGTGAAACATGTGCTGGCGAGCATCGCCGAGGGCGCGGCTGCGGTGCGGGTGGTGCATCGGTTTTTGGATGCGTCGGCGCATTGAAGGCGGGGTGGATCGACTTCCCCCAAGATGACAAAGCGTGCGGCAGAGCCGAGCTGCGGCCCGTGTCGAGATGGATGATCGGGCCAACGTTGGCTCAATCGGGCCGAAATTGGCCCGTTTTTTTTTGTTTGTTTTCAAACCATTAAAGAATTTCGGGCCACAAACGGCCCGAACTTCCGTTGATAAAAACACTTTCGCTGCTTCCGCGACGTTGGGATCGCCAAGTTTGGCGATGAGGAACGCGTAAGTGGTTGATAAGAAAGAACAACGAAAAAGGCGCTTCCAAGTTGGCACAGCGTTTGCACTGAGGCGATAGGTCATCACCGATTACTGCCTCACTGCGCCAAGAAAAGGAACTTATGAGCATCAGCACGACTTTGGGCTGGGCGATGCGCCATGCTGTCCCCAATCCTACGGGCACATGTAACGCCTGCGAACGCACTGGCCTGCCGATTCTGCCATTGCGAGCGGCCTATGCGCCCACGCCCACTGCCACATCCAAGCGGCCGCTTGCCGGCGGTGGCGATCTGGCTGCCGTACCGATGCGGTTCGATCAGCCGCGTACGCTGCGTGAAGGGTATCTCTATGTGCTGCTCGACAAGCGAGAGTGGCAGGCCTATCAGGTGACGCCCGAAGTGGCGCTGCGTCAGTTCAACCCATTTTCCATGCCGCGGGCAGCCCCAGAGCCGCTGAGCGAAAGATGCATTCACCAGGACCACGACGTTCCCGCTTCGTTCATCAACATCGACACCAAACTGTTCAAGACCGCATGGATAGCGTTCTCCAGCGATCCGTGGTCCGACAGCGTATTGAATCGCTATCTCCACAGTTTCGCGGGCGAAAAGTCGCCAATGGCCATCAGGTTTTACGAGCTTGACTTGCAGACCGCGCGGAACGATCCCGCGAGTGTAGGCATCGCAATGACGGAGCAGAGCCTTCAGGTCGATCAGCACGTGCTGGAATACGCTACGCCCACGATCGGCGATTTTGTCAGCGTGCACGGATTTTGCTCGCGCAATCATCGCTTGAACGCGCTTGAAGGTTTCGTCCGGACTCAGACACAGCGCGAGCAATTGCCGAATGGCGTGTTGGCGTTGGTCCTGCCGGACCCGGTCGGGATGGTCCAGGAAATCAATCATCAGCGCCTGGGTTGGCTAAGGGAGCGGCAGGCTTATGAGGCAGACCCGCTCAACAACTACAAATTCTTCACGTCCGAAAGCCTGAAGCGCCTGCGTGAACTCTGCAAGGTGGCCGCGGACAACGCCATTGCCCACAGTCCCTATGCTTACCACAGTGGAACGGCGGGGCCGCCGGTTTTCGGCGACCCCGCTCGCGAGCGAGCCGAACAGGTCGAGCACAAGGCAGGGAAGCTGCTTGCGCGCCTTGATGAGCGATATGACGAAGCCGCGCGCGCCAGTTGGGAGCGGTCGTTCGAAGCGCACAAGGCGCGGTTGCAGACGCAAGTGGATAGGCTGGCCGAACTCTACACAGACCAGATCCTCATTAACCCGATGTTCCGTGTGGCGGAGCAGTATGACTACGATGCGCAAAGTGCGTATTCAGTAATGGGTTACATCCGCACGATGGAGCTGTGCCTGAGCGGCGGCATCACCGAAGCAACGCCTAAACCAGATTCCGAGGGCAATATTCAACCGGTCACTGGGCCGTCGGCGCGCGCCTGGGAAGCCTGGATAACGGATGGTCAGAGCATCGTCTTCAAAACCCTGTTCGCGCTCGACAAAGACCTGATGCAAAGCCTGGTTCCCACGTTCAGCAATCAGGGCGAGCTGGATTGGAACGACTTCGGCAAGCTCTACGCCCCGATCACCAAAATCATTACCAGTAGCGACCTGGGCGACAAACTCATCTGGCCTAACGTTCAGGACGCGATCGCCAGTGTGCTGGCCGCTTACAACAGTGCGGTGAGCCGACTGGAACTGAAGGTTGATGCCGGCGTGCGAAACGTCGCCACGCGCGTGAACAGCGCATCGCTCTTGCTGTATTCGCGGACGTACATGACCCAGGTCGCCGTTCAGATGAAGCTGGGCGAGTTTTACGCATTGATGTGCAAGCAGATCGGGGAAGACCTCGACAGGCTTTCGGCCGCCATCGCGCAGGCGACCGGAAAGGTGCACAAGCAGGTGCGGTCGGTGCTGACAGCGGGCGTCCTCAGTCTGGCCCTAAGCGATCCGAAACTCGCGGAACAGATGGTTGAAGTGGTGTTGTGGGTCGAAGGTAACGCCAATGACTTGCGAAAGCGCTTTGGCGACGTCGTCAAGGATGTCACCCAGCAAGCAGGGGAGGTTATCGGAGACGCTACGAGCCGGGCTGGCGAAGCGCTAAGCGAACTCAAGGTGCTCGCCGGCACGCTGGAGCCGGGGGCGCGCAAGGTGTTAGCTGGTGTTCAGCTTAGCGCGTTGCGGGCTGCCGAGTTCGCGCGGACCGGATTGAGAGGCGCGCGGAGTGCTGCAGCCATCGCCCGCGGAACGGTCGGGAGCGCTGAATTGCTAATTGCCGTTGGCGGCACGTACCTACTATCGCAGGGTTTGCGCAAATCGGTTGAAGCCGTGGATGCCACTTTCGGAGCCAAACACGAGGAAGCCGTGCTGGCGGTGTACTCGGCCTCAATCGGGGTGTTGGGGGGAAGTATTGAGGTGGCGGGAATGACGATGAGGGCCAGCGCTGAGCAAGCGAGGAAAGTTCTCCGCGCGCATGCGTCGAGTGTCGGTGCCATCAGTCAGCTCGCGGACGCTGGGAAAGCACTGGCGCGCTTTGGGGGAATACTTGGCGCGGTGTCTGGGGCTGTTGACGCTGTTGCGGCTTTAGCTGCAGCTGGTCGTGCCGGTGATGCTGGCGGTAAATCAGCAAGATCTTGGTACTTCGGTGCTGCAGGATTATCCGTCACAAGCGCGGGCTTTGCAGTGTACGCCCTCTATTCCGCCTCGACGACAATATTGAGTGCCACCTGGGTGCTTGGGCCTGTCGGGTGGGCAATTCTTGCTGGAATTAGTGCGTTTGTCTTTCTGCAGCTTGGTGGGGAGGCTGAGTCGTCTCCCTTAGAACTATGGGCGTATCGTAGTTACTTTGGACTATCGGAGAGTGATAAGTTTGACGACGCGAATTCCGCAGTTTCCGCATTGAATGCGGCGGTTCTTGGGGTCGATGCGCAGGTGGTGTTTGGTTCTATAGTGCGAGCCGTCCACTACGAAGGGAAGGCTGCCGCCATGGGTGGGGCCGAGGGAGGGCCGGCGGTTATACCGCAATTGCAATATCAAATAGTCATGCCTCGCTACGATGTCTCCCGCGTAGCCTTTAAGTGGCGACTTATCGTAAAGCGGTATTCCGGCGAGCAGATTATGGCGTCCGGTATGCACCCACTCGGTGATCTCAAGTCAAGTGAACATAGCATCCCGCTACAGCGGCTGGATTATGTGCCTGAAAGTAATGCGCCGACTAGCCGCGAGCGCACGGTTACTGCAGTAGAGGAAGGAAAGGAAACCTTCCTTATTGTGGAAGGCTCGATCGAACTCAAAGTTAGTCACGATATCGATGAGGCACGAATCGTTCTAGAGTACCTACCAAACATTCACGACTCAGAGATGATCGCAATCGTGGACGTTTCGGAGGCCAAATGACAACGTCTCCGAAAGCTCTCTTGGACATTCCGACTGCTGGATGGAAAGCTGATCTTCCGCTTCCATGGGCACCACCGGATCATATTTTTCATCCAATCGGCGTCGCACCCAATCACGTGGACGAAATCTACCTTGAGTTGCATACCGCCAAAATATTGAATCGAACGGTGGTTTGCGCTTGTGGCATCTTTATTCTCACGATCGCGTTTCTAATGCTCGTATTGTTGTCGCTTGAGCTTGCAGACGGAGCATATGCATTTAAATCAAATCCATTGGCTTATGTCTTTTTATTGGGAGCAATAATGGTCAGTTTCGTCCTGGGAATAGGCATGTTACGCACAGGTATAGCCGCCCCTCGAGACGAGCCCATCCGTTTCAACCGCAAGCGAGGCAAAGTTTACGTGTACCGATTTCACAGCGCCGGACCGATCAGTCGAAAGGGTTGGGGTGTTCGCCCGGAGGCTTTCGACTGGAAAGACCTACGAGCCGAAGCATGGGGCCGCATGGCGCCAAGTCCTAGCGGTGTGCCGATCTTCGCGTGGGGCGTGGATATCGCCGTGGTGGCGCCGGGCACCAATCACGTCACTGACCGCTTCCAATTAGCCGGCAGCAATGCCAACGGCGAACACATGTGGGCCATGGCGCGCGCTTTCATGAACCAGGGGCCGGAGGCGTTACCCCAGTATCCAAATCCGCCTCGTGATTGGAACAACGATGTGCCGTCCTACCACTTGGCCTTGCGTTTAGCGCCCAAAGTCCAATGGCCGGCTGATATGGATCTCGAGTCGCGCACCCCACCCTGAATCGCCTTTCCCTCATCCAAATGCCCTAAGACCCGCAAGGATTTTGTGGACAGACCATAAAGTTTTTTCTCTTTGCGCAGGCGAGAGTTTGCGAACATGCGTCTAAAGCTTTCCAGCCATAGGAACGCATCGGGAGACAACCATGATCTGTACGCATGCCGCGCGCAAGCGCGTCAACATCGTCGCTGCAGCCTTCATCGCAGCTGCCGCATTCGCCGTCCCCAGCCTTGCCTCCGCGCAGGCTGCCGACAGCTATCCCAGCAAACCCATCCGCCTGATCATTCCTTACCCGCCGGGAGGCGCAACCGACGTTATCGGACGCATCGTGGGCCAGCGCCTGAGCGATGAGATCGGCGGCCAGGTTGTGATAGAGAACCGGGGCGGCGCTGGCGGAAACATCGGCGCTGCCGAGGTGGCCCGGGCTCAGCCCGACGGCTACACGCTCCTGATGGGCGCGCTGACTTCGCACTCGGTCATGGCGACCCTGGAGAAGGACTCGATCCCATACGACCTGCGCAAGGACTTCGCGCCCGCCGGCGTGGTGGGTTTCGTGCCGCTGGTGGCCGTGGTCAATCCCAAGCTGCCGATCAAATCGCTGTCCGAACTGGTGACCTACGCCAAGGCGAATCCGGGAAAGCTCAACTTCGCCTCGTCGGGCGCGGGCGCGCCGCAGCGCATGGCAATGGAGCTGTTCAAGCAGATCGCGGGTGTCAACATCGTGCACGTGGCCTATCGCGGCAGCGGTCCGGCCATGACCGATCTGGTCGGAGGACAGGTCGAGACGATGACCGAGACGGTTCCTGCTGCAATCTCGTTCATCAAATCAGGCCAGTTGCGTCCGTTGGCCGTGCTGACGCCGCAGCGCGTTTCGATGCTGCCGGATATTCCCACTGCCGAGGAGCAAGGGTTCAGCGGCTTCAACGTCAGTTCGCTCTTTGGCGTGATGGCGCCGGCGGGCACGCCGGCTCCTATCGTGGCCAAGATCAACAAGGCGCTGACCACGGCGCTGGCCAAGGACGATGCCAAGGCCCAACTGCTGCAGCAAGGCGTTTACGCTGACGCGCTGGATGTGGAAGCGTCCAAGGCCCGGCTGAACGCCGAGATCGAGCAGTGGGCAAAGGTCATTCGCGAGGGGGGCATCACCGTCAACTGACGGGAAGCCCCGGCCGCGCAATGCATCCTCAGACGGCCCAGCAGGCGCAGCCGAGCGCGCCCCAGAAACCCTTCAGGTCGGAAACGGGCAGCTTGCTGGCCCAGGCCCCGGCGTGCTGGTGGCCGTGGACATTGCAGTCGTTGGCGCACGCGCAGGCAGCGGCCGCCTCGCGCAGGGAGGCCTGCAAAGGCTTGCCCTCGCTGTCGCCCCAGGCGCCGTAACCGCCGAACAGGCGCGTGGGCGACCAGTCGGGCATGGCGGGCGGCGGGGCGGCCTCGTCGTGTTCGGAAAACTCGCCTGCGCCCCAGACCACCTTGCCGCCCACGACGGTCAGCAGGCTGCTGGTGTCGGCGATGTCGGATTCGGGGCACGAGAAGAAGTCGCGATCGGGCACGATCAGATCGGCAAGCTGGCCGACGGCGATACGGCCCTTTTTGCCCTGTTCGTTCGAGAACCAGGTGACGTTCTCGGTCCACATGCGCAGGGCGGCGTCGCGGTCCAGGCAGTTGCGCTGCGGGGTCAGCCGCAGGCCGCCCACCGTCTTGCCCGTGATGAGCCACGACAGCGACACCCACGGGTTGTATGAGGCGACGCGGGTGGCATCGGTGCCCGCCGACACGTTGACGCCTTTTTCAAGCATGCGCTTGACGGGCGGCGTGGCCTCGGCGGCACCGGCGCCGTAGCGCTCGACAAAGTATTCGCCCTGGTAGGCCATGCGATGCTGCACGGCCACACCGCCGCCGAGCGCGGCGATGCGGTCGATGGAACGCTCGGAAATCGTCTCGGCGTGGTCGAAGAACCAGTTCAGCCCGGCCAGCGGAACGTCCTTGTTCACGCGTTCGAACACGTCGAGCGAGCGCGAGATGGTCTCGTCATAGGTGGCGTGCATGCGCCAGGGCCAGCGGTTCTGCGCCAGGATGCGCACGACTTCCTCGAGATCGCCTTCCATTTCGGGACCCATCTCGGGGCGCGGCTGGCGGAAATCTTCGAAGTCGGCCGCCGAAAACACCAGCATTTCGCCTGCGCCGTTGTGGCGGAAGTAGTCGGTGCCTTGCTTGTACTGTGAGGTGGCCGTCCAGTTCAGGAAGTCTTCCTTTTCCTGCTTGGGCTTCTGAGTGAAAAGGTTGTAGGCCAGGCGGATCGTCAGTTGACCGGCGTCGGCCAGTTGCTGGATGACCTGGTAGTCCTCGGGGTAGTTCTGGTTGCCACCGCCCGCATCGATGGCGCCTGTGACGCCCAGGCGGTTCAGGTCGCGCATGAAGTGGCGCGTGGAATTGACCTGATATTCGAAGGGCAGCTTGGGCCCCTTGGCCAGCGTGGCGTACAGGATCGATGCGTTGGGCTTGGCAAGCAGCAGCCCGGTTGGGTTGCCGGCCGAATCCCGGACGATTTCGCCGCCGGGCGGCGCGGGCGTGTTCTTGTCGTAGCCGACCGCACGCAGGGCGGCGGCGTTGAGCAGGGCGCGGTCGTACAGGTGCAGGATGAACACGGGCGTATCGGGCGCCACCGCGTTCAATTCCTCGATGGTGGGCAGGCGTTTTTCCGCGAACTGGTGTTCGGTGAAGCCGCCGACCACGCGCACCCATTGCGGAGCGGGCGTGATGGCGACCTGGCGACGCAGCATGGCCATGGCGTCGGCCAGGCTGGTCACGCCGTCCCAGCGCAGTTCCATGTTGTAGTTCAGGCCGCCGCGGATGATGTGCAGGTGATTGTCGATCAGGCCGGGCAATACGCCCCGTCCGTTCAGTGCGATGACGCGGGTGGCCGGGCCGGCCAGGGGCAGGATGTCGCTGGCGGCGCCCACACGCGTGAAACGGCCATCCTTGATGGCAACCGCGTCGGCGACGGGGTTGGCGGGGTCCAGGGTCGTGAAACGGCCCTGATGCAGGATGAGGTCGGGGGCGCCTTGGCGCGCGGGATCCAGGGTGTCAGCCATTGCGCTTGTCTCCACATGCATCGGCGGGTTGTTGGGCGGTGTCGGCGGACGCCTTGGGGCAGCTGGGCAATTCGCCGAACATATGCGGTTTTACCTGTTCATGGATGAAGGACGTGCGGGTGGGCTCGTCCGCCAGCAGGCGCTTGACCAGCGGGGGAATCTGTTCCCCAGCCAGGATGCCCAGCAGGCCAACCAGCGCGATCACCGGTGGCGCCGGCGATCGCACATTGAACAGGGCGTAGATGATACCGACCAACAGGCCGAGACCCAAGGAAACGAGGTAGACCTTCATTGGCGCTCCTGTCAGCCTTCGTGGGCGTTGAACATGGACTTGGCGTAGATGATGCCCAGGCCATAGGCGCCGCCGAACTTCCGGGCAATGCCGGTCGTCATGTCGTAGGTGTCGATGCGGGCCCAGTCGCGCTGCAATTCCAGCAGGTACTGCAACGCGGTGACCGGCTGGCCGCCTGCCTGAACGATACGCTCAATGGCACGGTTATGGGCTTCGGCGGACACGTCGCCGCAGGCGTCGGTGATCACATAGACTTCAAAGCCCTGATCCAGCGCCGACAGGGCCGGACCGACGATGCACACGCTGGTCCACAGCCCGGCCAGCACGATGCGCTTCTTGCCGATTTCATTGACCTGCTTGATGACGGCGGCGTCTTCCCAGGTGTTCATGGACGTGCGGTCCAGCAGCGGCCGGCCGGGGAACGGGGCGGTGACTTCCTCGAACATGGGGCCGGAGAAGCTTTTTTCGGCAACCGTCGTCAGGATCGTGGACACGCCGAACCCGGCGGCCGCATGGGCCACCAACGCGGCGTTGCTGCGCAGCGTGACGGCGTCGATGGAATGGGTGGCGAACGCCATCTGCGACTGGAAGTCGATCATGATCAGCGTGTGATCGTGTGGGGACAGCAGCTTGGCGCCGGGGGCGGGGGTCGCAATGACAGGCACGGGTGATTCCTTCGGTGGCCGGGGTTTGGGACTCCGGCAATGTGCCAGCCGCCCGGCGGGCCGTATTGAACGATAGTCCGCCGGTTTGAAGATTGTGATCGCGGCTGGCGATCATTTCGGCAAAGACGGTCTGCATAGGCCGGGCGCATCGGCGAAACGCATTGCCGAAACGGTGTATCGCCACGGGCGCGTCGCTCGGTTACGCTGCTTCAGTCCCGGCGCGTCGCAACATTTCCTTTTCGGAGAATCCCATGGGCATGGCTTTCCAGAACGACCTGCACGACGACTTCGGCATGCGGCCGGCCGCCTACATACCCTATGGCGGTGCCGATCTGGGGGAAATGCTGGCGGTGGGCCGGGCGGTGGGCGACGGGGACGACACCGCATTCTTTGAGGCCTGGATGGCGGCGGGTGATCGGTTGACCGCCGAGGCGCAAGACGCCGAACGCCGCAACCTTGTCGCCAGCGCGCGTGAACTGCACTTTCGAGCCAGCGCCTTCTATTGCACGGCTTACCGGCCGCTATATGGCGCGCCGACGGATGCACGGTTGCTGACGGCTTATCGCAAGCAGATCGCGGCTTTCGACCGAGGCCTCGCGCTGTCTGCGCATCCCGTCATGCCCGTGGGTATCCCGCTGGACGGCGCGAGCATGCCGGCCTATCTGATTCCGGCCGTCGACCACCACACCGACGTCAGGCCGCTCGTCATCTTCACCAACGGTTATGACGCCACGGTGACGGATATGTATTTTGCAAGCGCCGTGGCCGCGTCGCGCCGGGGTTATCACGCCCTGGTGTTTGACGGGCCAGGGCAGGGCGGCATGCTGTACGAACAGGGCGTGACAATGCGGCCCGATTGGGAGACGGTGGTGGGCGCCGTGGTGGACTACGCGATCACGCTGCCTATCGTGGACCCCAAACGCATCGCACTTAGCGGCTGGAGCCTGGGCGGCCACCTGGCGCCACGCGCGGCGTCCGGCGAACCCCGGCTGGCGGCCTGCATTGCGGACCCGGGCCAACGTAGCCTCGCGGGCTCGTTCCGGCCGTTGGCCATCAAGCTGGGCGCCAGCCAGGAAAGCGCGCAGAACCTGGGTGAAGTGGACCAAGCCGTGATGGACCGCCTCTGGCAGTTCGTCACGGGCAGCCCCGTGCTGACGTGGAAGGTGGTGCAGCGCGGCTTCTGGGTGCACGGCGTGGACAATCTGCGTGACTACCTGCGAGCAATCGAGCCGTTCACCCTGGAGGGCCGGGTCGACCAGATTACGTGCCCGACGCTCATGACGCTGGCCGAAAACGACCCGTTGGCGGCTGGCACGCTGCAGTTCTTCGACGAGTTGCGCTGCCCCAAAACGCTGCTGCGCTTCACCGCGCAGGAGGGCGCGGGGGATCACTGCGAATCCGCGAACCGCTCGCTGTTGAATCGCCGCGTGCTGGACTGGCTGGACGGCGTGCTGTAGGGCGGACCGGGCCGCGCCCGCCGCGCTGCCTATAATTGCACCGATCCCCGCTTTTAAGACGGCAGTCCTGCCGCGCCTCATGTCGACCTTGCCTTTGCGCGTGCTGTCGGTGATTCCACCGATGACGCAGCTGAATACCCCGTACCCGTCCACCGCTTACCTGACCGGCTTCCTGCGTTCGCGCGAGGTCACCGCGTTTCAGGAGGATCTGGCGCTTGCCCTGGTGCTGCGCCTGTTGTCGGCCGACGGCCTGCGCGCCGTCGCGCAGCGTATCGACGCGCTGCCCCTTGAAAAACACACGCAACCGATCCAGGCCTTCGTCGCCATGCAGGCGCGCTATCTGGCGACCATCGGCCCGGTGATCGGCTTTCTGCAAGGCCGCGATCCCACGCTGGCGCACCGCATTGCCGGGCGCAACTATCTGCCGGAAGGCCCGCGCTTCAGCTCACTGGACGTCTATCTGGACGAGGATGGGGGCGATCCGCTGGCGTGGGCGTTTGGCGCGCTGGGCCTGCAGGACCGGGCCAAGCATCTGGCCACGCTGTATTTGAACGACCTGGCAGATGTGCTGCGTGACGCCATCGACCCGCGCTTCGAGTTCGTGCGCTATGCCGAATCGCTTGCGGGCAGCCAGCCGACGTTCGACCCGCTGGCAGAGGCGCTGGCTGCACCGATGAACCTGGTGGACGAGACGCTGCGCGAACTGACGGATGCGGCGCTGGCGCGTCACAAGCCGACGATGGTTCTGCTGTCGGTGCCGTTCCCGGGCGCGGTGTATGCAGCCTTTCGCATCGCGCAGGCCATCAAGGCGCAGGACCCCACCATCGTCACCGTGCTGGGCGGCGGCTTCGTCAACACCGAGCTGCGCGAATTGAAAGACCCGCGCGTGTTCGATTACTTCGACTTCGTCACGCTGGATGCCGGCGAGCGTCCCTTGCTGGCGTTGCTTGAGCACGTGCAGGGCAAGCGGTCGCGCCAGCGCCTGGTGCGCACGTTTGTGCGCGATGCGGACAGCGGCGCGGTGCGGTACGTCAACCTGGTTGAACCGGACGTCGCGTTCGCCGAGGTGGGCACGCCCACGTGGGACGGCCTGCCGCTGGATCGCTACCTGTCGCTGCTGGACATGCTGAACCCGATGAACCGCCTCTGGAGCGACGGCCGCTGGAACAAGCTGACCGTCGCCCACGGCTGTTACTGGAAGAAGTGCAGCTTTTGCGACGTGGGGCTGGACTATATCGGCCGTTACGAGGGCGCATCCGCATCCGTGCTGGCCGATCGCATTCAGACCATCGTGGCCGAGACCGGGCAGACCGGCTTTCATTTCGTCGACGAAGCGGCGCCGCCCAAGGCGTTGAAGGCGCTGGCGGCCGAGCTGATCGAGCGCAACGCCGGCATTTCGTGGTGGGGCAACATCCGCTTCGAAAAGACCTTCAGCCCGGAACTGTGCGAACTGCTGGCCGATAGCGGCTGCATCGCGGTGTCCGGCGGCCTGGAGGTCGCGTCGGACCGGCTGCTGAACCTGATGAAGAAAGGCGTGTCGATCGACCAGGTGGCGCGCGTGACGCGCGCGTTCAGCGATGCCGGCGTGCTGGTGCACGCCTATCTGATGTACGGTTTCCCCACGCAGACCGTGCAGGACACCGTGGATGCGCTGGAGTACGTGCGCCAGCTGTTTGAAAACGACTGCATCCAGAGCGGGTTCTTTCATCGCTTCGCCTGTACGGTGCATTCGCCGGTGGGCCTGAATCCGGACGAATACGGCATCACGCTCAAACCCTTGCCCGACGTCACGTTTGCCAAGAACGACGTGGGCTTTCACGATCCCACGGGCGTGGATCACGACGCGCTGGGCAAGGGCTTGAAGAAGGCCATCTACAACTTCATGCACGGCATCGGCCTGGAAGAGGACGTGCGCAGCTGGTTCCCGTTCAAGGTGCCGCGCACGACCGTGGCGCGGCATCGGATTGCGCGCGCGCTGAGCCAGCGGGGGTAGTGGTCCGGGCCTGGCTTGCGTAGTTACAGCACGAAGCCGCCATCCGCAGTCAGGCTGGCGCCTGTGATGTAGCCTGCATCGGCCCCGGCCAGGAATGCCGCCAGCCCTGCGATTTCAGTCGATTTGCCCATGCGCCCCAGCGGAATGCGGGGAATGAGCTGCGCCGTCCATTGCGCCGTCAGGTCGGTCTGGATGGGACCCGGCTGGATGTTGTTGACCGTGATGCGGCGTGGTGCAAGGTCCAGCGCCGCGCCGCTGACCATCGCGGCGACGGCGGCCTTGGTCATGGCGTAGACGCTGCTGCCGGGCGAGCCGGTCCGGATGGCGGTGTTGCTGCCGATGGTGATGATCCGTCCGCCGTCGCGCATGTTGGCGGCCGACGCCTGGATGGCCAAAAACACGCCGCGCACGTTCACTGCCAGCATCTGGTCCAGCTCGTCGAGCGGGACTGCGCCGATCGGATTGGCGCGGTAGATGCCGGCGTTGACGACAGCGACACTCAGCGACCCGAACTGTTGCACGGCGGTGTCCACTGCGCATGCGATGGCTTGCGGGTCGGCGCTGTCGGCTTCAATGGCCAGCGCGCGACCGCCGCTGGCCTCGATGGACGCGACGACCGCGTTGGCGCTGTCCGCGCGGCTGGCGTACGTTAGCGCCACCGCATAGCCGGCTTCCGCCAGCCTCGCGGCAATGGCGGCGCCGATGCCGCGGGAGCCGCCAAACACAAGCGCGGCGGGGGATTCAAGGGGTGGGATTTGTTCCATGATGTGCACCGTTTTCAGTAGGTGCTTGCATCATCCCGCTGAGCCCGCGCCCGCGCACCACCGATTTCAAGTCGCAGTGTGTGCGGCAGAAATCACGGATACACGCCGGTACGATTCCCCTGCTTGCGCGCGTTCCGGCCCGCCGTGCTGGCGCAAAAACGTGCGGAATCTGCCGCTTGATGCCGCCCCTCAGGTCGTCGGCGGCGCGTCCGGCACGGTGTTCAGCACCGGCTCGGCGGCGTCGGCGCCATGTACCGCATTGGTCAAATCCTCGGTCATTTCGTGGTCGAGTGCGCCCTGGATCAGATCCTCGGTCACGCGCAGCTCCACACCCACCGGCGACATCTGCGCGGCGGCTGCGAAGGGCGCCACGGGGGCGGGCGCCGGGCGTTCGTTGCGGCGCCAGACGAAGAAGGTGACCAGCCCCAGGTTCAACAGCGCAAAGCACCAGAACAGACCCGCTTCGCCAAACTTCGCCATCACGGGCGAGATCGCCAGCGGACTCAGCGCCGATCCCAGCGAGTTGATCAGCAGCAACCCCTGAATCATGCGCACCAGCGCGTCGGCCGGCGCGCGGTCGGCCGCGTGGCTGACGGCGACCGGATAGATCGCAAAGACGCCGCCGCCCAGCAGGAACAGCAGCGGCATCAAGAAGGACGAGCCCGGCGGCAGCATCAGGATCAGCAGGCTGAGCACGGCGCAGAATACGGCCAGCGCGATCAGCACCACCTGCCGGTCTCGCAGATCCGACCAGCGTCCCACCGGGTACTGCAGCACCATGGCGCCCAGAATCACCGCGCCCATCATCTTGCCGACTTCGGCAACGTCCAGACCGATGCGCTGCAGATACAGCGGCAATAGCGTGTAGACCGCGGCAATGGCCACGCCCGAGCCAAAGCAACCCATCACGCCCGTGGGCGTCATGCGCGCCAGATGCTGCGGCAACAGCGGCTCGACACGTTCCACCAGCGGAGATACGCGCGGAATGATCACCATCGGCAGCACCGACAGCGACGCCAGCAGGCCCGCCACCATGAACGGCGCCATGTCGCCCAGCCGCGTGATCGCGCCCAGCTCCAGCTGGCCCAGCATGCCCGAGCCATACAGCGCGATCATGTACAGCGCCAGCAGGCGGCCGCGCATCTTGGCATCGCCCGCCAGTAGCAGCCAGCTCTCGACCACCAGAAAGACGCCGACGCTTGCCCATCCGTTGATCAAGCGCAGCACGAACCACGCCTCGCGATTGAAGATCAGGCCCTGCAGCAGCACCGTCACGGCGATCAGCGACGCAAAGCTGCTGTAGGCGCGGATATGGCCGATGCGCAGGATCAGGCGGTCATTGAAGATCGCGCCCAGGGTCAGCCCGATGAAGTACGACGACGAAATGATGCCGACCACCGTGGCCGATTCGCCGGCGGCGTCCAACTGCAGGGTCGTGAGGGAAGAGATGAAAGCGTTGCCGATGCAGACAACGAACAAGCCAAGTAGGGGCCCGAGCACCAGGCCCAACAACTGCCGAGACATGAAATCCTCGATTTCCAGAACAGCAAAAGCATCCGGTGCGACCGGACAAACGATCAATGGGGTTTGGGGGAATGCGTCATGGTTCGCCTCGCTTGGGAGGGCAATGCCATGCGCTTGGGCGCGGGCCGGGTGGCGCGGGGCACGCTCGGCGGGAATCCGGCGCGGATTGTAGCGCTTGTTGGTGGGCGGTCTGGCGGGCCCCCTGGGCGCTTGCGGCTGGCTTGCCAGATCAGGCTGAACCGGTCAGCATCGCGCCCCATGCGACCTTTGAACGAACTCATCAACGAAACCGAGCCGGCCTTGCCGCTCGTCCATGATTGGATTGCCGGTGCGGCTGTTCAGTGTGAAATCCTGCCGCCTTCGCCACGCAACGACGATGTCCTGTATGCGTTGCAAGTGACGACCCGGTCCCTGATGGGAGCCATCGCGCACGGCACGGGCGGCCTGCTGCTTGATGGCGGCTGGCTTCGCGTGCTGGGCAGCGGGCATCCGCGCCTACCGCGCGACCTGGCCGGCTGGAACGCGGGGCGGGCGGATGGCTTCCTGCTTGTGGCGGACGACGCAGCGGGCGGCTTCTTTGCGCTGAACGGCGGTGCGCTGGGCGATGATCCGGGCATGCTCTATTACCGCGCGCCCGACAACCTGCAATGGGAGGCGCTGGAGCTGGGCTACTCCGATTTCCTGCAAGCCATGCTGGCAGGACGGATCGAGGACTTCTATGCCGCGTTGCGCTGGCCCGAATGGCAAGCCGACGTGAAGGCATTGGGCCCGGATCAGTGCTTTTCGTTCTATCCGTTCCTGTGGACCCAGGAGGGCTCGCCGGCGGCCAGTTCGCGCAAGGCGGTCGATATCGCCGAACACTACGCCCTGACATTGGGCGTTGACGTTGGGCAATGAGGTTGGGCATTGAGGTTGGGCATTGGCCCGGCCGGCTGACAGCCCGCCCGGCGCGCCGGCGCCCTACGTCAGCGCCATCCCGCCGTCCAGCCGCAGGTTGGCGCCTGTGACAAAGCTGCTCTAGTCACTGGCCAGATACAGCGCGGCGCGCGCCAGTTCGTCGGGGCGGCCCATCCGGCCCAGCGGAATGGCGGCGGCCATGGCGTCGTCCAGCCCCGCGCGCTGATCAGCGGGCAGTCCCAGCTTTTCCAGGATGGGCGTATCCACCGGGCCGGGGCTGATGACGTTGACGCGGATGCGCCGCGCCTTCAGTTCCAGCGCCCAACTGCGGGCCATGGCTTCGATGGCGGCCTTGCTTGCTGCATAGACGGCATGGCCTTCCAGCACCTTGGCGCTGGCAATCGAGCTGACCAGGATGATGGACGCGCCGTCGTTCAGTACGGGCAGGGCTTTGGTCACGCCAAAAAACACCCCGCGCGTGTTGGTCGCGAACTGACGATCGTAGTGTTCGACGGACACCTGCGCCGACGGCTCCAGAATGGCGACGCCGGCGTTGGCCAGGTAGATGTCCAGGCCGCCGAAGCGTTGCCGGACGTCGGCGACCACGCGCTCGTGCGTGTCCAGATCGGCCACGTCCCCCGTGATACCCAGCGCGTCATGGCCGATGGCGCGCACGGCTGCGTCCACCGCGTCCTGCCGGCGGCCCAGGATGACGACCTGCGCGCCGGCGTGGGCGAAGGCGAGGGCGGAAGCGAGCCCGATGCCGCTGTTGCCCCCGGTGATGAGGGCGACTTTTCCCTGTAGTTGGGTCATGGCTTTTCCAGAAAGATGAAGGAAAGCCCACTTTATCTATTCCAAAAGGCGTTAAATATGGGGTCTTTGTACAAGCACCTATTCCGCAAGGTCATCAATGGACATGCCGCCTGACGTTTCCGCGCTGGTTGCCTTTGCCACTGCCGTCGAGGCCGGCTCCTTCAGCAGCGCCGGCCGGATCCTGGGCACGTCACCTTCTGCCGTGTCCAAGGCCATCGCGCGGCTGGAGCGGCGTTTCGGCATCCGGCTGTTCCAGCGGTCTACGCGAGTGCTGTCGCTCACACCCGAGGGGGCGGCCTACTACGAGCGCGTGTCGCCGCTGCTGCGAGCGCTGGATGATGCCAGCGAGGTCATGCAGCCGGCAGCGACCGCGCAAGGGCGCCTGCGGATCACAGCGCCCGGCGACCTGGGGCGCTTGCTGATGACGCCCATCGTCAACCGCTTCCTGCCCGCGCACCCGGACTTAAAGCTGGAAATGAGCCTTGCCGACCGCCATGTGGACCTGATCCGCGAAGGATTCGACCTTGCGATCCGCGCGGGCCGTGTCGCGGATTCGGAACTGAACGCGCGACAACTGGCGCAACTGCCACTGACGCTGGTGGCGTCGCCTGCGTATCTGAAGCGGTGTGGCACTCCGCGCAGCATCGGTGATCTGCCGCGCCACGCGCACGTGCGATATCTGCTGGCCGGAAGCCCTTTTCCCATCACGTTCGCATCGGGGGAGGTGGTCCGCCCGGAGGGCGTGTTCGACACCGACGACGGCACGGCGCTGCGCGCGGCCGCGTTGGGCGGCCTGGGCATCATTCAGATCCTGCGGCTGGCAGTCGCGGAGGACCTTGCGGCCGGGCGGCTCACCGAGGTGCTGCCCGAGGCGCAATTGCCCCGCGTGCCGGTGTCCGTGCTGCACGCTTTCGGCCGCCACGCGCCCATGCGGGCGCGGCTGTTCATCGAATTCATGGCGGATCAGCTGCAGTCGCTTGCGTAGCGTCATCCGCGCGAGCGCAGGACGTGTGGCGGAATTAAAACAGGTCCACATCGAATCGTTTGCGCCAGCGCAAATTCTTCGCCTGCGCCGGGTTGACCACTGCCGTGTTAACGATATTTTTCGTAAGATAAGCGCCTATCATTCTCATTTGCATTGAACTTGAGGGCGTGGAAAGTGTCTGAGGAAAAATTGTTTTTGATGGATTCGCGGGTAGCGCGAATCGCCCCTGGCGTGGCGCTCACCCTGATGTTGCCGTTGCACGCGGCGTACGCGCAGGACGCGCAGCAGGCGACTACGTTGCAGCCGGTCACCGTGACGGCGGGCGCCTTGGGCGACGGGGACCTGCCGCCGGTCTATGCCGGGGGCCAGGTCGCAGAAGGCGCGCGGCTCGGTCTGATGGGAAACCAGTCCGTCATGGACACGCCGTTCAACGTCACCAGCTATACGTCCGAACTCATCAAGAACCAGCAGGCGCGCACGCTGGCCGACGTCATGGCGAACGATCCGTCCGTGCGCTTCACGACCTCCAGCGGCCACGCCTACGAGAACTTCCGCATCCGGGGTTTCGACGTCAACCAGAACGACGTGGCCATCAACGGCATGTACGGCCTGGCGCCAATGGGCCGCACGCCCGTGGAATTCGTCGAGCGGGTTGAAGTGCTGAAGGGACCCAACGCGCTGTTCAGCGGCATGGCGCCCAGCGGCGCGGTGGGCGGAACGGTCAATCTGGTCACCAAGCGCGCGACCGACACGCCCACGGCCACGTTCGGCGTGGGCTGGCTGTCCGATGGGCAACTGGGCACCACGATTGACGCGGGCCGGCGCTTTGGGACCCGCAACGAATGGGGCGCGCGCGTCAACGGTTCGTTCAGCGACGGCGCCACCACGCTGGACGGCCAGTCCAGAAAGCGCGAATTCCTGTCGGCTGGCCTGGATTACCGCGGCAGCGCGCTGACGGCGTCCATCGACGCCTATCACAGCCAGGAATCATTCACGGGCGGCACGCCGGCCATGTTCTGGTTTGCGAGCCCGGTGGTGCCGGTGGCGCCCGATCCTCGCATCAACCAGTTCAGCACCGCCTACGGCAGCATCCAGAGCAACGCCGTCATGGGTCAGGCCGAGTACCGCTTCAATGAGCACGTTTCGGCGTTCGCGGGCGTGGGCCGGCGTGACAGCGACCAGTCCGGCCTAATCAACGGCACGCATGCCCGGCAGATCCAACCCAACGGCGATTTCACCGGACAGATCGTAGGCCAGCGCGCCTACACCGACGCCACTACCGCCGAGGGCGGCTTGCGCACGCGCTTCAAGACGGGGAGCGTGGGCCATGAACTCGTGCTGCAGGCGTCCTACCTCAAGCTCGAGGACGGATCGGCCACCGGTCCGGCATCGGTGTTCCGCTCCAACATCTACAACCCCATCACGCCGGTCATGCCGGCACTGCCGGGCAGCCCGCCCAAAACCAGCGAGAACACGCTGACCAGCCTGGCGCTGGTCGACACCATGTCGTTCCTGGACGACAAGCTGCGCGTGACCGGTGGCGTGCGCAACCAGCGCGTGAAGACCAGCAACTTCGACAAGACCGGCAAGACCACGGCGCGCTACGACGAAGACGCCGTGACGCCAGCCGTGGCCGTCGTCGTCAAGCCGTTGGGGGCCCGATCTGTCGTTCTACGCGAACTACGTGGAAGGCCTGAGCAAGGGCGACAGCGTCACCGACACCACCGCAACCAACTTTGGCGAAGTCTTTGCCCCCTACAAGACCAAGCAGAAGGAGCTGGGTGTGAAGTGGAACGCCGGCACCTTCACCAACACGCTGGCGCTCTTCGAGATCGACAAGCCGATGCTCGTGACCGAAGGCTCCACCGCCCAGCCCACCTATGCGGACGGTGGCGAAAAGCGCGTGCGGGGCGTCGAGTGGAATACGTTTGGCGAGATCGCGCAGGGCGTGCGCGTGCTGGGTGGCGTCACGTACACACTGGGCACGCAGGTCAAGACTTCATATGGCCGCTACAACGGCAATACTGCCGTCGGCGCGCCGCGATGGCAGGTCAACACCGGGGTGGAATGGGATACGCCGTGGGTGCCTGGCCTGACGCTGACCGGACGCGTCCAGGCGACGTCGCGCCAGTACGCGGATTCGGCCAACAACATCGAGATCCCCGGCTGGGGCCAGGTCGACCTGGGCGCGCGCTATGCGACGAAGGTCAATGGCCGCGACGTGGTGCTGCGCCTGAACGTCAACAACGTGTTCAACAAGTATTACTACGCGGGCATCTTCAGCGACACCACGCCCATTGCGACGTTGGGGCCCGCCCGCAGCGTCATGGCGTCCGCCGCCATCACCTTCTGACAGGCGGCCTGCATGGCGTCCGCCGCGCCCTCCGTTCCGGCGATCGGGGCGTGCGGCGGACCCAGACATCATTCATTCCGGGGTGACCATGCCAGTCCTCATCCTTGCCAGCCTGATTGCCGTGTGCATCGGCTGCTTCTGCATCTATCGCGCATCGCCCAACCAGCAGTGGGCAAGCGCTCCGTGGCCCGCCGCGCCCGCCCGCACGGCAGGCATCGCGCTGCTGGCGTTGGGCGGCTGGGGATGCTTGTACGGATTCACCGTGGTCACCGCGGTGTTCGTATTCTGTACGGCGCTGATGCTGTTCTTCTGCCTGATTCCGCATCTGGGCGTATTGCGTCGGATGTACGGCAGAGGCATGCCCGGGGGAGTGCGCGATGACGCCCGCTAAGCCCGCGCCCATCCGCCGTGACTGGGTCTCAAAGACCCTGGCCGGCACGTTGTTGGGGTTTGCGATCGCCCTGGGCGCCAGCGCGCTGCTGGCCGCCTTGACGTCCGCCGTACCGCTTGCGACGCGCTCGCAGCTTGCCATGTGGCTGGTGCCGCCCGTGTGGCTGGGCATCGCGTCCACCGTCTACTTCTCCGGCAGCGGTTTGCGCGCCTGGTGCTGGCTGGGCGGGATCTGCCTGGCGCTGTACGGCGGGCTGTACGCGGCCGGCGCGTTATAAGCAGGGGGATCGCCATCATGCGAGCCGACTACATCCGCATCTACAAATCGGTCCATACCTGGACGGGCATTCTGACCGGCATGGCGCTGTTCATTGCGTTCTACGCGGGCGCGCTGACCCTCTTCAAGGAACCTATCGCGCGCTGGGCCTCGCCGCGGCCGGACGTGGCGATGGCGCCGCTTGAAACCGCGCCCGAGCTGATCGCCAAGACGCTGGCAGCGCGGCCCGACGTGGCCCAGGGCTTCACCATTCATCTGCAGCCCACCGAGAACGTGCCTGCACGCATGGCATGGGAAGTGCGCGACCCGCAGGCCGACGACCATGACGAATCATCCGTGCGGCATTATGTCGCCCGCCTGGACGCGGCCGGGGCCGTGCAGATCGGCGAGGCCAAGCCCAGCGGGCTGGGCAATTTCATCGACGTGCTGCATCGCGTGGTCGGTTTGCCGGCGGACAGCGACCCCAACCGCTGGTTCATGGGCGTCGTCGCGTCGCTGTATGCGATTGCGCTGGTGTCCGGCGTCATCGTCCTGCTTCCTTCGCTGGTCAAGGACTTCTTCGCGCTGCGGGTGGGCAAGAACCGCAAACGCATGTGGCTGGACGCCCACAACGTGGTGGGCATCATCTCGCTGCCTTTCCATATCGTGATGGCGCTCAGCTCGGTCGTGTTCGCGTTTCACGATGGCATCTACGACATTCAGGACCGGCTGATGTACGGCGGCAAGCTGGAATCGGTGTTCCAGCGCGGTGGTGGCGCTACGCCCGACGCCGCGCCGCGCGATCCGTCCGCCATGCTGACGCCGCAAGAGTTGCTGCAGCATGCGCGCAGGCTGTCGCCATCGTTCGAGCCCATTGCGCTGCAGTACACGCAGGTGACCGCGCCACGCGCCATCGTCCGCATCTGGGGCAAGGACCCGGCCGCGGTGTCGCCCCGCGCCCGCGGCGGCTTCGTGGCGATGGACCCGTACAGCGGCAAGGTGCTCAACACCGACTACCTGCCGGGTCGCCAGGATGCGGCCAACCTGTGGGTCAGCAGTTTCTTTGCATTGCACATGGCGTCCTTCGGCGGCGCGGCGGTGCAGTGGTTGTATTTCCTGCTGGGGCTGGCGGGCGCGTGGCTGTTCTACAGCGGCAACCTGCTCTGGATCGAGTCCCGCCGCAAGCGCGCGGACCGGCGAACCGGCGCGGTGCCGGTGCAGCGGCTTGACACGCGGTTGATGGCGTCTGCGACAGTGGGCGTGTGCCTGGGCAGCGTGTGCGGCATTTCGCTCATGATGGTCGCCGCCAAGGGTTTGCATGGGCACGTCGCCGACTTGGACATGTGGCTCAAAGCGGTGTACTACGCGGCATTCTTCGCGGCCATTGTCTGGTCGTTCGTGCGAGGCGGTGCAGCGGCGGCGGTGCATCTGCTATGGCTGGCGGCCGCGTTCACATTGGCAATTCCGTTGACTTCACTGTTGGGCGTGGTGGCGCCGTCAACCGGCTTGTGGGCGCACTCGTCGGCAGCAACGTTGGGCGTGGACGCGACTACGCTGGCCATGGCGCTCGGGTTCGCATGGATGGCGCGAGTCACGCAGCGACGGCTGGCGCACGGCGAAGCAGACAGCGCTTGGGCGCTCCGGCGCTCGCGCCCCGGTGCGGACACCACGGCTGAAACGCACGCTTGAGCGCCGAACCGGCCGCCCGGCGCCTCAAACAGGCACAAAAAACCGCGCGCTATTGCAGATTATTCGTCTCTGTGCCCGGCAATCAAAATCTCGTCAAAACATGAATAAAAGACAGATCTGATTCAGTCAGAGTATTTGTGCTCAATGTTTATTCGGAAGGATTTTCTAGCATTGACCCCTAATGCAAACGTCCTGCGTCGAGCGCGACCAATTGAAATTGGCTGCGCCGCTCCCAGCCCACTCGCTGGGCGTGATGACGACGCGGATTTATCAGCCAACCAAGCAGGGGGGGAACATGCGTTGCGGGTGCGATTCTGTGGAAAGCGGCGTGCATGCGGTTTCAAAGGAAACCGGTCACGCAAAAACAAAAAAATCCATATTCGTTGATCGCGGGAACGCCGGTTCAGGTGCTTTCAGACACCGCCGTGCAACGTGTTTCATCGCGAGCGTGGCGTTGCTGGCGCCGGTTTCGGCGCTGGCGGACATTATCGGCGAAAGCGGTGTCGCCGGCTTGGGTGGCACATCCGGCATGCGTGGCGGCGATGGCGGCGACGGGCACGCGGCAGTCGTGATCACGGACACCACGCCTTTCGTCAACGCGGAACGCGTGATTGGCGGCGCGGGCGGCGGGGGCGGGGGCGGCGGTGGGGGCGGGGGCTTGGTGAGCGGATACGGCGGAGCGGGGGGCAATGGCGGCCAGGGCGGGCACGGCGTCGTGCTGGCGGCGGAAGGCGCCGTGCTGACCAACCGCGACCTGCTGCAAGGGGGGGCCGGTGGCGGAGGCGGCGGCGGTGGCGGCAGCGCGTTCAACGCGGGCTCTTCCGCCGGGGGGCGAGGTGGCGATGGCGTGGGCGGCGCGGGCGGCGGCGGCGGCGGTGGCGGCGATATTCCCTGGCAAGAACAACCACCATTAGGACCAATAGTGCCGATGCCGCCAGGCGACGGCGGCAACGGCGGTCAGCCAGGGCTGGATGGCACGGCGGGCGCCAATTCCTTTGGCGGCGGCGGCGGCGGTGCTGGGGGCAGCGTCAATCCCTTTGGTTGCGGAAGCGGCACCGGCGCCGACAGCGGTTGCGGGGGGGCGGCCGGGGCCGGCGGCGGCAAGCTTCCAGTCAACGGCGCGGCCGGCGGGCAGCCCGGCGCGTCCACCAACCTGAATGGCACGGACGGCAGGAGCACGTGGTTCGAACGGACCGGCGCCGGAGGCGGGGGCGGCGGTGCACCCGGCGGCTTGGGAGGCAGAGGCGGTGGCGCCGAAGGCGGACCCGATGGGTCAGGCGCTGGTGGCACGTCATTGGGCGGATATGGCATACACGTCGTGGGCGCCGACACCGTGATCACGAACGCCGGCCGCATTGTCCCGGGCACGGGGTCGGCGCAATCGGTGGCAATCCTGTACGCCGACACGGCCCACAATTCGGTGCTGCGGTTGCAAGGCGGCAGCGATATCCGAGGCACGGTGGATGCCACCCGATCCACCAACAACACGCTCGTGCTCGACGGCGCGGCGGGCGTCGACCCCATCACGGGCGCGTCAATGGCCTTCGACGTCTCGAAGCTGGGCGCCTCGGGGGGCGTTGGCGCCACCAATGACGTCTACCAGGGCTTCTCCGCTTTCGAGAAAACCTCTGAAGGCACCTGGCAGTTGGCCAATGCGCCCACGCAGGCACGCACGCCCTGGCGCATCAAGGGCGGCACATTGGCCATCGCCAGCGGCGACAGTCTTGGCAGCACCCTCGATGCCGTGACGCTGGACGGCGGAACGCTGCAACTCCAGGACAATGCGGCCCTCCACCATGATGTGGTCGTCAATAGCACGGGCGCGATCGGCGTCGGCGACGGACAGCAGTCGGTGCTGCACGGGGTGCTGACCGGAGACGGCAGCCAGTTTGCCAAGACGGGCGGCGGATCCCTGGTCATCGCAGAAGACGGAAACTTCCACGGCGTCACGCTGATTGACGCCGGCACGTTGCAACTCGGCGCGGGCGGCACCAGCGGCGCCATCGGAAGCGGCGCCTTCATCAACCACGGCACACTGGCGTTCAACCGCGCGGATGACTTCGTGTTCGGCAATGCGATCGCCGGCACAGGGAACGTGGTGAAAGCGGGCCCGGGCCTGACGACGCTGACGGGGCCGCTGACTTACACCGGCTTGACACTGCTGAACCAGGGAGAACTGGCCATTGACGGTACGACGCTGGGCTCGATGTCAAGCGCGGCGGGCGTCATGGCAAAGCTCCCGCCGCAACACACGCTGACCTTGCGCAATGCAGAGTTGAACGGCTGGATGCATGTGCCGGACACATTGAACGTGGATGCCTCCAGCCGCTGGAACATGTTCACCGGGCCGGACAATCCCGCATACAACCCCGTATACGCGACCACCAGTCACGGGACCATAATTAGCTTCGCTGGCGAGATCAACCTTGCCGGCCGCATCAACTTCATGCCGCCCGGCACGGCCAATGGCCTATCCGGCGGCAGCGTGCTGGTCGCCGACAACCTGAACGGCCAGGACGGTATCGTCCAACTGCATGTGCAGTCGACGGAAACCGGATTCACCGATCTCATTCGGCTCAACGGCGGCGCCGTCGGAACGACACATCTGGTTCTGCAAATGGATGAATCCTCCGTTGGGGACGCGCTTACCGGCGACGGCGTGATGGTTGTCCAGGCAAATGGCCCGACCGACAACGCGTTCGTGCAACGGGAGGAAACGCCAGGGGCAAACCGCAGAGGGGCTTTTCTCTACCGGTTGCAACACGGATCAAATGTTGTCAATGGCGTACAGGTTGCTCCGCATAATTGGTATGTGCGCAGCGAAGCGCGGCCCGAGGTTTCCCTGTATTCCCAACTGGGCAATCAGGCCGCGCGCCACGGAGAACTGACCGTCGGCACGCTGAATGACCGGATGGGGGCCACGGAAAGCCTGGCCCGCAAGGTTTACCCCATCGTGTGGGCACGCAGCCTGGCGGACTTGGGGCGTAATCACGGCAGCAGCGCCGGACTGGCCGCGCAAGACGTCGCGACGCGCTCCAGGCTGGCGGGCGTCCAGCTTGGAACCGACGTCTATGTAAGCTTCCAAGGCTTGTCGCGGCGCAGTGCGGGGGTCTTTGCGTCAGCCAGCACCATGAAGACCGACGTGGACCATTATCTGGACCTCAGCAACGAAACCGTCGACGCGGGGCGTAGCGAGCAGTCGGCTTATAGTCTGGGCGGCTACTACACGCTGCTGGATGGAAAGGGCAGCTATCTGGACCTGGTCACGCAGGTCAGCCGCTACGACGTCAAGGCGAACTCGGCGGCGGGCGCAGGTCAGTTGACCACCACGGGGTGGGGCGGCTTGATCTCCGCGGAGGCCGGAAAATCATTCGCCATCGGCGACGACGCCAGCAACCTCCGGCTTGAGCCCCAGGCGCAGGTGATCTATCAGCGGATCAAGTTCTCGGGCGGTCAGGACGACGCAAGCGCGGTGGAGTTTCCCGGCGTGAACAGCTTGACGGGCCGACTGGGCCTGCGCCTGTCCAAGACATGGGATGGCGATTCCGCCAAGGCCAGTACGGCTTGGGCGACGGTCAACCTCCTGACCACCGCAGGCCACTCGTCAAGCCGCTATGTCACAGCCACGCAGGGCGACATCACCTTCAAGAACAAACTTGCGGGTCCGCGAGCGGGTCTGACGGTGGGATACGACAGCCTCCTGGGCGGAAATACTTTCCTGAATGTTCAAGCCGGCACCGAGCAGGGCATCGGCAGCCGCAAGTCCAGCAACTACAACCTCAACGCCGGGATCAAAATCATTTTCTAGCGAAGGCGGGTCAACACACGCCCTAATTACTTGACGACGTAATTCTTCGCCTCGGCCTCGCCCGCCCACTTGCGCAGGGCGCTGATGAATTCCGGGCACACATTGCCATCGACGCTGGTGTCGGTGATGACGCTGTTTTGCATGCGCATCAGCACCTTGCACTCATACACACGCGTGCGGTTGGCGTAGTGGCCGGTGAGGCTGTTCTGGAATACCGGCGTGGCCGCCGTGGTGTTGGTGGCGGGGATCATGCCCACGACCTGCTGGCTGGTGCTGTCCACCACCCACTCGGTGTAGGGGGCGGACTGGTAGTCCGACCATTCCAGTTCCGTCGTGTTGCCGACTGGCCGGATCCTGGACGGCTCGCCCAGCGCCGCAATGGCGTCGTCGATGGAGCGGCCTTCCATGTTCTTTGCCACGTTCACGCTGGGCGAAAACGACAGGCCCGATTTGAACACTTGGCTCAGCGACGGCATCGTGGAGCTGCCGCCGGTGGGCATCGGCGCGCAGCCGGCCAGACCCAGCGTGAGGAGCAGGCCGGTCAACAGAAGGAAGGAACTGCGGTGTCGGTTGGAATGCGGTGTCGGCTTCATGGTGTGTGGTCCAGGCTTGCGGGGTGGCAGGTCCCTCGGTAGGCGAGGACACGGCGCCGATTGTTTCTGTTCGTGACGGGGCCATTGATCGCTGGCGCACGCTACGGCAATTCGCGCGGCCGAGACAAGGATGGCCCGCGCTGGAAAGTGCGCCATTTTTACCGAAAAAAGGGGCCGGAGTTCGCAATCCGAAGTGTGAAATTTGTTACCTAATACTGCCGGTTGCGCAACGCCATAGAGGGACGGACCCCGGGAACGCTGCGCTAAGATCGTCCCCGCCCAATCCACTGGATTTCACGACGATCATGCCCGCTCGCTTTCAATTCCTGATCCGCGCCGCGTTCGCGGCCCTGGCCCTGGTGGCGGGGCTGGCATCGCCCACGGCGCACGCCGCCGAAAAGCTCTACGGCGGCATCGCCACGGACGGCAAGCATTCCCGGATTTTCTGGGTGCTGCCCGAAACCGACGGCAAGGCGGCCGAAGCCGCCGCGCTGGCCGAGTGCCGCAAGGCCGGCGGCAAGGAATGCAAGGTCTTGAGCTGGTTCTCCGACAGCTGCATGGTGTACGCGCGCAACTCCGTCCAGGATCTGTTCCCGGGCAACAGCGTGTCGCCCGAGATGGCCGCCAAGAAGGCGATCCGGCGTTGCACCGCGGGCAGTCCGGACGGCAAATGCCGCCTGACCACCATGCCGCTGTGCGTGGGCCCGGGTTACAGCGCCGCCGACATGCAGGCCCCCGTTAAGGCCACGCCCGCCGATCTGGAGCGGCTGTCGGCCAAGCTGAACCAGCGCGAATACTGGGGCGCCATCGCCGAAAACGAAGAAGGCGGACTTCTTTATGCCGACGGTTATCCCAACGAGAACGATGCGCTGTCCAAGCTGCTGGATTGGGAAGACTGCAAGGGCTGCCGCAAGGTGCTGACATACACCGACAGCTGCGTCGGTCTTGCATGGCCCAAGGGCGCCAAGGGCCGCGGCACCAACTTCACCGCGCTCAATCCCGATCCGAAGACGGCCCGCGATGAGTCGCGCGCCGCCTGCACCGCCAAGACCGGCAGCCCGGCCTGCGTGGCGATGGTGCGTTGCTCGGGCCGCCCGTATATCGACGGCTATGCCGGCGAAGGCGAAAAGCCGAACTGATGTTGGCGCAGCACAATGCCGCATCAAAACAAACGGGCCTGCGGGCCCGTTTGTTTTGTTGAAGCCGCCGCGCGGCGGGGACCGCCAAAGCGCGCAAGCCATCGGCGCATATATGCAAATAAGCCGGCGTCTTTAGGGCTTCTGGCAATGTCCAAGCAATTACAACCTCTTTGTCTGGTTGTACTTGCGCGGCCTAGAATCAGCCCTGTTCCATAGCAGGCGGCAGGGCATGTCATCGCGACTTTCGATCGAATCGGTACAGCTTCCATTCTTGTCGCAACGGCATCAGGCCGTCCGTGACTTCTACCGTCGGATCATCGGTTTGGAAGAGATGCCGGGCGACGGCGACCGCCTGCGATTCGCCTTGGGCGACGCCACGTTGTCGCTGTCGCCGGTGGACGAAGTGAGCCGCGCGGTCAAACCCGACTACCTGGGCATCAAGGCCAGCGCCTACGACGACATCCTGTCGCGCCTGCGCCTGGCGGGTCATCATCCCGTGTGCTCGCTGCCGGATGCGCTGCCGCGTGTCATGTACGTGAAGGATCCTTCCGGCAATCAGCTGGCCATCCTGGACTGAGGCGCGCTCGATGAACTTTCAGCAATTGCGATCCGTGCGCGAAGCCGTGCGCCGCGACTTCAACCTGACCGACGTTTCAGAAAGCCTGCACACCTCCCAGCCTGGCGTCAGCCGGCAGATCCGCGAACTGGAAGAAGAGGTGGGCGTCGACATCTTCGTGCGTTCGGGCAAACGTTTGATCGGTCTTACGCCGCCCGGCGAATTGATCTTGCCGCTGGTGGAGCAGATCCTGCAGGCGGCAGACAACATCCGCCATGCGGGCGCGGAGTATGCGGACAGCCGGACAGGCGTGCTGTCGATCGCGGCCACGCACTCGCAGGCGCGCTATGCCTTGCCGCCGGTCATCAAGGAATTTCGCCAGCGCTACCCCGAGGTCGTGCTGCATCTGCACCAGGGCTCGCCCAGGCAGGTCTCGGAGATGCTGCTCGAAGGCGAGGCCGACATCGGCGTGGCGACCGAAGCCGTGGCGGACTACCCAGGCCTGGTGAACCTGCCGTGCTACCGGTGGAGTCACAGCGTCATCGTGCCGCGAGGTCATCCGCTGGCGCGCCAGCACGACGGCGTCACGCTGTCGCAGCTATCGCGCTATCCCATCATCACGTATGGACGCGGCTATACGGGCCGCGCGCATATCGACGAAGCCTTTGCACGCGCCGGCATCACGCCCGACATCGTCATGACCGCGATGGATGCGGATGTGATCAAGACATACGTGGAACTGGAATTGGGCGTCGGCATCGTGGCCGCGGTGGCCTGGGACGCCGAACGCGACAGCCGGCTGTGCGCCATCGATGCACGGCATCTGTTCGAGATCAACCTGACGCGGCTGGCGATCCGGCGCGGCGCATGGCTGCGCGGCTATGCCTTCCATTTTGTGGAGATGTTCGTGCCCACGCTGACACGGGAAGTGGTGGAGCGAGAGCTGAAGGGCGACGGCTGACGCCGCCGTCATCGGGGCGAAAAAAAAGGAAGGCGCAGTGCCTTCCTTTTTCATATCGCAACTACCGGATCAGCTCTTGATGAATGCCAGCAGGTCGGCGTTGATCACGTCCGCGTGGGTCGTCAGCATGCCGTGCGGAAAGCCCGGATAAACCTTCAGCGTGCCGTTCTTGAGCAGCTTGACCGACAGGCGCGAGGCGTCGTCGATCGGCACGATCTGGTCGTCGTCGCCATGCATCACCAGCGTCGGCACGCTGATGGCCTTCAGGTCTTCGGTCTGGTCGGTCTCGGAGAAGGCCTTGATGCCTTCGTAGTGCGCCTTGGCGCCGCCGATCATGCCCTGGCGCCACCAGTTGTTGATCACGCCCTGCGAGACCTTGGCGCCGTCGCGGTTGAAGCCGTAGAACGGGCCCGCGGCCACGTCCAGGAAGAACTGCGCGCGGTTGTCGGCCAGCGCCTTGCGGAAGCCGTCGAAGACTTCGATGGGCGTGCCGCCCGGGTTGGATTCAGTCTTGACCATCAGCGGCGGGACGGCGCTGACCAGCACGGCCTTGGCGACGCGGCCCTGCGGCTCGCCATGGCGGGCGACGTAGCGGGCGACTTCGCCGCCGCCCGTCGAGTGGCCGATGTGCACGGCGTTGCGCAGGTCCAGATGTTGAACCACGGCGGCGGCATCCGCGGCGTAGTGGTCCATGTCGTGGCCGTCGCTGACCTGGGTCGAGCGTCCGTGGCCACGGCGGTCGTGCGCAATGACGCGATAGCCCTGGGCGAGGAAGAACAGCATCTGGGCGTCCCAGTCATCGCTGGACAGCGGCCAGCCGTGGTGGAACATGATGGGCTGGGCCGTCTTCGGGCCCCAGTCCTTGTAGAAGATTTCAACGCCGTCGGGGGTAGTGATCGTGCTCATGTCTGGTTCTCCGGGGGGGTAGTTGGACCGCAGGGATAGACTAGGGCCTTATGCGTCACCGGGAAATCCTACGCTGGGCTTGACGCGTCATACAAAGGTATAGGCGGGGTTTGGCGGCGGATGTGTCCAATCTGCCACCTCCCGCCTTTACTCGGGCTGCGCGCCTTGCAGCGCGTCGGCCACGCACTGCGCCATGGCTTCGCCGTCCACCGGCTTGTCCAGGTAGGCACAGGCGCCCAACGCCAGCAGCCGTTGCCGCGCCGCCTCGGTGGGGAAGGCCGTCATGAAGATCAGGGGAAAGCGGCGCCCCGACGCGATGAGCTCGGCCTGCAGCTGATCGCCCGTCATGGGCGACATCTGGACATCGGTGATCATGCAGTCCGGGTCGCTGCCTCGCGGGTCGTTCAGGAACTCGGGGCCCGAGCCATAGGCGCGCACCTCGTAACCAAGCGAGCGAAGCAGGCTGCACAGCGCGATCCTGACCCCCTCGTCGTCGTCGACAACCGCGATAGTGGGTGTGTGGTTCATGTAAGAAAATCCTTCGGGCCGGTCGGATCACGATGCGCATCCGATGCCCGGCATATTCCGTTATGAACCTTTGCGCCTGCCGCGAAAATCATACAGAGGTTTGTCCCATCCCCGGGTCAGGACGCGGAAACGCCCAGCGCCTCGGCATGGCGGACCAGATCGGCGAGCGATCGGACCCCCATCTTGCGCATGACGTGGCCGCGGTGGATCTTGACGGTGATCTCGCTCAGGCCGATCAAGCCCGCCACTTGCTTGTTCATCAAGCCCGACACCACGTGCGCCATGACCTCCCGCTCGCGCGGGGTCAGGGTCTCGTAGCGGGCGCGCAGGCCGTCCATGGCTGCATCGCGGGAGCGCCGCTGGGTGTCGCGCTCGATGGCGGCCGAAACCGCATCCAGCATGTCCTGTTCGCGGAATGGCTTGGACAGGAAGTCGACCGCGCCGGCCTTCATGGCGCGCACGGTCATGGGAATGTCGCCGTGGCCGGTGATGAACACGATTGGCAGGTCGATGCCTTGGCGGATGAGCTGGTCCTGGAAGTCCAGGCCGCTGATGCCCGGCAGCCGCACGTCCAGCACGATGCAGCCGGGCGCGTCGGGAATCTGAGTCTGCAGCAGTTCGGCGGGCGACGCGCACAGGGTGGTGCGCAGGCCGATCGAGCGGAACAGGCTGTCCAGCGAGGCGCGCACGCTGGCCTCGTCGTCAACGACGATCACCTGGGATTGCGGAGCGGCGGGCGCGGCCCCGGTGGCGGAGAGGTGGTTCATGTGGAAGGGTTCCCCTGCGTGGTGGCGAGCGTCAGCGTGAAGGCCGCACCCGCGCCAGGCTTGTTTTCGACGGTAAGGCTGCCGCCATGGGCTTGCGCCGTGGTGCGGCAGATCGGCAGGCCCATGCCCATGCCTTGCGGTTTGGTGGTGAAGAAGGGATCGAACAGGCGTTCCAGGTCGTCCGACGCGATGCCCGGACCGGTATCGCCCACGGAAACGGCGACCAGACCGTCGTCGTGGCGCCGGGCGCTGACGGACAACTGGCGGGCCTGCGTCTGGCCGGACATGGCCTGGCTGGCGTTGACCATCAGGTTGACCAGCACCTGCTGAAGCTGGATCCGGTCGCCCATGATGAGCGGCAGGCCCGGCTCGATGTCCACCTGCAGCGCCACGCGCTCGCGCGTGAGTTCGTGCGCGACCAGGCGGGTGGCTTCGTCGATGACGGCGCCGATATCCAGCGGGGCCTGTTGCACCGGCGCCTTGCTGAGGAACGCGCGAATGCGTTTGACGATCTCGCTGGCGCGCCGGCCTTCGGAAATGATGCGTTCCATTGCCAGCTCGACCTCATGCAGATCGGGCTGGGGACGGCGCAGCCAGCGCATGCCCGCGTCGCCGCTGGTGACGACCGCCATCAAGGGCTGGTTGACTTCGTGCGCGATCGACGCCGTCAGTTCGCCCAGCGTGGCGACACGCGCCGCGTGCGCGAGTTCGGTCTGCGCCAGCAGCAGCGCGTCCTGCGCCTGCCTGCGCTCGGTGATGTCCACGACAAAGACCAGCACGGAACCGTCCACGTCGTCGGCCGGCGGGAAGGTGATGGTGAACAGCACCGGCACCCGCGAGCCGTCCGCGTGCACCACCTCGGTCTCGCCTTCGTGGAAGGCGTCGCCCTGGGCAAACGCCGTCAGGGACCGCGCAAACATGCGGTCGTCTTCGCACAGGATGTCGTCGACGGAGTAGGGCGCGCTTGGGGCGGCCGGCCGGCCCACCATGGCCAGGAACGCGCGATTCATGTCATCCACGTCGGTCAGCTTGCGCATCTGGCCAATGAATTCTGGATGCTGGGCGAGGTGGGCGGTGAGGGCGGGGCCATCCATCAGACCCAGGGCGGTCAGCTCGGTGCGCACGGCGCGCCAGTCTTCCTGGATGACACCGATGCGGCTGGCGTCGAACATGCGGCGGTAGCGTCTTTCGCTGCTGACCAGCGCGGTGTAGGCGGCCTTGCGGTCGGTGACGTCGCGATGCGTTTCCATGACGCCGGTGACCCGGCCCTGATGATCCCGTTGAAGCACCCAGCGGCTTTCCAGCACCAGCGTGGCGCCGGCCTGGGTTTTCTGTTCCAACGTACCGTCCCAGCGGCCGGTAGACAGAAGTTCGGCCTCAATGGCCTCGCGGCGGTCGGGGTAGCGGGTATGCAGCAGGTCATCGGCAACGCGGCCCAGCGCCATGCTGGCGGGCCAGCCATAGGCGTCTTCGGCGGTGCGGTTCCAGAAGTTGATCACGCCTTGGTGGTCGCGCACGAAGATCATGTCGTGCGACAGATTGAGCAGGCGCGCCTGCGCGGCGAGCCTGCGGGTGGCGCTCTGGTTCTGAAGCGCCAGCAGTGCCGCAATGCCGATGGCGGCCAGGCTGACCAGCGCCCGGGCCGTGGGCGAACCCACATGGTTCAGACCGTGGGAATTCAGATAGGCCGCGATGGTGAGCACGATGCCGCCAGTGCCCGCCACGATGATGTCCAGGCGCCGGAATGTGCGCGCCGCAAGCAGCACCACCACGACATAGAGCACGGCCACGGCGCCGTCGAAGTCGGTGAACGTGTCCACCACGGCAATGACCAGCGCCAGCAGCAGGGCGGCCGCGCGAAACAGAAATTGCATGCGATGCGGGCCCGCGGTCTCCGGGGCGCCGGGACGCGACTGCTGCGGCGGCTGGCCAGGTGCGCGGCCGAGTGTCGACGTGAGCAAGATCCACCTCTGGGTAAGGGCGCGCGCGTCGGGCAGGAAACCGGGGGCACGCAATGAGACCCGCACATTATCCGCCATCTTTGGAAGAAGACACGCGTATTTCCTGGGTAAACCTTGGTATGACCCGAGAAAACGATGAGCCGATTTTGCTGGCGGGGCGCCGTGGCTATTCTGGTTTCCATCGGGAATCGATACCCGATTCGTGAAGCCAACCCCTGAAGCCAACCCGGAGAAATTCCATGAACGATCTTTCGCTTCAAAGCCGCATGACCGCTCCCCTGCGCACCCCCACCGACCTGGGCGCCGAGGCCAGGGTCGATATCGCCGCCGCCCTCACGGGCCTGCTGGCCGACATGTTCGCGCTGTATCTGAAGACCAAGAACTTTCACTGGCACATGTCGGGTCCGCACTTTCGCGACTACCACCTGATGCTGGATGAGCAGGGCGACGAGATCTACGCCACGACGGATGTCATTGCGGAACGCGCCCGTAAGGTAGGCGGCACGACGCTGCGTTCGATCGGCCACATCCAGCGCCTGCAGCGCCTGGCCGACAACGACGCCGACTACGTGACGCCCGAAGACATGCTGGCCGAGCTGGCCGACGACAACCGCCGTCTGACGGGCTTCCTGCGCGCCACGCACGCCGTGTGCGAGGAACACAACGACGTCGCTTCGACCAGCCTGATCGAAAACTGGATCGACGAGGCCGAGCGCCGCACCTGGTTCCTCTACGAATCGACCCGCGCCGCACGCTGATCCGACCCGGCCACATGCAGTCCTGACCTTGGCGCCGCGTGCGGCGCGTCCAGGAGACGTTTCATGTCATACGACTATCCCGCGGCCGTCCTGCCTGCCGGCACGACCGCTCCGTCCTTCGCCTTGCCGGCCACGCCGGACCAGACGGTTGCGCTGGAAGAATTGCGCGGCCGGCCGCTGATCCTGGCGTTCTATCCCGCGGATTGGAGCCCCGTCTGTGGCGACCAGATGGCGCTGTACAACCAGATCCTTCCTGAATTCCACAAGGCCGGCGCGCAGTTGGTCGGCATTTCGGTGGACGGGGTCTGGTGCCACGCCGCGTTCGCCGCGGACCGCAAGCTGCATTTCCCGCTGCTGGCCGATTTCGAGCCCAAGGGCGAGGTTGCCCGGCGCTACGGCGTCTATCGCGAACAGGAGGGCATCGCTGATCGTGCGCTGTTCGTCATCGACGCCGAGGGCGTCATCCGGTGGAGCTATGTGTCGCCGCTGGGCATCAACCCGGGCGCTGACGGCATCCTGGACGCGCTGGACAAGCTTGCCCCCGCTTTGCAAGGAGTTCAATCATGAGCCGCCTTCTCATTCCCGTGAATGCGCAAGACCACGCCGAAGGGCCAGACAGCGCGCCTGTGACGCTGGTGGAGTATGGCGATTACGAATGTCCGTATTGCGGCGAGGCCTATCCCGTGTTGAAGGCGGTGCAGCGTGCGCTGGGCGACCGGCTACGCTTCGTCTTTCGCAACTTTCCCATTTCGGAATTGCATCCGGACGCGGTCGCGGCGGCGGAATTTGCCGAGGCGGCCGCGCAGGCGGGCAAGTTCTGGCAGGCGCACGACATGCTTTATGAGCGCCAGAACGCGTTGAAGGAGAGCGATCTGTTCGCCTATGGCGAGGAGATCGGCTTGTCGCCGCAGGTGCTGCATCGCGCCTTTGGCGGGGCATTCGATTCCAAGATTGAAGTGGACTTCAGCGGTGGCGTGCGCAGCGGCGTGAACGGTACGCCCACGCTTTTCATCAATGGCGTGCGGTACGACGGCCCGCGTGATGCGGACAGCCTGATTGACGCGCTGACCCAGGCGGCGCGTACCGCCCCGGTCCATGCGTGAAGGGGTAGGGACCGGCATCGTTCGGTCGCCGCGTTGCCCTGGGACTTGAGCCTGGCGTTTTGCTGCCGTTACATTTCTCAAAGGAACCCCGGCCGGGTGGCAAACTTGCCTCCGGCTTTCCAGAGGAAGAGACGCCATGACATCCGTTGCCTCCATCGGCCCCGTGACCACGATCGTCTGGCGCCGCCCGCCACTGGCGTGACCCGTGTGGGCGACAAGGCCGATATCGCGGCCGTGCCTGCATCGACGACGGTCACGCTTGGCCAAGGCACGTCCCCCGCGCTGACCTACACCTCGCAGCCGGCGGCCGCGGGCGTGGTCTGGGAGCGCGACGCGGCGGACAAGGTGTCCTCCGTCATCGCCGACACGATTTCCGCGCGCACGCTAGCGGGGCGTCTGGAAGGCGTGGCTTCTGCGCTGCTAGATCGGTTCCAGACCGCTATCCAAGGCATTTCAGGACGCGGTGGATGGCCTGGCGTCGGTGCCGCCGCGCATGGCGTGGTCCAGCCTGGCCAAGTTTGATTCCGCGGTGCTGTCGTCGGTATCGCTGCAGGCCACTACCACGACGGATGGCGTCGTCTCGCAATCCATCGATTTTTCCGCGGACAGCAAGCAGCGGTCGCTGACCATCAAGAACGCCGATGGCGTGGTGAAGGTCGACGTCGACGTAAGCAAGACCGCGCTCTTTGGCAATGCGCAGCAGCGCGCTGCGGCCGTCAGCGATTATCTGCAGCAGTTCGACGCGGCCCGCAGCCGCGGCAAGGGCAACGAGGCCCTGATGGCGGTGTTCAAGGACGCATTCGCCGAACTGCACCAGAGCTACGAAGCCGGCGCCGCCCCGTCCAGCCAGTCGCCGCGCATCGTGGCGGCCGGCTACACGTACCGAAGCCTGCTGTCGGGCGTGGCGGACTTCTCGGCCTCGATCTCGCAGACCATGGACGCGAGCAATCCGTACAAGACCAGCGAAGTCGACCAGTTCACCTATCAGGTCTCGCAAAACAGCAGCACGAGCGGCCGGCCCTTGTTCGACCTGGGCGTCAAGCAGGAACAGCGCGCCAATCTGACCGCCAGCTACCATTTGGCACTGACACCGCAGCAGACGCTTGATCTGTCCAAAGACAAGGACTCGCAGAACTACAAGTTCATCCAGATCAATGACGAGGTCACCAGCCAGACCGGCATCCAGTACGAGCTGGGCGCGCTGGCCGAAGCCACTTTCACGCATACCCGCAATCTGTCGACGCGGGTGCAGTCGTACGTGAAGGGCGAGCTGATCGAAGACACCTTGACCCCCGTGATTGAAACCCGCACGCGCGACCTGCTGTCGCTGGTGCGTGCCGCGGAGCTGGAACCTTCGGAGAGCGAGCGCCTGCAGCGCCGCGACCCTGCAGCGGCGGATGCGATGCTGCTGAACAAGCATCTGGCACTGTCGCGCGCGGTGGCGCGGGAACGGCAGGACTGAACGGGCTGCGGGGTCGCAAGATCGCCCGCAGCCGTGCCGGTGCTTACTTGAACAGCGCGGCGTTCTCTTCCAGCACCGCGTCGGCGCATTGCGCGTCCAGGTTGCCGCCCGGTGCGCCGGCCACGCCGATGGCGCCGATCACGCTGTTGCCGGCCTTGACCGGCACGCCGCCGCCCAGCAGCAGGAAGCCCGGAATGTCGGTCAGGTTGGCCGCGCCAGGGTTCTTCTGCGCGTTTTCCATCATGGTCAGCGTGGGCGTCTTGGCCGAGACCGCGGTGAAGGCTTTGGCGCGGCTGGCTTCAATGGTGTGCGGGCCGGCATTGTCGGCGCGGGCAAAGGCCTTGAGCAGGCCGGCGCGGTCCACGACCGAGGCGCTGACGTTGTAGCCCTTGGCCTGGCAGGCGGCGACGGTGGCGGTCGCCAGCTTCTGCGCGTCGGCCATCGACAGGTTGTTTTCGCTCAGCACGGCAGCGTTGGCGGCGCCGGCGAAAGCCAGCGTGGAGAGCAGGGCGGCAAGCGACAGTTTCTTCATGGTCTGCATCCTTTTCGGGGGTGTTGCGGTAGGAGCAGACAGTGTGGCCAAAAGGCCGCGGGCGCGGTATACGCCCGACTACGCGCGCGCCTCCGTAGCGTTACGGAGGCGGCGCTTCAATCGAGCAGCGTCGCGTACTGGCGGATCAGTTGCGCCAGCGACTCGGCTTCCAGCTTGGCGAAGACGTTGGCGCGATAGGTTTCGACCGTGCGCGGCGACAGATCGAACTCGCGCGCAATCTCCTTGTTGCTCATGCCGCGCACGATGCGCTCCAGCACCTCGTGCTCGCGTCCCGACAGCCGTGCCAGGCGGTCCGCCGCCGCCTGCGTGACGGCGAGGCGTTCTCGGCTGGCGATGTGCGTGCGCACGGCCGCCTGGACCGCATCGAGGAAGACGTCGTCGTCGACCGGCTTTTGCAGGAACTCCATGGCGCCGCCCTTGAACGCGCGGCGGCACAGGTCTACGTTGGCATGGCCGGTCAGCATGACCACGGGCAGGTCGGACCGTTCAGCAAGCTGCGCAAGCACGTCCAGTCCGCTGATGCCGGGCATGCGGATGTCCAGCACCACGCAGCCGATCACCGGCTGCGCTAGCGCGCCAAGAAACGCCATCGGGTCCGCAAAGCCTGCGCTGCGCAGGCCGACGCTGCGCAGCAGCAGCCCAAGTCCGTCGCGGACTGCGTCGTCGTCGTCCACCAGGTAGACCAGCGGGGAATGATCGTTGGAATTCATGCGGCGGCTCCGGCCTGCGGCAGGCTGACGGTAAAACAGGCGCCAGCGGGGCTGAGGTTGCGCGCGGCGATGCGGCCGTCCATCGAACCGGCCAGCGTATCGCACAGCGCCAAGCCCAGGCCCATGCCCTGATCGCGGGTCGTGAAGAACGGTGCGAAAAGGCGCGGCATCGCGTCCGCGGCAATGCCCGGGCCGGTGTCGCTGACGCTGAATTGATAGCTGCCGTCGGCTGCGCGGCCTTCCAATGCGATCTGGCGCGTACCCGAGGCGCCGTCCAGCGCATCCGCCGCGTTCTGCACCAGGTTGTGCAGGATCTGTTCAAGGGCCACGCGATCGCCAAGCGGCCGCGCGCCGGGACTGGCGTTGGTCCAGGTCAGGCGGATGCCCTGCCTTGCAAGCTCCGGCTCGCGCAGAAACCGCAGCGAGGCCACCAGCGCGTCGGGGTCGATGGCTTCGCGCCGCGCGGGCGAACTGGGCTGCACCAGCGCGCGCATGCGGCTGATGATGTCGGCGGCGCGCTTGGCTTGTTCGGCACTGGCAAGCAGCGCGTGGCGCACGACCGGGCGCTCGTCCCCGTCATCCAGCAGGCGTGCGGCGGCGCAGGTTTGCGCCAGGATGGCGGTCAGCGGCTGGTTGAGCTCGTGCGCGATGCCGGCGGCCATTTCGCCCAGCGTGCTCAGGCGCGCCATGGCCGCCAGACGCACCTGTTCCTGCTGCCGGCGCGCTTCTGCGCGCGAGCGATGCCAGGCGGCGGCGCCGGCCACCAGCAAGCTGCTGGCCACGGCCCAGGCCAGCCAGGCGGTCCACGGCCAGAATCCGGGCGTCAACGTGCGGGTGCTATGCATCTGAAACGGCTGGCTGGCCGCGCCCAGCGGCTTTTGTAGCGCCAGCGTCCAGCCGGGCAGCGCCTCGTTGGGTTGCTTGTCCAGCAGCGGTAGCGGGGTGCGATCCACCGTCAGGGTCAGGTTGCCCAGGCCCGGAGGGAAGTCGGCGGCCGGCACGAGCTGCCGCGCGTCGATCAGCAGGCTCCACCCGGAAGGGGACACCAGCCAGTAGCGCGCGTCGTCCACGGCAATCGTCACGGGGCGGCCCAGTTGCCGCGCGCGCTCGACTGCTTGTTGCAGGCCAGCCGGCGCGGGCAGGCTGCCCGCCCAGACGCCGCCCGGCAGATGGCCAAGCCCCAGCAACTGCGGCATGGCGGGCTGCAGGCTGGGGAAGAGACGTTCGGGAGCGGGCGGATGCGACAACGCGGCCAGCGTAGCCAGGACGGCTTCATGCTGCACCGTCTTCTGGCTCAGCATGCGCTGGGCGATGCTGGTGCTCTGGAAGAAGCGCTCATACTGGTCCACGTACTCCTGCCGCGCGATCCAGATTGCGCCCAGAAAGAACAGGACCAGCCAGCAGATGAAGGCGCGCGTGCGCGATAGGGGATTCACGCCGGCAATTATGCCTTGCGGCAAATGCGCACCGGAATCCGTAGGGCTACGGAGGGTCAGGCGGCCAGCTTGTGCGGGCCGGCGCCGCCCGCGGGCTGCGAGTTCGCGGACACCGCGATCTGATACAACGCGGCCACCAGGTCCGATTGCGTCACCAGGCCCTGCAGATGGCGCGATTCGTCCAGCACCGGCACGCAATGCAGGCTGTCCGACATCGGACGGGCCAGCTCGATCACGGGCAAACCGGGTGTGGCGAATGGCACTTCGCTGCGCATGCAGTCGGCCACCAGCAGGTCGGGCGCCGATTCGGCATCCGTGGGGACCGGGGTCAGTCGGCTCTTTCTCGCCAGCACATCGCCCTGAGCGATCATGCCGGCGTAGCGGCCCGCTGAATCCAGCACGGGCAGGGCCTGCACGCGGTGCTTGTCGAAGAGGCGGACCGCGTAGTCCAGCGGATCCTTTTCCATCACGGTCACCACATCGCGCGACATGATGTCGGCGCAACGCACGTCGCCAAAACGGCGGACGCTGGCGCGCAACTCCGCAGCCAGCACGATCTCTTCCAGGTCTTCCTTGCTGATGTCCAGCAGCTCGCCGCGCTGGCTCAGCGCTTCGTCCAGGTCGGTTCGCGAAAAGCCCAATCGTGCACTGGGAATCGGATCGCGCGTGTTGTGGCCGGCAGCCGGTTCCGCGTGGCGGCGGGGATAGTTGCGTTTCAGCGCGCCGTTGAAGACCACGGCAATGCACAGCAGGATGACGGAGTTCAGCGCAACGGGCCACAGGGCGAAGGCGTAGCCCAGCTTGGCGACCGCGGGTCCCCCCAGCACGGCGGTCAGCGCGACGGCGCCGCTGGGCGGGTGCAGGCAGCGCAGCGAAAACATGGCGCCAATGGCAAGCGCCACGGCCACGGCCGCGGCGATACCTGGGACAGGAATGAATTGGGCGCAGAAGACGCCAATCAGGGCAGACACCAGGTTTCCGGCCATCAGCGACCAGGGCTGGGCAAGCGGGCTGGCAGGTGCTGCAAACAGCAGCACGGCCGACGCGCCCATTGGGGCGATGAACCACGGATTGTCGGCGCCCAACGCGTGACGTCCCACCCACTCGGTGCAGAACAGGCCGAGCAGGGCGCCTACCGCGCCGTAAAGTTTCTCGCGTCCGTTGACGCCCACGGGCGCTGGCGCGAACGACCCCAGCCAGCGCTTGAATGCAACACCCAAGACAATCTCTCCTCGCGACGCATTGATATGTCGCGGGGCGACAATTTATCACGCCGCTTATTTCCGGGCGGCATGAGCTTATGCCGCGCAGACGCAGTCGAGGGTGAAAAACCGGTGGATCAGTCCTCGCCGGTCTCGGCGCCCATGCGTGTCAGCAGCCGCGTCAAAAGCGGGCGCATGGCGTGCAGTTCTTCCAGGTGAGAGGCGGACAGATCTTCGAGCATGCGCTCGGCCTTGGCAGTCAGCACGACCTCGACGCGGCGTCCGTCTTCGGGGTCGGCTTCGCGGCTGACGAGATCCAGCCGCGCCAGACGGCCTACCAGTTCGGCGGCGGTGTGCGGTCGTATCAGCAGACGGTCGGCGATTTCGCCGACATACAGTCCGCGCCGTCCGGGCGCGGTCTTGCGCGTGCCCTTGATGGCGAGAAGCGCCTGATGCTGCTGCGGCATCAGGTCCAGGCCCGCGGCCGCGCTTTCGCTGAACGCCGCGAATTTTCGCAGCGCATAGCGGAAATCCGCGAGCAGTTCGTAGTCGGCGGGAGACAAGCGAGTGGGTGTCGGGGAGGCGTTCACCCGGCGATTCTAATATATGTCGTGCTACGATATATATGACTTTTCGCAAACTCCGTGCGAATACTTCCAACCCTTCCTTGACCATGCCCCCCATTTCCTCTTCCGCCAAGCCCGGACTGCGGCTTGGCGACTTCACCACCGACCGTCGCGTCGTCCTTTTGATGAGCCTTGCCATACCGGTCGGACTGGCCAGCGTCGCCGCCGCCTGGCTCCTTCTTCGCCTCATCGCACTGTGCACCAATCTGGCCTATCACGGCCTGTTTTCGTTTGCCGACCTGCCCATCACGACGGGGCGGCTCGGACTCGGTTCCGTGTTCATTCCGGTCATCGGCTGCCTCATCATCGGCCTGATGGCGCGCTACGGTTCCGAGAAGATCCGTGGTCACGGCATCCCCGAAGCCATGGAAGCCATCCTGATCGGCAAGAGCCGCATCCAGCCGAAGGTGGCGGTCCTTAAACCCGTGTCGTCGGCGGTGTCCATCGGCACCGGCGGCCCGTTTGGCGCCGAAGGGCCGATCATCATGACCGGCGGCGCGATCGGCTCACTGCTCGCGCAGACCATTCACCTGGACGACGGCGAACGCAAGACGCTGCTTGTTGCGGGTGCGGCCGCCGGCATGACCGCGATCTTCGGCACGCCGCTCGCCGCCGTGCTGCTGGCGGTCGAGCTGCTGCTCTTCGAATGGAAGCCCCGCAGCTTCCTGCCCGTGGCCGTGGCGGCGCTGGTGGCGGCCGCAACGCGCGCCTTCATCATGGAGCCCGGCCCGATCTTTTCGTATGCCGGCGCGCAGGCCTTCACGCCGTGGCACCTGGTGGCCTGCGCCGCCGTGGGTGTGTTGGCGGGCTTGGGGTCAGGCGTGCTGACCTCGTTGGTGTACGCAGCCGAAGACCTGTTCGAGAAGCTGCCGATCCATTGGATGTGGTGGCCGGCCATCGGCGGGCTGGCGATCGGCATTGGCGGGTTGATCGAGCCCGCCGCGCTTGGTGTGGGCTATGACAACATCCGGCACATGCTCGCGGGCGATCTGGCTTTTCAGGCCGTGCTGGTGCTGCTGGTGGTCAAGGTCGCCATCTGGTCGATCGCGCTGGGCTCGGGCACGTCCGGCGGCGTACTGGCGCCGCTGCTTATCTTCGGCGGCGCGATCGGTGCGCTGGCGTCGCCCGTGCTGCCGCAGGCAGATCCCGGCTTTTGGGCGCTGGTGGGCATGGCGGCGATGATGGGCGGCACGATGCGCGCGCCGCTGACCGCCACGCTGTTTGCTGTCGAACTGACCGGCAACATGCACGCGCTGCTGCCGGTGCTGGCAGCCTGCGTGTTTGCGTATGGCGTGACGGTGCTGTTGCTCAAGCGGTCGATTCTGACCGAGAAGATCGCGCGTCGCGGCCACCATATCAGCCGCGAATACCGCGTGGATCCGTTCGATCTGCTGCGCGTGGCCGACGTCATGACCACGCCGGTGCAGACGTTGCCCGACACGATGACGGTGGCGCAGGCCGTCGCGCATTTCACGACCGCGCAGCCGGTGCATACGAGTTATCCGGTGGTGGACGGGCAGGGCGTCGTGGTGGGCGAAGTGACGCGTGCCGACACCCTGGCTTGGGCGCTGCAAGGTGCGCCGGACGAACGGACGCTGGCGCAGGCGCTCGATGGGCGCGAACTGGTGTATGGGCACGCCGATGAATTGGCCAGTCAGATCGCCGACCGGATGGCGTTGTCCGGGGCGGGGCGCGTGCCTATCCTTGATCGCGATAGCGGCCGCCTCCTGGGCATCGTTGGACGAAAGGATCTGTTCCGGTCCCGCGCGCGGCGGTTGCGCGAGGAAAGCCAGCGGGCGGCGTTCTTTCGCCGGGCACAGAAGCCAGTTTGACTAAGTCGCCGCAGCGCCTTTGCCGCCCGACGCGCGCAGTTCCCACAGCACGTCCAGCACGTGTTGCGTGGCGGCTTCCACTTGCCCGGCACGATGCGCGATGCCCAGTGGACGCCACAACGCGGGCCGCACCGGCCGCATGATGACGCGGGGATCGGGTTGCGGCGCGGTGGCCTCATGCGGCAGTAGCGTCGCGCCATAACCTGCAGCCACCAAACTCTTGATGGCGTCGTTGTAGTTCAACTGAATGCGCGCGCGAGGGTTGAGTCCAGCGGCCGCGAACCATTCTCCGGTCAGGCGCGACAGTCGCGTGCTGGCGTCATTCAGAATCAGCGGCCGTTCGGCCAGCCACGCGGGCGTGAGGCGCGCTGGCGCTTTCCAGGCCGCAGGTAGAAAGGCCATCACCGGGTCGCGGCGCCACGGACGCAGCACCAGACCGTCGATGGGCGGCTGGGGCAACGCGACCAGTCCCACATCCAGCGTGCCTTCGGCCAACCGCAACAAGGTTTCCTGCGACGTCAGCACCGCGACTTGCACGTCGATGCCGGGGTGATCGCGTCCCAATGTTTCCAGCGCCTGCGGCAGCAGGTGGGCGATGGCCCCGGTTGACGCCCCAAGCCGCACGCGGCCCGCCAGCCCTTGCACTTGCCGCTGCACGTCATCCAGCGCCTGGTCTGCCTCCGCGAGCAAGCGGCGCGCACGTTCCAGCAAGGTTTCTCCGATTGACGTCGGCCGGACCTGGCCGCGTTTCCGGGTGAGGAGCGGGGCGCCGACGCGGGATTCGAGGTCCGATACGTGCAGGCTGACCGTGGGCGGCGCCAGATGCAGGGCGCGCGCGGCGTCGGCGAACGAGCCGAGGTCGGCAATGGCGACCAGGGTGCGCAGACGGTCCAGGCTGATTTCGCGCATGAGAGTTTCCGGGGCTGGGTGTCGGCTTCGGTTGCGGATTCAGGGTCAAATCCGATATCGGCTCAGTTCAGAAATCCTGAACCAAACGATCATGATATTCGACTTTTCTTATCTCGCCCGCAGGTCGAAGATAAGGTCCATTCCTGAACGAATCAGGCAACGCCGAACCACCCGGACAGCATCATGACCCAACCACTTGTTTTCATCGACGGCGACCAGGGCACGACCGGTCTGCAGATCCACGAACGGCTCAACGGCCGCAGCGATTTGCAACTGCTGACGCTGCCCGAGTCCGACCGCAAGAACCCGCAGCGCCGCGCTGATGCGATCAATTCCAGCGACATCGCAATCCTCTGCCTGCCCGACGATCCCGCGCGCCAGGCAGCCGCGTCCGTCGTCAATCCCAAGGTGCGGATCATCGACGCCAGTTCCGCGCATCGCACGGATGCGGGCTGGGTGTACGGGTTTCCGGAAATGAGCGATGGCCAGGCCGAGCGCATCGCCCACGCGCTGCGGGTCAGCAACCCGGGTTGCTACCCCACCGGCGCCATTGCGCTGCTGCGGCCGCTGGTCCAGGCCGGCCTTGTGCCCGCCGACTATCCGGCGGTCATCAACGCGGTGTCCGGCTACTCGGGTGGCGGTCGGGCCAGTGTAGATGCCTATGAAGGCGCGGATGGCCCGCGCGGTCCCGCGTTTCAGGTCTACGGTCTGGGCTTGGGGCACAAGCACACCCCCGAGATCGAACGGCACGCCGGCCTCACGCAGCGTCCCGTTTTCGTGCCGTCTTATGGCGCTTTCCGCCAGGGCATCGTCCTGACGATTCCGCTGCACCTGCGCCTGCTGCCTGCTGGTGTGGATGCCGAAAAAATGCACGAATGCCTGCAACAGCACTACGCCGGCGCGAAGCACGTGCAGGTCGTGCCGCGCGACGAGGCCGCCGCGCACACGAACCTGAATCCCGAGGCGCTGAACGGCACGAACGATCTTCGCCTGGGCGTCTACGGCAATGCGCAGCACGGCCAGGTGCTGCTGACGGCCGTGTTCGACAACCTGGGCAAAGGCGCCTCGGGCGCGGCGGTGCAGAATCTGGATCTGATGCTGGCGGCGATGCGTTGACGCCGATGGCCGCGGGGCCGAGCCATCGGCCGCCGCCCCGGGCACACATCTCTACTTGTCGAGCCAGGGCGCTTCTTTCCAAAGCTGCTGGAACTGCGCTTCGCCCGCCTTCAGCTCTTTCGCATATTCAGCGGGCGGCAAGTAACGCAGCGGCGCGAACATCTCCCGGGCCTTGGCCTGGAATTCCGGATCGTCCACCGTACGCTTGACCGCCGTGACCAGCTTCGTGCGCACGTCGTCCGGCAACCCCTTGGGCGCGGCCAGCCCGCGCAGCGAAGCCAGTTCAAAATCGAAGCCCTGTTCCTTGAACGTGGGCACGTCCGGCAGCGCGGCCGAGCGCGTGTTGCCCATCTGGCCCAGGAAGCGCAGCGGCGTGCCGCCTTTCTGGTATTGAAGCGCCTCGCCCACGTTGATGGCGCCGATCGTGATCTCGCCGCTTGCCAGCGCACCGCGCACCTCGCCTGCGCCCTTGTACGGGATGTGGCTGAGCTTCGTGCCCGACGCCCGCTCGAACCGGAGCATGGCCAGGTGGTCGTCCGACCCCGTGCCCGTGGTGCCGACGGTAACCTTGCCCGGATTCTTCTTCGCGTAGGCGGACAATTCCGCAAGGTTCTTGACCGGGTTGTCGTTCAGGACCGTGAAGGCGCCGGGATCATCGATCAGATTGCCCAGCAGGTCAAAACTCTGCCAGGTGAAGGCGGTCTTGCGTTCGATGGGAATCGTCAACAGGTTTGGCGTGTTGATGAAGCCGATGGTGTAGCCGTCCGGCTGCGCGCGCGCCAGTTCCGCAAAGCCGATTGCACCGCCCGCGCCCGGCCGGTTCAGCACGACGATGCGCGCGTCACCGCCCAGGTGCTTCTGCAGGTAGGGGGCCATCATCCGGGCCACCAGATCGGTGCCGCCACCCGGCCCGTATGACACGATCAGGTTGATCGGTCGGTCCGGATAGCCGGCGGCCTGCACGGCGCCCGAGAACATTGCGGCGCTCGCGAGCAGGGTGGCCAGAGTGCGCAGCGTGCGGCGCTTGTTTTGTTGTTGCATGGTTGTCTCCTCAGGGGTTCTGGCGGTTACCGCGCCGGCCTTTGTATCTGGACCCGCGCGTGTGCCGCGTTGTTATGTCAGCGTGGCGATACGTTTGGCGGCCAGCGGCCACACCTCCGGATTCACGAGTTGCGGCGGCCGATCGCCGCGCAGCATCGCGGCAAGCTGCGTCGCCGATGAGCGGGCGACGCTGCGGCGCGCCTCGTGCGTGACGCCCGCGGTGTGGAAGGTGGCGACCACGTTGTCCAGAGCCAGCAGCGGGGCAGAACGATCGGGCGGCTCCTGTTCCCAAACGTCCAGCCCCGCGCCACGCAGATGCCCACTACGCAGCGCGTCGTGCAATGCGTCCTCGTCGTGGATGCCGCCGCGCGCCGTCGAAACGAACACCGCGCCCGGTTTCATCGCCGCAAAGGCTTTCGCGCCGATCAACCCTCGCGTGGATGCGTCTAGCGGGCAGTGCAACGACACGATGTCCGATTGCGACAGCAACTCATCCAGCCCGACGGGTTCGGCGCCACGGCTGCGGATGGTCGCGGCGTCCAGCAACGGATCGTGGGCGATGACGCGCAGGCCGAAGCCTTGCGCGATACGGGCGACGCTGGTGCCGATCGTGCCAATGCCTACCAGGCCGATGACGCTGCCGTGGATTTCATGGCCCATCAGATCTTCGCGGGAAAAGCCCGTGTCCCGGCGCAGGCGGTTGTGCGATTCGACAATTCGCCGTTGCACGGCCAGCAGCAGCGCATACGTGTGTTCGGCCACGGATTCCGCGTTGCCGCCGGCCTGATTCACGACCGCGATGCCGGCCGCGGTGCAGGCCGCCACGTCGATGGTGTCGTAACCCGCGCCGCCCGACGACACGCACACCAGATCCGGGCATTGCGCGATCAACTCGGCGTTGACGAACCACTGGCGCGGCAGCTCATCCTTGGCCGCGGACACATGGTAGGCGTGGGCGGTCTTCAGGCCGGCCAGCGTGCGGGCGTCGTCGCCGGTCGCAGGAAGCACCGACAACGTGATCCCGGGCGTGGCGCCGATGATCTCGTCGAACACCGGATTGAGCCAGAGATCCAGCCTGCAAAGGCGTGCCGGGTGGCGGGGCGTAGCGGTCGTCACAGCACGCCTCGCGACTTCAGGGCCGCGTCGACCCAGCTGCGATCCAGCGTGCCGCGCTCGATGTCCTTCAGGACTTGCGCCTCGGCTTGGGCGATGGCGCGAACGCGTTCTGCGATGGCCGGGGCCTCGTCAGGCCGGATGGCCAGCAATCCGTCGGCGTCACCCACCAGCAGGTCGCCGGGCATCACGACCATGCCATCTACGGTGACGGGCACGTTGATGGCGCCAGGGCCGTCCTTGTAAGGACCACGATGCGCGACGCCGCGGGCATAGACGGGAAAATCGCCCTCGCCGATGGTTTCGCTGTCGCGGATGGCGCCGTCGATGACAAAGCCGCCCAAGCCGCGCTTGGCAGCCCAACCCACCATGATTTCGCCAATGATGGCGTTGGTCATGTCGCCGCCCGCGTCAACCACGATGACATCGCCGGGCTGCGCGGTATCAATGGCCTTGTGCACCATCAGGTTGTCGCCAAGCCGGGTGCGCACCGTGAAGGCGCGGCCGAGGATCCGGCGCGTCCGGTGAATGGGTCGCAAGGACGACGTGCCCGTGCTGCGGCTCATCGCATCGCTGATGTTTGCCACCGCCAGGTCTTGGTAAGCCGCGAGCGTCTCGCGGCTGGGACCGGGCGGGCAGTCGTCCAGGGTAAATCCAAAATCCGGCATGTCGCCTCGTCTCCAGAGTGGGTGTTTGTGGCGACTCTACGCCCGCATATTCCGGAGATAAAGCGAATAATTTGACTGCGGAAACAACGCTTTTTAGAAACGGTGGCAAGCGGGGTCAGCGTGCTTCGCGGTCAGATCATGCCGGTGGGCGCGTGGAAATCCAGGCACGCCTCGGCATGCGCGCGCAGGGTTTCAAGCATCGGCCGGGTATCGTCACGGCGCCATTGGAAGGTGTAGGTGAGGGGGCGCAACGGCGGAAATGCCGGCAGGGGTCGCAAGTGGCCCCTTTCGATCAGGATGCCGGCCCACGCTGATGGCAGGAAGCCCACGCCCAGGCCTTGCTGCAACATGGCGGCAATGCCGCCCCAGCCGTTGCAACACTGGTTGCGGCCGGGCGACACGCGCTGCTCGGTGAGCCAGTCATCGAGAATGCGGATGGCGCCCGAGCTTTGCGGGAGCGTGATCAGCGTCAGGCCTGGCAGGTCGGCCGGGGTGACCGCGGCGGGATTCGTCACGGCGCTTGGCGCAGCGACCCATTCGAATTGCGCGCTGCCGATAACGCGGGACGCGATGGCGGGGCGGGACGAAGGGCCGGCGATCACGGCGAAGTCCAGTTCTCCTTCCTCCAGACCGCGCTCGACCAATTCGCCGACGCCCACAAATGGCTCGACGAGCAGGTTGGGGTGGGCCTGCTGGATGACTTCGATCAGCTTGGCCATCCAGGTCAGCGACGTCAGTTCGCCCGCGCCAAACCGGCAGCGGCCCGAGTAGCTGAGGTTGTTGCTGGCCTGCTGCATGAACTGGTCGGCGTTGCGCAGCAGATCCTTGGCATGCGGGACCAGTTGTTCGCCCAGCGCTGTCAACGTCGCGCTGCGCGCGCTGCGGCTGAAGAGCTCAGCGCCGATCGATGATTCCAGTTCGCCAATGCGCTTGGACAATGACGAAACCGAAATATTGAGACGATTCGCGGCGATCGCAAAATTCTTGCACGTGGCGGCCCAGTAGAAGGCTTCAAGTTGCTTTAGCGTCATTGGGTAGACTGGTCAACATCGAGAGTGAACAAAAGTGTATGAAACGCGTTCGATAAAGTCACTTTATTCAAACGGGGGGCGCGCCTATAGTCCCCGCGATATCGAAAAAACAATAGACGGCCACTCCCCGCAGTGGCCGCCGGAGGAGCCAGACATGTCCGATCCCCTGCGCCGCATGCTCAGCCTGCACGACTTCGAACCCGCAGCCAAAGCGCTTCTGCCCGCACCCATCTACGCTTATGTGTCGGGCGCTGTCGAAGACGGCCAATCGGAACGCGCCAATCGCGAGGCGTTTGCGGAATTTGCTTTCCGGCCGAAGGTGCTGGTGGACGTGTCCGCGCGCAGCACACGGTGTACGGTGCTCGGCCGCGACTATGCGGCGCCCGTGGGCATTGCCCCGATGGGCATTTCGGCGATCTCCAGCTACCGCGGCGATGTCGTCCTGGCGCGCGCGGCAGCCGAGGCCGGCGTGCCCTGCATCATGAGCGGCTCGTCGCTCATCCGCCTGGAGACCGTGATGGAAGCGGCGCCGGACACCTGGTTTCAGGCGTATCTTCCCGGCGACGATGCGCAGATCGCCGCGCTGATCGACCGCGTGGCAGCCGCCGGCGTCAACACGCTGGTGCTAACGGTAGATACGCCCGTCGCCGCCAACCGCGAGAACAATGTGCGGGCAGGCTTCTCCACGCCGCTACGGCCCAGCCTCGGCCTCGCCTGGGAGGGGGTGACGCACCCGCGATGGCTGTTCGGCACGTTCCTGCGAACGCTCGCGCGCCACGGCATGCCGCACTTCGAGAACAACTACGCCACACGCGGCGCGCCCATCATGTCGTCCAGCGTGCTGCGGGACTTTTCCGACCGAGGTCACCTGAACTGGCAGCATGTATCGGCCATCCGCCGTCGCTGGAAAGGGCTCATGGTGCTGAAGGGAATTCTTCATCCGGACGATGCGCGCGCCGCGCGCGCGACGGGCATGGACGCGATCATCGTCTCCAACCACGGCGGGCGCCAACTGGACGGCAGTGTGTCGCCCCTGCACGCCTTGCCCGCCATCCTGGATGCCGCGGGTCCCATGGAAGTGATGCTGGACAGCGGCGTGCGTCGAGGCACGGACGTATTGAAGGCGATGGCCCTGGGCGCGCGCTGCGTGTTCGTCGGCCGTCCGTTCAACTATGCCGCGACGGTGGCCGGCCAACGCGGCGTGGCGCACGCGATCGCACTTATCACCGAAGAAGTGCGGCGCAATATGGGGCTGTTGGGGGTGGTTGATTTGAAGGAGTTGGGCGTGGAGTTTCTGCAGCGCGCGGGGGATGGTGTGTCGCGCGGGCGCTGATATGTTGTGCGGGCGATGATGTGTTGCGCAAGCGCCGATGTGTTGCGCAAGCGCCGATGTGTTGCGCAAGCGCTGATATGTCGCCCAGGCGTTGATATGTGCGCGAGATCGCCAAAAGGTAAATCGCCTGGCGTTGCCTGTTCCGAAATGGGTTTGGCGTACCGCAGCGCGTCCAGCCGATTCGGACACCTGGTCATATAGGATTGGGTGGAAGGTGACGCGGGGGGCATTGGGCGGCGATCCTGCTGCGGATAGTGCATTTGACCTAGAATGCCCGCATCACTCTCATGTGCGGCGCCGCCGCCGATGCCGTTTTGCTGCCTCCTACGAAAACAGTTCCACCGGATCCCCGCCTTGCGCGGATATGCACGACCGTCGCGCTAGGGCTGTCGCTATTCATGACGCTGCCGATAGTGGCCTACGCGCAGGCAAGGCCAGCAACGGTCACTGACTCCTCCTCGAACAGCTTGGCGCCGCTAGGCGGCGACTTTGAATTGGTAGGCGAGCCGGCTTCGACCCTCCACCAGCTCACATTCCGCGGCAAGCCATACCGGCCTCTGAACGCGTACAAGTTCGCGCACGTCAGGGCGCTGGGTCCAACCCAAGGCGGCCAGCCGATCCTCCTGGCGGTCTCGAACGATTTCATGGGCGTGGGCACCATCCTTATCGCAGTGCAGAACGACACGCCGCTCGCGCGAGTGCTGAGTCCCTCCGTCGATGTGCGCGACCCGGACATGGGTCTGGCGCAGCCCGGTCGTCAGGACCTGCTGCTGTTCACCGCCGGTTCGCGGGCGCTCGTGACGTCGACGGGAAAGGTGCTGTGGTTTGAACATCTGCAACCCAAGGAGCGCCTGCAGTCGACCCCGGTACTGGTGTCGGTCTCGCCAGACAATCGCCATGGCGCCGTGCTGCTCGACAACGAGATCCGCCTTAGCGTGGCGGACGAAGGGCCGTACGCCAGCGTCCCATTCACCAAGGCAATGCAGCGCGATGCTTTCAAAACGGCGTGGGACCAAAGCGCCGCACGTGCGCGCAAGGCGCTCGACGAAGGTAAGCATATCGACCAGCGGCGGCTCTACGACAACCTGAAGGCGGAATGGATCAACCGGAATTTTCGATGGCAAGAAGGGAAGGGCGGCTGGCAATTTGTTGGGCAGGGGTTGCATTCCGTCGCGCTGCCCGTTCAACCGCGCAAGGACCAATGAGATGACGCCGATTTCCGCGGTAAGTGGGTTGCGGTGGCTGGCGCTCGTGTGCACGGCGGCACTTGCCGGCTGCGCAAGCAACGCCGACGTGTATGAAAAACATGTCCGCACCGAAGACGCCAATCCGGCGGACGTGATGATGACGCTGGACGTGGCGTTCGCACGGGCGCCGGACTACGAGCCTCGGACGCTGGAGTACGGGTCGACGGTAAAGCGAGTGGAATATTCCGGCTATCCCAGTATCGAGGTTCCGTTCTATCAGAAGGGCGTGGGTTTCGACTTGGGCGTGGTAGGGGATCCGCGGACGTTGCTGGCCTTGCCGTATCCATCGCCTACGACGCGGACCACGTCCGCGCAATTGAAGATCTTTGGTGAGCGCCTGGATGCTACGCAATACCGGTTCGTGGTTTTGCCTAGGGCAGGGTGGAGCAGTATGAACAGCTTCCAGGTGTCGTTCGCGGTCAACGGGCGGCGCGAGGCGATGACGTTTGCTTATAGCGCGAAGAAGGTTTGCGAGAGCCGGTTTGATGTGACTACGCCGACTTATGGGTTTGGTATGTCGGTTGCGGCCAAGTTTCCAGGGGGAAAGGCGGGATGCTTGAAGGCATGTGACGCACGACCTGGGTTTCCGGGGCAGTGCGCCTTTTTTTCCGGTATTGAGTAAGGCTTGAACAGGCAGACTAGCCTGTTCGCTTTCCATACGCCCGTCGCCTAAAACGGGCCGTGTTTGCAGCAAGCTTATTACTCACCTGTCTTGCACGTCGCTCGCGATTCTCATGGCCGTCAGGATCACGGTCAAGAACTCCCCACGCTTATCGGCCGGAACGCGGTCCATTTTGTCACGCCCAAAGTCGGTATGTCGCCCCTGCTCGAAACGGGGGTAATACCCCTTCCAAAAATAGCGCGCCTGTGTTCCGCCAGCGAACACCTTTTGAGCCGGCAGTCCGGCCACAAAGCGCGTGTCAGCGGCATCCTGCCGCGCGCGCAATGAGACACGTGCTTCGGCCAATTTCCGAGCAACGTCGTAAGGTGAAGAACCGGCAATTCAAGCCTGTGCCAATTGGCTACGTGATGTCGCGGTTCAGGAAATAGTTGAGCACCCTCTCTCAGAGCGCGGCGTCCAATATTTATTCTTGTTGATGACGACGTCTAGCGTTGCTGCTTCGACATACGCTTTCAGCGTCATCGGCGCGAAGATGTGTGCCTGAACTTTGGCCTACCGCTAGATTGGGAGCGGTCATTCGAACCTGCTCCATCGAACGACTGCTCCTGGCCGAGAGCCGTCCTTGTCGACTGGCCGATGACGACCCGCCTCGCTGCGACCACTCGGCTCGCGGCTCGAGGCGCTCGGCCCATGGACAATGACCTGCCCCCGGAATTTCCGTACAGGTCAAAACTAGAGGTAAGGTTGCTTCTCAGCGCCCCGAACGGGGCGAGGAGAAGCCATAAAACAGTCGAGAGTTAATGAAGAGCAGACTACTTATGCGCCGCGATTGGCAGATAGTGGCCCGCAGGTGGTCGACGTCTGTCGGCATCAAACCGTGCTTTCCAGCTTCGTTCTCGGATACCTCGGCAATCACGTTTCGACTTGACCCTCACGCTACGGCAGGGTTGATCCTTCGTTATGGTCAATCCAACCGGAGTTGAATGATGAAGCAAAATAACGTTCTCGACAGTGACCCGCGCCGCTGGTCTGCGCTCACGATGGCCTTGGCTCGAGCGACTCACCAGCTCCTTGATGAGCCTACCATCCTGCACGATAAGCACGCGTTCGATGTGCTGGGCAGCGAGTTGGCACGGAAGACGATCGCGGACCCCTACGTATACAACGCACCCATGCTACGTACCATGCGTGCCGCCATAGTTGCGCGCAGCAGGCTCGTCGAAGATAGAGTTGCTCTGGCCATAGGTGCCGGTGTGCGTCAGGTTGTGATCCTTGGGGCGGGCCTGGACACTTTGTCCCTTCGAATGCCTGCGGGCGTCAAGTGCGTTGAGTTAGATCGGGCGGAATCACAACGATGGAAATTGAAGCGCCTCGAAGAGAGTGGCGTCACAGTTCCGCCTGACGTCGCCTTTGTGCCGGCGGACCTTTCTGAGGTGAGTCTGTGCGAGCTCCTTCACAACCAGGGAATTGACGCAGCGCTGCCCACGTTCTTCAGCTGCCTGGGCGTGCTCCCCTATCTGGAGACCCACGTTGCTCTAGCCTTAATCCGGCAGGTTTCTCTTTATCCGTCCCAAAGTGAGATTGTGTTCGATGCGCGTGTTCCACGCGAGTCCCTTCCGCCGATAGAACAATGGATGGATGACATGGCCGCTCGGTCATTCGCCGCTGTTGGTGAGCCATGGCTAAGTGATTTTGACCCAGTGGACTTAACGAAGACGCTGTTTTCCGACGGCTTCGGTGACGTCGAATGCCTGGACGCTGATGCCATCAACACCCGGTACTTCTGGAGGCGGCGCGATGGCCTTCAAACGGTTGGCGGTGGCTTGCGCCTGTATCGGGCCACGGTTGGCTAGCGCTTATTCAGGCAGTCTTTTCATGAGGAGGCATACCCGTGCGGCTAAAGGTCGGCGATCTTTCTAAGCGGACAGGACTCTCGGTGCGCACCTTGCACCACTACGACAGCCTTGGACTGTTGAAGCCATCTGTTCGTTCCGACGTGGGTTATCGGCTATACGACGCGGAGGACGTCCGAAGACTCAACAAAATTGTGGGGCTGCGGGAACTGGGCATTCCTTTAGATGAGATCCGCCAGATCCTTGAGGGCGGAATGCTATCCACTCCTGCGGTCCTGTCTGCACAGCTCGCCCGTGTCGACGCCGAAATATTGCGTCAGAAAAAGCTCCGTCTGGAGCTGGAAAGATTGCAGCGCGCCCTCGCTGAGGACGGAGAGCCGTCCGAGGCGGCTTGCCTCCACACATTGGAGGCCATGGCCATTTATCGCCGACATCTCAGTGATGATGATCGAAATTTGCCTTTACTTGGGAGTAACGGGAGGTTCGCAGCGGCTTGGCAGGTGCGGCTGGATGTGCTCCGGGCCCTATTTGAGAAGGGATTGTCCGCACGCGCCATTACCGCCCGTCAGGCTGCACGCAATTGGATATTGCAGCTAGAAAAGGATACTCGGTCGAATGCTGGAATGTTCGTGAGGGTGGACAGTCTGCTCACGGCGCAGGGGCGCAACCTTGCCAACACTGGCTTCAGCCCGGAGCTGGCCGAGTACATCTTGTGTGCTTTCTGTGAGCATCGGCTGTCGTTCTATCGGAAGCATCTGGCACCGGCCGCATATAAACATCTGCGCGGCTCGTACATCGGCGTGATGCGGGAATGGCCCGGTTTGCTTCACAGACTCGAGATGCTTTTAAACGCTCGTTGCGCAGTCACGAACGCCGATGTGCAGAGTGCGGCCAAGCTCTGGATAGGCATGAGAGGCAAGCTCGCGTTGGACGAAGCGGCCTCTCGAGCCATGCGTTATGCGGAGTCGTCTGAAGAGGAACTGCGCGTTGGCACGTGGCTCCATCCCCGGTTACTGACCTTTCTTAAAAAGGCTGTCGCGTCGGTCTCTGATGACCGGAACTATCGAACACCTGGTACATGACGACATGTTCATTGACTCAATAGTCGGTCGGCGCGGCGTTAGGCCGTTTGCAGCCAGCCGCAAAATCCACACCTTCGCAGAAGACGGAGTTCCTTGCGCCCACGTCGGCGATATGCCACCCGAATTTGTCGTAATCAACGGTGGTCAAGGGTTCATGCGGCGTCAGACTCCACGCCGCTTGCATCGCGACCTTCGGCGAATTGCACGAGTCCTGCCACCGAACGCTTCATTCGCGTTATTAGGATATCCAGAAGCAGAACGAAACGCGGCTTTGCCCGCACTCGCGGACCGGCTAACGAAGCTCATCGGCAGACGTTATGGGCCTACCACGCTAGTCGGTATCTCTTTTGGAGGCATCGTGGCAACGCGCATCGCGTCGTATAACCCTGCGATCGTAAAGCGGCTCGTTCTCATTTCAAGCGCTCATGAGCTTAGCGAACCCGGCAAAGATTTGATCCGCGAGCAGCTATCAAACGTGTTGGCCGGAAATTACGTCGGTCTGATGAAGAGCTTCACCACGATCTTTCGGCGTCCATGGCGCAATGCATTGTTAATCATCGCGCTATCTCTTAGTCGGAGGCGCTTAGCGCACGGAATGGGAAACCCCCAGACGATTGTTCGATACCTGAACGCTCTGTTGGAACTTCCCCTCGAGCGCGCTGATTGGCTTTCGTGCGTTCAGGCAAAAACCTTGGTAATCGGTGGGGAGGATGACCAGTTTTTCGGTGTGGGCGCGATGGCGCGGTCGGCCGGTCGAATACCTGACGCAACGTTGCACCTGATAAAGGGTGAGCGGCACATGGTCATGGTCGAGCGTGCTTCCACAGTCGCGGGCGTCGTTGCGAAATGGCTTCGCCGTAGTCCCATACCAGAGGGCTGACAGGAGCCAACGCAACATGGACGGTCTTCGCTACGGTCTGAAGTGCTTACGAACTTCCTGTGAAGCGGGCTGCACACGCCCTGATAGACAGGAACTGCCTTTGCCACGCCAGTCACGGCTTGACCACACGGCGTCATCCACGTCTCTAATTTTGCTCTCTTCTAACACTGAAGGTTCCCCATTGGTGAAAGACCTAACGAATATTTAGGCGGGCGGTCTTACCATCTTCTGCTCGTGTAACTATCCGCTTTAGTAGGGGATCGAACGATCGCTTTCGAGCACGAATGGCAATGTCTGCTTCTGGCCGAGGCTGTGTGAAAACTC